>JAVBJN010000077.1:0-129446 GCA_031546985.1 Chitinophagaceae bacterium
GCGTTTCCTGTCTCAGCCATTCCACGTGGCAGAGCAGTTTACCGGTCTGAAAGGTGTGCTGGTGCCCATCGAAGAAACCATCCGTGGCTTTAACATGATCATGGACGGTGAAGTAGATGAGTATCCTGAAGCAGCGTTTAACCTGGTAGGTAACATCGACGATGCTATCGCTAAAGGTAAAAAACTGCTGGAGCAAGCTAAAAACTAATGAGTCAATCAGGATACGGGCCGGTCTCTGAGACTGGAGCGTATCCTGGTTTTCAATTTTCTAATACCTGCCTTCGGGCAGTTCCAAATTGGATTCATGAAACTGGATATTTTAACTCCCGAGCGTAAAATCTTCAACGGTGAAGTGTACGGTGTACAGCTTCCCGGTGTAGACGGTTCGTTTGAACTGCTCGACCATCACGCACCCATTGTGGCTGCGCTGGGTAAAGGCACCATGAAGATCATCAAGGACAAGAATATGCACAGCGTAGAGGTGTATAACATCCAGGGTGGTTTTGTGGAAATGCTGAACAATAGAACCACCGTTCTTATTGAAGGTGTGGAAACAGTAGAATAACAACACTGTTATAAATAATAGGAAGCCCTGCAGGTAACTGCGGGGTTTTTTTATGTGCGCAAAATCAGCTTCTAGCTAGTAGTTAAAAGCGGTGTATTAGGGGGCTGGCTGCTTTACATACCAATACATCAGCACCATAAACAAAATGGTAAGCGCTATAATGAGCCAGGGCATCCATTTATCCCACCGGGCCTGGCTTTGCCATTTGCGCTGGTGTTGTTGTATAAACTGATGCGTGCGGGCATCCTTGCCTGTAAACTGGTATAGCCGCTCAATAAGGAGGTTGAAGTGGGCCGGGTACAGATGCTTGCCTAATGGTAAGATCTCGTTTAGAATGGCCAGTTGCTGCGCTTCTGTGGCCTGCTCCTGCAAAGCAGACACCTGACTGTCGGAAAAAAGCTGTTGCAGGTAACCGTTAAGCACCGCTTTGTCTATCATAGATGGGTTGCCACGCGAAATATGGTGGTACAGTTGCCTGCACTTCATGATAAAGGTAGCTGGCGAAAGATCGGTCTTAAAGATGTTTCTGAAATTGGTGCCGGTTAGCCACAGTTCACGGTCGTAGGTACGTCTTTTGCCAGGGTGCGACAAAACGGAATACGCTTCCTGTATTTCCTTGAAATAGCTTTCGGCAAAGGGATCTGTGGGATTCTTGTCGGGGTGGTATTTTACCGCAAGCCTGCGGTACGCTTTCTTAATTTCTACCTGGCCCGCAGTATAGGGCAGGTGCAGGGTCTGGTAATGGTTTTGGGCGGCAGACATGTATCAGGTAAGCGTTGCAGCGATAAAGGTAAGGCTTAGCTCCGAGCGGCGTAAGGATTTTTGAAAGAAACGCGCAGCATTTAATTCAGCATCGGGTTTATCGGAAAATTGGCCATTGCGGCAAAACGTGGGCCCAGCGCTTTAATGGCGTTTGGCCAAAGGCTTTTCTCATCTGGTGTAAAAACCTGTTTGGAGTTACCTTTAGATACATACCAGGAGTGTTCTTTCAGTTCTGTTTTAAGCTGGCCGGGGTTCCAGCCGCTGTAGCCCAGGAAAAAACGGATTTGTGGCGGTTGAATAACACCCGATTTAATGAGTTTGGTTACGGTTTCAAAATCGCCGCCCCAATATACGCCAGGCATAATTTCCATACCACCCAATACATCGGGCAGGCTGTGCAGCAGGTGCAGCGAGTCTAATTGTACTGGTCCGCCCACATACACCGGATAATTGTATGCTTCGGTTTCGGGAAGAATATCGCCGAGGCTTTCGCCCAGTGGCCGGTTTAGAATGAAACCCAGCGAGCCGTCGTCTTCATGTTCGCACAATAAAATAACAGTACGTGAAAAATTCGGATCGTTCTGAAAAGGCTCTGCGATCAGCATTCTACCCGACATTGGCTTAAGCCTGGTTTGAATATGTGTGTTGAGCAGATCCATCTTCATTTTCATTCTTCTTTCATTCAGCTTAAAATTATAGGAAAAAAAGTGGAGAAAAAAACATTTTTTAGTAGCCGTTAAAGGGCAGTTAAATTCAATTGAGCCTTAACGCAAGCGATCGATTAAGTCCTATTTTTGTTTTTTAATCCAATTTGTGAAAAGAGTATTCCCCCTTATCGTTATATTAATCACCCTGTCGTTGCTGGGTATCATCCTGATCCAGATCTCCTGGATCAAGAATTCTGCCATCGTTAAAAAGGAGCAGTTTTCGCAGAATATCTACGAAGGTATCACCAACGTGGCCAACGAGATCATTCACCGCAAGCAAACGATGCTGGGCGATAATGATATGTCGCGGCTGTACTCGCAGTACCTGAGCATACGTACCGAATCTGTAATTGATAACCACGAACTGGAAGAATTACTGAAGCGCGAGTTTAAAAAACAGGGTATCGATCAGGCGTTTGAATATTCTATTACCCAAAACATGGGTTTTGTAACCATGCAGTCGCCAGGCTTTAAATCGGAGTATTATAGCACACCTTATAAAGTTCCGCTTACCAATAATCCCATCATGCTCGAAGAGCTATTGGTGTATATGATAGAGCCGGAAGAATACCTGGTTAAAAGTATGACCTGGATGGTGCTGGCCTCGCTGATGTTTACCGGTGTTATTATTGCCGCTTTCGCGCTTACCGTTAGAACGCTGTTCTCTCAGAAAAAATTGTCGGAGATGAAATCTGATTTCATCAACAACATGACGCATGAGTTTAAAACACCGCTGGCTACCATTTCGCTGGCTGTAGATGCATTGAACAACCAAAAGGTGATTTACGATACGGATAAGATTAAGTATTACTCCGGCATTATTAAAGATGAAAACCGGCGTATGAACAAGCAGGTAGAAAAAATACTGCAAGCGGCGCAACTGGAGAAAAAAGAACTGAAACTAAACCTGCAAAAACTGAACGTACACGAAGCGATAGAAAAGGTGGTAGCCAATGCCGCACTGCAATTGCAGGAGAAAGAAGCTGTGGTGCATTTGAACCTGGAAGCCACGTCGTTCCTCACTTTTGCCGATGAGGTGCACTTCTCTAACCTCATCAACAACCTGCTGGATAATGCGTTGAAGTACAGTGATGTTCGCCCCGAGGTAACCATCAGCACCCAAAATCTGGGCAAGCATATTTACATTAAAGTAGCCGATAACGGTATTGGTATGAGCAAAGAAACCCAGCACCGGATCTTCGAAAAATTCTACCGCGCCCATACCGGCAACCTGCACAACGTAAAAGGTTTTGGTTTAGGTCTGAGCTATGTAAAAGCAATTGTAGACGCACACGGCGGTAAAGTAAGTGTAGATAGTACACTGGGCAAAGGCAGTACGTTTACCGTAGAGTTTGTTACAGCGTAGTGATGATCACAGATTAGAGTTGTACGATTACAAAAGCTAAGATTTCCCCATACAATACAAAAACGCTTAAAGGTTGCTGAGCCCCGCATGGGCGGGACAGGCTTTGTCGAAGCACCGTTAATCGTTTTTTTGTTTGGTAATGAGCCCAATGCCCAGCAATACCATAACGGTGCCTGCAGCTTGCAACCAGCTAAAAGGCTCACCCAGGAACCATACTGCTTGTATGGTAGTGGCCACAGGGCCCAGGCTGCTTACAATAGCGGCATTGCCGCTGCCAATGCGTTTGAGTCCTTCGGCTATCAGGTAAGAAGGAATAACGGTGGCTATAACTGCCATAAGCAGGCAGTACACATACACCGTTGTAGGAAGGTGAAGGAGCGGCGCAAAACCTTGCCGGGTAACCCCATAATGTATGGCAATGGCTACCGTGGCGCTTATCATTCCAAAGGAAGCAAATTGTTGTGCGCTCATGCGCTTGAGTATGCGGCCACTGAGGAGGAAATAGACCGCGTAGGATAAAGTGCAAAGAAAAATGAGGAAGGTACCCCAGAGAAATTTAGGATGGTGTGGCGTGTCTAATCCTTCTGCCCAATAAGCAATGCCCACTCCTGCATAGGTAAGGAGTAACGCCCAGGCCTGCCATTTGTTAATTTTCTGTTGCAGAAACATTGCACCGAAGAGGACTACAAAGCTGGGATATATAAAAATAATGAGCCGTTCCAGTCCCGCCGAAACATATTGTAATCCAATAAAGTCGAACAAACTACTGAGGTAGTAGCCCAGGCAGCCCAGCAAGAGTACCCGCAGCAGTAGCATGGGCGAAAGCTTGTTGTAGTCTTGCTTACGACTGCTGTACCAGGCTATGATGATGTAAAAAGGTAAGGCAAACAGCATGCGAAGCGTAAGCACGCCGGTGCCATCGATGGTGCCGGTGTGGTAAGACAATTTGGCAAAGATGGCTTTGGACGAGATGAACAAGGCGCCCAGTATCGAATACAGAATGCCCTGCAGTAATGCGTTCCCCGAAATTCTGGCGCGGAAATTCTGCATTATATGCCGGAAGTTTTTTCTTCCAGAGTAACGCCCGTTGCTGTAACCGATAAGGTAAACGGTACCCCACATTTGAGCGCTACATTACGAGGCTGGTGCCCCACCGGAAAGTCGAAACAAACCGGGTAGCTGTAGTCTTTTACCTTTTCCCACACGATCTCGTATTCGGTCATACCAAAGGACACTTCGTTTTCCAGGCGGTCGGTAAAGCCTCCTACCACTAATCCGGCCAGGTTGCTGAGTTTGCCTGCCCGTTTCAGTTGCCAGAGCATGCGGTCTACATTGTAGCAGTATTCGCCTACGTCTTCGATAAAAAGAATTTTGCCCGCGGTGTCTACATCAGAAACCGATCCGGCCAGGTCGGAGAGTACAGCCAGGTTGCCGCCTGTAAGCATGCCTTGCGCCGTTCCTGCACGGTTCATGGCATGTGCCGGAATATTGTAGGAGAGCAGGCGGTTGGTTACCGCTTTTAAAATGCTGCTGGTCGATTCCGCGTCGTATTGGCCGGGTTTGTAGCCGCTGCACATGTGCGCGTGCAGGCTGGCGCAACCCAGGTGTTGCGTAAGGTGGTTGTGCAAAACAGTAATATCGCTAAAGCCTACCAGCCATTTGGGGTGGTGCAGGAATTGGGTAAAATCGAGCCGGTCCAGCAGCCGTATGGTGCCATATCCACCCCGGCCAAAGAAAATGGCCTTTATATCCGGGTTGTCCAGCATGTGTTGCAGATCGGCCAGCCGCTCTTCATCCGTGCCCGAAAACTTAAAATACGAGGTGCCAATGGTTGGTCCGGTAACCGTTTCAAATCCCCATTCCTGTAAGGTGCGCAGCATGTCTGCTGTTTCTTCGGCTTTTACATAACCCGCAGGGCAGGTAATGCCTATTTTATCGCCGGGTCTGAGCGCAGGAGGAATAATCATGAAGAGTGGCTTTAGTTGATTAAATTTGCGCAAATTTAGCAGATATATGGCATGTATGCTGCGATGAAGTTTTTCCTTCATTTTAAGCGGTACATGCCAGTAAACAATATAGAAACGATGAAAGATTTTAAAAGATACCTGGTTACAGCAGCATTGCCTTACGCCAATGGTCCGGTACACATCGGTCACCTGGCTGGCTGCTACCTGCCTTCGGATATTTATGTAAGGTACCAGCGTGCGCAAAAACGTGATGTGAAATTTGTATGCGGTACCGATGAGCACGGTGTGCCCATTACCATCCGTGCCATGAAAGAAGGCATTACACCACAGGAAGTGGTAGATAAATATTATGCCATCATCAAAGACAGCTTTGAGCAGATGGGCATTTCTTTCGATATTTTTTCGCGTACCTCCAACGATATTCACCACCTTACCTCGCAGGAGTTTTTTACCAACCTGTACAATAAGGGTTTGTTTGAAGAAAAGGAAAGCGAGCAGTATTACGACGAAACCAAAAACACATTCCTGGCCGACCGTTACATTGTAGGTACCTGCCCTAAATGCGGCAACGACCGTGCTTATGGCGACCAGTGCGAAAAATGCGGTTCTTCGCTGAGCCCGGAAGAGCTGATCAATCCGAAGAGTGCCCTGAGCGATGCGGTGCCTGTAAAACGTAAAACCAAACACTGGTACCTGCCTTTGCAAAACTGGGAGCCATTCCTGAAACAATGGATTCTCGAAGAGCATGCCGAAGACTGGAAAAACAATGTGCTGGGGCAGTGTAAAAGCTGGCTCGACAGTGGCTTGCAAAGCCGCGCCATGACCCGCGACAGCAATTGGGGCGTAAAAGTGCCTTTGGCCGATGCCGAAGGAAAAGTGCTGTATGTATGGTTTGATGCGCCTATCGGTTACATCTCCGCAACCAAAGAGCTCACCGCCAACTGGAGCGACTACTGGTGTAAGGAAGATACCAAGCTGGTACACTTTATTGGCAAAGACAATATCGTGTTTCATTGCATCATTTTCCCGGCTATGCTCAAAGCCCACGAAGGTTTTGTGTTGCCGGATAATGTGCCTGCCAATGAGTTTCTGAATATTGAAGGTGAGAAAGTGAGCACCAGCCGCAACTGGGCGGTTTGGGTGCACGATTATATCAAAGATTTCCCCGACCAGCAGGATGTGTTGCGTTATGTGCTTTGTGCCAATGCGCCGGAGACCAAAGACAACGATTTTACCTGGAAAGAATTCCAGGATCGCAACAACAACGAACTGGTAGCCAACCTGGGTAATTTTGTAAACAGGGCAATGGTGCTCATGCACAAACTGTGCGGCGGCAAAGTGCCTGCTTACCACCAGGAACTGGCCGACGAGTCGGATGCCAACATCATCAAATTTGTGCAGGACGCAAAAGGCAAAATTGAGACCGCACTGGAGCAATACCGTTTCCGCGAAGCATTGCAGGAAATGATGAACGTGGCCCGTGAGGGTAACAAATACATGCAGGAAAAAGCGCCCTGGATGCTGAGCAAGACCCCCGAAATGCAGGCCGAGAACCAGAAGGCGATCGACAACTGTCTGCACATCAGCTTACAGCTTACCGCCAATCTGGCTATTTACATGAACCCGTTTTTGCCCTTTACCGCCCGTAAGATCTGCCATATGCTTAAAGTGGTAGACCGTATGCTGGATTGGGAAAATGCAGGCAGCATGAAACTGGTAAATACAGGATACCCTTTAAGAGCGCCCGAATTATTATTTAAGAAAATAGAAGATACACAAGTGCAGGAACAAGTAGCAAAATTACACGAAGGTCTGGTAGCCTCAGCTGCTGCCCAGCAGGCAGAAGCGCCTGCGGAAGCCGCGAAAGAATTAGAAACCAAACCGCTTATTACCATTGATGATTTTACAAAGGTAGAGCTGCGAGTAGGCACGGTTAAACATGCCGAAAAAGTAGAAAAAGCAGACAAACTGCTCAAACTTACCGTAGACCTCGGTTTTGAAGAAAGGACCATCCTGAGTGGCATTGCCATGCACTTTGCACCCGAAGAGGTAATCGGAAGGCAGGTAACGGTAGTAGCCAACCTGGCGCCCCGCAAAATGCGCGGTATCGAAAGCCAGGGCATGATCCTGATGGCCGAAGATGCGGAGGGCAAACTGGTTTTTGTAAATCCTTCACGCGAAGTGAACGCAGGTAGTGAAGTGAAATAAAAACGCTTCTGGCATTATATTTTGAACCGCCCGGCCTTAATGGCCGGGCGGTTTTGTTTTAGGTTGAGTCCTTTTTTAGTACCGAGGTACGGTTTGTGGGTATCGAATAATATGGTGAAAGGAACACTTAATAAATAGTTGTCTATGGATAATAAGTTGCTATGATTGTGTTTAGGCTTCCGCCTAAATTGCAGTACTGAATTAAATTACTATCTATGAAAAGAAATCGTACTATCGGTTTAGCTATCTGTGCTGTTTTATTTGGAACCGCTTTTACAGCATGTAAAAAGGAAAATAATAATCAGCTTGCAGAGGCTAAGTCTAAAACTTCTGCTTCGGTAAAGGCATTGGGAGTCAATATTTTTGACTATGCCTATTTTTATCCCACCGACAATTGGATGCCATCTATTCCAGGTATGGGAGGTTTGCCCAATCCTGGTGGGGTTGTAGTGGCGGTGGCTCACAAAATTCAGGTTATTCCTACTTGCACACAGGCTCAGTGCACTACAACTTATAATTCATACAAATTTTGGCTTCGCGAGAATAATAGCAATACGCTTACAGGGCCATATACGCCAGTACTAAAATCTGCACCGAGCCAAATCTGGGGTGGTAATGTTACGGTTTATGAAGCCAACGTGAATTTCCCACTTTCATGGGATAAAACTTTTACCGTTTATATGATTGAGCCTTCGTTTACTTCCGGAAGTTTTCAAAATATGTTGAGTTATTCGTATTGGGGAGTCGGAGCAACGTATAATCAAAAGTTCTAGTTTTAAATCTTTTAAAATATTGGGCTTTTTATAAATGCGAATGCTCTTGCCACAGGCAAGAGCATTCGCATTTAATATTACGTATAGATAAGACTGATGACGTAATGTCGCCTCCGAATTCCTTAAATTGCAGGTATGCGCGGAGATTTGTTCAGTAAGTTTATTCCGGGGCCGGAGCAAACGCCATTTGAGCGGCTATTCAGCATTTTTATGGAGTTGCTGCACTATACCAATGGCGATGCAGAAGAAGCCCTGAGCTGGCTTACCCAGCTGGATCAGAAGTTTCAGCTGAGTACGCCCGATTATGGTATTGGCGACTTTATAGAGGATCTTAAAGCCCAGGGATACCTTACAGAGAGAGAAAACGACGGACGGTTTGCCATTACGTCCAAAAGCGAACAAACCATACGGAAACGTTCGCTGGATGAGATTTTTGGTAAAATGAAAAAGGGTAAGTCCGGCGATCATAAAACCGGTAAGAGTGGCAAGGGAGATGAACTGAATCCCGAAACCCGGCCTTTCCAGTTTGGCGATACGCTGGAGAGCATTGCTTTTACCGAAAGCATTCGCAATGCGCAGGTCAATCATGGCATAGATAATTTTCAGTTGCAGGAAGACGACCTTGAAATCCGCGAGACGGATTTTAAAACACAAACGTCTACCGTACTCATGATAGACATTTCGCATTCCATGATATTGTATGGCGAAGACCGCATTACGCCAGCCAAAAAAGTGGCTATGGCGCTGAGCGAGCTTATTACCACCCGTTACCCGAAAGATACCCTCGATATTATTGTGTTTGGCAACGATGCCTGGCAGGTGCAGATCAAAGACCTGCCGTACCTGCAAGTGGGCCCTTACCATACCAATACTGTAGCCGGATTGGAGCTGGCTATGGATATTCTGCGCCGTCGCAAAAACAGCAATAAGCAGATATTCATGATTACTGATGGTAAGCCTACCTGCCTTAAAGTGGGCAATAAATACTACAAGAACAGTTTTGGCATAGACCGCAAAATTCTAAACCGTACGCTTAACCTGGCTGCCCAACTTAAGCGGGTTAAGATACCGGTCATAACGTTTATGATTGCCTCCGATCCTTACCTGCAGGCCTTTGTGCGGGAATTTACAGAAGTGAACAAAGGCAAGGCCTTCTTTGCTTCGCTGGATGGATTGGGCAAATTTGTTTTTGAAGATTACGAACGCAACAAAAGAAAAAGAGTCTGATATTCTGAATTGAAGAGTTATGAATAAACCAGCCATTTATACTTTAGGCCAGTTGAAAGCGTCGGGATACCAATCCCGTTCGGTTAAAGAAGAAATTCGCCAAAACCTGATCGAAAAACTGCAATCCCGCACACCTGCTTTTCCGGGCATATTGGGTTATGAAAATACTGTGATTCCAGAACTGGAAACTGCTGTATTGTCGCGGCACAATATATTGCTACTCGGTTTGCGCGGGCAGGCCAAAACACGTATTGCCCGGCAAATGGTATCGTTGCTGGATGAATGGATTCCTGTAGTGAGCGGTTCTGAGATCAACGACGATCCTTTGATTCCTATTTCCAGGTATGCCAGAGAGCTGGTAGCGGAGAAGGGCGATGAAACCCCGGTAGACTGGCTGCACCGTAGTGAACGTTACAGCGAAAAGCTGGCTACGCCAGATGTGTCGGTAGCAGATTTGATTGGTGATATAGATCCTATTAAAGCCGCTAATCTTAAACTGCATTTTGGCGACGAAAGGGTAATGCATTATGGCATCATTCCCCGTTCGCACCGTGGGTTGTTTGTGATCAATGAATTGCCCGATTTACAGGCGCGCATACAGGTGGCATTGTTCAATATTTTACAGGAAGGCGATGTGCAGATCCGTGGTTTTAAACTGCGGATGCCGCTCGATATTATGTTTGTATTTACGGCCAACCCCGAAGATTATACCAACCGTGGCTCTATCGTTACACCGCTTAAAGACCGTATCGAAAGCCAGATTATGACGCATTACCCGGGCTCGGTAGATGTGTCGGAGCGCATTACCCAGCAAGAAGCACATTTGCATCCCGACCAGGAAGGTATTGCAGTGCCCCGCTTGTGTAAAATGCTGGTAGAGCAGATCGCAATGGAAGCCCGCCATAGTGAGTTTGTAGACCAAAAGAGCGGTGTGAGCGCCAGGCTTACCATTTCTGCTTACGAAAACATGGTGAGTTATGCAGAGCGCAGAAGCATCATCAATGGCGATGCCCATACGCAGGTGCGTATAGCCGATCTGAATGGTGTGGTGGCGGCTATTACCGGTAAAATAGAACTGGTGTATGAAGGAGAGCAGGAAGGCGCATTGCCCGTAGCGCAAAAACTGATTAGCCAGGCTATTAAAAGCCTGTTTTTGGAGCATTTCCCCGATCCTGAGAACTATAAACGCAAACGGAAAGATGTAGAAGGACTGCTTAACGTATACCAACCCGTAATAGATTGGTTTAGTAAAGGTAATGTGCTGGAATTGCTTTGGGATACGAACGACCGGGAGTATACCCATGCCTTAGGTAAGGTAGATGGCCTGGTAGACCTGGTAAGGGCTTATGTGCCCGATGCCGAAGTGGCTGAGATGAGCATCTGGATGGAGTTTGTGCTGCATGGCATGGCGGCTTGCTCGCTCATCAGTAAGCAATCTTTTGGTGGTGCCAACGACCGCTTTGCCGATATACTGGGCTCTATGCTCAATATGGATATGGGCAGTTTTGAAGACTGGGACGATGAAGAATTGTAGTACAGGATAAAGAAAATAAAAAAGCCCCGCAGTTATTGCGGGGCTTTTTTATAAAGGTTGGTAGTTAGCTTATTTAGCCAATACTACTTTACCCATGTATTGTTGGTTACCGGCAACGATTTTTACCAGGTACAGACCATTGTTCAGGCTATTCAGGTTAGCAGAGATTTTCTGCATGCCGCTGTTTACAGCACCTTTTTCTTCAGTGTAAACTACTTTACCAGTGATGTCAGAAACAATGATAGAAACGCTTTGACGCTCGTTCAGGTAGATTTCAGCAGTAGCTACGTTAGTAACAGGGTTAGGGTAGAAAGAAACAGTTTGAGCTCTGTTTTTAGCACCGCGGTTAGCAGTTACTTCGTTGATACCAGTTGGATTAGAACTAGAGAAGAACTGGTAAGAACGGCAACCCAGGTTGTTAGTGAAGTTAGCATCTTTAGTAGAATCAGCAGATCTGTTCAGTGCAACAGCAGCTACACAAAAATCGTGAGCACCATTTGCAGCACTAGAGAAATTCAGATTCAGGGTATCTGGCAGGGTGATAGAATCACCAGCATTCAGGTCATTATTCAATTTGAACATAGACTGGCTACCAGTTACGTAGTTGTTATCTACATACCATTCAATAACCATAGTATCTTTAGTTTTGTCAACTTTCTGAGGGCCCAGGTTTTTGATGGTGAAAACGATTGGCGTTTGCATACCACTGGTGATAGTAGTTCCAGCAGCTGGAGATTTCAGTGTTACTTGTAAGTCTAAAACGCGCTGTGCGTTTGCGCCAAATACTGCGCAAGCCAGAATAGCAAGGGTAGAAATTAATTTTTTCATGCTCTGTTAAATTTAGGGGCCTAAGATAGTAATTTTTTAAACACGCAAGTAATGACTTCGTATTTATTTATTTTATCTGTGTTGGGGCAAAGTGCTTGTATCTCATATTAATATATGCGAAACGTAACCTTGGTATTTGGCGGTATTTTCATAAATTGAATGATAAACAAGTGTAACCATTATGAATCGTCATATCCGTAAAGTTGCTGTACTGGGTTCCGGTGTTATGGGGTCCCGCATTGCCTGCCATTTTGCAGGTATAGGAGTGGAAGTATTGTTGATGGATATTGTGCCCAATGCGCTCTCCGATGCCGAAACGGCCAAAGGGCTCACGTTGGAGCACCCGGCAGTGCGTAACCGGATTGTAAATGAGGCGCTTGCATCAAGCCTGAAAGCCAATCCAAGCCCGGTATATACCAAAGATGTGGTAAAACGCATCCGCACGGGCAATTTTACCGATAACATGAAAGAGATTGGCGATTTTGACTGGGTGATAGAAGTGGTGGTAGAGAACCTGAAGATCAAACAACAGGTATTTGAACAGGTAGAGCAGTTCCGTAAACCGGGTACACTTATCACCTCCAACACCTCAGGCATCCCCATTCATCTGATGGCAGAGGGCCGTAGCGACGATTTTAAAAAGCATTTCTGCGGTACGCACTTCTTTAACCCGCCCCGCTACCTGCGCCTGCTCGAAATTATTCCAACCCCACATACCGATCCGGCTATTATCGATTTCTTAATGAATTATGGCGATGTGTTTCTGGGCAAGACTACGGTGTTGTGTAAAGACACGCCGGCATTTATTGCCAACCGGGTAGGGGTGTTCTCCATTATGGCCATTACCAAAGTGATGGAAGAATTGGGGCTGAATGTAGATGAGGTAGATGCGCTTACCGGTCCGGTTATGGGCCGCCCTAAGTCTGCCACCTTCCGCACCGGAGATGTAGTAGGGCTGGATACCCTGGTGAAAGTGGCCGAACAATTGCCGCAAAACTGTCCCGATGACGAAGCAAAGGACATGTTCCAACTGCCGGGCTACCTGCAAAAAATGATCGAAAACAAATGGTTGGGCGATAAAACAGGGCAGGGCTTTTACAAAAAAGTAAAAACACCCGATGGTAAAAAAGAAATCTATACCCTTAACCTGCAGACCATGGAATACGGGCCCAAGCAAAAAGCCCGCTTTGCTACCATCGAAACTGCCAAGCCTATTGAGGATCTTAAACAACGTTTAAAAGCATTATATGCCGGCAGCGATAAAGCCGGGGAGTTTTACCGCAAATTCCATCACCACCTGTTTGCCTACATCTCGCACCGCATTCCCGAAATATCGGATGATCTGTATAAGATCGATGATGCGCTCAAAGCTGGTTTTGGCTGGGAGATTGGGGCATTCGAAAGCTGGGATGTGCTGGGTGTAGAAAAAGTGCTGCAGGCGATGGAAGCCGAAGGCAAAGCGGTAGCGCCCTGGGTAAAAGAGATGCTGGCCAAGCGTATTACCAGTTTTTACATGGTAGAAGATGGTAAGCGTAAGTATTATGATATTAACAGCGGCAGCTACAAAGTAATTCCGGGTACAGAGAGTTTTATCATACTCGAAAACTACGGCGATAAAGCAGTGTGGAAAAACAGCGCCTGCAAAGTGGTAGATATTGGAGATGATGTATTGGCGTTATCCTGGAATACTAAAATGAATACCATTGGCGGCGAGGTGCTCGAAGGCATCAACAAAGCCATTGATATGGCCGAAAAAGATTTTAAAGGATTGGTGATTGCCAATGGCGGCGCCAATTTCAGCGCGGGTGCCAACGTGGGCATGATCTTTATGTTTGCGGTAGAGCAGGAATACGATGAGCTGGATTTTGCCGTTCGTGCATTCCAGAAGGCCACCATGCGCGCCCGTTACTCTTCTATTCCGGTGGTGGTAGCGCCGCACGGCCTTACTTTAGGTGGCGGTTGTGAGCTATGCCTGCATGCCGATCATGTGCAGGCGGCGGCAGAAACCTATATTGGATTGGTAGAAATGGGCGTAGGCCTTATTCCCGGCGGTGGTGGCACCAAAGAGTTTACCCTCCGTGCCAGCGACGCTTTCTTTAAAGACGATATTGAAATTCCTACTTTACAGCAACGCTTTATCAATATAGGTACGGCAAAAGTGGCTACCTCTGCATTGGAAGCATTTGACCTGGGTATTCTCAAAAAAGGTCGAGATGCGGTTTCCATTAACCTGGACCGTCGTGTGGCCGACGGAAAACAAAAAGTGCTGGACCTCTGGAATGCCGGCTATACACAACCCGTACAGCGTAAAGATATTAAAGTGCTGGGCCGTACCTCACTGGGCACTTTCCAAACCGGATTGAACGGTATGTGGAGAGGCAACTATATCTCCGACCACGACAAAAAAGTAGCACAAAAACTGGCTTATGTCATGAGCGGTGGCGATCTGAGCGAAGCCTCGCTGGTATCGGAGCAATACCTGCTCGACCTGGAGCGCGAAGCATTTCTGAGTCTCTGTGGTGAGAAGAAAACGCTGGAGCGCCTGCAATCGGTAATCACCACCGGTAAACCTATTCGTAACTAATCAACCCTGAACCTTGAGTGTATTAACCATCAACAATATATCCAAAGCCTATGGCCCGGTACTGGCATTGAAAAATGTGAGTTTTACGGTGCCGCAACATACGGTGTTTGGTGTGCTGGGGCCTAATGGCAGTGGTAAAACGACCTTGCTGGGCATTCTGCTGGACGTTTTAAAAGCCGATGCCGGCACATTTCAGTGGTGGAAGCAGCCAGATGATGCTGCCCGCCGGAAAATAGGCGCCTTGCTCGAAACGCCCAATTTTTACCATTACCTCTCTGGTGTAGATAACCTGAAAATAGTAGCGCAGATCAAGGGCTGCCCCGAAGAGCGTATCGATAAGGTGCTGGATATGACCGGGCTGCTGGCCAGGAAAGACCATAAATTTCAGACCTATTCGTTGGGTATGAAGCAAAGGCTGGCTATTGCCTCCGCATTGCTGGCCAACCCCGAAGTGCTGCTGCTAGATGAACCCACCAACGGGCTCGATCCGGCGGGTATTGCAGAGATACGTACACTTATCCAGCAATTGCATAGCCAGGGTGTAACCATTATTATGGCCAGTCACCTGCTCGATGAGGTAGAGAAGGTATGCACCCATGTGGCCATTCTTAAAAAAGGCGATCTGTTAGGTTCCGGTGCTGTAGATGAAGTGCTGCACCAGCAAAAAGTGGTAGAAATAGCAGCAAGCGACTTGGCTAAACTGTCGCAGGTTCTACAGGAGTATCCGCAAATGCTTAAACAGGAGGCCAACCATGCTACGCTGCGGTTGTACTTTAACGAATGGCCCGATATGGCAGCACTTAACCAGTTTTGTTTCGAAAGAGGCATTGTGCTGGAGCAGTTGCAGCAACGTAAGCAGAGCCTCGAATCGTCCTTTATGCAACTAACCAATAACTAAACATGAAAGCATTGCTGGCCATTGAATGGCTCAAAGTAAAGCGCTACCGCACTTTTTGGTGGTTGCTCGTTTTTTATACCGGATCGCTTGCCTTGTTTACCCTTATGCTCTACAAAGGCATTTTTACAATGGGGCCCAAAGGCATGAATATTTTAAGCTCACTGTTCAGTTTTCCCAGCGTTTGGAAAAACCTCGGTTTCTGGGCTTCTTTTTTTGTAGACTTCCTGGCTATACTCATGATCATATTGGTCTCCAACGAATACCAGTATAAGACCAACCGGCAGAATGTTATAGACGGGCAAACGCGGCTTCAGTTCCTGCATGCCAAGTATGGCTTGGTACTGCTGCTGTCTTTGGGTGGTACATTACTCTACCTGCTCGATTGCGTGCTGATCGGTGGCATGGCTTCTTCGAGTTTGCAAAATGTAACTGCTGGTATGGATAGTGTTTTGTATTTCTTTATCCATTCCTTCAATTTTATTTCGTTTGGTTTATTGCTGGGGTTGCTGCTTAAACGGTCCGGTATCGCGCTGAGCGTGTTTCTCGGTTACCAGTTTATAGTAGAGAATATTCTGAAATCGCTTATCGACAATAAAATCTATTCCGGCGCAGGCACATACCTGCCTTTGCAGAGTACCGATGATATGTTTCCATTCCCCATCATGGAAATGGCCAAGCAATTGGTCTCTATGCCTTCAGGCCCTCCTATATATTGGTCGGCCCTGGCTGGCGTGGCCTGGAGTGTGATCTATTATGTAATTGCACGTAACCGAATACAGAAAACCGATTTGTAACAGACTATCAATATCAATAAAAGTTATCAGATCCCCTGCCTGGTATAGGTCAGGGGATTTTCTTTTCGGTTTATGTTTTAATTATTATTGCGGGTTGAACCGGTAAGGCGCATTGGGCAAGACAATTAACAAGTTAAATTGCCGTTGAGTATGAATCCGGGTAATACGAATAAATAATTTATATGGAATTTAAAGGCAAGTTTTGGTTGTTGGTGGTGTTCATGATGGTGGTAGCGTATTTTCCGCTGTGCCTGCACCTCGATTCATTTCCGATCCAAAAATGGGATGAAAGCCGGCTGACGGTGAATGCAATGGACATGGCAGATGAATGGACCGGATTTGTTGTTCGTTACGATGGTAAACCCGATGATTGGAGCACCAAACCCCCGCTTATGATCTGGTGTCAGGCGCTGGGCATAAAAATATTTGGTATAGGAGAGCTTGCCATGCGCCTTCCTTCTGCCATTGCCGGATTACTAACCTGCTTGCTGGTTTTTCTCGCATCTTTAAAATACCTCAAAAGTTATGTTTGGGCATTTGCAACCGTATTAGCATTGATAACATCGCAGGGTTATGTTTCGCTACATGGCACCCGTACCGGAGATTTTGACCCTTTACTTACACTGTTTATAACGGGTTACCTGTTTTGTTGGTTTCAATACCTCGATAGCGGATTAAAACGAAAATGGATACTGTTTTTTGGGGCATTTGTGGTTTGCGCTGTGTATACCAAGGGCATTGCAGGGCTAATGATGCTGCCAGGTGTATTCCTGTTTACACTATTAAGTCGTAAAGTACTGATCGTGATGAAGCAGCCCATGTTCTGGGTATCTGTTCTGGGTGTTGTGGCGATGACTGTTCTTTATTATTATGTACGTAACATACAGCAACCCGGTTATTGGGCGGCGATTATGGAAAATGAGCTCTGGGGGCGTTTTGGCCATTCTCTTGAAGGCCATGCAGAACCATTTGAGTATTACCTGAAAAACTTTATCGTGTTCAGGTATGTATTCTGGTATGCGGTGTGCCTGGGCGGCATTGTGTTGAGTATGGTTTTTGAAAAAGGGGTGCAGAAACGTTGGCTGCTTTTTTTGCTCATTAATGCTGTGTTATATCTGCTCATTATTTCTAAAGGAGCAACCAAGCTGGAATGGTACGATCTTCCGCTGTATCCTTTGATGGCCTTTTTTGTGGCTTACCCCGTAGAATTAATTTGGAGAGAAGTACGCAAGCGTTGCGCAATGGCTGAAATGCGTGGTATATCTTATTATTTACTGGCTGGCGTAACCTTGGCTTTGGTATTTGGACAGCCTTATTGGACTATGGTAAAAGCTGCTACCACCTGGCGTGCAGCGCCCTGGGAAAATGCTACTTACGATAATGGAACCGTTTTGCGTATGATAACCGCAAAGCAGATACCCTGCAAAAAAGTTTACATTGCCGAATTGGGTTATGAACCTCAAACCCTTATGTATGTTCGCCTGTTTAATGATGCCGGTGGAAGTGCATCGTTCCTGGATTATAAGCTGATGAAGCCCGGCGATACCGTGTTAACACAGAAAGCAGAGGTAAAGGAATATATAGATGCACATTTTACAGCGATACCTGTACATATTGAGCAGAGTGCTATTTTATATGCTATAACTGGTTATTTGCCAGACACCAGCGCCGTAAAACATTAATGCTTTAAATAAGCCGTTGCAGATAACACACATCGTAAAGGAACCGATTATGAAAAAAACAACCAAGGAGCGCCCGGTTATATTGTTAACCAACGACGATGGTATTGCTGCGCCCGGCATCCGCAACATGCTGGAAGCGGTGCAGGACCTGGGCGATATTTATGTGGTAGCACCCGATAGTCCGCAATCGGGCATGGGGCACGCCATCACCATTTCCAAACCATTGAGACTGAATCATGTGCAAATCTTTGGGGATATACCAGCATACCAGTGCACCGGTACGCCGGTCGATTGCGTAAAACTGGCTGTAGATAAAGTTTTGCATCGCCGTCCGGATATTTGCCTGAGCGGCATTAACCACGGTGCCAACCACTCTATCAATATCATTTATTCCGGTACTATGTCGGCGGCTATGGAAGCATCTATTGAAGGGATAAACTCTGCCGGATTTTCATTGCTCGATTATAATTTCGATGCCGATTTTACGCTGGCGCGCAAAGTGGTGCGCGAAGTAGCAGAGAAATTACTGGCCATGAAGCGCGATCAGGGCATTTTGTTTAATGTAAACATTCCTAAGATCAGCGAAAAGGATTACAAAGGCATTAAGGTTTGCCGGCAGGCCAATGCCAAGTGGAAAGAAAGCTTTGATGAGCGCAAAGACCCGATGGGCAAAAAATATTACTGGCTTACCGGAGAGTTTCTGAACCGCGATAAAGGAAAGGATACCGATGTGTGGGCGCTGGCCAATAAATATGCATCGGTGGTGCCTGTGCAGTACGATCTTACACACCATGCGCTTAAAGAGCAGTTGCAGAAAGACTGGAAGCCTTAACGTTGAAAGTGTAAATTGCTTTATTTTTCAGGCCTGTATGTAAATGCAGCAGGTTTAAATATTACTCAATGCCTAGAAACAATACCGGTTGGGGATGGTTAATGGGAACGGTCATTCCTGTGTTTGGTTTTATCCTGTATTATGTACTTAAATTTCTGCCTTACGATGTAGGGTTTATGGAGTATGTAAGTACCGTAACATCCCGGTTGTTGCTGCCCAAAGTAATTTCTTTGAGTATCATTACCAACCTGCCTTTATTCCTCTATTACTACAACCGTCATTGCGAGCGCAGCGCCAAAGGTGTACTGTTTGCTACCGGCATTTATGGCCTGGTGATCGTGGTGGCTAAGTTTTTCCTGTAATTATGAAGTACTATATCATTGCCGGAGAAGCCAGTGGCGACCTGCATGGTGGCAACCTGATACGGGCCATCCGCGAGCTGGATGCACAAGCAGATATCCGCTGCTGGGGTGGCGATAAAATGGCCGAAGCCGGAGCCGTAGTAGTCAAGCACATTCGTGAGCTGGCTTTTATGGGCTTTACAGAAGTGGTGGCCAATCTGCGCACCATTATGGCCAATTTTACCCTGTGTAAGCAGGATATGGCGGCATTTGAACCCGATGTGCTGATCCTGATCGATTACCCTGGCTTTAACCTTCGCATGGCCGAATGGGCCAAAGCCCGTGGCATTAAAGTAGTGTACTACATTTCTCCGCAGGTATGGGCCTGGAAAGAAGGCCGGGTAAAGAAAATTAAGGCCAATGTGGATGAGATGATCGTGATACTGCCTTTTGAAAAGGACTTTTACAAAAAATGGGATTATGAAGTGGATTATGTGGGCCACCCACTAATGGATGTGGTAAATGCCGAAGTGGCCAGGCCTATGCCCGCACCCATGTCGGATAAGCCGGTAATCGCTCTTTTGCCGGGTAGCCGACAGCAGGAGGTGGTTAAAAAACTGCCGGTTATGCTAAGCGTTATGGACCAGTTTCCCGACTACCAGTTTGTAGTAGCCGAAGCGCCAACGCTGGATGCTTCGTTTTACCAGACTTTTTTGAAAAGCTATCCGGGTGTTATTTCTGTTCGTAACCAGACTTACGATCTGTTGCGCCAGGCCAGGGCAGCTCTGGTAACCAGCGGAACGGCTACATTGGAGACTGCTTTGTTTAAAGTGCCCCAGGTAGTATGTTATATTGGTAGCCCTGTTTCTTATTGGGTAGCCAAACGGCTGATTAAGGTGAAGTACATTTCGCTGGTCAATCTTATAATGGATAAGCCTATTGTAAAAGAACTGATTCAGGCAGATTTAAATAAAAAGCAATTGGTAGCAGAATTGAAACCTTTGCTGGAAGAAGGTGCTGAGCGAAAACATATGATGGCAGACTACGATGCCTTGCACCAACTGTTGGATATTGGTAGTGCCAGTAAAAACGCGGCGCGCATTATTGTAGACTTAATGGCGAAATAACCGGATCAGCATAATGATGATGGCAATGAGGAACATGAGGATAGAAATCCTGTTCATGCCATGCATGAATGATATGTTGATGTTTTTCGGCTCATTAGGGTCGCGTTTGCGGAGGTACAGATAAGTACTTATTTGTTTCCAGATGCCCATACTGTAAGTTACGAAATTCGAAACTGTCCCGAAAGGACCTGTTTGCAAGGCTTGAAATTATGACCGGAAGAAGTTTTGAAATATTTCTGCCTTACTATTTGGAAAAACGGAAATTGCCATTAATTTTGCACCACCATTCCGATAGCGGATTGGTTGAGACGCGGGGGATTAGCTCAGCTGGCTAGAGCGCTTGCATGGCATGCAAGAGGTCACCGGTTCGACTCCGGTATCCTCCACCCAAGCGGGAACTTCTAATTTAGTATTAGAGTTCCCGCTTTCTTTTTGGCCTAAAGTCCTTTGCAGGCTTGAGATATAAGAAAATACTTCATTTACTTTTGGGGTTCGACACCCCTCTGTTTTTCGATTATAGTAGATACCGTCAGGAAATAGCAAAAATTGAAGTTCCTGTTTTCCTCTGTAATCGCTCAAATGCCATACTGTAGCGAGTTTTGAGGAAAGGTTGATAGCCTTTTGTACGCAATTTTCAAGGTTCGACACCCTTGAACCTGTTTTCCCTAATGATACCTCCAATTCCTGTTGTTCCTCCTGTAATTTGCCAGCATATTTATCGAACATCGCCTTTGTGATTTCTTCCATCACATACCTTTCTTCCAACCGCTCCAACTTCTTAGTAACCTCTTCCAGCTCATTGTCTATGTGTGATCGTTGCAATTCTCCTTCTTCGGTAAGTTGATTATAGGTCGCTATGATCTGCTGACGGATGACATACCGGATGCCCTCATTTTCAATATTCAGGACATATTGGCCAAGCATTTCCGCAAATGTCCTGTGCAACTCGTCAGCCCTTTTATTGCAACAACAGCCCTTAGTATTGCATTTATAGTAATACTGTTGATTTTTGTATGCCTTGTATGCGCGAAGGAATTGGCCGCACTGCTCGCATTTAAGGAAACGCTTTAGTGGTATATCTTCGTTTTCCGGTTCCATAGAATAACCAGACTTGTGTTTTCGGGCAAGAATACCATTGACCTTCAGGAACACTTCTTTTGATACCACCTTTTCCTGAATACCTTCCAATATTCTTCCTTCAAGTGCTTTGTGTACGACAAGGCCACAATAAAATGGATTGCGCAGCAAATCTGAAATACGCTGATTAGATAATTTAAGCCCTTTTGCTGCCAACTGGCTCCTTACATCTTCGCTGGACATACCCATCGCTTTTAACTCAAAGGCATATTTTATCAGTTTTCCTTTTGTATTGAGTACGATACGTTTTGGCTGTCCTTCGCTGCGTACAATATCATATCCAAAAGGAACAGAGGTACACCAAATGCCGGCAAGCAATTTTTCCTTCACACCGGCCATACACTTTTCCCGACGAAGCTGATTATCGTACTCGGAAAATATGAATTGTATGTTTTGCTGAAACCTTCCGCTTGGGGTACTTGCATCGGTGGGTTGTGTTACTGCAAACACGACAATGCCCTGTTTTTTTAATTGGTCTGCTATATAAATGGCGTTCGCTCCAGATCGGCTAAACCTATCCACACTATAAACAATGATGATAGAGATTTTTTCTTTGCTCTTTTTTACGAACGTGAGCATTCGGTTAAACTCTTTTCTTTCGTCTGTCTTCGCGCTTTCGTAGGTGCCGCCAAAAGAACCCATAATGGGTATCTTGTTACGGGTTGCGTAAAGTTCACAATCCTTTCTCTGTGTTTCAAGGCTCATACCCTTCGTTTGTTCCTTGCTGGAAACACGGGTATAGATCACGCATTTTGCGTTTGATACTTTTTGTTTTATTTCTCCTTTGGCGAAAATAGAAAACGCCCGGAGTTTATCAGGTATTTCTGTTCCTATCATCATGCTGCTTTCTTTTGTGAGTTTGTATTGAGGGCTATTGCCGTTGCTTTTTTTGCAGTTTTTCTATTGGCAGTTTCTTTGGAATGTATCGCTACCACTGCCCTTGAGAAAATTTTAGCGACCTCTATTATTGAAGCCAATTCATCATCGCTATATGTTGCAAAGCAGGGCAGGCTTTTTAGTTCTGCTACCGAAACATCATCCTTTCGTTTTGTTGACGTTTGGAGCGTATTGCTGAGAACTACGTTTTCTGACTTCATAGGTGTATTGTTTGAGATAATTTTTTTACAATGGCAGAAGAAAATCATTCGTCAAAGGCTTCTAACTTTTTGATTAATTCTTCTTCGGCCTTATCGTTTTTGTAATACCATACCGTAATAGAGATACAGTCATGTCCTACGACATGTCCTATGCCATTTTGTAAGTCTCCTTCCTGTAGAATTGCAGAAAAAGCGATAATGTTTTGTAGGCGTACATAGAACTCTTTTGAATCTTTCATCTTCTTTGTTTTTAGATTGCCAGGTAATTGTGAAGAACTTTTTATGTCTTTTTAGTTCCTTAAAACAAAGTTAATACATTGATTATCAATAGTTTAAAATAATTTTTAGCCACTTTAAAACAAATGATAACAAAAAATTTCAGGTTTTGTATAGGTGCCAAGATGTTACAGGAAGGCAGTGTTAATTATAAAGCTGGTCACTAAACCGTAATAGAATTATGGGTTTGGTATTACCCTGGTAGGTATTAGCTGCTCGATTTGTTTTACGGCACTGCGCTGATACCGTTTGTTCAGGTTGACGCTCAGGCTTAGTGATAGAAACTGTTCATCATCGGTAACACTATCCAATGAATAATTGATTTCATGGTCGATGACAAGCAGCAATGCCTTCATCACTGATTGTTGCGGGATACTAAAATGATAAGTGCGGAAGGGAATTAATGTTGCCTTCATAAATATTGCCGGAATTGGAAGTGAATAATGCCGAAAGAGTGTATTACTCCTTTCGGTTAAAGGCAATATTGAAGCAAATGCGTAGTGGCTTGTAAGAAGTTGTTAGTTGTTGTCAGCGGTTGTTATCCGTTGTCATTATATTTTGTAATGCAAGCCGGAAATTCCCGGATAAACCCGTAATAAACCTGTGGTAAAGGCGTAAAAAAAATGCACCATTACGGTGCATTTAAGTATGACAAATGGGGACTGACAAATTTACTGTGTCATCCATTACACGGAAATGATACATGAAATGTATTACAGAAATATTTTTGATAAAATTCCTGTTGTCTATGTTTGAAATAAGGTCATACACCAGAAAAGAACTGGCTATGCTATACTTCCCAAAATGCCTTCCTACTGCTGCTTACATGAATTTCAGACGTTGGTTGCTGGAACAGAAAAATGCAGATGAATTACTGGCAAAAATCCACCGCAAGAAAATACTGTCTAAATCCGAAGTAAAAGAGATCGTTGATATTTTGGGTGAACCTTAATAACTCATCATGATTGTTCGCCTTTTCTTTTCTCTAACTCTTCAAGATAGAGTTTATACAATCCGACTTCATTTAGTGCCAGATGAAACACAAGCCTTATTGGCGGCGGCAAAAAATTGTCGGGATTGTCACATTCGGTTTCCCTATCAGGGAAAATATACTTTCCTTTCAGATAAGCTGGTCGTTTGGCGAACATCTCCTTTTTAATGCTTTCAAATATTTCATAAGTGGCCAGAATCAGCATGGTTGATTCTCCAAAAGTTGTTAGCTTATCGACATACCAGAAAACGTGATCTTTTAAAATTACAGGGGGCGTAAACTGGTTTATAATTCTTGATAAAGCCAGTAAAAACTTTTGCTTGTCCTGCGGGGTATTAACTTCTGTTATAAAAAAGGGACGAATAAAATAAAAGAAGTCTTGTTCTTTTAATTTCTGTGCGGTATAAAATTTATCATAGTAGTATTTCAGTGCCTGCGAAATATGTACCCTTCCGTGTCCCTCACATTCAGTAGCAAATTTCTTCACCTCATTTAATACCGTTTCATATTCCGGCGTTTCAATAAAGTTCTGGAGTAAGTATGCTTCAGGGTCACTTTGAAAATCGTCATATCCACCTGCTTTAAGTTTTTCGAGGATTCCGATCAATTTTACCGGCGGGTTTTTAGTGTTCAATGCAAAGTAGGCAATCAGTATTTTCTCAAAGGCAGATGGTAGGCGAATTTCATAGAAAGACAACAGCGCATCAAAAAAACCATAAGGATAAAAAGGTCTTTGGCTTAAAAAACTTGCATCAATGTCGTATAGGTCATTTTCATACAAATATTCATCTATTGCAGAACTTAAAAATTCGTCCATTGCACCGTAAGTAAGGATAAAAGAATCCCTGCCAAGAATCCCGGTGATATTTATCTGAATTAATTTTCTGCCGCCATTTATCCGCTCATCACCTAAAGGGAAATCCATCGGCTTTAGTACTTCCTGAATGGATACTATCTCAAACTTACCGGTGGCGGAATTAGCTGTTTCCGTAACTAAATTGTAATCAATATCATCTTCATTGATTGTCTGAGTAACTTTTTTCCAGTATTCAATTAATGGCTGGCAATTAGCAAGGTTATTACTGTTGATAGGAAAAGCATCTATTCCTGCCGCCACTCCAAGATTAATAAGTATGCGATACCGATCACAAAAGTTTAGCGTAAACTGCCTGATTCCTGGAAAGGTTGCAATATTGGTTAGGTAATGATAATACTCGTGTATAAATATGGCTTGTTGCTGGCCTATCTCCGTATCTGTAATGAAGGTTATCAGATTGTCTATATCAAACCCGTCCAGGCATATATAAAATCTATCGGGGTAATATTTAATCTTAGTCAAATCGATGTCTGGCATAGCTATATTTCGGGGTTTAATGATGGTAAGTGATAAATGTATCGAACATTATTTGAATACACTCGTGAGTGTTCGTTTTTTTAAAATTCTTTAGCGCCCGAATCCTTGTAGCATTTGTAGCAAAATGTTGCAAAACCAACTATAACCCTTTACTGCATTGTCTTTCGCCGGTTTTTGCTCTTGCTACAATCCTGAATTCATGTAACCATTTGTAGCAACCAAAACGAAAGTCTTGCTACAACTTGCTACAATTTGCTACAAGTTTTACAACCGCAAAAACCTATTGAAAGGCTTGTCCTTATTGGCCTGGAATGGTTGCTACAAATTGCTCGGCGCAAAAACTGTAAAAAAACAACTAACAACCACTTACAACAAATTACAACGCATAACAGCCGCTGACAACTACTGACAGCAGCCCTTTTGCACAACGTAATCTTTGCTCACACAAACGGTATAAAACCGGAATACAAACAAAAAGCAAAGGTTACACGCATGGATTTTCAACCACATGATTCCGGGAACAACTTTCCCTTTTCCAAAGGAACAACATTATGGACGGTAGCGTTCAGTACTGTTGGAGGCGTTTATAAAGCCCAGGCATCGCCACGCCTGCTATTGGACGCATTGACTTTTGACGGAAGTGTTGCTGTAATGTCTTATGCTTTTCTGAGTGCGGTCGTTGGCTATTGCACCAAGAAAGGACTTGATTATTTATTCAAAAAATTCAAGAAGTAGGCTATGAACACATTGGTGAAAGTCGGCATAGGCGTAGGTGCGTTCTTTATCGTGAACCGCATGTTGCAGCTCAACAAGCTGGCAGCAAACGTAACTGTGTCGCTTGCCAAAATACGTGTTCATAAAGTAAATCTTAGTGGCATTGAAATAGCGGCAACTGCTAAGATCAATAACCCTTCCAATGTATCTGTCACTATCATTAACCCGGTGGTAAGGCTTTGGAACAACAAGGGTGCTTTGATTGCGGAAAGCCCGGCCACCGGCCAGAGTTTTCCTATAGCAGCAAACAGGCAAAGCGAAGTTGGCGAAATCAGTCTGCCCTTATCCTGGACAACCATACTGCCGCTACTCGGCATCAAAGACATTGCCAGTATCATCGCCCTGTTCGGAAAGGACGGCACCAAAGGATTGTTGAAATCTTTTAGCAGCCCGATTGCTATGACTGTGATTATGCAGGTCGAAGGGATGACTATTGAAACACCTAAAACCATAATCAACAAGTGATGAAGATTTTTAACCGGGATTACCAGCCAGATTACGAGATCAGCAGCGGACAACGGGTGATCCGTAGCGATGGGGCAAAGTATGACTTCCTTTTTCCAAAGGCAGAAGTAAAGGACACTATTGTTATGGATAATGGTGAGGTGAGGGACACGCTTAGGGTGATCGAATCAGTTGTTTGGGAATCTATCAAAGATACCAAAAAGGTAGCGGAACTGCTCAAGCAAAGCAGCCTTGAAGAAACCTTGCGGGCTATATGGGAGTTCCTGTATTACAATATCCAATACAAGCTGGATAAGCCTGGACTGGAGGAACTGCGCAAGCCGTCAAGAGCCTGGCATGACCGGATCACCGGAATTGACTGCGACTGCTTTTCCATCTTCTGTTCTTCTATCCTCTGCAACCTGGGCATACCGCATCATTTCCGTGTGACAAGGTATTCGCAGGATCACTGGCAGCATATCTACGTGATCGTCCCCAAAGCAAATGGCACAGGACACTATACGGTTGATGCTGTCCTGGGACAGTTCAATTATGAAAAGCCTTACACTCAAAAAATGGATTTTACCATGAGTTTAAATGGAATAAAGATCGCCGTACTATCCGGCACAGATGATATTTCACCAGCCGTTAATGATACCGGCAGAATAGTAATGAACTCTATGCAGCTTGCGGCTGCCAACAATGTTGCGCTACATGCAGCAATATTCGGAGTGGACTTACAGGGGTTGGGTATTTTGGCTGGTGAAGAATACTTGCTCGGTGCGGTAAAAGACCCCGAAATAGAAAAGGGGCTGTACCGCTACCTGGTAGCTACAAGGCAGGCTATTGCCGAAAATCCTGTTACATCTTACATCGCAGGATATAACCATCAGGAAATACTGAAAATGCTGGATTATGCTATTCAGTATTGGTTTACTGATAAGCGTGACATTGCCCTCGGTCAGCTCATCGCCAACGAAGCCATGTTAGACCGGCTCAATGGATTTGGCAGTCTGGATGGCATCCTGAGTGACGACGAGCTGTATGGTGACGATGATATTCTCACAGGTGATGATGATGATCTACAGTTGGGTAAAGCCAAAAAGAACAAGCCGAAGAAAAAGAAGAAGGGCTTTTTCAAGAAGATCGGCGGGGCTATCAAGAAAGTAGGTAAAACCCTGATGCGGTTTAACCCCGCCACTATCGCTGCGCGTAACGGCTTCCTGCTGGCTTTGAAAATGAACATCGGCAAGATGTCCACCCGATTGAAATGGGCGTATGCTACGCCACAGCAGGCAGCAGCAAAAAATATCAGTGCAACAACTGTAGCCAAAGCAAAGAAAGCAATCGAAAAGGTTGAAAAATTATTCGAGAAGATCGGCGGCAAAAAGAACAATCTTAAAAAAGCCATCCTGAGCGGCAAGAAGGGTAAGCTGGACGGATTGGGTGATCTGGGTATCATTCCGGTAGCTGCCGCCGTTGCTGCCGCCACACCGGTTATTACTGCTGTAATCAAAATCCTCAAAGATTCCGGCCTTGCAAAAAAGGATGAGAACATAGATATATCGTCCACCGAAGGCGAAGCAGTGGAAGACGATGGTGTAACTTTTGATGACAGTGACCCAGGAACATTCTCCGATGCAGAACCTGAACTGACCATTACTGATGCGGGCGAAAGCACCGGCGGTGATGAAAGTATGGAAGGGCTGGGCAATATCGCCACCGGTGCCATCAAATTTGCGCAGAACAATCCGCTACTCGGACTGGCCATTGGCGGAGCCGTAGCGTTTGGTATCTATAAACTACTTGATAAGGAAAAAGAACCGGAGCCTCCCCCGCCTCCCAAACCACCGCCGGAACTATCGGGGCCACCGGGACAAGGCAGGCACCCGCCGGGTGAAATACCGGTGTTCAAACTCCAGTAACCATTTTTAATAACAATCTAAATTCAATACAATGGCAAGTGCAAAAGCAATATCAGCAAAGGCCGCAGGGACGAAAAGTATCGGTGCAAAGGATTTACTCAAACAGATACAGCCCATGATCGAAAACGTAGCCGGGTTTGTAGTCGGCAACCTTGCTGTGAATATGGCCAATAAAGTCCTGAAGGTTGACCCTACTAACACATCTGAAAAGGGCATCAAGAGAATACTGCCACCACTGGCTGTATCGGCGGGGGCTATGTTCGGTGCAACAAAAGTGCAGCAGCCGATGCTAAAAAATATCCTTCAAGGTGCGGCAATAGCCGGTGCCTACAAAACCGCCAAAGCCCTGATGCCTACCGCTACTTTCCTTGCAGGTGATGGTCTGGGACTGACACCGGTAGCAGCAGTAGCCAGTAACGACCGCTGGTTGTATCACGAGCGTACACCAATCTCAGGTATGGGCTTTCCCGACCTCGGTGCCATACAGCCACCTGAAGGCAATTCCGGATATTATCTTGACGCACCTGCTTACATGGGTGAGCCGGAACAGGAAATGATCCTGCAGCAATCCGGCTATTTCAGGGGTGCGGCTGAAGAGCAGTTCTACGGCGGTGGCGAAGATGACCTGAACGGCAACAGCGATGAGCAGATCTACGGCAGTGATGATATAGAAATCCTCTAAGTCTTCCTTCCCTTCGATCCCTTACAGATCAATCCAACACAATTATTTCTTCATCCAAGCCTGCTCCTGTTTCCACAGGGGAAAGGGGCAGGCTTGCTCAAAAAAATGCAACATGTTTACATTAGGTCAAATCAGTGATAGCGAATACAACCTGCTCGGCAGCATGAATGAAGCTGAGTTCCTCGGAGCCGTAGAGCAGGCACCACCGGAAGAAAAAGCCCGTTTCTTCCGTAAGACCAAAGAGATTGCCAAACAGGGTGCAGGCAAGAATGCACGTGGTAGCCGCCAGGACTTTGAAAGCCGCATTAACCTGCTGCCCCGTGACGTACAGAAAGGGTTAGCGAACAAATCCCTGCAATCAGTGGACATCAGTTATTATGCCGTAAAGGATATTACCAACAGTAAGGTGGTAAAGATGCTGCGTGACGATGATAACAAATCAGTAGGTTATACCAATATCAGCAGTGCCAAGCTGGAGAAAGGCGCCTTCTTTTTGCTTCATGCCATACGCCTTACCTATGGCATTTCCGATCAGGGCGTAAATAACCCGCTGAACGTAAATTTTGCCCTAACCCCGGACTTTATCCGTAACGGCGAATTTGAGTTCAAAGCCAACGGAGCGGTACTCATTCCCAATACCTCACTGGAGGTCTTCAATACCAAAGGCAATGCCCGTTTGGTGGAAGGGACTTACATACTGGACAATCCGAAACTCATCCGCGATCAGCAGACGATTGAGTTCAACCTTGAATGGGGTACCAATGCGCCGCAGAACTCGTTCCTGAAGGTGATCCTGATCGGTACTACAGTCGTAAAAGCATAATAGAAGAACCTGCACCTCTTCTGCGGTGCAGGTTCTTAAAAAATGCTTCCATCCATTTATAACCTT
This sequence comes from Chitinophagaceae bacterium, assembly GCA_031546985.1. Lineage (GTDB taxonomy): Bacteria > Bacteroidota > Bacteroidia > Chitinophagales > Chitinophagaceae > JAVBJN01. Next base: position 29,765 of record JAVBJN010000077.1, read on the forward strand.
CCAATAGCATGAAGAACAATAAATTTCAGCGTATCCGCCTGCGGGTATCTTCTGCCGGTGAAACCATCCGTTTCAATGCGGTATGCGATAAAGGCTACCGTACCCTGAAGGGCATCTTTGTTTCCTTGCCACAGGACAAATCCATATTGGGTTCTACGCTCGGCTTCCGGCTGAATAATGTAGAAGTACTCGATGACGGCCATGAGGTAAAGAACCTGACTGCTTCCAACAGTGTCGCGCCAAACAGCAAATTTTTCCTGTTCCCTGAAAAGGTTGATGCCAGTAATGGCAGCATTGAAGGGCGTTTCACCGATGGTAGCAAATATCCCCTGCTGGTGGACAATGGAGAAGATACCGGTGTATTTGATCCGGGCAAGGTTGATTTCAAAAACCTTTCCGGCTATGGTACCAATCCTTATACCGTTGTCTTTCCCTACGATGTGATTATCAATATCTGGCTTACTAACGATTAATACAACAGGATATGATAAGAGGATTCCGATTTCAGAAAGTCAGCCTGCGCATATCCAAAAGCGGACAGCGGGTGTATTTCAATGCAGAAAGCCACAAGGACTTTACACAGATCAAAGGCATTGCTCTATCTGTAGGTTATGAAGGTGCCTTATACGGTTCAACGTTTGGGTTCCGTGTGGACGAAAAGGAAGTGCTGGATGAAAGCCATGAAGCGCACCTGCTGGTATTTGGTAACGATGTTGCGCCGAATAGAAAGATGCTGTTTTTTGAAATTCCTATCCCGATCAATTCCTCAAAAATTGAAGGCATCTACACAGATAGTTCCCTTCAAGATTTGTTAGGCAATGCCAGCTATAATCCGGGTGGCGGCATCATTTCAAAAAACGATGTGAACGTCAAGAAGACCTATGTATCCGGCAAGGAAGTTGTTAAGTACAGCAATTTTCAGGTAGATGGTTTCCAGATGTTTTCAGGCGGTGGGTTCAGCATGGGTGGCGGCTTTGCAGTAGCATCACCGCCCCCGGTTACAGTGGTGTACTATCCCTATGATGTAAAAGTAACCTTACTCCTAACCAGATAAACCAGGGCTATGACCAAGACACGCATTACTTATTATCCCGTTCAGTTCATAGTGCTGCACCCGCTGATCCCGGTAACGATCAATACGGTACTGCCCAGCCATATCATAAAGATCACCGGTATTAAAGTCGTTCATTCCGTTGGTGTACAGAATATGACTACGGAAAAATACCTGCCCGTAATCGGTCATTTGTCCCTTGAATTTAACAGCAAGCAATACCACTTCGGAAATATCGAAGTACCCTTCGATTACCAGGCTGAAGCCAGTGACGAATTTCTGGATGCAGGTATTGACATACAGCGGAACTCGCTGCTTACCGGCAACTACGAAAATAAAGTATTTACAGGTATGGACTACCTGAAGGCAGACGGTAGCGTAACCGATAAGTGGAGCAATTATATCGTTACGATCTACCTAAAAACGATGAGCAATGATTAACCTGGAAGATTATGTAGAAAGACAGATGAGGCGCAGGGGCATTGAGATCGCTTATGCCCGTACCCTGCCGGTGGTGGTGCGCAGGATTGCAGATGGTACAGGAACAGTCCTTTCCAACAGCATTGAGTTTGATGCCTATAACCAATACTGGTTCCTGGCAAATTCTTTTGAGCTGCCGATCGGCACACGTATCACCAGCGATACCAATGTCATGTTACTGGAGGCGCACTCCAGTGACATCATCGAAGAGTTTTGGGGGAAGATAAAAATACAGCTCCCCGATTCCTTTACCGGCAATTTATGCCAGGCGCTCTTTTACCAGGTGCTGCCAAAATAGTATCAAGACATAAGTATCAATACAATAAAACGATAAATAACCAATGGCACAAAGCGATTTTCCGGAACTGCGTACCCTCTTCGATAAGAACAGGGAAGTAGTCAAGATGCTCAAAGGCGAAAAGCAGCTTACCGACAAGCAGATTTATTTCACTGCTGTGTATTCGAAGCTGGGCAAGAAGATTGCCGAAAGCAAGGACAAGACCTCACTTACCGCATTTACTACAGTGATGACCGGAAGGTACCAGGTCTGCCACCCGGATAGCATTACCGTGACCTGGCACAATCACGACACTGGTGAAAAGCTGTTTGAGCATACGTTTGCTGTCAACCGCCTGCAAAGGGAAGAAGAACCTCAAACCCACATGGAGCCATCGGTGCCGACGGTAGGCTTTCAGGGATTGGGCGAGGTGGAAGTAAATAACCTCGTGGAAAAGAGGCTTACAGAAATGCGTCAGCGGGAAGAGTATGAACGGATGCGGGACGAGAACCAGAAGATGCTGTTGCAGATTGCAGAGCTGGAAACCCGCAATGCTGACCTGACCCATGATATAGCTGCGAAGGAAACCACCGAATCCTACATGAAGATACTCGGCATGGCACTTCCAGGCTTATCAAAGTTCTTTGGCGGAGCCGGTCTGCTCAGTATGCTTGCCGGAACCGATGACCCGGAACAGCCAGCCCCGGCACTCGGTGCTGCAAGCACGGTTACGCCGGAACCGGTTGCCGCTATCCCGAAGCCGAAGGACGAACGCGAGGAAATGATCTTCATGCTAAGGGATTACATGATGGACGAACTCAGCCAGCAGGAGGTAGCAACACTGTATATCATGTTCATGGAGATACAGAAAGACAAGACCCTTATCCAGCGGATTTTAAATCAACTCACAACACAGCAGCAATGAAACTACCGTCACTAACAACATTCCAGCAAAAGGAAACCAACAAGGCATTTGAGATCAAGGTAAGTGTTCAGGCGGCCAGCGACAAAGAAGCCGCAGAGATGCAGGAAGCGATACAAAGTTTCGTAAGCCATTTTACGGTAGCCGAAATGAAGAGCGCAGCCAATAAACTCAAAAGCGTGACTAACCGCAAAATGATAAAAACCTTTTTATAATGTCAGAGAACGGCAACAAGATACAAGAGCAGCTCATCAGCACCCTGCCTATGTTGCTGTTGGCGGGCGGGGCTATCTTCCTGGTCAGCAAAATCCTGAAAGGGGCGGGGCAAACCGCAGACAACATTGCACAGGCTTTGCAACTGAAGAAATCGGATGAGCAGGTAAGAAGTGAACAGCAGTCACAGGCAGCCATAGAAAAGTATGTGAGCGAGGTGCAGCAGAAACAGAAGCCGACACGTCCAGATGGGTTCTGGGCGCAACTGGCAGAGCGAATTTACCGGGATACCCGGTATAGCGCGGCAGGCGATAATCATGAGGATGCCCGTTTCTGTATGACTTATTGTTATAATGACGCTGATTTTGCCCTACTCTATAAATACTATGGCAAACGGCAGGAAACATGGTTCGGCCTTATGCCGGACGGTGATCCCAAAGACCTGACGATGGCGATCTCCAGTAATCTGAACGCAGCACAGAAAAAATCCATTAATACCAATTACGCCCAAAAGGGCATTTCAATACGGTTTATATAAAGCATCCCGGCTTGCCCGGAACCTGACAGTATTCACAGCACATATCCCATTAGCAACTACCGGCCAAAGCCAGTACAGCCATTGGTATGCCTTAGAAATCCGACAATATGGAAGCAACTCCAACCAAGAAAAAAGATAATACCGCTCTATATATCGTCTATGCCGCAGCAGCCTATTTCGGGATACAATTACTGCTGAAGCCAAAACGTGCAGCGGCAGCAACGATTACTCCCTATCCGGTAACGGATACGCCAACGGCGGCAGCCAACCCTGCTTATGTCCCGGAGCCAATGCCGGCAGCAACGGTACCGGCTACGGCACCCGCCACCTGGAAGGCCGAGACTTTCCCTTTACGCAAAGGCATGAAGGGGGCTAAAGTAAAAGCCATGCAGCAGAAGCTGGGCGTTACTGCTGATGGTGCCTTCGGTAACAATACGGAAACAGCATTGCTGCAACAGTACGGTGTCAGCACCGTGAGCCAGGCGCAGTATCAGACTATCATGGGCGGGCAGACAACAAAGGCGACGGTGGCTCCCTATGCCGGAACAAGTAACTGGGTAACTGAAAGTTTCCCGTTGCGAAAAGGTATGAAGGGTGCCAGTGTAAGGGTATTACAACAAAAGTTGGGCGTGTCGGCTGATGGTGCTTTCGGTGCAAATACTGAAGCTGCATTAGTTAAGAAGTTTGGTGTGGCCACCGTTAGCCAGGCACTTTTCCGTTCCATTACGCAGCCGGTTACGACCTCTTTCACTAACCTGCTGGAAACCATTCTTCCTAAATCGGCTACGGGAAAAGATATTTCACCGATCCTCAAAAGTGGTAGCAAAGGAGCAGATGTTTACCGCCTGCAAAAATGGCTCGGCTTTAAGGACAAGAAAGCAGCGAAGAAGGGTGAACCTATTGCTGACAGCATATTTGGCAAGCAGACCACTACCGCCCTGCAAAAGAAAACCGGCCAAACTTTTATCAGTGTAAGCCACATGAATACCCTGATGAAACAGATAGCGGGCATGGGCTATGCCGGTGAGGTATTAGTTACCAGGCGACCTGCCACTATCCTTGACAATAACCTGCTGCCGCATCGTAGCGTCCCTGAAAATACTATCCTGGGTACCCGGCTTATGGAACTCACAGATCCACAGGAGCAAAGAGCCTATACCCAATTCAAAACTGTGGACGGCTTCCACCGCTGGGTGGATAAGGACGCTGTATAACACCTGCTAAACATTTACAAACAAAAAGGACAATGGCAAGTTTTTCACTCCGGTCACAACGTACCGGGCAATATAAAGAGTTCTCGTTACTGGAATTGCTCAAACTATTGGGCGATCCCGTCAATGATGAGATATGGTTGGAAAACGGTGAGGATGTTTATAATCTCAGCAGTTTCCGGGAGATCGGCGGCGGCGATGGCGGCGGACACCGTGAAAATTGGAGCGTGGAAACCCCTGTACAGGTAGCAGGTCAGCGCACATTTTATTTGCAATATGCTCCTGCAACGCCGGTGCTGCTTGTTATCCTCAATGGCATTGTACAGAGCCGATACAAAGACTATAACCTGGAAGGCAAGGTAATCACCTTCTTCTTTACCCTCAACGCGCAGGACAGCCTCCAGTTCATTTATCAATTCTAAAGACCGGTCAATTTTTCATAACAATTTAAAACGCTACAACAAATGGCAGAAACAAGAATCAGGCTTGATAAGCAAATTCAGAAAGCCCCCGCAGTAAACATGGTGCCTTTATCCGATGGCAACGGAGAACTACAGTTTATGGGTATCGGTGGGTTGATTAAAACAGGAGAAACTCTTACGAGGCTGAACTCCGTAGAGATTAATGGCGGCAATCTGATTATTAAATACACGGCTGAAGACGGCATCCAGCAAGTTGTTTCCACTGCGCTGAATTTCAGCCAGACCGATGTTAAGATCAACGATGCCAAGCTGGACAATCCGAGTACCGGTGTGTACCGCCTATTGATTACCGAAACTGACGGGAAGACTTATCCCGTTGATCTTTCTGCATTGCTGGCAGTGGTAACGCAAAACACGGAATATGTACGTATTTCCGGTAATGGTACGCCCCAAAATCCCCTGAGCATTGATCTTACCGATGTGTTTTGGAATCAAATTCCACGCACACTGGACGCACTGGACGATGTTTATACCTCAAGGGAAGTTATAGACCAGGAAGTAAGTAAAGGCGGTAACGTGGTACTGATATATGATTATGAACAGAGGCAATGGTTGCCAAGATCAAGTCGTAGCCTGGACAGTTATTACGAGGTTACAGAAACATTCCCGGAATATAGGGCTGGCAATGCAGTATTCCTGCAAATGAATATCAGTCAGATTGTAAACGGCAGCATTAAGGTGTACCGTAACGGTCTTCGCCAGGCTTATGGTATCGATTATGATTATGGTAAACAGGGCGAACCAAACGGCATCCAATTCTATGTGCCGTTCAATGACAAGTTCCCTGAAACGGTAATCGTGGATTACCGTCCGGCAACCTTCTAATAATCCTAAGAACCGGCAGTACCAATTGGCCTGCCGGTTCTTTTAACCCCATACTCACATCATGCGTTTCAATATCAAGCTGATCGAAAAGCTGTCAAATGCCACACCACGTATAAGCATTCTACGATGGCTCGTCATCACTTTGCTGTATGGCTTTGCTATTATAGTCAACGACCATTTCGACCTGGTAACGGCGCTCGGTTTGCCGGAGCGTATTGAAGCTGTGATACGCTTGTGCGGGGTTTATATCTATATCGTTTTAACCGCTTATTCCTTTCATAAAACCAAAGAAGATGAAACTAATTCTGACAATACTCAAATCGCCGTTGATATGGCGCATCATGATAAGTGTAACCGTGTTCCTGCTGCTGCGGGAGCTAAAGGCGATGCACAAAGAGATCGGTCGCATGAGTCACAATCAAACACTATTAAACCAGGAACAGGGGCAGGTGCTTCTATCCAACGGGAAGATAGCCAGCCAGACGGGAGTTCTGGATCTGAGGCAGAAAGAACTGGCTGAACTTTTTCCGGAATTACGCAAAGAGATCGGGACGCTGAAAGTAAAAATGGGTAATGTAAGTGCCGTATCCACCGTATCCTTTGAGCAGCAGAAGCAGATCATGGCGCAACTCAGGGACAGCGTTTCATGGGTGCCGCAGGCTGCAACAGCGGGCGCGGCTTTTACAGGAACAGCAGACACCCTTCGCTACAATATATTCAGCTACCATGATGAGTTCTACGACGTTTCCGGCATTGCCCACGCGGGGCAGCAACTTGTCAGCATCAATAGCCGAGATACCATGACCCAGGTTGTTTACAGCAAGCGTAAAAATCCCTGGCTCTGGATATTCAGCCCCAAAGTGCTGGAGCAACGGGTGTACTTCAAAAACCCCAATGCAAACATTCACTATTCACGCACCATAAATATTCAGCGATGAACGAACAAGGTAAAGGCAGTATGTTACTGCCGTTAGGTATAGGTGCTGGACTGCTACTGCTACTGACCAGCATGAAAAAGAAGGAGCAACCGCCTGTAACGGCTGCAATACCTGATGATGCGGCTGCTTTGCTGCCACAGGTCAATGCAGGGGAAGCTGCGGTGCCGCAGATCGACCCGGCACCGGCACCGACTTATGCGCAGGCGCAGGCAAAAACCGCACCCTCTGAAGACAGCGAGGGGGACGGTGGCGAAGAGGATGAGGAAACGCCAGATCCGCAACAACCGGAAGGCGAAAAAGAAGACAGCAGTACAGATGACGAGGAGACAGATGACAGTGGCTATGCCTCTTCCGCCAACCGGGGCGGTGGTGGCGGTTATACTCCTTATAGTCCGTCTTCCTCTATCAATACCAACAGGCAGACTACGCCTTTACCTGCTACGAGTACCGCGCAGGCTACAACCTATTTTGCGAATGGCAAACCTGTGATCGGCAATAAGGCTATCCGCTTTCAATCCGACCAGGCGAAACTACTGGCCATGCAGAAAGCCCGCAATAATAAAAGCCTGCGGTTCCAGTCTGACCAGGCCAGAAAGTTTGCGCAACGTTCCGGTGTAAAAACTGCCAACCCATTAATTATTGGTAATGGCAAGCCCCGCATGGGGGTTCCGCTTCCGGCATCTTACCGCCCCGGCGCAACTACTGCATTGCAGCAGCCGATTGCTATTACCAGCCAACAGCCCGCCGCTGCCACCGCAGCAACACCTGTGGCAAGCCAGTCCACCATTTTTCCGTTGAAGTTTGGTACGACCAGCGCCTACGTAAAAGAAGTGCAGCGAAAGCTGGGCGTATCTCCAACCGGATATTTTGGTACAATGACCAGAGCGGCCATACAGAAGCGTTTCCGTGTTATGGAAATATCCGAAGCCCTGTACAAGCAGATTATTACCGGCAAAGCCCCGGCAGCGGTTGCCCCTGTCAGGAAGCCGGTACCAAAAATCATCCGTAAGGCCAGCAAACCCATACCGAAGAAACACAAGATCATTAAACGAAAATAAATGAAGCAGCAAAGTAATACAGGCTGGTATTTATTGGGTGGCCTTGCACTGCTTTGTCTTATTGGCTACAGTATCGGTAAGCCTGAGAACCCAGGCTTACCGGCATTTTCACCTGTGGATAGCAGCGCAGCCCCCGATACAGCCGCCAGTACAGAGATCATTATTACCCCCGGCAAATAAATTTTTATGGCACTTCGTACCCAATCCTTTCCTTCCATCAATGCAGCCAGTCCGTTTTCACCGGACGAGATGCTCATTTTCCTGAACCGGATCAAAGCAACATGGTTGCCATACTTCCGGCAGGCAGCAATTGTGACCGGATTGCCGCTGCAATTGCTGGTGGCCAAATCAGCAGTGGAAAGCGGGGGCAGGCAACAAACCGGCAACAGTAGTTATGTCGGTCTGATGCAGGTAGGCAAGTCAACCATTGCTGATTGCCTCAATTATTTACAGGGTGCCATGTATGCCGATGGCAAAAAATGGATTGCCCCTGTCGCTGTAATTGCGAAAGCCACACCGATTATACAAAAGTCGTTTCCTGCTTTTGGCCGGGGCGGTGCCATAAGTAAGGACGCTGCCTTTGCCCTTGCTAAATCCAACACGAACGCCGGTGCTGAATTTAATGTGCTGATGGGTGCCATATACCTACAGTTCCTCTGCCAGAACCCAAAGTTTATAGATGGCAATGTATTGCGCCTCGACAAAGTAATGTCGGCATATAACACGGGGCCGAATTACAGCTTTTACAAAACGCCGGTATCCGATACAACGGGGCTTGTAAAAGTAATACGCAGTTCCGGTTTGTCTTCCGGGAAAAAGCAGGAAACCAGCAGCCATATCCTGAAATTCTGCGGTGTTGGCGGGGCTTTCGACCTGCTGTTCAACAACAAATTCTTACTCAGTTAATAAAGAACCATGAGCCTTATTCATATAGATCATCCCAATATACCAGTTGCCATCCGTGCCGCCTTTGCACAGAAGGTTACGGATATAGCAGCGTGGCTGCAAATAGACCCCAATTGGCTGATGCAGGTCATGTATGCCGAAAGCAAGCTGAAGGCATCTGCGCAGAACATACAGAAAGGCAGGCTGATCGCTGCCGGTCTGCTGCAATGGACATCAGCCAGCGGCGCACCGGGCGCACCACAAAGTATGTTGCAGCGAAACCATTTACAGCAGCTCGATTGGGTAAAGGAATATTTTAAGCCCTACCGGGGTAGAATGCACAGCTATTTTGATGTGTACCTGGTCACGTTCTTTCCGGCAGCGGTAGGCAAGCCGGATAATTATGTATTTGCCACCAGCAGGCTTTCTGCGTCCCTGATCGCCAGCCAGAACCCTGCTGTAAATATTGTGAAGGACGGCAAGATCACAATGGCAGAGTTCAAGCAATATGTATGGAACAGCACACCGTCTGGTGTTCGTGGCCTTGTCTTCAAAGCGCAACAGTTGCTTCAGGACGTGAAGCAGGAAACAAAAGAAGTAATTGCGCAAGCGCAGGAGCATCCGGTCGATGCCACCATCAAAGCGGCGGGAGGCATCGCTACGATCATTGCTTTTTTTTTATCATCCGTCATTTAAAGCAGAATGGATAGCATGATTCGTATCGCAGCTTATGGTGCGGGGGTAAACTCGACTGCAATGATTATAGGGCTTACGCAAAAGGGTATCCGGTTAGATGCTATCCTATTTTCTGACACCGGAGCAGAAAAGCCTGGAACGTATGCTTTCCTGCTCCGGTTCAACCGCTGGTTGCAACTGCATGGACAGGTCACAGTCACTATTATCAGGAGGACGACAAAAAAAGGCGATGCCCGTACACTCGAACAGCACTGCCTCGATTATAAAACGCTTCCTTCCATCGCTTATGGCCACAAGCAATGTTCCCACAAATTCAAGGTCAGTCCGCAGGAGAAATGGGTAAATAATTATGCGCCTGCAAAAAGGCTATGGAAGGATGGGCAGAAAGTAACAAAGTATGTAGGCTTTGATGCAGCAGAGGTGAGGCGTATCAAACCGGACGATCATAAATACACGCACCGTTACCCGCTCATAGATTGGGGCTGGGACAGGAAGGGCTGCAAGGAAGCAATACTTGCTGCGGGCTTATGCCTGCCGCCAAAGTCAAGCTGCTTTTTCTGTCCGAATATGAAGAAGGGTGAAATACTGAGCCTGCCCCATGAGCTGCAACAACGGGCGGTAGCTATGGAACAAAATGCACAAAGCACCTTACGCGAAATAAAGGGATTAGGCCGCAATTACAAATGGGAAGAATTGCTCAGTGCAAATCAGGAACAGATGAAACTATTTGACGACCTGGAGATGTATGCCGCCCCCTGTGCCTGTATAGACTAACTACAATGCTATATTATGAACGTCATTAAAATCACACACCAGGAAGACCGTAAGGAGTACTCTTTTAAAGTAAAAGACCCCGACAGGTTAACCGCCTCCGAAGTAAAGAGGATTTGCGAAAAGATGGGGGTTTCGGCACTCCTGGTCAATGGAAAATATTATTCAAAGCCATAGCAGGTTTTCCATGATGGCTTTGCCAATTGATGCGAAAAATACACTTATGAATACGATGCCACGCCATATTACTTACCTCGACCTGTTCAGCGGAACAGGTGGGTTTGCTTTAGGATTAAAGCAGGCGGGGTTTGTATTTAAGAAACATTATTTCTCTGAGATAGATAAATACGCGGCAGCTAATTATCAATACCATTTCAGCCATGCACAAGGACTTGGAGATATTAAGAACATTAGCGGAGGCCAAATCGAAAGGCCGGACATTATCACTTTCGGGAGTCCCTGCCAGGATATTTCAATCGCTGGCGACAGGAAAGGGCTTAGAGGAAAGAAAAGCGGACTTTTCTATGAAGCCATCCGGCTCATCCGAATATATAAGCCCCGTGTTTTTGTCTTTGAAAATGTCAAAGGGCTTTTCTCCAGTAACAAAGGAAAAGACTTTGAGGCAGTACTTCGGGCGTTTGCCGACATTGGGCTTTATGACTGCCAGTGGCAACTTGTTAATACTTCCTGGTTTCTACCCCAAAGTAGAGAGCGGGTTTACCTTGTCGGACATCTTAGTGGAACAGCCAAACCCCAAATATTTCCTGTCACAGCGGGCAGTAGATTACCTGAAACGGGCGGAGGACAGAGGCGGGGGAGCAAAGATATTGCCTCAACAATAACGAGTACTTACCGCAAAGGTGTCCACGGAAGGGGCGATACCTATGTCCGCAGCCGCAACCGTAAAATCAGGCGGCTTACACCAGTGGAATGTGAGCGGCTTCAAGGGTTTCCCGACGACTGGACGAAGTACGGCCTGTTTGATGGAGAAGAAAAAGAGGTATCGGATTATCAACGTTACAATATGCTCGGCAATGCGGTAAGTGTTGCTGTGGTAAAGGCAATAGCCAAAAAATTAAGGTCAGATAAAGAACTAAGCGGTATTATGAACAGTAAATCCCCGGTCCCGGTAGAAAGTAAATTGCCTATAACAAGGGAAGATTTTGTTGCGATTATGCAACAGGACTTAATGGCGCAGAAACACCACACCAAACTTACGGTTGAAAAACTGGCAGCGGCATTGGCCATTACGGATAAGACGGAAGTAAAGGAACTCACCGAACTGGCCATCGTCCGTTGTGCAAGGGATTTGGCACATGGTAAAGGCTCGCTCAGGGAGCGGTATAGCAAAATTGTCACACTGTACAAAAGCCAGGTGAATTTAAGCCACCGTACCAGCATGAGTATGTTGCTCCAGCAATATTCCACGCCTGCACCCATCGGTTTCTTGATGGGTATTTTTGCAGGACTGGACAAGCTGCATCATTCCGGCGGTTATGGCTATGAACCTTCAGCCGGTAACGGCCTGCTGACGATTGCAGGCAGACCGGAGCGTATCTATGTTAACGAAGTGGATGAAGTGCGCAACCGCAACCTGAAGACACAGGGTTTTGCAAATGTGTGGAAGCGGGATGCGTCCGAAGTATTCTCCTTTAGCGATATAGGCAATACATTTCCGGCAGTCATTACGAACCCTCCCTTCGGCACTCTGCGAAAGCCGGTATATTTTGACACCTATAAAATTGATACCCTTGATGGCCTGATGGCGTTAAGGGCGTTGGAATCCATGACAAGGGATGGCCGGGCTGCGGTCATTATGGGCGGCCATACCGTTTGGGGCAAACATGGCCGCATACAGGGAGGCCGTAACCGCATTTTTTTCAACTATCTCTACAACCGTTACCATGTAGTTGATGTGATTAATATTAATGGCCGCACCCTGTTTTCCAGGCAAGGCACTTCATTTAACACGCGTATCATCCTCATTGATGGAAGGAAAGCTATTGCCGGTGGCGTAGCACCGCTATACAATCCGCAGCATGATAATGTTGTAAGTACGTTTGACGATCTCTATGACCGGTTCCTGTCCGATATGGAACGGGTGGCACCGCAAACAAAGGAGCCGCACATGGGTACGCTTGCGACATACTATGAACAGAAGTACCTACCACTGCAACAGCGTTACAAAGACAAGATCATTTTACTCCGTAACGACATGCACTACGAAGTGTACGGCAGCGACAAAGGGAAGCAAATATTTGAGATAGCGCAGATCACCAGCACCAACCTTTCTGCTCATTTTACTTATAAGGATGAAGGGATATTGTTGATAAGGCTTCCCGCCGAAGGCAGGCAATGGATTGATGACGTTTTGCGCAAGTATGGAAAGCCTTACGTTATGATTGACGAACTGGAGAAACCCCAGGTACCATCACAACAAAAACCGACTATTATGAAAACCCATGCTGAAAAATATAAGCAGTACCGCAAGCTGGAAAAAATGCTGGAGATAGAGCCACGCTTTGATGAGATCATTATTTACCAGGAAGGAAACACCTATGAAGTGTACGGGGAAGCCGTGCCTTACCTGTGCCGTAATTTCGGCCTGAAACCCGAAGGGGAATTTGTCTATGCCCGCAAAGTCATAGAAGTTGTCTGCATACCAGAAGACAGGATAGCTGAAATCAAGGCTCAACTGGAGAAAGATAAATTCCGTGTGGCCATTTACAACAATAGCACACAGAAGGCACCGGATGATGAGCTGGCAGAACTGGAACGGGAAGCTGCCGCTTTTATGAAGCTGCTGAACGATGAAGGTCTGGGCGCAGCCTACCAGCCTGCTTCCGATGCCTGCGTGGTACTTGATACGCAGGTGCCGGACAGTATGGCCTTTGAAACACAGGAGGCAGTTGCGCTGATCGAGCGGGAAGTTGGCGGCGATATTGATAATTTTGTACGCGATCGCCTGGGCTACCGTACCAAGCTGGAGATGTGCAAGGCACTGTCAGCAGAACAGATTGATGCCGTTGCAATGGCTATCTATAATATTGAGGCAAGGGGCCAGGGCATGGTGATCGGCGACCAGACCGGTATTGGTAAAGGGCGTGTTGCGGCCTCTATCATCCGCTATGGCTGCCAGCAGGGGCTTACGCCGGTTTTCCTTACAGAAAAGGCAAACCTGTTTTCTGATATATACCGTGACCTTGCAGCTATTGGCAGTGCCAACCTACGGCCATTTATTGTCAATAGCAGGGAACCCAAAAGCGATATTAAGGACGAGGACGGCAATGTGATCTACCAGGCATTGCCGCCGGGTGAACAGTCGGAAGTTTTCAGTAGTGGCAAAATCCCGGTACAATTCGATTTTGTGTGCGCCACTTATACGCAATTTAACAGCTCTGAAAAGAAGCCACTGAAACCTAATTTTCTGAAAGGGATTGCTGAGGATAATATTTTTGTCATGGACGAGGCGCACAACAGTTCCGGCTCCTCACAAACCGGTATGTTCTTGCAGGATGTGGTACGCCTTACAAGGGGTGTGGCTTTCCTTTCTGCCACCTTTGCCAAACGCCCGGACAACATGCCCATTTATGCGCTGCGTACAGCTATTTCTGATAGTAACCTGAGCAGCGAAAGCCTCATTTATTCTATCACTAAAGGCGGCGTTGCCTTACAGGAAGTCCTTTCAGCACAACTGGTGCAGGAAGGACAAATGCTGCGCCGTGAAAGGAGTTACGAAGGCGTAGAGGTCAATTACATCGCGCTGGACGATAAGGCAGCCGAACACCGTGCAATTTCAGACAATATTACCCAGGTGATGCGCGATATTATTGCTTTCCAGAAAGACTACATTAATGCCGAAGTAAGTGTTTTGGATGAAGAAGCGGCAAAGGACGGCGAAGAAGTGGCCATCCGCGAAGGCACATCGGAAGCAGGTGTAGATAATGAGCCTTATTTCAGCAAGATATTCCAGGTTATTAATCAGATGCTTTTTTCACTGAAGGCCGAAGCGGTAGCGGAACGCGCCATCATGCGGCTGAAGGAAGGCAAAAAGCCGGTAATCGCCTTTTCATCCACTATGGGCAGTTTTGTAGAGGAATTGGTCATGCAATCAGAGGTTACGACCGGTGATGATAAGGTGATCGAAACGGATTTTTCGCAGGTGCTACGCAAAGGGCTGGAAGGTGTATTACGCTACACGGTCAAACTGCCGGACGGTACGCCAAGCCACCATTCTTTTGATGTCAAGGAATTATCCTTGTTGGCGCAGATCGAATATAAGCGTATTGAAACGCTGATTGATACCGTATCTACCGGCATTACCATCAGCCCTATTGATGTTATCATTAAACTCATCAAACAGGCAGGTTTTACGGTCGCGGAAGTGACAGGACGTAAGTATGAACTGCATTTGAATGAGGATAACTCAAAGGGGATTGTGCAGGCACGAAGGCGGCTCAATACCAATGATGCCTTCCGGCTGTTCAACAATAACGAAGCCGATGTGTTGCTTATCAACCAGGCAGGATCTACCGGCGCTTCCGCCCATGCGATACCCACCGCCAAAGTACCTGCCACAGCGGTAAAGCAAAGGGTAATGATCGTATTGCAGGCAGAACTGGACATCAATACAGAAGTGCAGAAGCGGGGCAGGATCAACCGTACCGGGCAGATTTTTAAGCCGATTTATGATTATGTTACCTCTGCGGTGCCTGCGGAACTGCGTATGATGATGATCCTGCAACGCAAACTCAAAAGCCTGGATGCCAATACCACTTCCAATCAGCGGCAGTCAAACAAAATCCTGAGTGTACCGGACTTCCTCAATAAATACGGTGATAAGCTGGTTGCGGAATATCTTGCAGAACGCCCGGATATAAACGATCTGCTGGATCATCCTGTTGCTATAAAAGGTACTGATAAAAGGAATGAGAATGATTCGCTGGTAGATGCGGCGGTCAAGGTCAGCGGACGGGTAGCAGTGCTATCCACGCAGATGCAACAGGAGTTCTATGATGAAATGTCCTTAAAATATGAGGAATATATAGAGTACCTGAAGCAGACGGGCGAATATGACCTGGAAGTAGAGGCCATGAACCTTGAAGCCGAAACAGTAGCGACCAGCATTATTAAAATGGGCAAAGGGGCGCAAAGTGTTTTTGGCAAAGACAGTATGCTCGAAAAGGTAAATGTAAATGTGCTGCGCAAACCCTTTACCGCTACCGAACTCAATAACCTGCTCACGGATTCGCTCGGTGGCAGGACGGCATTAGAGATACAACAGGAATTGATAAATGAATTTCAGAAGTATGGTAGCGTGATTCTCGAAGAAGAACAGCAGGAGGTCAATGAGCAGATAGATAAGCTGCTCAAGAATGTGCAGCAGGAGAAGAAGATCAAGAAGCTGTCAGAAGACATGGAAGCCTGGCGCAAGGCAATCAGTGAACGAGAAGCAGAACTGGAAGATACCCGCAGCAAGAAACTGGCGCAGGCAAATAAAAAAGCCTCTGACCGTAAGTTGTACCTTAACAGGATATTGCCTTTCTTTTATATTGGCCAGGTACTCAATTACCCTGTCCGCTATATCGGGGAAGTTGACCTGGTGCCTTCGGTATTTGTAGGCTACCTGATCGACTGGAAAAAGAAGAACCCTTTCGCACCTTCCAATATCAAGCTGCGTTTTGCTATCTCCAACAGCAATAAATATATCGTGATACCGGCATCCAATGCAGAAGCCATCACTTCTATTATCGGTGCAAGTGATAAAGACGATCCCATAGACCGTTTTGCCTTATTGGATAATTGGGAACAATGGATCAATAATAGCTATGTTGACCGGCAGATAAGGTATATCATCACCGGTAATCTGCTACAGGCTTTTGCTGACCATCCTGGTAAGCTCATCAGCTATACGACTTTGGACGGGCAGGTTAAAAAGGGCATCCTTATGTCCGAGTACTGGAATCCGTATGAACAGCTAAAGGATAAAGTTTCGGTGCCGATTATAAAGGCTCTTCCCTTGATCCGCTCCCTGACCAATGGCAATTCGATAAACACGAATACCGGTATCGGGATATTCCGTGTCAGCAGTTCATCTTTTAAGCTCATCGTTTCGGCTTCCCGTTCCAGTAGCGGCGATGTGTTCCTAAACGAAGAGATACTAAAGCTGGTAGAGAACAACAATTTTGAGAAGCGGGCAGATAAAATGGTCGCTTTTGTTAACCTGGAGAACCTGGATGAACTGATCCGGGTGATACAAAAGGTCAATAACTGCGCCGTTGATATTGCCAACGGGCAACTGCAATACGTAAAGCAGGACGAAATCTTTGCCGACCGCAAGGTTATCAAAATGCCGGAACCCGAACCGGCCCCGCTGACCCCGGAAGAAGAGGAAGAACTTGAATTACTGGAATTGGAAGCAGAAGCCGCCACTGTCATTATAGCCCTGGAGCTGGAACTCTATGGAAAGGCTGCTTAATATCACTACTATTCTCACCGTACAATAAGATTTTATGAAAATTACCATCCACAACTACAAAGAAGCTGAAGCAAAGATAGACTGGTCAAAAGCATCGGACGGGTTAAATACAGGCAAGGCATTTACCCAAAAATGGATTGCCAAATATGACCGCACGGCTACCGCAAAAACCACCATTGATGCTTATTTCCTGCTAATGGAAAAATTTCTGGCACAGCCAGAGCTAAAACCAAAGAAAAAGAGTGCGCCTGCAGCACCGGCTAAGAAGGTTACAAAGGCACCTGTCCAGAAACCGCAGGCCAAAACGAAAAAGCCTGCAAAAGCTGCGCCGGAAGAACGGGAAACAGACGCTACTATTGTAGAACACATTCCTTCAGATATAGCGTTGGTAAAGCGTTACATCAGCCTGCACGATAAGGATAAAACTTACGACCAGGTACTATCTATCTGGCGGGCGTTCAACAAGGCCATCGTAGAACGCAAGGTGACAAAAGATTCTCCATATAAGAGTGAGATTGCCACTATGAATAGTGGTCTTAAATCGGCACTGGAACAAGCCAGGGCGGTAGGTGCGCTGCATCTTATGCTTCCTGCTGCTAAACTGAAGGCGTACAAAACCATTGCAGAAAGTGTGGGAAAATCAGCAGGCGTAGGTATCATGCTGGAATTTGTCAATATCTCCGGAAGAACCGGCATGAAAGAGCGGGCAGGTAAACTGCTTCAGCGTATTGAGCGGGGCGCTGCTTCCGGCAAACTCGATGATGACCGTTATGCAAAGGACATCAGGAAAGCGAAGGCCGCTATTGAAGCCTACCTGAACAGTGAACATGACGTGGTGAACCTGAATGATTATGCCTTGAACGGGATCGGTGAGATAGCGGTGTTCGGTTGCCCTTGTGATAAAGACCTTGCAGGCTTTACCCGCAGCCAGAATGCGGTTATCTATAAGCTCATCCAGGAAAAGGTAAAGAACCTTACCGATTGCGAATTAGACCGTGCCTTTAGTGATACGGTCGCACCCAGCCTGTGTAAGACCATTGCCCAAAAGCTGATACAGGCAAGGCAGCTTACCATGTCCCTGATCCGCAACCCGGCTAAAGTTTCCGGTACGGGTATTGCCTTAGCCGGTACAACAAAGAATTACGGATTTGACATTAATACCGAAATCATGGATATGCGCCTGCGTAATGCAGGCGTAAAGGCATCCGGCACGAAGGCTGCAAAGCATTCAGGGCTTTCCGGCACAGCACAGGTAATGCCTTTTGAAGAACCCGGTGAAGATTTAAAGATCATGTCCGCCAATGAACTTGTCAACCAGAAGTTCAGGACAATTGGATTACAGGGCAAGTACCGCAAACTGATCGGTGATCCTGAACCCGGATTTTCAGCAATGGTATATGGTAAGCCGAAGCAGGGGAAATCAACGGTAGCCATTGACATGGCAAAAGAATTTACACGCTATGGCAAGGTATTGTATTGTGCCTTCGAGGAAGGACACGGCTATACCCTACAGGATAAAGTGATCCGCAACCGTGCCAATGTACAAGGGTTGGATTTTGCCAATAAACTACCTGGTAATCTGAGCATGTACCAATTCGTTTTTGTGGACAGCGTGAGCGATGCGGGAATGGATGAAGCGGCATTCAAATCCTTGATTAAATCCAATAAGCCACGGACATCCATTTTTGGGGTTTTTCATGCTACTAAAGGCGGCAATTTCAGGGGCGGCCAGACTTTTGCACATGATGTTGATGTGCTTATCCGAGTAGAAGATGGTGTGGCTTATGCCCAAGGCAGGTATGCACCACCGGGAGAAATCAGCATTGCCGCAATACTTCCGGACAGCCCTGCTCAGGCGGCCTAAGCGTTGGCTAATAACACTCATTTTTAATAACTAAATTTGGATACTTGTTCAACACAGGTATCCTTTTATTTTTTACCTAACCCCTATTATGGAACCGATAAAGACATCTGTTATTAGTAAATATTTCGCTGATACCATTTCACTCATTAACCCATTGCTGATCCGGCATAAATGGACGATCACGAGTGACATTCCTGTTTTAAATAAAAAGGAAGCACTCATTTCCAGAACTGCAAATGAGTTAAGATTAAGTTGTCTGGTCCTGGCTTCCAGTGGCGATGCGCAAAAGGTTCCGTCTATACCGAACGAAAATAAAAGTCCTTATCAAATTACCTCACCGAAGGGGCAGACTTTTACGGTTAAAGAAGGTAATTCCTTTTTTGGATTTGTCCCGGCAAATCGAAACGGCGACTTTAAAGTAACGGGAAGTATCAGCCAACTTTATAGTGATCCTGCTGCCGACCTTAATAACAAGTTTCACAGGCTATTGATTCCGTTACCAGATGTCCATTTTTCATTTGTTGATTTTGAGCATAGAAATTTCAAGTCTGATGTTAATGCAGGTAATTGTGAATTTATTGAAGTCAATTTTAAAGGCCTGCACTTTCATTTAATTTCAATTAACATCAACAAGAAAAAGTTTTGGGGAGTTGATTCTTTGCAACAAATGGGACATAGAGAATTTTTTTTGGCTGCCAATACAATCTTACAGGCATACGGCTTTTTAAAGGGCGATTTACACTTGAATGAAGGGTTTACTATTTTCTCTGAAAATATAGATTTTCAAGGTGGTCTAAATCTTCATTATACTACGCTCAGTGAATCTTTGTTAACTGGTTATGGAATGATTTCTTATAACCCGGTTGGTGCAATATTGGCATATGCTGAAAATTCCGGTTTACCTGCAAAAGACGAAATGGAAAAAGGCGGGTTGAACAAAATGCTTTCTAAATTTAGCCTTGAACATTTTAGCAAACTGTGTGATCTCTTTTATCAGCATGAAGGTCTTTCAAGGGCTTCTGTAGTGATTTTACAGGCGAATGTCAGCAGGCCGGAAGTTAAGGCTGCTGCTTACTGTGTAGCATTTGAATCTATTTGCCATGTTATAAAGGAAATGCACGCCCAGAAACGTCCCCCGGTAATAGAAAAGAAGTTGTACAATATATCGGTCAAACCGGCCATAGACGAAGTACTAAACAAATTGAAGCTGGATGAAGTAATTGATGAAAAGCAATTTGAAATTTTAAACAATAGGGTCAACGATTGGAACAAACCAACGAGTACCGATACGCTTATAGCTCCATTTAAATGGCTGGATTATAAGTTGAGTGAGGAAGAGGAAAAATGTATATCAAACCGAAACGAATTTCTTCATGGCAGAATGCCGGTTGACCATAGAAAGGATGAGAAGGCATTTCTGGAGTTACATTATATCTCAATTATGCTTCATCGCCTGTTGTATATTCTTATACTAAAGGTAATCGGGTACAAGGGTTACATTAAGAACTATCCGAAGATTCATGAAGACATCACCGGAATAAAACAGAAAGATGGTGTTCTGCTCCTGATATGACGAACAAAATTAAAATAGCACGAAATATTTTTTATTAAAACTAACCTTCTTTTTTAATGAC
The DNA here is from genome assembly GCA_031546985.1 of Chitinophagaceae bacterium. Lineage (GTDB taxonomy): Bacteria > Bacteroidota > Bacteroidia > Chitinophagales > Chitinophagaceae > JAVBJN01. The sequence goes on from JAVBJN010000077.1 coordinate 50,088, forward strand.
ATTTTACAAAGTTGTTTACCCATTACCCTCGGAAGTAACAATAGATACTGCTATTGTGAATTACAGCCAAACTCTTTGTGATAAAGATAGTCATGAGCCACTGCTTGACCTTATCACCCGCTACTCAAATGAACTTGATCTGCCTTTAGATTTCTTCTTTAGTATAAATAACAACCTGGCCTGGAAAGGAGATGAGTATTTACCAACGCTGCCCCGTTCAATTGACGGACAATTTGAACTATTTGCGATCACCGAAAATGAAAACCATAGAGGGTATTTTATTAAGGAAAGCTACCTGATCTCTTTTGTTAAATCTCTTATTGAAGTCGGAATAGAAGTATTTGATGAAGGGTACTATTTGTGGGAGTATATCTGCGAGATGGTGCGTACTACTAAACATACAAATAAGCCAAGCAGGGCGGAATCTTTTTTCTTGTTTGGCAACCTTGAAGACTGCCAGTATTACATCGATCAGCGTAGCATTCCTGGGGCAACCTCTGTAGCACAAATTGTATCAGTAAAAATTATTGACGGCGTACCCCCATTTAAAGGGGATATGAACCTATGGGATTTGATTCCGAATAATGCAACATTTCGGCAAGCTGTAAGTATGATAGATAATTATTGGTCGGGGAGAACATCGGATAAACCGGTTTTTGAATATTTATTTCAGGGAAAGTGCAAACTTTTTCCTTTATAAATATATAATACGGTAACCGGTTTTGATGACCGTAATTATTATAAAAAAAACAAAACGTATTATGACACTATGTTTAGCATGGAGAAATGGGAATGCAGCCTATTTCGCTTCGGATTCAAGGCTGACAGATGCAGAAAAGAAAGTAACATCTGATGAAGCAACGAAAATTTTTAAAATTGGTGTTGAAGTGTATGCATCTACTCCGCATGACGACCCATATAAAGAACCCCAATTATTACATCGGACTAATTATGGGTTATGCTTTGCAGGGAGCTATTTAAACGGCAGCATTCTGGCTGATACAATTGGGGAGGTGCTGTCCAACATTCAAGCAGTTCCCGACCAGTCAGATATTTCAATCGAAAATCTATCCAATATTGCCTTTGGTTTATGAGCAGGTGTCCAGGCCACTCATGAGCATCCATAATGAATGTGGGTTGTCCTCTGTATTCTTTGGTGGCTATTGTTTGGAAACAGAAGTATTCAGATTGTACAAATTTTACGCTTTGCAGGATGCACCTGGCCAACCAGTGTATTTTAAAAAGGACGAAATGGCACTAACGAATACACCTATTTATTTGGGGGATTCAAATGCGATTATTAAAGCGGAAGAATTGATTGCCCTTAAAAAGCCCGGCTACACTCATTTTCATCTATTAAGGGAGATTATTAAAGACAGCGAAATTGCAACCGTAGGTGGCAAAATGCAATTCGGCGAATTTAAATGGAAAACCTTCAAGACTAATGGGATCGTTGAGTATTCACTGGAGCCTGATGAATCGGGAATAAAGCAAGTTATAGGTCACTTTAATTACAGGGGCTTATCGCTTGATCTTAATGATAAAGCACTTAGATCGGGTCATATAAATATCATGAAGACATTTTTCGATCCTTTTGAATCCGAAAGATGGGAGTTATTTGAAGAAACGAAAAAAAGTATAGAGGAACAACAAGATAAATGGGAAGCTGCCATCAGGAAGAAAGCCGAAAAGGGCGAATGATAGTCACTATCTATTTAAATCAGGCTGCGTAAGCGTTAGTATTGGTGTTGGGAATGTTGAGTATGACCGAAGTGCCATTGTCAGGAGCAGAAACGATATCAATCTGCCCTCCTACAATCTTAGCGCGTTGGTGCATACTCAACATTCCGACACCTTCATCAAAAGAATCTGTTTGGGTATCAAATCCAACGCCATCATCGGTTACGGCCATTTGAAAAGTGCTGTCCATGTAGGATAACCTTATAATAAGGCTTTCTGCTTCTGCAAATTTTATGGTATTGTTTATAGCTTCCTGCGCGATCCTGAATGCCATTAATTCTACTTGGCTGTCCAGCCGGATCGCTTCGCCTTCAATCATTATCTTGCAGCTAAGTTTCTTGGAATCATTTACCCATTTCGCTACTTCCTCCAGTGATGCAAGCAAACCTTTCTTTTTAAGATAGTCCGGGTTCAGCGCGTGACTGATATACCGGGTATCCATAATTAAATTATCGAGCATGCCGCCTATCTGCTTTACGATATTTACGCCTCCAGGTAAAATAACATCAGGGACAAGCTGAAGGCTCATTTTAGTAATGGAAAGCACTTGGGTAAGGTTATCGTGTACTTCCAGTGAAATGCTGTACATCGTCCTTTCCCTTTCATCAATCAAAGCCTGCATATATTCCCTGCTCTTCCGGTTTTGTTTGTTTTTTATAATAATCATAGAGGCGATGATGCCAAAAATAAAAATTACAGCCATCATCGTTAGTGTGATTGCAAAAGGAATCATATTGTGGTCAAGATTGAACATAGTGGACTTTCATTTTAGGGTAAAAAAAGAAGACAGCACCATAAGACAGGTAAGTGATAATATTAATAGTTAGAATCGAAATGTCAAGTGATGCAGCTTTTTCGGCATCACTACTACCTAACTTATCATACATGCCCCATGTGGAAAGCGTAGCACATTGGTAAAACAGCAGGATGCAGGGAAACCAGAAGTGCGGCATTCTTTGCAACTTCATGTTTACATCGTCTGCGACAAGCAAATGGTGGAATGATAATGCAGCAAGGCTCATTACCACAAGGCATTCCAGAAAAAGAAGATGAGAATTTAAAGTAGTAAAAAGGGGCTGGAAAGAAAAGGTATTTATAAGGCCGAGGACAATGCCTGACAGCGCAATATAAATACCTATCCTCTTCTTCCTCAACACCTCGTTGCTGTAGCCAAAATAAAGGCTCATTAAGGTAAACTCCGCAAAAAAAGCAATATTGAAAACAGGGTAATTATTCCTATACACTTTGGCAGCATAATAACCTATGGATTCCGTAAGAAGCCCAAGCCAGATCAGCCAGCAAATTATTTTAGACGCTTTATCTACACGTTTATACCTGAAAATGATACAAACGGCCACCGTCAAAATTGTTATTCTGTATAGTAGTGATAGCCCTGTAGTCATATAAAAAAACGGCAAATTTACTGTAATAGATTATTGGATGCGCTACCGAAGTCCGGGCAATTGCGGGGACATGGTGTAGCGTGATTAGGAACCATGTTGCCAGGTGCAAATATGTAATTGCCTTCCTTATTGTATCCGGCAAGAATAATTGTCAGCGCATCACTGCGTAAACCGGCATTCTGCCCCGCATGACCTGAATTAATATAGTCAAGCCTGTGGGCAAACATGACCTTTACTTTTTTGATTTCCCGGTTGTTGAGATAATCACGTAGCAGGTCAGCATCCATAATCAGCGAATTAAGGTTCGGGGCGGGAAGATTAGCAGTGTCGCCCGCGATACTGGTCAGGTAGCTTTCGATCATTTTATTGGCAGTGTCTTTGCCAATATAGCCTTCATGCAACTCTACCTTTTGGGAGGTGCATGAGCTTAGATACAGGGCAATAGCAGTCACCCCTAAAAGTGTAATCACTTTCATGTTATTTAAATTTAAACTGTGAAAAAAATCTTACTGTGGCTTAATACCTGGTTCTATTGTGACGTATCCATACCTGACGGCATACATGGCCAGTCCGACCTTTGTTTTAACGCCCAGCTTATGAAATAATTTATTGCGGTAGCCTTCTACACTTTTCTGAGATGTTTGCATGTGCTGCGCTATTTCTGCATAAGTCATATCCTCAATGCACCATTTCAACAATTGAATTTCCTTTTCCGTTAGTTTCGGAATCGTTATTTCATTATCCCTTACCGCTGCAATCAGTTTGGGTGTGAAATTTTCACTGTTGTATATGTCATTTTGTATGACCTCGACAATAGCTTTCTTAATTTCTTTGGGATGACAGTCTTTAGACAAATAACCATTAGCACCTGAACGAATCATTTTGATGATGTATTCTTCGCGTAGAAATCCTGACAGAACGAGGATTTTAATGTCCGGCCATTTATGTTTTAACCTCGATACCGTTTCAAAGCCATTCATTTTCGGCATCATTATATCCATCAGACACACCTGGGGCTTGATTTCGCTTCGCTCTATCTTCTGCAATAAATCTTTTCCATTCGCCGCTTTAATAATCACCTTAATCCCACCCTGCATTTCAAGGAAAAGGGGAATGGTTTCTCTTACAGTCATGTGGTCTTCTGCAAAGGCTACATAGATTGGTTCTTTGGTTTTGGTTTTGTCTATCATATACGCTCAATCACGGGTGGCAGGTTGCTGATTAAGCCGCAAATGTATTGGGATTGTTTGGAAAAAATCGAGGGATAAATCCCTTGTTTATTAACCAATTATCTTTTATGGGATGCCTTATTTTACAGCATTTTCAATGACATTTATCTATAGAAAAGCTTGTAAATGAAGGTTAGGTGCGGGTTTAAAAAGTCGGGGGATTTATCCCCTAAGAATATTGAAATATTCAGCGAACATTTGCAGCCCTTAAATAACCTGACTTATATCAATAACCGATTTTCTATGATGGACTTTATAACCTTTAAAGGGTTGAAACATTATCCGATTGGCAATGCCCATTTACAACCAGGTGCGGATGGGCTGACGATATCCAACCTATCCACTCCCTTAGACGGCATTGCCATTGAAACAAAAAGGGCTACGTTTTTCGATCTTCAGTTTAACCCTGTTTTCTTTGAGAATGATACCGACTTCGGTGTAACCTTTAACCAGACCGATAATAGTAACGGCTTTCGGGCTATGGCGCAGTGGGCAATAGCACAACACCTCGAAACTTCAGTAGCCTACCTGTTCCTCAACAGCAAGCTGGAAGGCGAACAGATCATCGTCACGGGTTTCAATGCTGGCAACAATACATTTCAACGGGTATTTGAACAGACAGGTATTCCTGGTTATAACTGGATGATCGTTGGTGTCTTTGATCTGGCTTATAAAAAAGCGGAACTGACAGGGATTGATTGCAAATTGGAAATGGTAAGGGATAATACCGGCAAGGTGGTTGAGGTCACGATTGTAAAATCATTTCGCTGCAATGGAACGTTGACACCTATATCGGGCAAGTCCTTGTTACGGTATTCCAATGAAAAAGAGCAGACACAATCTTTTGCAATAGATAGCCTACAGATAACCTCATCTCTTTATTATCCCGGCGGTTTGCCGGAAGAGAAGGAAGGATATATTTCCCAGGCTGTGATTACAGGCCAGGGTATGCAAGCCCTTGTGCTGACTGATGAGCATTCCGGCAGGTAAAAATTAGTTTCTTTATTTGCTTTTAAAATCTCTTGAAATCGTTGGTAGCAAAGGGATATATCCCTCAAGATCGGGGGATAAATCTTCCATAGAATCTAAATTTTGTATATCACCTTTGTTGTTGAAAAGTTGTCCGTGTGTTTGCATGATTATACAAAAAAGTTCATCGGCTAAAATGCTGAAAAATGGAAAACCCTGCTATTTCATATTGCTTGTACAAAGCAAAAAAAGGAAGTCCCTGTTGCTTGCGACAAACAGGGACTTTGGAAATGGTGCTGGATAGCATTCATCCTCCTTAGCCCGCAAGGCAATGAACTCCACTTGACAGGGTGCTATCCGCACCAATTCTTTATTAAAATTAATTCATCCAAAATGAAAAAACTTTATGGCTTAATGTTAGCCTCACTCATAGGAACCGCACCAGCAATGGCGCAACATGAAGTAACCTGCGATTTCACCGCCATTACTTCAAATATTACGACCAACAGAACCCTTTCTGCCAGTACATTGTACCGGATTGAGGATTGTATCCATGTAACATCCGGCGCCACACTGACGATACCGGCAGGGACAGTAGTTATGTTCAAAAAAGCAGTCAATGCCGGGCTGACTATTGACAAGGGAGCCTATCTGATCGTGCAGGGTACGTCTGGTAGTCCTGTAGTATTTACTTCTGACCAGCAACCGAGTTTCAGAAACCCCGGCGACTTCTCCGGTTTGCTTATCAATGGCCAGGCTACCAATAATTTTAGCAGTAATGCGATGACTACTGAAAACCGTACCTGCAATGTAGATGCAGGCGGTACCAATGATAATGACAGCTCCGGTGTGGTAAAGTTCCTGCGTATCGAGTATGCGGAACACGGCCTTTCGCTGGCATCCGTAGGTAGTAAAACAGTGATCGAAAACATCATGGTTTCTTATCCTGAAAAGAGCGCCTATGAATTTTGGGGTGGTACAGCCAGGGCAAAAAGACTTATAGCCCTGAATGCAATTGAAAATGACTTCGTATTCATTTATGGTAACAGAAGTAAGGTGCAGCAAGCACTTGGCCTTCGTCTGAATGCAGGGTCAAACTACGGTACTGCTCCAAACTCTAATGGCATCTTGATCTCCAATAATGATAATGCAGGAAGCAGCTATGCCGGTACACCGCAGACGCGTCCTGTATTGGATAGGTTTTCATTACTTGGCCCTGCTTATTGCGGAGGAACGGGTTTAAGCAGCAACTTTAAGAATGCTGTATTGGCTTACCACAACGCGCAATTAGGTATGTACCATAGTGTCCTTTCAAGCTGGCCTACAGGCTTCAGGATGGAAGATGCTTCAACGCTTACCAATGCGACTGCATCTCCTCAACTGCTCAAGTTTGAAGCGAACAGCTTTGACAATAACACTACAGACTACAGCCATAACGGTAGTTGGGTAACAGGTGGTTGCGCTTCCAATATCCTGAACTGGATGACAAATGTAGGCGGTTGTTCTCAACGCTATAATGAATTTTCACCTGGAAGTCTTGGTTATGACGGGTCTATCTGTGATGACTATTGCGCCAGCAACATTCCTTCATTTTTAGTGTCCGGCTCTGATCTTGGCAGTACGCAATACGCTAACATCAGCGAACTCAATGGTGATGCGTTCTTTGTTACTTCCAGCTACAGGGGCGCATTTGATGCTACTACGGACTGGACATCAAATTGGACTGCTTTCTGCCCACAGAGCGTAAATTATTGTCCGTCTGAACGTCGCATAGGTGGCACTACTGGCATCAACAGTATGAGCCAGGCTCAAAACAACGGTCTTGTATTGGCTCCCAACCCTGTAAGCGGCATTACTTATGCCGAATTTAGCACAGAGCAGGCCGGAAATGTTACGGTGAGTATAGTGAACAGTGTAGGACAGGTAGTTCGTACCATCAGTAAAGATGCAGGTAAAGGCAAACAACGCCTTGCTGTAAGCACTGAAGGATTAAGCAGTGGTGTGTATATCATCAATGTTGAACTTTCTAAAGGCAATGCTGTTCACGCCCGTGTTGTCGTGAAATAATCACTAACCAATTCTAAACATTCTAAACGCAAAAGCCCCGTTATACGGGGCTTTTGTTGTATCTGTGAAACTCTTTTATGCTGCTGATTTTTCGGTAGCAGCGGCACGAAGCCAAAGTGTGTACCACCAGTTTTTAAGTTTATCCCTTGTTTTTTGGATGCGGTTTGACCCTGTGATATTTTGTTGTGCATACACCCGTATGCAAGGGCTTGCTACCGGTATATACGGCAACACCTCATAGGGCTTGTCATGAGTAAGATCGCGGGGATAGGTCAGTATAAAACTGATAGTCGCATTGCAATTTACCTTTCGTAAGGCAAATATGAGCTGATGAGCATACTGTAAGGTTTCATCATCGCAGGCATGGGGTAAGGCAATAGCTACCTGCAAAGTATCGCCAGTGTCGTATCTTCCGGGTACAGCTTCAATAGCTTTGCGAATCTGTTTTAGCTCCCGTTGTGTTATTTTCCTTTTCATTTAGATCGTAATGCAAGAAAGTTAATTATTATATACGCATTTTGTATGGATAAGGTTTTGATTTTACAATTGCTTAACGCAATAAGATCACATCGCCCTTCAGCGCAATAGTGCCACCTTCCTTCGTTTCAATATTTATCTGGTAGTAGTAGGTGCCTAAATCCTGCAATTGTCCGTTAAAAGTGCCGTCCCAACCTTCCAACGCACTTTTGCCAACAGCGGTATATATCTTTTGGCCGTAGCGGTTGTAAATCTCGAAGTAGCGGACAAAAATGTAGCCGGTACTTACAGGTCGGAAACGGTCATTTAGCCCATCCCCGTTTGGTGTAAATCCATTGGGCATAAATACCACCGGATTTACAGCCACATCGACTGATGCCTTCGCCTTACAACCGTATGCTGATATAGCGGTGACGATAAAGTTGCGGGTGGTGTCCATTGCAACTGTTTGACTAATTGCCGCCTGATCGGCGAACAGAAAAGATGGTTCCCATGCCGTTACAGAGTATGGTTCGCTGCCAGACGATTGCAGGTGCACTATTTCACCTTTATTGGTTAGGTCTTTGTCTGCGGTAAGGGTCAGGTCAAACCCCTTTACTTCAATCTCTTTTGTAGCCGAATCCGAACAACCTTCAATATTGGTTACTACCAATGAGGCAGTGAAATTGCCCACTTGCCCATAACTGTAGGAGGGGCTTCGCTGGCTGGAAAAATTACCATCGCCAAAATACCATTTCCAAACCGGCGCTGTACTGGTATTGCTAAATTCAATCGGCGAACCTTTGCAGGCGATATTATCTGCCGTAAAAGATGCCTGCGGTACGGGTAAGGCAATGATGCTTACCGGTAATGTGGTGTCACAACCTGAAGGTGTAATGATTTGTACACTATAAGTACCAGGATCTATATTTTTCAGGGTATCACCTTGCTGGCTCCATTGTTGTTGCAGGGTATTGCCGCTGCCATCTTTCCATGTGTATTGAAAGCTGGTGGTATCCCCTGTTTGTGGTTTTATCCATGCTTTTCCCTGTTTAGCTTCAGGGCAACTATAACCGGCTGAACTGGTAACCGGCAAACGGGTAAAACGTACATGAATGCTGTCTGTCTGATATTTGCAATCCGTGTTGATATAGCGTACCACATAAACACCGGCGCTGGTTATGATCCGCTGCCTGTTACTGCTGCCATTGTCCCACAGGTACCGCTTGCCGGTGTCCGCTGTCAGTATCGCCGTATCCTTAAAGCAAATGGTTATCGCCTTATTCATCTTTACGCTGTCAGGTGGGGTAATGATGGCGATGTCGTTGGGCATACCACGGTAGGTAATGCCTCCGGTAAATAATAACACATTGCCCACCGCGTTACAACCTAAACCGGCTGCATTTGGATTGTCGATGTAGTTCATGGCTGAAAGGCCATTTCCAAAGTAGATTTTACCATTAACAGCCCTTTTTAAATCACCTAAATTATCCAGCGAATAGACAAAGCTGGAGAATACTACCGTATTGGAAGCGATGATTGCTGCGGGTGTGGAAAGGGTAAGATTGAACTGGCGCACCTTACCGGAATAGAATGTATTCAGGTACGAAAAGGATGATGTGGTAGCATATAGTTTTGAATTGTCCGGCGAAAAGCAAGCCCCATAATAATAGCCTAATGTGCTGCTGCTATCTAATATAAGCGCATTTGATAAGTGACCTGTCTGCGGGTTAAAGTCATACAGCTCCAGCCCACCTTTTGTGTTCCATGCCTCATTGCAAGCCGCTGCCATTTTCAGGCCGTCCGGTGAAAACTTGATAACACCATAACGGTACCATCCTACAGGAAGCCCGCCCACATTAGAAATGACCGGTGCGGTAACAATGCCGGTATCATTGATTTCGTAAGCACGGTACTGATTGGTCGATTTTGCCTTTGCCATCACCCATATATTGTTACAGCCTTTTACAACGGTGAGTTTCTCTGTAAGTCCTGCATCCATGAAAACGCTTTTCTTGCCGGATACAATGCCGCCTTTGCCACCGTTCAGGCTCATGTCAACTACTGAGTAGTACAACTGACCACCGCTGGCCAAACTGAATATATAGTACCTATTGGAATTGTTAGGCATTCCTGCAATCGCGGTTGGTTGTGTTGCATAAGTTCCGCTCCACGGCATTAAGGGGGGATAGCCTACCGTTGGAGATATGGCGCTGGTGTAGCCACTTACCCCGCCGGTAAGTTCCGGCATGATCTCATGATCGCGGTTCCATGCCCAAAATCCATTGGTATAAAACAACATTTGCCCGGCGGCATTGCAAACAGAAGCAGAACCCTCATAGCCGGGAAAGAGATTGTTTGGATAAGCTGTTGGGGTAGCAGCATTAAAGTTAATACCGACATTGCCGAATGTCCATAGGTTTTGTTCCCCTTGTGCATTTGCCTTGCCGCAAGTGTACAGGCAAAGCAGTAAAATGATAATGATCTTGTTCATAACAGTAGCTTTTAAAATGGAAAAAAAGCCGGAAGAATGTACATTCCTCCGGCACAGGTGTTAGCCCCTACCTGTTCGTATGTTTTACTATTTTCTCAGTACCTAATAACCGGCCTTCGCTATCTGTTATGCGCAGTAAATATACGCCTGCGGCATAATTGCTCATGTTGATAGATTGTACCTTTTCATATTGCCCGATCATACGGCCATCCATTGTGCTGATTGCTGCATTTATGGTTTTGGCATATTGGAAGTATAGTATGTCGGTTACGGGGTTGGGATAGATACTTACGGTTGAATGATTGTCCTTTGTTTCGTCAATACCTACCGTTCCTGCATCGAATGCAACGGACGTTCCTTCACAACTATTAGCGTCTGTTACCGTTACGGAATATAAACCGGACATAAGGGTAATCGTATAGCTGCTGCTGATCGCTCCCGTAATGGCTGTGCCATTATGTTTCCACTGATAGCTGCTGAAAGTTCCGGTGCTGAGTACGGCTCCGGTTGCCGTAATTACAGGTATGGGCAGCGGATGTACAATCACAGTATCAACAAATGAAGTGTCCGTACAGCTGTGGCTGTTTGTTACAATGGCCGCATAAAACCCGGCATTGTGTGTCGTGTAATTCTGTGAAGTGGCACCAGTAATCGTTGTTGTTCCGTTCAACCATTGATAGGTAACACCTGCTGTAGCTATAAGAGTTACGCTATCCCCGTTACATATTCCTACAGTACCGGAAGGGGTAAGCACAGGATATGAACTTATGATAATTGTTTTTTTAGTCTGTACGCTGGTGCCGCAAAGGAAATTGGCCATTATTCTGATGGTGTCGCTATTGCTACCTGTTGTCAGACTGATCGTATTGGTCGTACTGGTTCCTGACCATCCTGACGGTAATATCCATGTATAGGACGTGGCTCCGGCAACGGGCGTTGCAGTGTAAGTATAGGTTGCATTATGGCATACTGTATCGCTACCGGTAATACTTGCAGGCGCAGTAAGGTTGCAATCGTTTATCATGGCCATGTAACCATCATAATACCCGCCACCTTTAGTAGTTTGGTGTGCGCCGGAAGTAGCAAGGTTGGTCAGGCTTCCTGCCATCCCACCAATAAATACATTGGAGAAGGAATTACAGAAAATTCCATAACCAAGTTCGCTATCCTCACCGCCAAAATAAGTACCCCATATTCTTGCGCCCGTAGTGTCAAATTTCACTACGAAAGCATCCTGAAAATCTAAGGTGTCTTTAATGGCTCCTGCCGTTGCAATGCCGGTGGTGCTGTTTGTAAAACCGGTAATGTAGAGGTGGCCAAAAGCATCTGCACTGATTCCTAATCCCCAATCATCACCGGTACTGCCATAGTATGTTGCCCATTGGCGCGCACCGGAACTATTGAATTTAACGAGGTAAGCATCTGCAACACTTGTACCACCGCCAAAGGTAGGCTGATAGCTTCCTGTAGTGGCTATACCTGATGTGCTAAGAGTATAGCCGACTATATATGCATTCCCGTTAGGATCACAGGTTACACCCTGACACATATCCGTGCCGGTGCCACCATAAAATGTTCCCCATTGACGAATACCGGTGCTGTCAAATTTTACTAAGAACCCATCTTCATTGCCGCCACTTGTGGACTGATAGCCACCGGTAGAAGCTAATCCAGTTGTACTAAGGGTATAACCTGCAAGGAAGACATTTTTTGCAGTATCACATTTGAGGGACATACCCTGATCTGTTCCACTACCGCCATAGTAGGTTCCCCATTGACGGACACCTGCACTATTAAACTTCACAAGAAAAGCATCATTGCCACCACCACCGGTAGTTTGGTAAGCACCGGTAGTAGCTATTCCAGATGCGCTGTTATTGGTGAATCCGCCTAAATAAACATTGCCGCTTTTATCGCAGGTTACAGCGTTTCCCTGTTCCGAGGATGAGCCGCCATAATAGGTTGCCCACTGCCTTACACCTGCCGTATCAAACTTCACTAAAAAAGCATCGTTCCCTCCTGCTTTTGCGGCCTGATGGCTTCCTGTTGTTGCTAATCCATTGCTGTTTGTATATCCCGAAAGATAAACGTTGCCGGATGGATCGGTAGCGGTTGACCATCCCTGATCGGCACTGGTACCACCGTAATAAGTAGCCCATTTCCGCACACCTGCGCTGTTGAATTTTACAAGGAAAGCATCTGTACCGCCGGTGATGGTGTCTTTATAACTGCCCGTTGTGGCAATGTTGGTCGTACTATTGGTATAACCGCACAAATAACCATTGCCAAATACATCACCTGTTACGCAACCACTTTTGGTCGTTTCTTCTATTGCCCCGCCGAAGTAGGTAGCCCAGCTAAGTGTTGGGTCAATGGTTAATGTTCCGGAATAAGGTGCCGTATTAAAGCTGAGGATGTCGTTCTGCAGAACGAATGAAGAAGCTACACATGTTCCATCTGCCTGAAAGCTGACAGGCTTGTTTTCTGTTACTGTACCCATTGGGGTAACAGCCGTGAGCAGTCCCGCTTTGTCAATAGACAGGTTGGTTGCACCACCGTATTGCAGTCTGATATCAGATACCTTGCCACCAGGGCGCACTACAAAGTCATATTCTATGGAATTATCACGTACATACAATACCCAATCAATGTTCGGATAGATTTCTTTGTAAGTCACTTTTTGATAGGCATGAGCCGTTGCGCCTTGCAGGCCTAAATGTGGCAGGTAATATTGCTCATAGAACGGCTGCTGCTGTTCCGCTACTACTTTTGCCTGCGGATCTGCACCGATCAGGGTTACGTCCATACGGTACATTGCGATGCGCTCTGCGTTCTCATCGCCAAGTTGAGTTGAGGTTGGGGATGTCCATTGGTAATGAAGATGCCCGCTGCCTGTAAATAAACTCAGACCACTTCCCCCTACACGGAAGTTGATCTCTGAACGGTACTTGCCGTTTTGGTCAGTTACTTGTCCTTTGTTTTCCACGAAGCAAAGGCTCTGTTGCGGAATTGGTTTGGAATTGTACGCCTGGGCGTTGGAAGGTTCAGTCACGGAACATAGGCCGCCGAACAAAATTGGAAAGAGTAAATGCTTCGCATTCATACCGACATCATATTAAAGGGTTAACAAATACATTCTTGTGGAATGCGACCCCTTGATATGTCGGTGTGCTTTGAATACAATAAGCGGATAAGAACCAATCTGTTAGAAACAAAAAAAGAACGTGGGTGCCCTACCTATTATCCAACTCAGAGGCCGGGCAGGCCAGAAGACAGAACAATAAGAGAGCAGCCCACGCCTTTGACGTGAGCTATTCTACTTATCATCTCTACTTCTTGTGAAATTTGCCCTTTTCTGAGTTGAGAATCAAAGCGAATGCTTCAATATTTTTGAAGTCGCAAAATTACTTTATTTTTCCATGACATAAAACAGATGCCTCGAATTTATCGCTTAACCTGTTGTATATCATGATCTATTTTATCATATCTTTGTCATGAGGGGATTGTTTTAAAGATAATCCCCAAAAACAAAAGTAGGATTCATATAGAAAATTAATACCTACTTCTAATATCTTTAAACCAGATTTACAGATACTTTTTCGCTACAAAACCAAGCTAAATATGGGTGCTATTCACAATAAAATAAAGAAACTGAGAATACAATCTGGGTTGACGCAGCAAGAAATGGCTGATAAACTCAACATGCATCTAAAAACCTGGCAGAAGGTAGAAAACGGATTTACGAAATTGGATATAGACCGTCTGAAAGAAATTGCGGAAATATTTGATGTAAATGTTGAAGAATTAATAAACACAGACGAAGGTGTTTTCATTAATGAAGTTTCTGGGAATGGAATTGGATATAGTAATGAGGAAGTGCAAATAACCCATAACTATTGTTCGGAAAATGAAAAAGCACTTTACGAAAGAATTATTGCTGATAAAGACAAACAAATTGCTGATAAGGACAAGCAAATTGTTCTACTTCAAAATTTATTAGAAAAGGGGAAAGGTGAATAATTGTGAAATATTTTCTTCTGTTAACAGGCTCATGAAAGTGAGTTTGTTATAAAAACGAACTCCATAGCTTGAATTACTTCATGGGCTACCGGGAGTAAAATAACCATTAATGTAAAGGATTAGATACGGGAAGATTGTTTTAGTATTTTTGCATTAATCTTCTTATTATACAATACAAAATGGCTGCGGCAGACCAAATAAAAAACCTGATTAAATCTTTTGGTGAAAGCGATGAAGTGCGCTTTTTTAGTACTGCTATGCAAATAGCCGCTACTGAAGCGCGGCAAGGTCATGCAACCTTTGCACAAGAACTGAAAGCTCTTATTGAGAAGGCAAAAAAGGAACGATCCTCTTCGGTCATTGAAACGAAATCAATTTCCCTTTCTTTACCTAAAAGAGAATTACACGAACTGATAGAAGTATTTGTACCGAGAATTAAATTGAATGACCTTGTTCTGGATGAAAGTATAAAGGTTCCATTATTAAAGTTAATTGAAGAACAGCAACGGTGGGAAGAATTAAAGAAACATAATCTGGAACCTACCCGAAAACTATTGCTAACTGGGGAACCCGGCACAGGTAAAACAATGACAGCACAGGCCATTGCAGGTGAGCTTGACATTGCTGTGTATATAATACGATTAGATGGACTGATGTCTAAATATCTCGGTGAGTCTATCAGCAAACTACGCCTGATCTTTGATACAATGCAAAGCCATAGAGCAGTGTATCTATTTGATGAATTTGATTCTATTGGCTCACACCGTAATCAAGGGCAGGATATAGGTGAAATAAAACGTGTTTTGAATAGCTTTTTGATAAACATTGAAAAGGATAAAAGTAATAGTATAATTATTGCAGCAACTAACTTACCAGACAGCTTAGATGTTGCTTTATTTAGAAGATTTGACGAAATTATCAGCTATCCGTTGCCGGACAAGAGGCAGATAAAAGAGGTAATACAAAAATGCACCAAACCATATTCTTTTGCTACAAAGCCTAATTACGAAAGTTTAGCAGCACAGGCAATTGGAATGAATTACTCTGATATAACCAGGGCATGTAATGAAGTGATAAAAAGTATGATATTGAGCCATACAGAAAAGCTGGATACAGAATTACTCAAAACTGTTTTGAAGAAACGAAAATAAACTAATGGCAAATGACCCAAAGCCACACATAAAACTTAAAGATGGCTATCACCAAAACCTACCATATCAATATCCTCGTGCCGGTGGTGGTTCCACGTTTTCTGTTATAGAACGCAACCGTGCTATACATGGCAGATCGTTGATGAATCAACTTACTGTCATTCGTCAACAATTTCAAATTGACCAACAGACACAAATTCCGGAAAATATAATAAAGGATGATGTAGTTTATGTGGAATTTACGTCTGAATGGGGTTATGAATTAAAATTTGAAAGTTTGGATAAAGACACTGTTAGGAATACCAACTACCAGCTACTCAACATTAGATCTGAAGAAAGGGAAAATAATGGAGAAATTGAATATAGATACAATGCTACTTTGTTGCTAAAAGAAGGTGGTGTTAGCTCATTTATTGACAAAGTGAATCAGTACCTTACTGAAACGGTTATTAAAACAAACAGGGAAACGGGTGAAAGGACTGATACAGGAACCCCCAAAAATTATCCGTTGCTTAATAATATTCAGACAATTCAATTAGCCACTTTAAAGGCTTTTTGGACGGATGCGCCCGAAATACCTTTCCCCGAAACTGATGAAAGTATCTGGTGGGAAGTTTGGTTCAGAAAGACAGCTAATGATGATGAACGAATGTCCCATGTTTTTCAGAACTTACAACAGGCAGGTTGTAATATAGGTGCTTCCGAATTAGAGTTGGCAGAACACAGAGTAAAACTTATAAAAGGAACTGTACCGCAGTTAGCCCATTCACTATTACTGTTGGATAATCTGTCCGAATTGAGGAAGCCGCAGGAGATTGCAGATTTCATCCTCCATAAAGAGGTCGGATATGAAGATGTACGTGAATATCTCGCGGATCTGGAAGCGAGGACAGATAATCATCTTAATGAACAGAGTACATTGGTTTGTATCATAGATAGTGGTGTGAATAATCAGCACCCTCTTATTACTCCATTTATGCCAGATGCGCACCGCTATACACTAAACCCCGCATGGGGACATCAGGATAGCGTTGATAATGGCGGACATGGTACAGGCGTTGCCAGTCTTGCACTTTACGGAGATTTGATAGAAGTACTGGCTTCACCGAACAGAGTACAGATATTCCACGCCCTTGAATCTTACAAAATATTCAACCCTTATGATCAAAACGACCCTGCCCTTTACGGCGCTCTTACTGAGGAGGCGGTCAATGCTCCGATAGTTGATCGGCCAGAAGCAAAGAGGATTTATTGTATGACGATAACAGATAAAACCTTTGCTTTTCAGGGCAGACCTTCTGCCTGGTCTTCGGCATTGGATAAAATTGCGTTCGGTACTGCATTTGAACCTAAATACCAACAAGTTTTTATTGTTAGCGGTGGTAACGTATCTATAACCCAACATGCCGAATACCCTGCAAAAAACCATTTGGAATCTATTCACGATCCGGGGCAGGCTTATAATGCAATTACAGTAGGTACATATACCCGTAAAGACAGGATTGATATAGCAACAGGGTTAAGGCCATTAGCCACTAATGGGAGCATGGCACCCAGCAATAGCACATCGCTACTTTGGCAGCAACAATGGCCAAACAAACCAGATATTGTGATGGAAGGTGGAAATGCCTCTACAAATGGAACCGATGTTTCCGATCACCATTCACTAAAAATACTCGCTGCTGATGCAGAATTTCCGAATTATGTTTTTTTGCCTTTTGGTGATACCAGTGCAGCAGCAGGATTGGCAGCAAAAATGGCAGCAGAGTTAAGAACAGAATATCCGGATTTTTGGCCGGAAACTATACGAGGATTGATGATTCATTCTGCCGATTGGACTGATCAAATGCTAATTGGCAGATCAGTAAATACGTTGAATGAACAGGAGAAAAAGAATCTTCTTCGGACTTTCGGATATGGTGTTCCTAATATTGAAAGGGCAAGACATAGTGCGAACAATAGCCTTACGTTAATTGCCGAAAGAGAAATTCAACCTTATAAAAGGGAGAACTCTAAAGGGCAGTATAATGAATATCATTTATTCGAGCTGCCTTGGCCTGCGGACGTACTTGAGGGTTTGCAAGCTATAGATGCTACGATAACTATAACGCTCTCATACTATATCGAACCTAATCCTGGAGCTAAAAGATATTCTAATAATTATCAGTATCACTCACATTCCTTAGACTTCGCTGTTATTAAGCCAAATGAAAGGTTAGAGGTATTTAAACGGAGAATTTCAGCCAATTCAGCATTACCAGAAGATGAAATAAACAACTCTGGAGAACCTTGGTTTATTGGCCGTAGCGGCTCGAAAGGTTCTATAAGAAAAGATTTCAGCACAATGTCGGCCATTGAAATGTCGCAAAGAAATATAGTAGCAGTTTTTCCTAAAAATGGTTGGTATAAAACAAGAAAAAAGCTCAATAAGTTTGACGAAATGGTGCGGTACAGTTTAATTGTAACTATCAAGACAGAAGGAGCCGATATTTACACACCGGTATTCAATTATATTGAGAATACAAATATAATAGATGTTTAATTGATTATTGTTCGGTCATAAGCTCTTAAAAACAACCCATATTATAAACTACCAATTTAATTTACAGTTTAATCCTTTCAGCTTTAATAGCGCGGACTTATTTTGTTAATCTGATAAACAAGGCCACCAGGACTACCCACGTACATTAAACCGGTCTTGGTAAACAGAAGTTTCGTGCTGATAGCTTTGGGTATGTTATCTCTAAATGACAATTTCAGGGTATCAGCTATAATGGAGAAAGTACCAACATATTTGTCATCCATACGTATCCCCTTTGAATGAAATTCAAAGCTGCTGTCAGCATATAGCTGGAGATGCAACCAACCTAACGGAGCCTCTCTGTCTGCGTGTAAGATTAATTCCTTTTGTTGTTTGCTATTTTTATCTCCACAGCTATTAAACAGTAGCAGTATCAATGCAGGAAGTAAAAATATTTTCATCCAATAATTATTTTGGAGAAGCTGTGGTCGTGGTATTTTCGCCAACGGTGGATAGTTGTGCAATTCGCATATCTTGAAGTAGTTGCATTGCAAAATCATATTCCTTTTTACCAAAAGTCATGTCTATTATTTGATTTGCTATATAGATTTGTGCAATAAACATCTCATGTCCATACACCCGCAATCTGCATAGCTTCACTAATCTATTGTCTATTGTCAAGGTTTGAAAACAGCTATCAATTTTCATAAAAACGCCCCCCGCAATTGAATCGGGGTGAAATTTAAAGTCGATTGCAAATTTCCTTCCTTTAAAGCTGAGTTGCTTAGTGCAATTGGTATAAACCTTAATGCCACATTCTGCATTTCTATATTCTGGCCACTCAAAAAGCCACATTTTATTTTTGCTGGTAACTGTTATTTCTATCCCGCTTTTGCAGAATGTCATCTTCTTGCTGCCAGCAAATGTTTTAACAGTTGTTGCCAACAATATGAAAGAGAAAATAGCACCTATTCTTATCATGGAAAATAAATTTGCCTTAATCTTAAATCACTATTCCATGAAAATGCTACGTCGAACTTTAATTATCTTGTCATCCTTATAAGTGATAATAACGGTGTAGGTAGCCTCCTTCGTTTTGCAATTCCATTCTATATAATAATACGCCTTATCTTTTTCTTTACTGGAGAGATGTTCGTTTTTACCTAAATATTTTTCTACGGTATCGCGCATAACCCCCTCCTTTAATAAAAAGAGAAGGGCATTCTGGTATTCGCGCCTGTTATAATGGCAATCCTGAATCTTTTCTGTACGCCAGTTGTGCCAGTTTACAGCTTCAAAAGTATATACACTGTCTTGTGTAGATGTAGCACGGCAAGTGAATATGCTTACGCATAGCAATAGTGTGAAAGATATGTGTTTCATAATTTTATTATTGTGTATGGTCACTTATTTCGCCAACATTTGTTTTTCCTTTCTCTCCCAATTCTTGCCAATTAATATTTAGTTTGTCCACATCTTGTTGGGTCGCTTTTCTATCTCCCCACTCAGATTCATCTACATTATTACGGTCTTGCATAATGTTGGAAGATCCATCAGAATTTGGTTTGTCATTATGACCGCTGCCTTTATCAAAATACTGATCCCCATTTACTCCGAAATCGAACCATCCCCACCCATGTCCTTGTTCATGAGAACTTGATTTATTACCTGTTGCAAAATCCTGCTGATTATAATCAAAATCATTACCACCCAAATTACGGTTGTTGTCTGCAACTGAATGCGTATTTGTATTAGTATTTGCGCCATATTTGCCCACTCCTATGTAATTCGTTTCAACATCAGTATTTGCTTTTCTTGCTGCTTCGCCATCTTTCACGCTCATTACTTGTGGTGTAATCTTAAATTGCACACTATATGTTTTTCCATTAATTACCTTCACGGCATTCGCAGCATTCCAGGTTGCTTCGATGTTTTTTGCATCTTGTTTTGCAAGCTTAGCGGTAACACCTGTTCCATAGTACACATTGGTTGAGTGGATTATGATAACATCTCCTTTAATCGCTGCAACTCCCGAAGCACCGGTCGGATCACACTTCAGGATTGGATTATTATCCATCGCGCTGTATGGGCTTTGCCACGGAAACTTATGCGCAAGAGGGTCAACATTTAAAGCAAAAACAGTAGGATCAAAATTGTAATGATTGTAAAGAACATCGCTCTTTAGGAATGCAACTACTTTCATTTTCTTTGAGTCGAAAACAGTGTTACCATATCTTTCTAATGGTTTTGTTTTAATTTCTTCATCAAACAATCCCCAAGAAAGACCAGCGTAGCGAGTATCTTTTAGCGTGGCATGTTTAAGCCTTGACGGTGTATGATCCTGTTGAGATAATGTGACAATTGTATCCCGTGTCCATCCCTTTATCATAATGTTCTTCATCTCATACGGCATTTCCCGATAACCATAGCTGAAGATGTGAGTGATCCAATTTTGGTAATCCTGAAACTCTTTTTCTGCACTTAATTGTGCTACTGTTTTATTTTGTTTTACCAATCCATGCTCCATTACTTCTGCTTTTAAAAGCATTGCATTAAGATTGTGATCGTCGTACTGCAAAGCTGTTTCGGAACATGCCAGCATAAAAGGATCATCTTTTACGCCAAACTTATATTCGTAGCCTTTGGCGAGATAGACCAAGCAAAGTGCAATGGATTGCTTTAAATCCAACTCCCTTAGAGCGATTCCTTTTTTCGTTGCTTCATCAGGTGTATAAGTCAATGTTTCCAATGTGCCGGTGCCTGGGAATGCATGGTTACTTGATAACTCAACATTGTATTTTGTTCCTTTTTCGTCAGCATGGCGTATATAGATATGCCCAGGTGCAGTACAAAGCGAAGCTTTTGAATTTAGCCGCTCAGAAAAAATCTTGAATAGTGAAGCTAATGCAAAACAGTTTCCCGTATTTTTTCGTAACAACTGGTTAACCTGTGTATTTGTCCAATCATCTGTCCCAAATGGATCATTGTATGAATATTGATAGGGGTGGTGTCTTAATAAATTGCCATTAATACCAAATGTTGTTTTTCGCGTCATATAACTATAGATCGCATAATTTGTCAACGCATTTTTATAGTTAGTCCTTTTTTCCTCTACGGTTTCCAATAAACTTCTTTTGGGGTTCATGTAAATACTGTCAGTGTTACCTTCAATTATTCTTTGGATATTGCCTACATGGAAATCTAAAGCAGCCTTAAAAGTAGAGTGACCTAAACGCCCTTCCCACCAAGCATTTTCAATTTGATAGATCGCTTCCTCATAGCTCATCTGCTCCTTTCCTGCAAGCATACCTTCTAAATGTTGCTTGGCCACATAGAAATAAGACTTTGCAGTAGAATCAGCACTTGCCATTGATTCTAATGGAAAGAAAGCAGCTAAAAATAAAATGTATTTTATAGCTTTCATGGTTCTTTTTTTTGATTGGTTTTAGAGAATAGGTTTCTTTTGTCTTTTCCGCTTACATTGTATTCCTTCTGTATTTTGCCTTTAAATTCCTGTTGGTTCAACATCTCTTCATACATGCCCGCTGGCATATCCTGATAGCCCAACTTTGCAATGTATGCTTCAGTGGCTAAGTACTCCTGATAATATTTTTTTGCAGATGGTACTCGTTCAATATCATCAAGACTGGTGATGTTGTTCTTTCGCATTTCTTCACGCAACATCGTTTTCAGGTGCATACTGTAAATAAAAAGGGATTGAAGATTATTGTTCTTTGGAAAGTAGCGGGTACCCACTTTCAGGCAGTTTAGGATCATATCCTCATTACCGGTCAGGTCAACTTTTATATACTCAATAGCAAGATCAAAAGCGCAATTAGCTACGACCTGTTTGCTATTAAGGGTATCGAGGTAAATGCCATTGGCCACTGCATCACTACTGATAAACATATTGTCCTTATACCACTTGTCGGTTATTTCCCAATTTGAAGTAGGCTCATAGTTGATAATGTTTCCATCGTTATCGGGATACTTCACGAAACCGTGTTGTGGGGCAAAACTCAAATAGGCTTTTACTCCTAATGCCTCCGCTAAAACCAGATAAACTATAGGCATGGATGCACATTGACCGAAACCGGTAGCAAGGCACTTTGTTAGAAATAGGTTTCTGTAATCTTTTTCCCCAGCGTAGTCATTATAGTCATAATGGTAGGGGTTATGTGATACCATATCTATTGCAGCGCCATGATCTCTTTTATTTTTGCCATTGTAGATGGTCAGTGTTTCGGACATGAATTTGCGGATAGCGTATTGAACCATATAGTTGTCCTTTGGATTCAGCTTGTTTTCCACCATCCATGTTTTGATAAAGGCTACGGATTCTTTAATGTTATCATTGTATTGCTGCCTGGTGAGGTAAGGATTTCCATAAGCGGCTTCCACAGTATAATAAGCGTCAGCAACTGATAATTTCGTTCTCCCTGTTAGCATGTCTTCAAGGTGCTTTAACGCAGCCGGAAAATCTTTGGTGCGTTCTGGATTGGGGGTTGGTCTATTGTACGCAGCTAATTCCTTTCCGCCGAAATGCTTTTGTTCGGCTTGTATGTTACTGATGAGCAATTGCACTTCTTGTTGCTTCTGTGCTACAGCAGTATTAATAGCAAGCGATTGGGGATTATTAGTGCTGGTTATAATGTCAGCCGCTGTACCCCCCATCTTTACCGGAGCATTTGGGTATTGGGGGGTCACAACCGGTCTGTTCTGTTGAGGAAATGAAGATGGCTGGGGCGTGGAAACATTTACCGGTTGAAAACCAGTTGACGGCTGCACTTGTGGCTCTTTTATCTGGCTAAAAGCAAAAATGGGTAAAAGCCCAAAGACAGATAGTGCCACTATTCTTTTCACAAGCATAGTGATCTGTAATTAATCATAGATGTTTGGCAAACAGGATTCTTTCAAGGTATATAGTCTAACAAATATGTAGCAAAAAATCTATAAATGCAAGGAAAAGGAAGAAAAACCACTTTGTATGTGTAAAGCACCACTTTCGTAGCGGGGATTATCACATCAAAAGACATACACATAATATTTTTTATACAATTACAGACTTTAGGAGTGGCTATTTTTGTACTTTTGAAAATTAGTATTATACTAAGGAAATATTAAACTCAAAATTTCAGATAGTAATGATAGAAGAGAACTTAGCCAGCCCCATCCTTGATGATAAAGCCATTGGACGAAACCTATACCTGTACCGGAAAATGGCCGATTTAAAGGTAATAGAAGTGGCCGAACGCCTGGGCTTAAAAGAATCAGCATACTCAAAATATGAGCGCGGAGAAACAGGCTTCACGCTTGATTTTATTAAACGTGCCGCTGAGGTATTGCATGTAAATCCCTTGTTGTTATTAACCGTCACACCCAATAACATTATCGAAAGTGGCAACAATTCACCTGGTGCTATCCTCGGCATGGTATATGGTAACTATACCTATCAAACCGTTAGTGAACAACAGACACAGATGATGCTGAAATTGATGGAAAGTGTTACTGCTTTAAATCAGAAAGTGATGGATATTGTAAACAAGCATGAAGAAAAATAACCTGTTATGATAAAGCCCTACCATGATTTTAAAGAAGTTGAAGCCGAAATAAAAGCTGTTGCACACCCTTTAGTGTACAAGTACCGTACATGGGAACAGGATTTTCATAAGAAAATAATTACCGAACGAATAGCATGGTTTGCTCATCCCCATACCTTGAACGACCCTTATGATGTAAGGCCGCCATACAAGTTTATCGCGGACAACATCAATTGGGATGAATATAAGGCGAAGTTATATAGGATCGGCAGGGAAGTAAATCCTGGTATGCCCGAAGAGCAGTTGGCAATAGAAGTAGAAGGCCGGTTTGCGATGGCACAAGCAGATCCTGTAGGAAACTTTCATAAGAACAGAGGAGAGTATATTAATGACCCGGCGCACTATGAGCAGATAGGCGTATTCAGTTGTTGTACATCTGGAGTAAACGAGCCTATGTGGGCGCACTATGGAAATAATCACAATGGTTTTGCGATAGGTTTCAATACCGTAGCGTTGGCTGAAGCGTTAAACTGTACAGCCGGTTATGTCAACTATGACGATACACCCATTGATTATTATATTCTCGGTGATAATGTGGCGGCAATTGAAAAAGAAATATTCCAAAAATCCACACGATGGACTTCTGAAGAGGAGTTCAGGTTTATTACATCAACGGTAGGAATTTTGAGAGAACGAGCCTCAACCTTCCCTCCTGAAGCAGTAACTGAAATTCTGTTCGGCGCAAGTACATCAAAGGCTGTTCAAGATGAAATAATAGCGGCGGCAGCCATTACACTACCCGGAGTGTCTTTTTATCAAGTGATACGACAACAGGATGCTTATGGCTTCCAAAAAGTAAAGTTGTAAGCATATATCATTTTATAACTGTAAAGCACCTTTTGTCCAATCTGGGATAAGGTGCTTTTTAATTCTCTATCATCATGGCAGAATTACAATATTTCAAAAGAAGAAGATCAAGTTCAAATCTTAGCGATATAGAAATGGATGGGTATTTTAAAGTGTTGGTAGATTCCTACTCCGAAGCATGGTTGAATGCAGATGATGGACATCCGATACAGGAACTTTGGCAAAGAAGCGATGAGCTGTCGACTGCTGAACTATATAGTCTTGCATCTGGCATAAAAACTATGCTGGAGATTGATAAAGCGTGGACATTAGACCAGATTGATAAGAGCAAATCAAAACAAAAGAACACAAGGCAGGGTGCTATATTCGAGATCACAGGCCTATCTATCTTTAAGAATGAAGATACAATTGTAAAGCCTGCTAAACGTGACCAGGCTGGTTATGACGGTATCGTATCTTTTAAGGATGGTTCATCCATGAGAACCTCTATTAAGAGTTATGGTATGTCTGCGCACGAAATCCGGTTTGAGCAGTTCTCCAGTGAGATCGAGGACTGCATCAAAATACTACTTCAGGAATTTAATGTGCCGCCGGTTCATATTATGATCGATAGTCCCGTGAAATATCCGGAAAAAGCTGATTGGGAAAAGCTGAAAGCAAAACTGAGAACAATATTTGAACAGAAAGCAGGTTTTACATACCTGGCAAGCCGTAAAGATGAAACAAAGGAATTTTATCCCGAAAATGCTAACCTCGAATGGACTGTTATCGTTCATCCCTTTTCAGAGAATGTCGACCAATATCATCCAGCCTTTAAAACCTATACACTGATTATCTCAGGTCGGCACCACAAGAATGAACATGAGAACCTGTTTAGTAAAATCGATGATGCTTGTAACAATCTGACAAAACATGCTGCTGATGAAAAGGAAGGATTAGCAAATGCAATATTAATTCATTTACCGCCGACAGCATCCCTTACAAAATGCAACGAGTGGCTTGTTGATTACTTTGATCTTTACCCCAACAAAAGTGTTTCCATAATTATCTTCTATCAGCCAACTGTGGCCACTGACATTAACACCAATAACAATTTCCTAAATCATTGCTTTAATATTATTACACCAGGTGACAGGATTTTGAAGTATTTACCCGGTGGACTTCATCTTAATTGTATGCTGCCTATAGGTTTATTTTCATCAGAGCCAGTCACCTTACAATTGATTGCTGAATATCCAGATGGAAGGAAGGAATCAAGAACTGTAGATGACCGATATTTTTACCAAAGTGGAAATCATTACATGAAGATGCAACCGGACGGGAAAGGTGGTTTCTTCGGCAATATTGAGCAGTTAGGCAATGGCGTATTCTCCCACATTATTATTGAGTTTCCTGGTCAACCGGAGAAGGCTGCAATAGGAGGTAAGTTCCCACCTAAAGATGTCTTGCTAATTTTGTAAAGAAAATAAAACTACATTAACCAGTATAATTCATAATGTCCAAACTTACTATACCCAAACTATCAGACCCTTTTTTGCAACGGTTGCTCCGTCTTGTCAATGCTTCGCATGAACCAATCATGGTAAATGTATTACCTGAACCTGGTGCTGTAATTAACGATTGCTTCAATATCGTTCAAAAGAAAATTCTAAGCAGTGGTGGTAAGAGAATTTGTGGATGGCAGGTTTTAAAGACAAAATTTGTGATTGAGGCTGAAGCACATGCTGTTTGGGAAACACCCAACGGCGAATTATTAGACATTACCCCCAAACTCGTACCATCGCCACAGACGATTTTCGTTGAAGACGAAGGGCTGATTTATGAGGGAAAGCAAATTAATAATTATCGTCTGAATATTACAAAAAACTCTTTGGTTGATGATCTCATAAAAGTGTGCGAACACATTTTTGAATTTGAAAACAGAGGGGAAAGAGCCAATCATTCTGACTTGACACCCTTACTTAATGACGAGCAGAAGAGATACTGGATTGGCCTTCAACAGTGGCGGAACAACTTAATTTTATTTCTTGATAATGGATCAACAGAAAATTCACTTTGCTATTGCAACAGAGGTTTGCCTTTTATTGATTGCCACCGACCGGAACTGTTAAAATGGCTGAGTGTCATGGACTAACAATTAATCTCCAATAATGCCCAACCTTAGCTATTTTATTCTATGTAATAATTGAAGGAAAGGCAATACAAATTTTATAGATGAAAGAACCGATTGAAAAAAAAGGAGTACAAAACATTTACCAGCTTTTTGGTAATTCTGATAACATCAGGATTCCTGCTTACCAGCGAGCTTATAGTTGGGAAAACAAGCAATGCAATCAATTTCTTGATGATCTTATTGAGCAGAAAGGTAAAACATACTATTTAGGGCAGTTCCTTTTTGAACGAGAAGAAGATACTCTTTTTATTATTGATGGCCAACAACGGTTAACAACAACGATTCTCTTTCTATCCGCAATTGCAAAAGTAAAGGGAATCAGAAAAAGCAATACGGACCACATAAAGGCAATTTATCTGACTGACGCTTTTAAGACAATTGACGACGATCAGGTAATATTTAAGAAGGTTACGCAAAAGCATTTGGTATCGGCAATTGACAATACCGAAACCATTTCACAAAGGCGAATAATCAATGCTTTCAATTTATTTGAAACAGAATTAACTAAAATGGAAGACGGTAGCTTGGATATTATCCAGGATACTTTGGAAAATGCAGTTATCAGCACATTTTTTATTTCCAATAAAATTGAAGCTACTCAGGTTTTTGAGTATCAGAATAACAGAGGGAAGGAACTTTCACGATTTGAGATTATCAAAGCCTACCTGATGCACCAGGTATATATCCATAGCATCAACATTAAGCAAGCTAATATAGATATAATAGAAATTCAAAGCAGCATTTCAAAAGCCTATAGATATATTGAAACTGTTGAGGGCTACTTCTCAGAAAACGAACTTTTAGATCATTTTTGCTACTTGTTTTTCAATATCAATGGCAATATCGAAGCTATTAAAGAACACATTGCGAACAAAGTTGAGAACGGGAATAGAACTCAATGGATAAAATTGTTTTTTGAAAATTTTGTAGAATTGGTGCATAGTGCCAAAGGAATCGTTAGCAACAAGAATCAGATAGAAATCAGCAATCTTTTTTTCGTGGGTAACGAAGTTGATTGGAAGCTGGTTCTATTAACGCTCTTTTATAAAGGGGAAAATTCTGGTGATATATACAACCGTATTATAAAGCTGTTAGTGGTACTTTGCTTCAAGCTAAAACTTGGTGACTATAGGACAGACTATTTACCCAATTACGCAAAGCGTTATTTTAACGTCAATGATGGTTACACATTGGATGACCTTTATCGGGAAGTAAGGAATGCGAGTGAATATGGCTTTAAGTGGTATTGGAATAATGATGATAGGTTTAGGAACATTATTGCTGACTATTTTGATAAGCAGTCGTACCATTATGATCGCAACATTATAAAATTTGTATTGTGGCAATACGAAAATGATCTGCGACAAAAAAAACGTTCAGGTGCATTGCTTGATAAAGACCTTTATAATACTTACACTATTGAACATATTAAACCGCAAAATCCATCGGATGAAGAATACTCAGAATCGTTCAAGGCTCATCACTTGCAAAGGGCAGGCAATCTTGCTCTATTAACCCAAAGCCAAAATAGCAAATTTGGCAATAAATCTTTTGAAAAGAAACGAGAACTCTTCCAAGACACCGCACTTTCAAGCTATACGGAGATAAGGGAAAAGGTGCGCTGGACAGAGGCTGAAATTGAAGATAGGCATAGTCGGATTTCTTCCTTTGCGAAACAGTTTTTTGATATTACTAATCTTTGACAATGTCATGACGAGGGGAAAATTGAGGGAGAAATCCCTCATGTTTTTTGCTTTATAAAATTAATATTTGCTTATAAAGGCAAAAAAAAACCACTTTCACCAACATAAAAATCACTTTGAAGTATTAAGTCATAAAAATGAAACACTTTACTTTGACATTCTTATAACCAAACGCATATAGTCGTAAGGCTATGTTTGTGGTATCTCGAAAACCCTTCCACCCGTATGTATAGACCTTGACGGAGATACCCAAAATGTATAAATCACTATGGAGAAGGAAGAAGACAAAAAAAGATTATTACCCATTGAGAAATACAAACATTTTAAGGGCATCTATATAGAACGTACAAAGGATTACTTCCTCTGTGACTTTTACGAAATAAGAATGCCGGATGATTCGGTTTTATACAGGGTGTTAATGGAATTAAGAGGCAATAGCCTAATTGTAGAACTGCACTGTATTGAAGGCAGCTCATGGAAATCCATTGCCATTCCTGAATCCATTCCTATAGAATTAGAAACTATCTTGTCTGACTATATTGTAAATTATTGCCTGAAAAAATAACGAATTTATAAATTTCAGGGATTCATTCTGTGTCAATGTTTGCAGTAAGATAAATAGGCAATACAAGTTGAAGCTAATATTAACTTCTCTATAAAACAATCTCGCATCAAAATTTCAAAACCGATAATGATAGATTACAAGATACATTTTGAACAAATAAAAAGTCAATTGACTGACCTACTTGAAGAAAGGAAAAATTCAAATCAAAGAGATGAAAGAGCGGTTCAAAAGTTCTTTGAAGCTAACCCTTATGCTCTGCTATCAGTTTTGTCTGGTGTAGATTCTCACTATGACATTTTCGGTAACATAATTATTTCTCAACCTAAATTCCGAAGTTTTGATGGAGATAGGCACCCAGATTTCCTGATCGTTACTTGGAACTCGCTAAATCTGTATTTTAATTTTATTGAAATTGAAGACCCTTCAAAAAAAATATTTTCAAATGCGAACCAGCAACCTTCCTCCGACTTTTTGCAAGCGTATAACCAACTAATCCAATGGAGTTCTTTTGGGAAAAATGAGGTTGAAGATTATTGTGAAGAACTTTTACGTTCGTTGTTCAATGATAATTTTAATAATACGAATGACAAGACAAGGCATTATAATCATATTCTACTTTATGGATTCTCACAAGAAATAACTCAACTTGGCGAAAGACATAATCATATTTTACAGCAATATTTTAATACACAAGACAAGCATCATTGTACGTATAGCAGATTACTTTCAGGTTTAAGATTTGAACAACCTTTATTTACAGTTAGAAAGGATACGGCAACAAATAAATTTAAAGCGATTGGTTTTGTTCCTTTTAAAAGTTACGTTATTGGCGACTGGTCTGACTTTCATAATATAACTCATAAACAAGAACTAATAAAAAGTTCGGATTTAATGGCCGATGACGAAAAGGAAGAACTTATAAAGCAGATCGATGAGTTGGATAATAAGACTTTAGCGGAAATTATTAAGATTAATTCATCAGATTTAGGAACAACGTTACATGACGACTTCGATATTTAGAAATCGATTAAATTTAGACTACTCTATCCGCTTAACGGTATAGGCAATTGCTACAGGAGTATTAATGTTTGATTTGGTTGGTCGGATTGTTTCTATTTCTGCAATCTCAATTGTATCGCCAAGACCATATCCTGGCGGCGGCGGTGACTGAGGCGGAGCATCTTTATGAGCGTAGAAATTCTCTGTAATCTGACTTAACTTGCCATTTGGAAGACGATAATAAAATTCAGTCAGATTTCCTTTATAATTGAATTTAGTTCGTAAGATTCCGTCTTGAGGAATTTCAAACACTCTTTTCTTCCCCATAAACTTCTCTGCTGCACCTGAAGGTTGATCGTAGATTACGGTAGCTTTTCCAGTGTATCCGTAGGGAAAAATATATACATCTGCTTTACTGCGCCAATAGCCTATTAAAACAATAAAGCCACCTATTACAATGACGGCGGTTATAGCCACTTGTATAATTGACCAAAGGTCATTTTTCTTGATCTCACTGGTTTCTGTAGTCATCTCGTAAGAATTTTACAGGACTATAGGTGTTATAAGTTACACGGATATTTTTATGGTTTGCTCTGTTGCTCTTTCATTATCTTTAACCAGTCTTTATACATTTTCTCAGGCATTTCTCTATAGCCCAAATCATACAAGTGGATATACTGCTGTTCCATTAACGCATACGTCTTTGCTGCATTGTCATCTTTATTCAATTTTTCCCGTTCGTACAATTTCTTTAATGTTTCTGCACGTAGCAACATAGCATTAGGATTTGTTGCATGGTATTTAAGTACAGTATCGCAACATTTCAGAATAAAGCCGTCATAGTAATTATGTGTCCTTCTTTCATAGCCCTGCGCCAGATCTACCAAACAAAGAGCTATACTCTGTTGATTGCTTAATGTATCCATATAAAGGCTACCCTGAATTGCTTTTAGTGGAATATAATTGGCCGTAGCGATCATTGCGTCCGTAGGGAAGCTGCCATTAGTGAGTTCTGTATTGTACCATCCCTTTTCTGGAATATAGTTCCGAAGGTATAGATGATTGGGAGCAAGGGTAAGCCAGCAAGTAGCACCTAATTCATTCGCTATTATTTTGTACAGATAAGGCATACTATGACAGTTGCCTCTATGCGAAGTGAGCAATTTCGTCACCAACGTATTTTGCCAATCCTTACTGCCGTCGAAGTCGTCAAAATTGTATTCATAGGGTAAATAGACTATTCGTGCTGGAGAATCTATTATAATACTCGTCGTATCCTTCAATACCTGGAAAATAGCCTGATTTTTTAGTAAGTCAGTATTTTTTCGTTGGTCTGTTTCTGAAACATTTGATAACCAGGAGTAAGCGATTTTTGCAAGTTTATCACATTGCTTACTCCATTTTAAAGAATCCAGCTTGTTGTCCAGATATGCATTCTCAGTAAGGAATACCGCTTGCTGGAAAGATATTGGTTGGTTTTCTTGAATTAATTGTAGAATAGAATTGAATGTCGTTTCATACTGTTGCCCGTAGCTTAAAGAGGAGCAATATGGGAAACAGAGAAAAACAAAAAGAATATAATATTTCATTAGCAATATAATTTTCACAACGTTTCCGTTATCGTTTTTTCTTCATTTCCTCTGGTATGTACAAATAACCAGTTTCATGGTCGGTCTTTATACCTATCCCCCATTTAAATAAATAACTCACTATAGCATTCTTTTCAGGGTAATTAATCCCATCATTCATAATGCCATTATTAAAATACTGTTTAATGAAATGCTCTTTACCTTGCGTTGCGTTTTTATCTACACTGGCAATAGGCACGACTTTACTAAAATGCCATTTCTCTTGTAATTCTTTTACTGGCAGTGCAACTTTCACACCTTTATTTTCTGTCAAAAGATTAGATAATTCACTTCTATACGCTTCATAGGTTAGCCCCTTATTCATCGAAGACAAGAATGTAAAAAGAAAATGGCTTGTTACTACATATTGAAAGGTGTCCGCATCGGAATAAACAGGTATAGAGATAAAGTAATCGTATCGTCTTTGGGTACTTTCGGGGCTTAACACTTTGTCGTAAAAGCTTTCACCTTGCGATTTGAAACAGCAAAGCAATAGGAATGATATAGAAAGATAGCGAATCATAATTACGGTTTTTTTACATCTTGAAGCGGTGCGTTCAATTCTTCGGATGGTATAGGTACGCCACTATATGTAGTTTTTTGTGGATCGCCGGTAGATTTTCTTGACAAGTTTTCAACTTTAACAGCATCCACTTCTTCATATTCTACGCCATTTGCATTTTGTCCGGCTCGCGCTGTACCCTGGTCATAATCATAACTATGCCCTAAAAAATCATGCGCCAACCCTGCTCTTGGTGTTCTTTTATCACCCCTAATATTTTCCTCTGCGCGTGGATCATAATCCACGCTGGAACCTGTTGGTAAATGATCAGTAACCCTTTGTTCCACATCAGGGGTTGAGCCATTCCCATCTGCCGGATTGTTAGGCAATCCAATTGTGTGAATTTCTTTACTGTCCTGAAGTACACCAACCCTTCTTCCCAATTCTTTGTCGTCTTTTTTAAGCAAATCTATATCTCTTGCAACCGTAATGGCATAACCGTTATTTCCTTTGTATTTGGAACCGTCTTCATTATAAAGTTTGCCTCCCCGGTATGTTACATAACGGTTGGAAAACGCACCTGTTTCATCCTGTGTCCTGAAAGCAATACGAATTTCCCTTCCATCAGGGTCTTTGTATAAGATAGGATTATTTGCACAAAAGGCATACGGGCTTATACTTGGATACTTACTGGCAAGGGGGTCAATAGCTAACCATCGGGAAGGAGAACTATTAGTAAACGTGGTATCATTTTCATTCAGCAAACGAACGATCTTTTTCGTTCTTGTATTAATAATGACAGAACCCATGCGTTGTAAGCTGTCCGTGTCGAAATGCTCCACATACTTGCCATGTGTGAGTGTGACAACGTTGCCCTTTTTACCTATTGCTTTGTACGGGTTATAGTCCTGCGCAGCAGCAGTAAAAGCAGCAGACAGCAATATTAATGACGAAAGGAGTTTTATGTTTCGCATAAGTGAAAATTATTGCTTTTTTATTTGAATAGTGACTTTTGACTTTTTTAGTTGTTCTGATATTAAGCGATTGATTTCCTGGTTTTCCTGCTTCTTCTTTTCGTCCTCTATCGTTTTTAACCAGCGTTCATAGGCTTCTTTAGGCATGTCCTGATAGCCTGTGCCGTCGATCATCGCATAAGCAGCGTGCATTTCTTTGTAAGCGGCATATTCGTTAGGATGGTTGGGTAGATCATCAACACCTTTAACACCTGCAGCACGAATCATCCGCATGGTGCGCTTGGTGATTTCATTTTCATCTATGATTAAAGCGGTAAGATTTTTTGGTTCCAGTTGTTCTATCTTTTTACGCATCTGCGCAGCAAAATCATCATAGCCAAACTTATCCATGTACCCCATTAATAAATCGGAAAGGCAATAAACCCAAAGTCGCTTTTGTGAAAAAGTATCAAGAAAAGTTTTGTTCTTGATAGCCGTAGCATTGATGTATCCCGATTGAATCATCCACTGTGCGCTTACAATATTGCCGTTTGTCGTTTCGTAAAATAGCAGGTTGCCGTTATCATCGGGGAATTGGATGAATGAATGTTGCGGAGAAATAGAAAGCCATGCTTTCGCTTTTAATTGCTGCGCAATCATCAAATATAAAAGAGGCATGGAATGACATTGCCCGGAATTGGTTGCGATCAGTTTTGAAACAAACATCTTCGACCAATCCTTTTCTCCCATGAAATCATCAAAATCATATTTCAGCGATGGAACACTCATGGTTGTATTCCTTTCAGCATAATAGTAGCTATTATCCCGTTGATACAATTGCTGTATGCCATAATTCAAGGCAAGCTGATTAGTGGTGTCAAGTTTTTCGCGCTTTAATATCTGACGTACCAGGTTTACCCGATGATGAATGGCATTTGAATACTGTGCGTAGGAAATGGTATTATTATAGAAGGCGTTTTCAGTAATGAATACGGCATCGGCAAGAGAAAAGTCATCAGGGTTTAATTTCAATAGCTTACTGTAGGCATCTCTGTAAATTTTTGTTGCCTGTATGTATTCTCTTTGAGCATTGCCTTTATCAAGTTCTTCAACATCCTTGCGTATATCTTCAAGCTGTTGTTGCTGGTTCTGATTGCCTGGCTGCCTTAAAAATTGATTTTGACTATTTATGACACTTGAAGCAGTGCCGCCCATCTGAACCTGAGTGTTGGTACCCAGAGCAGGCTTTACGCCACCAACATTATCATAACGGGGGAAGGACGCAACTTGAGGGGTCAGTATCGTAGGGATGCCGACATTCTGTGAATGACCTTTTGGGTTGCAGAAAATAATACATAACAGCACTTGTGCCGCTGCCAGTAGCTTGTTCATTTGTTTGGTTGATAAGTGAAAAGGGTTATGCGATATTACAAATTTTATTTTAATTTATCCATTAATTTTCTCATTGAAGTCGTATGTATTCTAATAGGCTCGTTGCCATCCACTCCGAAAAGAAATGCCCCCGGTTTACAAGTGAGATAATAGCTTCTTTCCATTCCAATGGATCGCCACTTTTAATCAGGTAGGAGGTTGCACCATTTTTAACCATTTTCACTAAAGATTCTGTTTCAAGATTAGCTGTAAGTGCAGCAATTTTTATCTCAGGAAATTGTCGCCTTATTATAGCAGCCACTTGATAGCCCTTCATTTTAGGCATGTTATAATCCAAAAGACAAACTTTAGGTAATGTTTCTGCGTTACTTAACTGTTCAATCAATGTTTTACCGTCCGGTGCCGCTATAATTACTTTGAAACCCAATTGTTTTAATACAGTACATATCATTTCCCGCATTTGCTTGTGGTCATCTACAATAGCTACGCTGATTTCTTCATTTTGCTCAATCGTCATTTATTTATGGTGTTAGGAATTTACAAATTGAATTTGTGATAATGTTTAATTGTTATAGTTGGTTCACAACGTTTCAATGCAATTTTCCTGCCATAGCGAAGGAAAAGTTTACATTCAAGCCTGCAAAATTTTAATGGTGGTTTTTTTGATGGTTATAGTGGTGTTTATTATTATCAATATTAGAAAGCTGCTTAGACTATTAATAATCCTATTCGTTTATTTCTTCTGGGCTTTCGATAATAAATGTTCCTTTGGTGAACGTGTAATACCTTCCTTTGAAGCGGATGTACTCTTTATCAATTATTATCTCGCCGCTACTATGCCGTTTTTCCATTACTCGCGGAAAGTGTTTAGAAGAGGGACTTTCAGAAGGTTTATAACCCATGCGTCTTAGCATTTCGCTTACATAGCTTTTATTATGGTGCTGTTTTACAAGTGAAGCAACTTCCATCAGCGGCATTGTAATAATTTCATCGCCGCTCACTTCAAACAGTTCTGATATTGCAATTTCCAGCTGCTTTTCCAATGTCATTTTGCTGGAAGCAACTACTTTCTTTAAGGCATCAGTAACTAATAGCCTCGTTTCAAACCAATGGCGTTCTCTTTCCAATGATTTCATTTTTCGGCCACTCAGGAAACAAACAAATCCGGGAATTTCACCGACCATTTTTTTTAGCAGGTTCACATCCCTGTGTTCATCCGAAAGGGGAGGGACTTTAATGACCCAAAACCTGATCTCTTCTTTGTCTATCCTGATAAAGTCATCTACTTTATTAGAGTTGAGAATGAACTTGGAAAAGAAACTAATACTCTTCTGATCCTTTCCCTTACTGTTCCAAATGGCAGTTTTGGCGGTAGATAATGCTTTAAGCCTTTCTAAAACAATGTCCTTATCCACCTTTGTTTCGTCCACCATTACAATTAGCTTGCTCAACCAGTGCGCATTAAAATCATTTTTGAGATCTGCATTACCTACGATGGCCATGTTCTCTTTGTAAATTTCTTTAAGCCAGTCACCAAAAGTGGTTTTACCTGTTTGTCTTTCCACACTTACAAGGCATAGGATCGGGAGAATTTGTTGCGGTTTCTGATACAATAATTGCAGGTAATCCAACCCCAACTCCCATCGCTCTATCCCGCTTGAAGGATCACTTTCATTCAACAGCACTATTTCATTTCCGAAAATGTGCTTAATGAAATTCAGCGTATGATAGCAATCTATTTCATCATTCGGCTCCCATTCAAAGGGGTGATATAGGTTATAGCAGTTATGGATTACCTGCCGGTAGTCTGTGTGGCTTGGTACATTGCAGAAGGAAGTGTATTTGGGGATATGCTTAAAAATATTCTTGTCATTATCCTCTTGTATGGTTTTCTTTTCCCGGCGTTCAAACGTCCTGAAAATATTATTCCATTGGTCGGGTATTTCAACATATTGATAATAGGTGTCGCCAACCCGGAAGTAATTCAAGGCTCCTTTCGGAATTATAATGCTGCATCTGGACGATTCCGTATCATATTTATACGTGGTACCAAAGAACTTAAACGGAACGTTTTTTAGTTCCGGCCTTACTTCGCTGTGGTGCCTGTAAAATTCATCAACATCATGGAGCATGAAATATTTATACACGGCACTGGTCGTTCTTGTGATCTCGATCCTGCTTAAATAAGTGCCGGAATAAAACCCGGACTTCTGCATTCTGAAATCATTAAACTCATCAGCAATTTTTGCCAGCTCTTTTTCCTTCGCTGTACATAAAAGGTCATCAAGCCCTTTAGGGTTACCCTCCAGCTCGTCTGAATTTATGTGGGCGAAGTACAGCCTGATTCCTTCTTTACTTAGCAAATCATGAAAGGCTTCTACACTCTTAAAAAAAGTGTGTGGCCTGGTAGCAAGATCAACAGTTTCCTTTATCTCTTTATTGGTAACATTCCTGCAATCTCCATCATGCAGCCAGACTATCTTTTGAACCTTACATTGCTTTATAAGTTTCAGTATGTCTTCGTGCATTAAGCCGTCCCCGTCTTTCAGGCAGGTTATAGAGGGTACACCTACACAATAAATTCCATGCATCATGGCCTTAAATGCCTTGAAGTGACCTTCGGTCAGGTATAATATTTCTATATCTTCTGATGCAGCATATTTTTTCAATAACACTGGCGGGAAAAACGGTACTGTTTTTTGACCTCGCGGTATATCGTACTTCTGAATGCTATTATCTTTCTTTTGTTTTGGGTATAGCAGCCTGGTTTGCCTGTACTCCCTGGTCTTTTGCTTTCCCTCTATACTCCTGAACCAATGCACTTCACCGAGGATAGAATACAATAGTATGCCTATCCCTTTTTCATTGGGTTCAAAAATCCTGTACCTTTTGGTAACATTGGGTAGTTTGTGATATTGAGTATTTCTAAAACTGTCTTTGTAGAGGTCAATTTCAAGCATATCATCAGTAATACCTAATGCGTCCATCCGTTCCTTAAAGTAACGTTCGGTAGTTATAAATATGCTTTCATTCATATTGTGTTCAACTGTTACGAATAGGTTGTTAGTGCGCCTATATTTTGTCGCTATAGGCTAAATGTTTGTATGTCCATCAACGATGTTGTATTTAATGTTTAGTGTCTGTAGGATATCCCCAATAGTGGGAGCCAGCTTTTCTTCCAGATGATTTACCAAGGCATTTAGGCTGCTCAGTTCTAATCCGAAGGAAATTAATTTCAGCCTGCATTTAAAACAACCGCATTCCAGGTACCTTAATTCCAGGTCGGTGTATATTTCTTTATACTTTTCTTGTAGGTTACAAAACTCCAGGTAAGCTATCATATCAGTTCTATTTGTTGGTTTCATCGGTATTGTTTGTTTTGATTTCCAGTTCAGCCATGCTCTTTCCAAATACTTTGCAGAACGCTTCTTTTGTTTCTGGCCTGACATAACTGGTACATGCTTCTTTCATGTAGATAATGCGCCTGATGGTGTCTTTGCTCTGACCGGACTGCTTGATAACTTTATCTAACAAGAGTGTTCTTTTATCAATAGGCAGTTGTACCAGCCATGCCCTAATATTAAATCGGTATTTACTTATTGTACTATCCATTTTGATTGCCTTTTATTCCCTTTTATTGATTTTTTGTGTAAAATTTGATACATTTGTGTAATCATTGAGAATCAAAGGTAATCAAAAAGGAATTATTAGCAATCGCAGGTAATCAAAAAAGCATCGAATATGGAAGCATTTGATCTAAAAAATTTCAGGGAAAAACATACAAAGCTGTCGCAGCGGGAGTTTGCAGCGAAAATTGGCGTTTCTCAGGGAACAGTCGGAAAAATAGAAGCCGGATACAATGGTGTTAGCAACAAGCTACTGGATAAAATTGCAGCTAAGTTTGAGATAGATACTGAGCCATATAAAAGTTATAACCTGGATAAAGAATCAGTACACGATGAACATAAAATCGAGATTGGGGAATTCGAATACAAGTATTACAAGCTGCTTGAAGAAAAGGAAGCATTACATACTAAGCTGCTAGAACTTAGTGGTGAGAACAACGACCTGTTGAAGAAAATCGTAGTTTGTAACGAGGAGAAGAATGAACTGCTTATTGAACGGGAGCAATTAAATAAGAAAATAGAAATGATGAGTAAGTAACCTTCCGAATATATGATTTTGCTACAAATAGCAACAAGTATTTAGGCTGTTGTAGCATAGTCTTAAATCGATAATCAGTTTTTTATTTTTTGCAACAAATACTATA
The DNA here is from genome assembly GCA_031546985.1 of Chitinophagaceae bacterium. Classification (GTDB taxonomy): domain Bacteria; phylum Bacteroidota; class Bacteroidia; order Chitinophagales; family Chitinophagaceae; genus JAVBJN01. The sequence continues at coordinate 88,730 of JAVBJN010000077.1, forward strand.
AGCGAAAGTGCAGAGACAAAAAATGCTCAAAAACCACTTTAAGGCCTTGCATTGTCTTCGGTATCCATAGCTGCTTTTGTCAATTCACTATAATACAGTGACTATTTGCACTCTTTGCTGGTGTAGTTTACTATATTTGGCATTTAAATTTAATTAGGCTTCAAATGAACCGAATTAAGGATGTTTTAAAGGAAAAAGGTATCTCTCAAGCTTGGCTTGCGAAAAAATTAGAAAAAAGTTATAATACGATTAATGAGTACGTTCGAAATGTAAGACAACCACGCATTGAAGACTTATATCGAATTGCCAAAATTTTGGACGTTAACGCTAAAGACTTATTGAACGAAGAATAATGAGCAATGAAAATCAGATAGAAGAAGCTCTTATTGAGCAACTAAAAGGGTTGAAATATGTTTATCGCCCGGACATTGTTGATAGGAATACTCTAGAAGAAAACTTCAAAACCAAGTTTGAAGAGCTTAACCGTGTTCGTCTATCAGAGAGTGAGTTTTTGAAGCTTAGAGAAGAAATCATTAACCCTGACGTTTTCAGTGCGTCTAAATTTCTGCGTGAACGGCAGTACTTTCAGCGTGAAGATGCTACCCCCTTATATTATACCTTAGTAAACATTAAGGACTGGTGCAAAAATGCCTACGAAGTTATTAGCCAGTTACGCATTAATACCGAAAACAGTCATCAACGTTACGATATTATTTTGTTGATTAACGGCCTGCCTATTGTCCAAATCGAACTGAAAAGAGGCGATTTATCACATCGCAAAGCGATGCAGCAAATTGTGGATTATAAGAACGAGCCAGGCAATGGGTACAGTAGCACTTTACTTTGCTTTATGCAGTTATTTATTACCAGCAATGTTGGAAGGACGCTTTATTTCGCCAATAACAAAAATCAACACTTTGCTTTTAATGCAGACGAGCAATTTCTGCCGGTGTATGAATTAGCTGATATTGACAACAAAAAGATCAACAATCTTCATGATTTCGCTGATAAGTTTCTGGATAAATGCACACTTGGTGAAATGATTAGTAAGTATATGGTGTTGGTGGAAAGCGAGCAGAAACTGTTTGTAATGCGCCCTTATCAGATATACGCAGTGAAAGCAATTGACGAATGCGTCAAACAAAACCGCGGGAACGGTTATATCTGGCATACCACGGGAAGCGGCAAAACCCTGACCTCTTTTAAAGCTTCCACGCTGCTAAAAGATAACCCTGAAATTGAAAAGTGTTTGTTTGTGGTAGATCGTAAAGACCTTGATCGACAAACCCGGGAGGAGTTCAACAAATTTCAGGAAGGCAGCGTAGAAGAAAATACGAATACCGAAACGTTGGTAAGACGTTTGCTTTCTACCGACTACTCCGATAAAGTTATTGTTACCACCATTCAAAAGCTGGGGCTGGCACTGGACGGCGCTAATAAGAGAAATTATAAGGAACGTTTAGAGCCCTTGAGTAATAAACGTATCGTGTTCATTTTTGACGAATGTCACCGCTCCCAGTTCGGAGATAACCACAAGGCTATAAAGGAATTTTTCCCGCACGCACAACTCTTTGGTTTTACAGGGACACCCATTTTTGAAAAAAATGCAACTTATGTTGTGCGTGAAGGGGAAGAAGGTAAATACAAAGAAACAAAAGACATTTTTGAACATGAACTTCATAAGTACACCATTACACACGCAATTGATGACAAAAATGTATTGCGTTTTCATATAGATTTTTTTAAGGGTAATGATGGACAAAATGCTAGACCAGGCGAAGCCGTAGCCCGGCAGGCGGTGGTTGACGCTATATTGGAAAAACACAATGCAGCTACCAGTCAGCGAAAATTCAATGCGGTATTAGCAACAGCTTCGATCAATAATGCGATTGAATATTACCAGTCATTTAAAGAAAATCAGAATAAGCGCAAAGCCGAAAATCCTGATTACAACCCTTTAAACATTGCTTGTGTATTTTCGCCTCCTGCCCAATTGATAGCCAAAGAAGGCGATCAGCAAAGCCAGAAAAATGCGGCTGATGTAAAACAATTGCAGGAAGATTTGCAGCAGGAAAAACTGGACAATCAAACCAATCCGGAAGAGAAGAAGAATGCCCTAATAGACATCATTGCAGACTATAATCAGCAATTTGGCACCAATCACAATATCAACGAATTTGATTTGTACTTCCAGGATGTACAAAGGCGTATCAAATACCAGAAATACAGCAATAAAGACTACCTGCATAAAAACAAGATTGATATCACTATCGTTGTAGATATGCTGCTCACAGGTTTTGACAGCAAATATCTGAATACGTTGTATGTGGACAAATCCCTGAAATATCATGGGCTGATCCAGGCTTTTTCACGCACTAATCGTGTACTGAACGATACCAAGCCTTACGGTAATATTTTGGATTTCCGTTCGCAACAAGAAGCAGTGAACCAGGCTATTGCTCTTTTTTCTGGTGAAAATAGCGGTAGCGCAAGAGAGATTTGGTTGGTAGATCCTGCACCAGTAGTTATTGACAAGTTTAAAGTGGCGGTTGAGAAACTAGGAGATTTCATGCAGGAGCATAGCCTTGTGAGCGAACCCGAAGAAGTGTATAATCTAAGGGGTGACGCAGCTAGAATATCATTCATTGAAAATTTTAAAGAAGTGCAGCGGTTTAAATTGCAATTAGACCAGTTCACTGATTTGAACGAAGAGCAAAAGGCAACAATCGAAGCTATTTTTCCCAGGGACACTTTTCAGGAATTTCGTAGCTCCTATATTGAAACAGCAAAGCAATTTCAGAAACGGCAGCAGAAGGAGGGGGAAAATACACCACCTGAAATACAACAGCTGGACTTTGAATTTATCTTGTTTGCTTCTGCCGTGATAGATTATGATTACATCATGAACCTTACAGCAGAAAACCTAGGTAAAAAACCAGGCAAACAGAAAATGACTAAGGATCAAATAAAAAGTCTGCTCAAGTCAAACTCTAACTTAATGGCAGAAGAGGAAGATTTAAGTGATTTTATTGACCAACTGGATTGGACTGTTGGACAAACAGCTAATGAGCTAAAACATAACTTTGAAAATTTCATAGACGACAAATATGACAAAGAGCTGGCGGGGATCGCCCATAGAAACGGATTGAAAACGGCGGAATTGAAAGCCTTTGTGGAAAATATAATGAGTCGGATGATTTTTGACGGTGAAAAACTGACAGACTTATTAGAGCCTTTGGAACTGAGCTGGAAAGAACGCAGGGTAAAGGAATTGGCATTGATGGGAGAACTTGTACCGCAATTAAAAAAATTAGCCCAAGGGGGTGAAATATCAGGATTAGCCGCTTATGAATAAGACGAAAGAATTGATACCTGGCTTGCGTTTTCCCGGATTTAAAAATAAGGGGGAGTGGGCTAACGAGCAGTTGGGAGAAATTTCTGAAATAGTTCGTGGTGGTTCGCCACGACCAATTCAGGATTATCTTACAACAAGAAATGATGGCTTGAATTGGTTGAAAATAGCGGACGTTCAGTCCGATGCGAAATATATTACACTTACCAAGGAGAAAGTAATTAGAGAAGCCTTAAGTAGTACTAGAGAAGTAAATCCTGGTGATTTAATTCTCTCAAATTCTATGAGCTTTGGGCGTCCTTATATTCTAAAAATAAAAACCTGCATTCACGATGGATGGATTGCTATTCGAAAAATATCAAACAAAACATTTGAAGATTATCTATATTATTTCATATCATCGGAAGCAAGCCAATTATATTTCAATACAAAAGCCGCAGGTGCAGCTGTAAAGAATTTGAATGCTGAAATAATAAAATTGCTTCCCATTCATTTTCCCAAAAATAAAGATGAACAACATAAAATCGCATCCTGCCTTTCTTCTTTAGACGAAGTACTTATAGCTCAAAGCCAAAAGTTACAGTTGCTCAAAGATCACAAAAAAGGCTTGATGCAAAACCTTTTTCCGCAAGAAGGAGAGAAAGTGCCGAAGTATCGGTTCAAGGGGTTTGAGAAAGATGAGGAATGGTTGGAGGAAAAGTTGGTGGATTTAGGACATTTCTTTGGAGGAGGAACTCCAGACCGATCAAATAGTAGTTATTGGATTGGTAATATTCCTTGGATCTCAAGTTCCGACATTAAAGAAGATGATATTCACAACATTTCAATTACTCGTTTTATAAATAATAATTCAATAAAAGAGTCTGCAACCAAGACAGTCCCCAAAGGAAGTGTATTATTTGTTTCAAGAGTTGGAGTTGGAAAATTGGCAATTAATAAAGAAGATTTATGCACAAGTCAGGATTTTACCAGTTTCGTACCCAAAAAAGGTGTTTTGAATTTCTTTGTAGGATATTATTTTTTATCCAACAAGAACCTTTTACAGTCATTAAATCAGGGTACTTCAATTAAAGGGTTTTCAAAGAGTGATTTGGAGAATTTTAAGGTGCCTTTTCCTAAGAATCCAAAGGAACAACAAAAAATTATTTCCTGTCTATCGTCGTTAGATGAACTCATCATTGCACAAACAGAGAAAATAGAGCAATTGAAGCAACATAAGAAAGGACTAATGCAAGGCTTGTTTCCCAAAATGAACAATTAGCGTATGAGCACTATAAACAAATTTTCGAACCTCGCAGAAGTAGCGGAACATTTCCGAAAAGATTTAAAAGGAGAACATCCTAAGAAGAGTGGTAAAGGCTACATTGAAGCTAAAGATTTGGTATTATTCTTTGCGCATAACGGTAGCGGAAAAACCAGGCTTTCTATGGAGTTTAAACAAGCCGGAAAAACGTTTGATGCTGATGGTAATGTATCAAGCCGGAATACCTTGTACTTCAATGCTTTTACGGAAGATTTATTTTCCTGGAACAACGACCTAGAAAATGATATTCATAGAACACTTACCCTAAATGCCGATTCCGTATTTTTTGACGGGTTGCGTGAACTGGATTTAGATGTTAAGATCGAATCATTCTTCAATAACTATGTGGACTTAAAATTTGATATTGATTATGATACATCCACAGTGGCTTTTTCAAGGAGCATTATTGTTGACGGAAACGAGCAAACTGTGGAAAATATTAAAATATCCAGAGGAGAGGAAACTTTGTTTATCTGGTGTTTCTTTTTGGCTATTTGCCAATTAGCGATTGACAAAGACCCTGCCTACAGTTGGGTAAAGTTCATTTATATCGACGACCCGATCTCATCGCTAGATGAAAATAATGCCATTGCGGTCGCCTGCGACTTATGCAATCTATTGACAACGGAGGGGAACGAATTGAAGACCATAATCTCAACGCATCATAGCTTGTTTTTTAATGTGCTCTACAATGAATTTGGGAGGAAAGTCAAAAACAAACGCTACTTTTTGCATAACAAAGGTCTTGAAGGATATGCTTTACAGGACACTAACGACACTCCTTTCTTTCATCATATAGCCACATTAAGCGAACTTAAGAAAGTAGCAGAATCGGACAAGATTTATACCTATCATTTTAATTCTTTGAGGAGTATTTTAGAGAAAACGGCCACCTTTTTTGGTTACGATAGAATAGATAAATGCATTGATGGATTAGACGATGAAGTTCTTTTTGAACGGGCCTTACAATTGTTCAGCCATGGAAAGTATTCCATATTCGATCCGGCGGAAATGGGTGACGATACTAAGGATCTTTTTAAGCGGATTTTAAATGGGTTTCTGGGAAAGTATGAATTTTATTTCCCGCAAATATTTAACGAGGAAACTCAAACAGAAATAGCATCAGCATGACACAAAAAGATCAATATAAAGAGTTAGGAGATACACTTTGGGAGATAGCCAACGATTTAAGAGGGGCGATGAATGCGGATGATTTCCGTGATTACATGCTTTCGTTTCTATTCCTTAGGTATTTGTCTTTTAATTATGAAGAAGCGGCAAAAAAGGAACTAGGAAAAGACTACCCAAAGAGTCCTTCCAAAGATAGCAGAGCCGACTTTATTGTTCCGCCGCCTCTGGAACTTTGGTATAGACTAAACAAAGGCGATATTGAGGAGTTTGAGGAGCAGATGCGTAAAAAAGTGCACTATGTTGTCAAGCCAAAATATTTATGGAGCAATATCACAGAGTTGGCGCGTACACAGGATGATGAACTGATTAAAACGCTGCAAAAGGGGTTCCGATATATTGAAGACGAATCGTTCAAAAGCTCCTTTAAAGGCTTGTTTTCCGAAATCAACCTGAACTCAGAGAAACTGGGTAAAACACCCAAAGATAAAAATGATACCCTTTGTAAGATCATCCGGAAAATTGCGGAAGGTATTGCAGACTTTTCAACAGGGATTGATACGCTCGGCGATGCTTATGAATATCTGATTGGAAAGTTTGCAGCAGGCTCAGGCAAGAAGGCTGGGGAATTTTATACTCCTCAACAAATTTCAACTATTCTTTCGCGGATTGTTATTTTAGATTCTCAGGACCCCACAACAGGACCTAAATCTAAACTTGATAAGGTATTGGATTTTGCTTGTGGTTCAGGCTCGCTTTTACTTAATGTTCGCACACAATTAAAGGAGGAAGCAAAGGGGAAAGGAACTATTGGTAAAGTTTACGGACAGGAAAAGAATGTAACTACTTACAACCTTGCCCGTATGAATATGCTGCTGCATGGTATGAAGGATACTGAGTTTGAGATATTCCATGGAGACACTTTACTCAATCAATGGGATATACTCAATGAGCTTAATCCAAGTAAAAAGGTTGAGTTTGATGCCATTGTAGCCAATCCGCCTTTCAGTTTGCGTTGGGAGCCTAACGATACATTGTCAGAAGATTTTCGTTTCAAAAGTCATGGTATGGCACCAAAGTCGGCTGCTGATTTTGCTTTTTTATTACATGGTTTTCACTTTCTGAAAGACAATGGAACCATGGCGATCATCTTACCGCACGGCGTTTTATTTCGTGGTGGTGCTGAGGAAAGGATTCGCACAAAATTGCTAACGGATAATCATATTGATACCGTTATTGGTTTGCCTTCCAATTTATTTTACTCAACAGGGATTCCTGTTTGCATCTTAGTCTTGAAAAAATGTAAAAGGCACGAAGATGTCTTATTCATAAACGCAGCAGAACAGTATAAGCCAGGCAAAAGGCAAAATTCTTTAGAACCAGAGCACATCACCAGAATTGTAGAAACGTATCAGTTCAGGCCAGATAATAGAGAGAGATATGCACGAAGGGTTCCTATGGATGAAATAATAAAAAATGGCTATAACCTCAATATCTCAAGGTATGTGAGCACGTCCGTTGACGAGGTACGAATTGATTTAAAAGAGGTGAACACAAAACTGGCTATCATAAATAAAAGCATAAAAGACAGTGCTGATAAACATAATGTGTTTTTAAAGGAACTTGGATTAGAACCAATTTAAGAATACGTTCAATGTTTTGCGGGAAGCCTACAAATTGGCAAAAATGAATGATTTTGTGTCAAATATTATTTGATTTTGCTACATCTTGCAACAAATGGCGACAAGTGTTTAGCATGTTGTAGCACGGTTGCAAATTGAAAATCAATTCTTTATTGTTTGCTACAATTGCTACAAGATAGAATACAGAAAAAGTGTGTTTATAGTTTCAAAAAGAAAATTGATTTTAGCATAAAAAAAGGGAAGGCTTAAAATAGCCTTCCCTTTTACAATTCTACAGAATGTCTATTATACCGACATGAAATTATATGATTTTACAAATTCATTGATTTCCAATAAATTATCAACGAAAAAGTTCGACAATTCCCCGCCCGGCTCCACTTTTTTAAAACCCGTACCCAGTGCGGGTTTTCTGTTTTTATTCGCCACCAGCCTGTCTGCATTTTGTCACCGCCTTGAAGTTTCGAATAGAATAAAGTGGATTTCTTTTCTGTAAATGGCACCAATTCCATAGTAAAGGGAATATGTTGGCACCGAGAGCTACCCCAACGGTAATGATCGTAAAGCCGTCTTATATCTATAGCAGCCGCAAGTTTTTGGCTGTAACGCTTTAAATCATACGGGATGATAACACAGGTAAAACTGCTGCTGATACTGCTGTTGGTAGCAGCTACGGGACAGGCCTCTGCTCAGACAATTGATTCTTTCCATGTCAATCGTTTGGTAAACCCGCATGAGCTTTTCGTGCGTCTGCACTTTCCAGACTCCAGCTATTATATAACACGCACCTTTGACCGGGTAGCATATATTTATCCACCGGTGAATCTGATCACTTTCTATTCCCGCTCCTGCGAGTTTGTAAAAACCAATCCGGTAAAGGACATCACAATACGCATATACACGCCTGAGCCCTACGGCCTGAGGTTTTGGTTGGTAATGGACAGCAATACGGTAATACCCGGGTGTACGTTTGCACAAGAAATACAGGTCATGGATAGTGGCATTTACAGTTCGCAACCTACCGGCATGACCGATCCCGGCGTTGGCAACAATGCCCTGCATGTTTTTCCCAACCCTGCGGCCAGTGTCTTATATGTAACCGGCTCATCGGGTGGTGAGCTGCAGATCTCTGACGGGCTAGGCAGGTTGCAGCTGCGGCAAACGCTGCAAAGCGGGCAAACAACCGTAGATATCGGTGCACTCGTTCCGGGCTTGTATTATATCCATTACTACTGCGATGGACAGCGGGTGCAAAGCCAATGCTTCAGCAAGCTGCCATAGCGGGATCATTGGCTTTATTGGAGTATTTCTTTATCCGGCCCTTATTCGTATTTTTGCATCTCCCAAGGCAGATTTTAGCACTGCCATCAAAATAGAAAAATGCAAGACTTAAGCTATATAGCGCAATTTATTTCTCCCCGTCTCTTTCCGGAGTAGGCTTTGTGTGCCTTACACACTCCTTTTTATTATTTCATGCAATATGCGTTTGTAACCGGTTGTTGGCATACAACCCACTACCAATCTGTGTTATTATGCGCTCCATTTCAAAAAAAGTCAAATGAGAATTTTAAGAATAACGTCAAGTCCCCGGAAAGAATATTCAAAAAGCATCAAATTAGGCGCGGCTATTGTCGAAAAATTGCTTGCTGCGCATCCCGGAGCCATTGTAAAACATAAAGACCTTACCCTGTCGCCATTGCCCCATTTGGAAGAAGTACATCTTAAGGCTTTTTATACCCCGGTAGCACACCATTTGCCGGGTTATGAAGCAGCTATCCGTCATTCAGATGAGGCCATTGCAGACATTAAAGCCGCAAATGTGCTGGTGATAGAAGCGCCGCTGTATAATTTAACGATAGCATCTACACTTAAAGCCTGGATAGACCATATTGTAAGGGCAGGCATTACCTTTAATCATACGCCTGAGGGCGATGTGGGGCTTTTGACCGGTAAAAAAGTATATGTGGCGGTAACTGCCGGCAGTATTTACTCCGATGAGGCCGGTAAAGCCAGAGATTTTGTAACCCCGCTGCTGCGGGCAGTTCTGGGTATGCTGGGCATGACAGATGTTGCCTTTATTATGGCAGACGGTTTCAATGTGCCGGGTGTAAAAGAAACAGCTTTGCAAAAAGCAATAGATAGCATTAGAATATAACTGTTCTGAACAGACTACTTTTAAAACCCTTGCTCAGGCAGGGGTTTTTATTGCGTGTATACCAATATTTTTGCAGGACTATAAGATAAAACCAATACGGATGAACTATTTTATAATCGGAGATGTGCATGGCTGTTATTTTACATTTTGTAAAATGCTGGAGCATTGGGATAGCGACCAGGAATTGCTGGTTTCGGTAGGCGATCTTATTGACAGAGGTAACTACAGCGCGTTGATGGTTCAAAAATGCATGGAATTGTCGCAAGCGAATAACAATGCGTTGTTTATAAAAGGAAACCATGAAGCAGAATTTGTGCAGCACGTCATCTACGGGTACAATAAAAACTGGGTGGACCAGTGCGGGCAAAAAACACTGGATGATTTTAAAGCTGCGGGAATGGAGCTTAACCCAATTGCAGAATGGATGAAAGCGATGCCTCTTAAATTTGAATCTGATACCCTGCTGGTAAGCCATGCCGGAATTTCGGAAATTCAAAACCCGTATGACGAAAACCATAACGACAGCGTGCTCTGGAACAGGAAAGCGTTAAAGAATATTGGTAAAATGCAGATTCATGGGCATACACCATTGAAAAGAGATACACCTGCTTACACGGCCAGTTCCAACTCCTGGAATATTGATACCGGTGCTTGTTACGGATATGGCCTTACTGCGCTAAGAGTTAATGCGGAAGGGGTAGTAACGGAGCATCTCTTTGTAAAAACCGACCCGCGTGATATGGCATAAACGGGCTATGCTCATTTTTATGATAGCCAAAAATTAAAGGTTCCCGAATAGCACGGGAACCTTTATTGCTTTATGGTTTAGCTTATTTACTTGCCATTTTTTTGTGTGGCTATAGCAGTGATGGCTGCAATCAGTTTGTCCAGGTCTTTAAGTTTGGTATACACATGCGGCGTGATTCTTACACAGCGAATGTTTTCTATATTGGTTACTACTGTTGTATGAATTCTATAAGTAGTAATCAGCGAATGGTTTAAACTATCTATTGATACGGAGTCGACAGTAACACCGCAGATGGCACATCCATAAGCCGGGTTGAGCGATGTTGTTATGTTTACACCAGGGATCTTTTTAACCGCATTGGCCCAGTAACAGGTGAGGTAATGCAATCTTTCCTGTTTGCGTTTGGTGCCAATTGCGTTGTGAAAATTTATGGCTTCGCCGATAGCCTGTTCAATAGGAATACTGCGGGTACCCAGCTCTTCAAATTTCCGGATATCATCACTCTCTGGTTTGTTGGCGCTGGCGAGTGGCCATAATGCTGCAATTTTCGATTTTCTAACCCAGAGCATGCCACTCCCAACCGGAGCACTCAGGAATTTATGCAGGCTGGTTGCAAAATAATCGCAACCAAGATCCGGAATATTAAAGTCGAGCAAGCCAAAGGAATGTGCGCCATCTACAAGTGTTTCTACGCCTTTCCTGGCTGCCATTTCGGTTATTTTCTTTACCGGGAGAATTTGCCCCATCCAGTTAATGACATGTGTAATGTGGAGTAATTTGGTTCGGGGAGTAATGGCATTTTCGTATGCTTTCACGATGGCATCATCATCCTCTATTGGAAATTTAAAGCTGATTTGTTTGTAGATAATGCCGTCTCTGGCAGCCCTTTGTTTCCATGAATTAATTACATGAACATAGTCTTGCTGGCAGCCAATTACTTCATCTCCTTTTTTTAACGGTAAACCATAAACAATGGTGTTTAACCCTTCGCTGCAATTGCGGTTTATTGCAATTTCTTCTGCTGATGCACCCGCCAGATCTGCCAATTTCTCTCTGAGGGGTTCACGTCCGAGATCGAGCACGCGCCACATATAATAAGATGGCCCTTCATTCACCAGTTTATTATACCGGTCCAGGGCATCCTGCACAATTCTTGGAGCCGGACTTACTCCGCCGTTGTTAAGATTTATGATAGAGGGATTTACCGAATATGCTTGTTGTATAACCGACCAGTAGTCCTCATCACCAGCCAATTCATTGGCTGGTATTCCTTCTTTTTGCTGGTTAATGAGTTCAAAATCCAACGCATGTGCCTCGTTAAAAAGACTGTTGACCGAAAACGCACCAACCAGCATACCAGCTTTCTGCAAAAAGGATCTACGGGAGCTGTTCATGTTTTTGACAGAAAGATAAAAACAAATATTCAAGTGCCTGTAAGGTTCAATAGAATGGAGGATTCAGCAGTATCTGCGCTTTAAAACGGCAGGTTGGGTTATGCAATTCATAATCAAGACGTTCTGGTTCATATAAAAAATCTTCTGCTGTCTTCCCCAACGCCTAATGCTTTAAACATGTCTTTGAAATTGAATAAGCCCGATACCGCAACCAGATAGGATGTGGCACCTCCGGCATTTTTATTTACAAATACCTGATTAAACTTTACCGATTATGAAAACGCTTACCGTACTTGCTGGCATTGCATTATCCTTGCCCGCGGCACATGCACAATCCCTCGGCCCTGATGTAAGTTTCGGAAATAACGGATTGGTTGTAACGGCACAGCAAACCAAATCGAGCGTTATTCAAGCCTCTGTTATTCAAAGTGATGGACGCATTATTGCAGCAGGTATGAGCTATGATAACACCCAGCATTCCTTTTTAACCCGTTATCTTGCGGATGGTACGCTGGATCTTAGTTTTGGGGTGCAGGGTATGGTAAACCTGGTAGTAGGCTGGAACGATTTTATTAATGATGTAATTGTACAAACAGACGGGAAAATTACGGTAGCAGGTAACCAAATTGAAAAAACAGAAGACCCTGTTACCGGTGGCGTTACAATGACCAGTAAACCGTTTTTAGCGCGTTTTTTACAAAATGGCACACTTGATCCCGCTTTTGGAGTGAATGGTGTTCATCACCTCGATATTCTTGATATTTATTCTAACCGGCAGGTAGTGGGCATTGTACAATTGCCTGATGGCAGGTTGATCGCCGGCGGTTCTGTTTTTCCGGGAGGCACGTCTTCAATGGCTTTGGTGGCGCTTCATACCGATGGCAGTTACGACCTTACCTTTGGATCGAATGGTTTGGGTACTTACCAGGCTGCACCGGGTATAGATGCCACGCTTTATGATATGGCTATGTTCGAGGGCGGCAAACTGGTACTCGCCGGTACATCTGGCGTAGCTTCGCTCACGGCACCTTCCAATACCAGTATGGCATTGATTAGTGTAAACCCGAATGGTACGTATAATACTGGTTTTTCCAGTAATGGTATGATGGAGCTTCCGCTTTCAACCACACCTAATCCATTTGACTTAGCCACAAATATACAGGTGCTGGGCAGCGGCAAAATTCTTGTTTCCGGGGGGGCATCTGGTAAGCTGGCATTGGTGCAGTTACATTCGGATGGTTCCATGGATGCTTCTTTTGGCCTGAATGGTATACTGGTAGATGCGAGCCGCCCTGTAGCAGATGGCGTGGGAGTACTGGCATCGGGAGATATAATGGTTTCGGGACTTAAGCGCAACAATAATCCTTACTCTACCGATGTAACGCTAAGTAAGTATAGCGCTGCCGGTGTTATAGACGCTTCTTTTGGTACTGCAGGCAGTATGGTCTTAGATCAGTCCAAAAGTGACCGTGCCTATAAACTAATAGTGCAGCCGGATGATAAAATTGTGCTTGCAGGCCATTCAGAGGATGTGGGTACACAAAACGTAAGTTTTACGCTGTGGCGGTTGGCCAATGCAGCAGCGCCAAATGGCATTAAAGGTGCAACAATAGCCTCGCTGCAACCCCGGTTGTACCCCAATCCAACCAATAGCGATGTAACCTTGTCTTTTCCGCAGATTCCGGAGCAGCCCCTTACCATTAGAATATTGGATGTGCAGGGACGGCAGGTATCATCCGGTACTATAAAAGACCAGCACACAACCCTTTCTTTATCTGGCCTGGCTACAGGTGTGTATACCGCACAATTAACCGCCACATCGGGCACCCAATCGTTTAAGCTGATTAAGCAGTAATATTTACCTTGATAGAAGTATGAAAAACCCCCGGATAGCAGAAATTGCCGTCCGGGGGTTTACCTTTAAACGCTGGTTGGTTTACTGCACCACCGTAAATTTAATGACCTTGCGTGCGTTTTTAGCATTGCATTGAACAAGGTAGAGTCCGCTGTTAATATCCGTAAGGTCTATTGTTATTTTCTGGTTTTCAGAACCTTTTCCGTTGTATATTTTTTTGATGATTCTGCCCTGCATATCGGTGAGTACAATGTCTAAATCTTCATGGCCGGGCGTATTCAGCAAAAGCCAGGCTGTGTGCGATGCCGGGTTGGGGTACAATTGCATACCGATGGCTGCATTTTTGCTGATGTTGGGTACCCCGGTAACATAATTACATGCCGGAAAAGTATCGGCAACCGATGGCGTAAGGTTGCGGCCATACCGGTAAAGCGTATCAAAAATGGTAAGCATGTTTACAGTAGGCGTGCCATCGCCATTGGTTAAAACGATAACACCGGTTTGGTTGGTGTAGTTAAAAAACATAGCGGTAGATACACCGGCATCTCCGCCGGTATGTCCCCATAACGTTTCATTGTCCACCGTGTATTTGCTGAAAAATATACCCTGGCCTGTGTTCAGGGGCGTTTGTGGTGTCATCATATAAGCCACGGTAGCGCTGTCGAGTATCCGGGTGTTTTGGTATTGGCCATACTGCATGTACATGGTCATAAAGCGGGCCAGTGCTGTAATATTGGTACGCAATTGCCCATCGGGATAATCGGCATAGCCATACAGTCCAGCATCGGTAAGTGTACTGCCATCCCACATATAAGGCCGGGCAATAAGTGTAGTATCGGATATCCCTGCCAGTTTATACGAAGTATGATCCATGCAGAGTTTCTGAAAAATGGCAGTGTCGCAATAATGCGCAAAATCGTCGCCGGTAATGCGTTGCACCAGGTAGGCGGCAAGTGTAGCGCCAATGTTGGAATAGCTGTGGGACTTGCCCATGTGGTAAGCGTAGAAATTGCCGGTAGCGCTGTAAAGGTTACCGCCGGGCACCAGGTAATTGCGCAGCAAAGTATCCAGGCTCATGGGCGAGTCGCCGTACATATACAATGAACCCATAACCGCATTGTTGTCTTTAATGCCGGATGTATGCATGGCCAGCATCCGGAAGGTTACAGAATCGTTGGCGTGTACGGGGTGGTACACCTGGAATGGGAGATAACTGTTGATATTGTCGTCGAGTTGAAAAGCGCCTTTCTCCCACAGTTGCATGAGCGCAGTGGCAATAACGGTTTTGGAAATGGAAGCCATCATGAACAGCGTTTGCCGGCTTACATCCTGGTTTTGGGCAATATTGGCTTTGCCCCAGTTTTGCTGGTACATCCAATGCCCGTCTTTGATAATAACGGCATTGGCCCCCGGCGTGTAAGCATTGTTCAATATGTCTTGCATGTAAGTAGCAGAGGGCTGTGCATGCGCCAGCCCTGAGAGTAAGAGCGGAAGTGCAAAGGCGAATAACTTTTTCATAATCAGTTTAAGTTTTTAGGTGAACCAATGTATAATGACAGTCGCGGTTCATTTTGAGGCAAGGGTATTCGTTCTCATTCCAATTTTATGTTGTTACCCGCAGCACATGGGTGCTGTAATAGTAATATACAGGTGTTCTTTATATGAGATTTGCTTTTTGGGATGAGTGGTCAGATAAGTGTTTGAAATGTTTTTTGCAAGCCTATCCGGTTACCATACCATTGCCACCATACAACAGTTTATGCTTCTGTTTGTATCGCTAAATACATTAGTCAGCGTGGTTAATCGTTTAACGAACAGATTTGTGAATAGTTACATTAAAATTGATGATCTATCGGTATCGCTTTGTGCACAGTCTTATTTGAATTTGGTTTTATTTAATATTATATTTAGTATAGGTTTTATTTGTTCCGGTCATTTGTCTACCAAATAAATTGCTGTACCATGAGAAGGTTGCTTTTATGTCTTTTTTGTTTTGGCTGGGTTATGCAAGGCTGGAGTCAGAGCGATTCTACCACCAAAGTCGCCAGCGATGCTACTGCCCAGGAAACACAGCTTAAAGTAATGCAGTCGGAGCAGCAGCTCGATTCGTTAAAGCAGCGGGAGCTGGTACAGTCGATACAGACTTTGCCCGATGCCGATTCTGCAAAGCGTGGCGCGCTTAACAGGGAGTTGCAGCAACTACAGCAAAAACAACTGGCATCACAACAGCAATTAAAAAATAAAGTAGACTCCCTGCGTAAGACGGTAACCGGGTATCCTGTTGTGCCATTCAGAGATACATTGTTTTACATTTATTACCGATCCGGCTCTATACCCGCCGGTGAGCGGGCCCAGCTCATTGCCACGCGCATAGATAAGCTGGCCGATGATTATTTTTTTTCGTCCGACTCGCTAACGGTAACCCGTGAAGATGAAACCTGGGATGTAAAATACAAGCTGTTCCCCATTGTAAGTGTATCGCATATGGATGCGTTGTGGGCGGGCATGTCCGGCGATTCTCTGGCGCGGGAGTTCAGGAATAAAATAGCCGCTGCCGTAGTGCAGCGTAAGGCAGAAACGAGCTGGCTTACCATTCTAAAAGAAATTGGCTGGGCCTCCCTGGTGCTTATAGGCATGGCGCTGGTGGTGTGGTTTATTAACCGTTTGTTCCGAAAGCTCTTCGGGTTTTTACATGCCAGGAAAATGCAATGGTTCAAAGGTATCCGTATCCGTGATTACCAGCTGTTTGCACCCGAGAAGGAATTGTCAATGATCATTTCTGTACTTAATTTACTGAAATGGATTTTGATCATCATTGCCATATACCTTGCGCTGCCATTGCTGTTCAGCATCTTTCCGGATACCCGCGATATCGCTACACGATTAATAGCTTATGTCGTATCTCCGGTGCGCCGTATTTTACTGGCCGTGTGGAACTATTTGCCCAACCTGTTTACCATTCTCGTAATTGTAATTCTTTTCCGGTATGTGCTCAAGGCATTGAAGTTTGGAAAAATGGAGGTAGAGCGGGGCGCGTTGGTTATTCCTGGTTTTTACGCAGATTGGGCCAATCCTACTTTTCAGATCGTGCGGGTATTGGTCCTGGCGTTTATGCTGGTGGTTATATTTCCTTACCTGCCCGGGTCAGATTCTCCGGTGTTTAGAGGGGTATCTGTTTTTTTAGGTTTCCTGTTTACATTTGGTTCTGCCGGTTCATTGTCTAATGCTATTGCGGGAATTGTATTAACGTATATGCGTTTGTTTAAGATTGGCGACCGGGTGCAGGTGGGCGAAGTAACGGGTGATGTAATTGAGAGGTCTTTGTTGGTTACCCGTATTCGTACCACCAAGAATGAAGTAATTTCCATTCCCAACTCTACGGTTATGAGCGGGCATACGGTAAACTACAGCAGTGATGCGCTTACCGCCGGGTTGATTTTACACACTACAGTAACCATTGGCTACGATGCGCCGTGGCGTACGGTGCATGAATTACTCATTAACGCGGCATTGGCTACTACCGACATTCTTACCCAACCGGCGCCGTTTGTATTGCAAACAGAACTGAACGATTTTTATGTAAGCTACCAGATCAATGCCTATACCCGTAACCCTAACCGGCAGGCGGGCATTTATTCCGATCTGCACCAGAACATACAAGATAAGTTTAACGAAGGCGGAGTAGAAATTATGTCGCCACATTACCGGGCTATGCGCGATGGCAATATGGTAACGATTCCTGCAGATTATCTGCCACCCGAATATGTGCGGCCTGGTTTTAAGGTAGAACAGGACGATAAAAAGAGTGAATAACAAAACAGAGCGGCGCAATAGCCGCTCTGTTTTGTTATAAAAATCATAACCATTACTGAATAAAATGTTTGGGTGATGAATGCGATTGTCTGCTGCACCATCACCTGTCTGGTTTGTTATTGTTTATTGTATAGTGCCAAAGCCAATATGGCTGTATACATCAGAAGTTACTGTACCGCTTGCTGGGTAGGGGCCGTAATCAGATATCATAACGGCTATTCTTTGCCCGGTCATGTAGGCAAAGTTGTTGTGCACCACAAAGGTATTGTTGGCAGGGTTATGTGTAGTGGTGAAAGGTCCTGCCCATGCAGAGGTAATGGTGTTGCTGGCATCTATAAGGCAGTAATAGGCATCGCCGGTTGTTTGCAACATGTATATCATGTCGAAATTAAAGGTGATAGCCAGATCCATATTGCCGGTAAAATGGTTGTAGCCTTGCGTTACACTGGTTACAATAGGGTAATACCTGGGGGCCAGGGCGGCTGTTTGGGCAGAAGGCTGGTTGGAGGAGGAAACAGGTTGGAGCGGATCTGATTTCTTACAGCTGGTGGCTGCCATCATGCAGGCTGCAGACAGATAAAGCAATTTTTTCATATTGTTAAATGGTTTAGGTTATAAATATAATGATATGTAAACACTCCTTCAATTAATCTTTAACTCCTCGTTTGGACGGCTATTATTGCTGCAAATGGTGAAATTTTAACATTAAATATTATTTTAGTTTCTCATTTTAAGAAAAGCTATGACCCTTTTTACCCGATTGAGCGGTGTGCTGCTGAGTATGATGCTGGCAGGAACCGCAATGGCGCAGGATAAACCCGATGCACCCCGTTTGTCTCCTCAGACCAAAATGTACTTATATGAAACCGCAAAGCCTGGTTACGATGGTGCCATGCTGCCCGACTATATTTACCGCGAATTGCCCGGTGGCAGGTACATCGCAGCTTTGGTAAAAGTGACGCCGGCTTTGAATGTTGCGCAACTGGAGCATTTGGGTGCGCGCATTGGTACACGGGCCGGCAATATCTGGATGGTGCAGATACCGGTGCAGTCTGTTAAGGCTTTTACCAGCATAAAAGGACTGGATTACGTTCAGTTGGATGAGCCGGTGCAACCGTTAATGGATTCGGTACGTAAAATGACGCGGGTAGATTCTGTTCACCAGGGCACCGGGCTGCCTATGCCATTGCAGGGCAAAGATGTGGTAATGGGTATTATAGATGGCGGCTTCGATTATACGCATCCTACCTTTATGGATATTACGGGCAACCGGTTCCGTATTAAACAGGTATGGGAAGAAGAAACAACAGGCACGCCTCCGGCTGGTTACGCATATGGGCATGAAATGACCGATTCTACCGCCATTCGTACAAAAGGCTGGGACAGCACCAAAGTATTGTCGCACGGTACACATGTGGGTGGTATTGCGGGAGGGTCGGGTTATGGCAGTCCCAATAACGGAACGGAGTTTAGAGGCATAGCTTATGAGAGCGACCTGGTAATGGTGGGCATTGCATCGCGCCCAGGTACAGCCATGAACACTGGTTTAACCAATATGGTAGATGGCCTGAACTATATTTTTACATACGCTGCTGCTAAGGGTAAGCCCGCTGTAGCCAACCTGAGCTGGGGCATCAATACCGGCCCGCACGATGGCACATCACTGTTTAGCCAGGCGGTAGACAATCTCACCGGTCCGGGAAAAATACTGGTGCTCTCTGCCGGTAATGAAGGGGCGCAAAACCTGCATCTGCAAAAAAACTTTTCGGCTACCGATACCCTGGTGCATACCTTTCTTTCGTTTACCGCAGGATCGGATTCCAATACGGTAGATATGTGGGGCGAAACCGGGCAGTCTTTCTGCGCGGGCTTTTCATTGTATAACGCTGCCAATACAGAAGTAAGCAATACCGGTTTTATTTGCCTCGACGACCTGGTGCACAGCACCTACCTGGTAGGTACCGGAGGCGATACCTGCTGGTTTACCATTACAACCAGCACGGCAGAGTTTAACCAAAAGCCGCGCATCTATGTAAAAGTGCGCAACAAAACAGCCGATAAAGTGGCTATTCACGTATCGGGCCACGGGGGCAAAATACATTTATGGAACAAGGAAGCATTTTCGAGCAATGGTTTTAACTGGGCCACCAATGGCAATGTTATATCCACCATCAGCGATATGGCTACCACGCCAAGTGCGATAGCTGTAGGGGCTTACGCTTCTAAACTTTCCTTTACCAATATCAGTGGCGATCCGTTATCCTATAGCGGTACGCCCAAAGCATTGGCTTTTTTCTCCAGCCGCGGACCTGCAATTGATGGAACGGTGCAACCCTTTATTACAGCGCCGGGCCATACGGTGGTTTCGGCGGTGAGCTCGTTCGACAGTACATTTATTCCAACAGGCAGTGGGTATTCCAGCGCTATAAGTTCGTACCTAGATCCGGTGAGCGGCAAAGATTATTTGTATGGCGCTTTCTCCGGTACTTCTATGTCTTCTCCGGTTGTAGCAGGTGTAGTAGGGCTCATGTTGCAACTCGATCCCACGCTTTCTCCGGCACAGGTTAAGGCCATTATTAAAGAAACGGCTATCCGTGATAGTTATACCGGTAACATTCCTGCTACAGGCAGCAATACCTGGGGTTTTGGCAGAATTAATGCTTATGCAGCAATCAAAAAAATGGCAGCGTTAACGAGTATTACACCCGTTAATAGCAATACGCCGGAGTGCTTCCTGTATCCCAATCCTGGTACGGGTTCGTTTACACTTGCATACCAAAGCGCCCGCCCGGAAAAACTGCTGGTGCAGGTATATAACCTGTCGGGTGTGCTAGTGCAAACTGCTACTTACCAGACTGTAGAAGGGTGGAATAATTATGCGCTCAACCTGCAGGCTTTAAGCAAAGGCACTTACATTACCCGCATTTCTGGCAAACAAGCATCGCAAGCTATAAAAACGGTTATCCGCTAATAACTTCGCGTTAGGATAAAACAGAAAGGCCACCGTTATGGTGGCCTTTCTGTTTTATATGTTTTATGCTGTTACAAACAGGGCAGGAGCTTCTGATGCATCGAAGGCGCAAAGGAGTTGCAGGTGGGTCGATTCTGCTTCAATCTGCCCGGTAAAGAGCAGGTAGTCGTTTTCGTTAATGCGTTTAGAGCGCAAGCGTTCGCTGGCATCGAAAGGCACCAGGTAATTAGCGGCGGCTGCCATCCAGGTTTGCGGGGTTACCAACATGTAATCGCCGGGGCTGGGCTCCAGCAGCAAATGATCGTTGGGGTTAAGCACTACCGGTTGGCGGTGGTGCCAGAATACGGCATTTACTTTGCGGGGCTCATCAAAATCATCGTCGGTTAAGATGTGCAGGCATTGGGTAAGCGAGCAAGGGTGGCGATACTCCGGGTGCCAGATCACATCTCTGATGGTATCGGCAATGGTTTGAAAATTGGTGAGCTCGTAAGTATCCAGTTGCAACCATTTTTTGTTGAGCATAAAATAGTTGAATCCGTTGGATGCCGATATGCATTCGCCTTGCTGCAAAAGGCTAAGCAATTTGTCTTCAAACAAAGGCTGTACTTCGGCAAAACTTATTTCGGGTTGCGATTTTTTCCATTCGTCGATCAGCTTATCCAGCGATTTACCGGCCTCGAGGCTGCTGAGCAGAAAGCTCGCTGCATTAAACAATTGAAGGTCTTCGGCGCAGCACCAGTAGTTGTCTAAAGAAAGTGTAATGCGGTATGGCGGCCCGCCATCGATATCAGATACCTCACAGTTGAACAGCAATGGCTGGCAACTGATAGAGGGTATTACAAAGTTGACCGCTGTTTTGGAGATCCAGTTGCAGGGCATGGAAATAACGATCCTGTTTAACGCATACTGAAGAAAATACAATACTTCCCATTCCTGAACTTCCCTGCTCAGCCAGCGTTCTCTGTAAAAGGGCGATACGGTGGGATGGTCTGAACTGTTCATTTCATTATAGTTGGTTGGTGACATAAAGTTACGCTCATGTACAACAGGATGTACAGGTTTTTTGACGGTATTTTAGTGGGGTATAAATTACGTACCAGTGGGTATTGTGTACTATCGCCAACTCCCTTATATTCGGTCTTTTGGCGGCTTTTCATCCATTTGCATAGTATATTTACCGCCATTATGGGTTACAGAACATTACAGGAGTGTGTGGCCGATCTGGAAAAGCACGGTCACCTGGTACGCATCAGGGAAGAAGTAGATCCTTACCTTGAAATGGCGGCCATCCATCTTAAAGTGTATGCACAGCAAGGTCCCGCATTATATTTCGAAAAAGTAAAGGGTAGCCGTTACCCGGCAGTGAGCAACATGTGTGGCACTTTGGCGCGCAGCAGGTTTATGTTTCGCGATACACTCGATAAAATAAAACAGCTTGTAGATATTAAAGGCGATCCGATGCAGGTGATGAAACACCCGCTGCGGTATGCTGGTGTAAGCATGACTGCGCTTTCGGCCCTGCCTATGAAAGTAGGCCGCAGTGTGCTAAGCCAGTTCGAAGAGATCAAAATCACCGATATACCGCCGGTTGTAAACTGGCCTATGGATGGCGGCCCGTTTGTAACACTGCCACAAGTGTATACCGAAGATGCAGATGCGCCCGGCGCTATGAAGGCCAACCTGGGTATGTACCGCATTCAGCTTTCGGGCAATGACTATAATACCAACAAGGAAATAGGCTTGCATTACCAGATACACAGGGGTATAGGCGTGCACCAGACCAAGGCCAATGCCAAAGGTCAGCCGTTGAAAGTGAGCATTTTTGTTGGCGGCGCACCCTCGCATACATTGGCTGCCGTTATGCCCTTGCCCGAAGGGCTTTCTGAGCTTACGTTTGCCGGCGCGCTTAACAACCGCCGGTTCCGCTATACTTACGATGATGAGGGGTATTGCATTTCTGCAGATGCCGATTTTGTAATTACAGGTTATGTAAACCCTATGGAAAATAAACCCGAAGGGCCTTTTGGCGACCACCTGGGGTATTACAGTCTTACGCACCCTTTTCCACTCATGCATGTGCACAAGGTGTACGCTAAGAAAAATGCCATCTGGCCTTTTACCGTTGTAGGCCGTCCGCCACAGGAAGATACCAGTTTTGGAGAGCTTATACACGATATTACAGGCAGCGCCATTCCTTCGGAGATTCCCGGTGTGCATGCTGTGCATGCGGTAGATGCCGCTGGTGTACATCCCTTGTTGTTTGCAATTGGCAGTGAGCGGTATACCCCTTACCTGCAAGTACGCAAACCGCAGGAGCTACTTACCATAGCCAATCATATTTTAGGTACCAACCAACTGAGCCTGGCCAAATACTTGTTTATTGCCGCTAAGCAAGACGATCCGCAACTCGATATACACCATGTGGAGCCGTTTATGCGGCATATACTGGAACGGGTAGATCTTAGCCGCGATCTGCATTTTTATACCCAAACCACCATCGATACCCTCGATTACAGCGGCAGCGGACTCAATAGCGGCTCCAAAGTGGCTATTGCCGCAGCGGGTGCACCTATTCGCAGTCTTTGGAACGAGGTGCCGGGTGCGGTGCATTTCCCCCGGCCATTGCACCATGTAAAAATGGTAATGCCAGGTGTGTGTGCGGTAGAAGCGCCGCCTTATGTAAGTGAAGAAAAAGCGTTGCAGGAAATAGCCCTGCTGCAAGAGGTACTGGGCAATGCCGATTTGTCGGGCATACCATTGCTGGTGCTTTGCGACGATGCCAATTTTGTGGCCGAAACAGTGAACAACTTTGTATGGGTGACTTTTACCCGCAGCAATCCATCGCACGATATACATGGCATCAATGCCTTTACCGAGCATAAGCATTGGGGCTGCAAAGGGCCGCTTATTATCGATGCGCGCATTAAGCCACACCATGCACCACCGTTGATGATGACGCCCGAAGTAGAAGAACAGATCAGCCGTTTGTGGCAATCAGGCGGTTCGCTGCACGGTATTGTAAAATAATAGCCCATTAAAAAAGCCTCCCCACAATACTGTGGGGAGGCTTTTGCTGTGTTGTTGTATATGAGAAAACTTGATCTGATTATAAATGTCCCATTTTACCACTGCGGTAATCGGCCAGCGCTTCGTTGATCTCCTCTGGTGTGTTCATCACAAACGGACCATAAGCTACAATAGGCTCGTTAATAGGTTCGCCGCTCAGTACAATAAGGGAGCTGTCGTCGATGGCTACAATCTCTACCGCACCTTCTTCGTTCTGCATTACTGCAAAAGCGATGGCATGCACAATATTATCGCCAATGCTGGCAGTACCTTTTTTGAGCAATACACCGGTATTATAATGTGCTGGCAAATCCAACTGTACCATATCGCCAGCTTTGAGCTCTATGTGGTACATATGTAAAGGCGTATGTGTGGTAGCCGGGCCTTTTACATCGCCGTAGCTGCCTGCAATTACGCGCAGCGTACTGCCTTCTTCGCCAATAGCTACTTCGGGAATATCGGCTTTGGTAATACCCTGGTAAGATGGGGTATCCATTTTATTGGCTTTGGGCAGGTTTACCCATAATTGTAACATTTCCAATGTGCCGCCTTCGGCTGCAAATGCGGGTTCGTGTTTTTCTTCGTGCACCACACCGCCTGCTGCGGTCATCCATTGCACATCGCCGGGATAAATTACACCCGAATTGCCACCCGAATCCCGGTGCGCTACCGCACCCTGGAATGCTACCGTAACTGTTTCAAAACCACGGTGCGGATGTTCCTCTACACCTCTTGGGTTTTGGGTAGGCGGGAAATAGGTAGGCGCGCCATAGTCCATCAGGAAAAACGGGCTCATCCGGCTCAGCGGAATCTCGTTGTTGCTGGGAAACAGGTTGAACACCTTAAATCCATCGCCCACCATATTGGCGTGATGGCTGCGGATAACGGTTTCTACTTTTCTGGTGTTATTCATAATATATCCTTTGGTGTTTAACCATCTAATTTGATGCCACGCCCATATGCTGCAAAAAGGGCATGTGTTTTATGGCGTATTGGCGCAATTTAACATTCCGTTAGGCCGCCTTTGGCAGGATTGTTAAAATATTTTGCAAAAACGGGTAGGGGTAGATAGCTATCACGTTGTCTTACACTAAATGGAGCTATTGATAGAAGACGTTATATTTGGTTTGCCTAACCAAAGCATACGAATGGAATCCAGCGAATCGCAACCCGTCATAGCCGGCGCATTGTCAGGGGAAGCGGCCTTTGAGCAGGTTTTTAAGACCAGTTTCAAAAGCCTGCACGCTTATGCCTGCACAATACTGAAAGACGATATTATGGCCGAAGAAATGGTGCAGAACGTGTTCTGCAAATTGTGGGAGAAGAAAGACCAGATACAGATCAGCCAATCGGTTAATGCTTACCTCTACAGGTCGGTGTACAACGAATGCCTCAATTACCTCAAACACCAGAAGGTAAAAGACGCTTATGTAAACCATGCCCGCCATCATATGCCCCAGCAGCAAAACAATACTTCGGGAAAGTTGCAGCTCAGCGAGTTACAGCAGCGCATCAGCAAAGCGCTGGAGTCGCTGCCGGAGCAATGCCGTACGGTTTTTCAGCTGAGCCGGTTCGAAGAACTGAAATACCAGGAAATAGCCGACAGGCTGTCCATTTCGGTAAAAACCGTTGAAAATCACATGGGTAAGGCGCTTCGCCTGATGCGGACTCAATTGGCCGATTTTCTGCCTTTGCTGTTGATTTATTTAATGACTTTGTAAACTTAAACTGTTGATACATTCTGATTATAATATTACAGATGACTTGCTGGTAAAGTACGTGCTGGGAGAGGTTACGGCCGGGGAGCGCGTGCTGGTAGAGGATTGGGCGGCGGCCGATGAGCGGAATGCGAAACAATTGGAGCATTTCCGGCTTATCTGGAACCAAAGCCGCGATCTGGCTGCCCGTTCCACTGTTGATCCCAATGCTGCATGGCAGCGCTTTCAGACGAGAGTGAGCCAGCCTGTGCAAACCCAGCCCCAGGGCAAAGTGCGCCGCATGACCTTTCCGGTATGGACCAGGATTGCCGCCGCAATAGCTATTCTCATTGGCAGCACCTGGCTGTGGTACACTTTTACCAACCCGCTGATGCAAACCCTGCAAGCCAACGGAAAAGTGGTGACCCAAAAACTGGCCGACGGCTCTGTGGTGACCCTCAATAAAAACGCCACACTGTACTATCCCGAAACCTTTAAAGGCAACGAACGGCATATCAAGCTCGAGGGCGAAGCCTTTTTCGAGATTGCACCCGATAAAACACATCCTTTTATTATCGATGCCAACGAGGCCGCGGTAAAAGTGGTGGGCACTTCTTTTAATGTAAAAACCAGCGAAACCCTTACCGAGGTTATTGTAGAAACCGGAATAGTGGAGGTGAGCAAGAAGAAAAACACGGTGCAGCTTACGCCCCACGAAAAAGCTACCGTGCGCCAGAATGAGCAGATGCCCGAAAAACAGGCCAATAACGATGAGTTATACAATTATTACCACACCCGCTTGTTTGTGTGCAACAATACACCGCTTGGCCGGTTTGTACATGTATTGAACGAGGCTTATGATGTAAACATTGTAATAGCCGATCCTTACCTGGCCCAGCAACCGCTGACCTCTACTTTTAAAGATGAATCGCTTGATAATATTTTACGTGTGATCGGAGAAACGTTTAACATAACGGTGAGTAAGAACGGAAGCAATATCGTGCTGAAATAAATTATCGTTTACTTTGACCCACATTATTCTACCAGATTGATCCCGAAATTATTTTTTACCCTATTATTGATCTGCTGCGCACCAGCAGTTTTTGCCCAGCAACTGCTGGGCAAAAAAGTTTCTGTAACCGTGGTGGATAAACCGGTGCAGGAAGTGCTTACGCAAATCAGTAAGCAAGGTGATTTCCAGTTTTCCTACAACAGCAACCTTACCAAAAAATATGGCAAAGTATCTATCACCGCTGAAGATAAAACAGTGAAGCAGGTGCTGGATATGATCTTCGATGGCAGCTGCCTGTATCGCGAAACGGGTAATTATGTGATATTGCGCAAACCCGGTGAGTACAGCTATACCATTAGCGGTTACGTCCGGGATTTGTCTACCGGGCAGAGCGTGCCCAATGCCAGTGTGTATGAGCAGCACCAGCTGGTTTCTACCCTTACCAACGAAGAAGGGTTTTTTCGTTTAAAGCTGAAAGACAAATATCCCGATGCGGCCATCAGCCTCAGCAAGCACATGTATATGGATACACTGATGCCGCTGGAACCGGGCTTTGACCAGCAATTGACCGTAAGCCTGGCTCCTGTAAAAACCAAAACGCTTCCTGTAGTGCTTATTACCGATAAGCCCGAGGTAGAGAAAACCTGGCTGGGCCGTAATTTTCTTTCTTCCCGCCAAAAAGTGCAGAGCCTGAACATTGGTAACTATTTTGCCTCCAAACCATTTCAGTTCTCTATCATACCCGGTGTGGGCACGCATGGCAAAATGAGCGGGCAGGTAGAAGATAAATTCTCGTTTAATGTGCTGGGAGGTTACAATGCCGGTATTAACGGCTTTGAGCTGGGTACCATCTTTAATATCGTAAAAGGCGATATGAAATATGTGCAGATCGGTGGTTTGTTTAATATTGTAGGTGGTGGTATGGAAGGCGTGCAGATCGGTGGCGCTTACAACCAGGTGTTTGATTCCGTAGCAGGCGTGCAGATCGGTGGTTTAGGCTCTATTGTGAAGGGGAGTGTAGAAGGGGTACAGATTGGCGGGCTGGCCAATATTGATGGCGGCAGCATGGAAGGCGTGCAAATTGGTGGTTTATACAACCAGGCTTCTCATACGGTAAATGGCACGCAGATCGGCGGCATGGCCAATATTGCGCTGGGCGATATGAAGGGTACACAAATTGCAGGGTTGGTTAGCTTTGCAACCAATAGTGCCGAGGGCGTGCAGATCAGTGGCTTAATGAACTACGCCAAAGATTTTGATGGTATGCAGATCGCAGGTTTTTTGAACGTAGCCAAAACCGTAAAAGGGTTTCAGTTAGGGTTTATCAATATTGCCGATAGTTCTTCGGGGTTCAACCTCGGCTTTATCAACATCATCCGCAATGGTTACCATAAGGCTTCGGTTTATGCCAACGATATTACGCCCTTCAATATAGCAGTGAAAACAGGTACCTATAAATTTTACAACATACTCTTTGCCGGTGCCGATCCTTTTGGCGATAAAGCCTACACGGTGGGTTATGGCATCGGTAGCGATTTTCGTTTGGGGCGCCGGTTGTCGTTAACCCTGGAGTTATCGGCACAAGGCATGTATCTCGGCACCTGGGAGAATGTGCCTACCATCAGCAGGTTGCAACCCAGCTTGCAGGTGCAGGTAGCCAAAGGTGTCAGGGTTTATGCAGGTCCTGCCTTATCGGTTTGTTATTCGCCGCTGCCGTTTACGCCGGTTAGCGGGTACGAGACGCTGCCTATTCCCGAGCCAGGTACGTTTAGCTGGGATCTGGGCAACCGGGTCAATAGCTGGTTGGGCTGGCAGGCTGGTATAGTCTTCTTCTGATCGTTGTTATTCGCATCATACAAAGCCATTGATATTGTTCAGTGGCTTTTCTTTTTTTACAAAACGGGCATAAACTTTTAAACAGAGTAGGGGTAAGTTTTCATTCAGGTGTCTTGTTATAAATCATCTGAAAATACTATGACCTTCAAGATCCACAAAGCCGTAGCCTTAGCAAGTATTACTGCATTACTGATGACCGGCTTCGCAACTGTAACCCACGCGCAGGATACCGACAAAGAAGAAACAGAACAGGAAGCTGCGCCGCAACAAACCTGTACCACCAGGCTGGCGCATATAGGTTTTATTTATCCCATCAGCACCAACGGGCTTGATGCAAAGGAGTACACCAATATATTTTCGTTTCATGCGCTGGCCGGTGTGTCGGGTGGCGAAAAAGCTTTTTGCCTCTCGGGCTTAACTTCTGTAATTAAGAACAATGCAACCGGTGTGCAGATTGCCGGATTGACCAACCACATTGGCGGCAGTTCCGAAGGTGTGCAGATTGCAGGTTTAATGAACCAGGTAAGAGGCCATGCCAAAGGCGCGCAGGTGGCAGGGTTAATTAATCTTACCAAAGGTACCGAAGGCGCACAGGTAGGCGGGCTCGTAAATCTCAGTGCCGGAGAAACCAAAGGTGTCCAGGTAGCAGGCTTGCTCAATACCACTGCCGATATGACCGGGTTTCAGGTGGCGGGACTTACCAATACCAGCAAAGGAAAAGTAAAAGGTGCGCAGGTGGCTGGTTTGCTCAATAATACCAAAGATGCAGAAGGATTTCAATTGGCGGGGCTGGTAAACAACAGTAAAGATGTAGAAGGTTTTCAGATGGCTGGCCTTTTGAACAATGCTAAAAAAGTAAGAGGCGTGCAATTTGCTGGTTTTGTAAATGTGGCCGATAGCAGTGATTACCCCATTGGTGTGGTTAATATTATTAAGAACGGCGAAAAATCATTCGGCTTGTCAATCGATGAAACTCAAACTGCTCTGCTCACTTTCCGTTCCGGTGGCCGTGTATTGTATGGTATTCTTGGTGTAGGGTACAATTTTAAAGCTACCAAATCACTGTATGCCATCGAAGCAGGTTATGGTGCCCGCATTCCGGTTTACAAAAACTTTAAGTTAAGTGCCGAGGCGGTGTGTATGTCGCTCAACGATATTGGCGAGGAATGGTACATTAAATCCAGCCTGCGGGTATTGCCTTCTTACACTTTTGCCAACCGCATACAGATTTATGCCGGCCCCACAGTTAATTTCCTCAACAATACTTTTGGCAGCAATGAACTCGTGCATAATTATGTATGGAGTCCGTCGGCCAGTGATACTTATGGATTGTATTTCGGATTTACAGGAGGCATTCAGGTTAAGTTTTAGCAATAGTTTTATGGATTATCAAGGGCCCCGCCGCAAGGCGGGGCTTTTGTATTTAGGAGAAAGATCTGATCTGCGGGATCTGCGTGGTTTTTAATCTGCGTAAATCTGCGGGACCATCTCGTGTCGTTTCCTGCAGATTTGCTCAGTCTGTGGTCTAAAGACTCCGCCCTCGCTTAAAGATCCTTAAATCAGACATTATTATTCTTTTAAGATACTGCTTCCTTGTGACTCGGTGCAGCATGACAAAGACGAAAGGGGCATGCTGATGAGTAATGGAAGAGCAAAAGCAAAGCCTGCCAGCGCTTGTCTCGTCACGGTGAGGGCAGCTCCTGTCAGGTTTATATTCCCGGCCAGAGATCATAAATCACAGATCGGAGATCTCACATCCTACATCCGACATTACATAATAGATTCTCCCATAGTCCCTATTAACAATTACTATTAAAAAAATAGTAGCAATTTATCTAGTACTAACCTATCTTTGCATAGTGATCAAGAATAAAGGTTTTAAGAATGGCTAAACCCGGAAAATACGTTGGAGAATGTCCTTTTGAGGCAGCGATGCAGGTGCTGGAAGGTAAGTGGAAGTTGATGATTCTCCATCAGTTATGCGAGCGAGGTACCATGCGGTTTAAGGAACTGGAACGCCGGATTCCTAATATTAACCCTGGTATGCTTACCAAAGAGCTGAAGGCATTGGAAGAGAGCGGTATGATCGAGAGACATGCTTATGCTACCATTCCCCCAACAGTAGAATATTCCCTGTCTGAATTTGGCGCTACCCTTAAGCCGGTAGTAGCTTCTATCTGCGACTGGGGCCGCCTGCATATGGATAAATTCCAGAATGCGAGTTGCAGCCTGGTTGACGCGGAAGTAGCCGAAGGCGACTGCGAAGACGGGGTGTAAGCCATTGATTAGGAATATATTTCCTATATATAAATAAAAATTTCCCGAATATAGAAATGTCTGAAAAGGGTCGGGGATTTTGGTTAACGTAATTTTGTAATTGGAAAGGCATCCAATACCCACTCTGGGACGGAGTCTTCCGGATTTAAGTATATACGAGCAAAACATGCAAACAGAACAAGATTTTCTGAATGATTTGTCCACGCAGGAGTATGAGCATGGTTTTACCACGGAGATTGAAATGGAGTTCGCTCCCATTGGTCTTAACGAGGATACCATCCGTTTTATTTCTGCCAAGAAGAATGAGCCGGAATGGTTGCTGGAATGGCGCCTGAAAGCGCTGCGCCAGTTCCTGAAAATGGACATGCCCACCTGGCAGAACTTTAAAGCTCCGGACGTAGATTTTCAAGCCATTTCCTATTACGCAGCCCCACGTAACCAGGCCAAATACAATAGTTTAGACGAAGTAGATCCAGAATTGCTGGCCACTTTCGCCAAACTGGGTATTCCCCTGGGCGAGCAGGCCGCGCTGGCGGGTGTAGCGGTAGATGCGGTGTTCGACAGCGTATCGGTAGCCACCACCTTTAAAGAAAAGCTGAAAGAAAAGGGCGTTATTTTCTGCCCTATCAGCGAAGCGGTACATGAGCACCCCGAACTGGTAAAAAAATACCTGGGTTCTGTAGTGCCCCTCACCGATAACTTTTACGCAGCATTGAACTCAGCGGTATTCTCCGATGGTTCATTTGTATATATCCCCAAAGGCGTTCGCTGCCCGATGGAGTTGAGCACCTATTTCAGGATCAACGCCAAAAACACCGGCCAGTTTGAGCGTACCCTTATTATTGCCGACGAAAGCAGTTATGTAAGTTACCTGGAAGGTTGTACGGCTCCTATGCGCGACGAAAACCAGCTGCACGCCGCAGTGGTGGAACTGATTGCACTGGAAGATGCCGAGATCAAATATTCTACAGTACAAAACTGGTACCCTGGCGATAAAGACGGTAAAGGTGGTATTTACAACTTCGTTACCAAACGTGGCATCTGCAGGGGTAATAATTCCAAAATCAGCTGGACGCAGGTAGAAACCGGTTCGGCCATTACCTGGAAATACCCAAGCCTGATCCTGAAAGGTGACAATGCGGTAGGTGAATTTTATTCTGTAGCCCTTACCAAAGGACACCAGATTGCCGATACCGGTACCAAAATTTACCACCTGGGCAAAAACACCCGCAGCCGCATCATTTCCAAAGGTATCAGCGCTGGCGTAAGCCACAACAGCTACCGTGGATTGGTACAAATGGGTCCCAATGCAGAGCACGCCAGGAACTTTACCCAGTGCGATTCCCTGCTTATCGGCGACCGTTGCGGTGCGCATACGTTCCCTTATATCGAAAGCAAAAACCCTACGGCAATCGTAGAGCATGAGGCTACTACCTCTAAAATTGCCGAAGACCAGATATTTTACCTCAACCAACGTGGTATCGATAACGAAAAAGCCGTAGCGCTTATCGTAAACGGTTACGCTAAAGAAGTACTGAACAATCTGCCAATGGAGTTTGCCGTAGAAGCGCAAAAACTGCTGGCCGTATCACTGGAAGGAAGTGTAGGTTAATAACCTGCTGTATATAAAAAGAAGACAAAGGATGGGCAACCATCCCAACCGTTCAAAAATTCAACGCATAAACATATAACATGTTACAGATCGTAAACTTACAGGCATCTGTTGAAGGTAAAGAGATTCTGAAGGGCATAAACCTGGAAGTTAAAGCTGGCGAGGTACACGCCATCATGGGACCCAATGGTTCTGGTAAAAGTACGCTGGCATCTGTGCTGGCTGGCCGCGAAAACTATGAAGTAACCGGTGGTTCTGTATCATTTGATGGTAAAGACCTGCTGGATATGGACCCGGAAATACGTGCACGCGAAGGTTTGTTCCTGGCGTTTCAATACCCGGTAGAGATTCCGGGCGTGTCTAACGTAAACTTCCTGAAAACCGCTGTAAGTGAAATTCGTGAGCACCAGGGTTTACCGCCTTTGGATGCCAAGGATTTTCTGAAACTGCTGAAAGAGAAACAACAGTTGGTAGAGTTCAGCTCATCACTGGCCAACCGTTCGCTGAACGAAGGTTTCTCCGGTGGTGAAAAGAAACGCAACGAAATTCTGCAGCTGGCTATGCTCAATCCCAAGCTGGCCATCCTGGACGAAACCGATTCTGGCCTGGATATTGATGCCCTGCGTATCGTTTCCAACGGTGTAAATAAACTGCGCAACGAAGGCAATGCTTTTGTGGTGATCACCCACTACCAGCGCTTGCTGGAGTACATTGTGCCGGATGTGGTGCACGTGCTCTGGAATGGCCGCATTGTCAAATCCGGTCCTAAAGAACTGGCACTCGAGCTGGAAGAAAAAGGCTACGACTGGCTCAAAGAAGAAGCGAATAATACTGTTGTTGGATAAGTGAAGTCAAAACAATGAATACTACCGTAACATATTCTTTATACGACCAACTGGTGAGCGACTACGCATCCCGTTTGCCGCAGTTATCGGCCCACGATACCGCTGCGCAGCAAACCGTACGTGAGCAAGCCTTTGATTGGTTCAAACAAAAAGGTTTTCCTACCATTAAGCAGGAAGACTGGAAATACACCAGCCTGGTACCCCACCTGAAAGACGGATTTGAAACGCCGGTTTCAGAAGTGGAGCAGTCTGATATTGCAGCGGCTATCCTGGCGGTAACCATCCCGGGTTTAGACGCTTACACTGCGGTATTGCTCAATGGCAAACTGCTGCCCGAGTATTCGCAATTACCTGCCGAGGCTAAAGTGCAGATCCGTTCTGCTGCTGAGAGCCGTGAGGATGCTGTGTTTCAGCAACACTTTGGCCAATATGCCAAAAGCGAAACCTACCACATGGTAGCGCTGAACACCGCTTTCCAAACCGATGGTTTATACATTCACGTGTCTAAAGGCGCTGCGCTGGATAAACCATTGAATGTGCTGCAACTGTTCAGCTCCGATAAACCGGCGCTGGTACAGCCACGTCACCTGGTAGTGGTAGAAGAAAGAGCAGAGATCAAAATTCTGGAGCAATATTTTGTACCGGCCAACAGTGCTGCTGTACTGATTAACTCGGTAACCGAAATCGCTGTTGCAGAAAATGCCATCGCGCACCGCCATGTTATTCAGAATACCACCGATAACGCGCGCATCATTACCCATACCGAGGTAGCGCAGGCGGCTAATTCTTTATACAACGACTTCCAGTTTTCTTTCCCCGGCGCTAAACTGATCC
This sequence comes from Chitinophagaceae bacterium, assembly GCA_031546985.1. Taxonomy (GTDB): domain Bacteria; phylum Bacteroidota; class Bacteroidia; order Chitinophagales; family Chitinophagaceae; genus JAVBJN01. The sequence goes on from JAVBJN010000077.1 coordinate 122,268, forward strand.
GTAATAACCTGAACCTGGCTCTGAATGCAGAGCGTACAGAGTCTCATTTCTACGGTTTGTACATTGCCGGTGGCAACCAACTGGTAGACAACCATACGATGGTAGACCACAAAATGCCCAACTGTTTCAGCAATGAACACTACAAAGGCGTAATGCTGGACAATGCCACCGCGGTATTCAACGGTAAGATCTTTGTTCGTCAGGATGCGCAAAAAACCAATGCGTTCCAGAAGAACAATAACCTGCTGCTGAGTCCTAAAGCAACCATCAACAGCAAACCCCAGCTCGAGATCTTTGCCGACGATGTTAAATGTTCGCATGGTACTACCATCGGGCAGTTTAATAAAGAACAACTGTTTTACCTCCGCTCCAGGGGTATTGGCCTCGACGAAGCCAAAAACATCCTGGTGCATGCTTTCGCAGGTGATGTAAGCAGCCAGTTGAGTATTCCTGCTGTTAAGGAGTACATAGACCAGCTTACCGAACAAAGCCTCGATGCAGGAGCTGTAATCATATAATGTATCATAAAAACGGGGTCTGTTAAAGGGCCCCGTTTTGTTTCCGTACTTTCGGATTCATAAACTAGTTAACGTGACAACCGATACCAACATCTTAACAACCCCGGACTTTGACGTGCAGGCCATCCGCAGTCAGTTTCCTATCCTGGATATTTCTGTAAACGGTGCACCGCTGGTGTATCTCGATAACGCTGCCACCACACAGAAACCACTGGTGGTGATAGACGCTATTTCGGATTATTACAAAACCCTCAACAGCAATATTCACCGTGGCGTTCACTTCCTGAGTCAGAAAGCGACCGACGCGTATGAAGTGTCGCGCCGCAAAGTGCAGGCTTTCATCAATGCCCGCCATGAGCATGAAGTAATTATTACCAAAGGCACCACCGATGGTATTAACCTGGTGGCCGATACCTTTGCCCGTGGCTTCCTCAAAGCAGGTGATGAAATTCTGATCACCGGCATGGAGCACCACTCTAATATTGTGCCCTGGCAAATGGCCTGCGAAAGCAAAGGCGCTATATTAAAGGTGGTACCGGTTACCGACAGTGGCGAACTGGATATGGAAGCGTTTGACCAACTCCTTACCGAAAAGGTTAAGATGGTGGCCTTTACTTATGTATCTAATGCATTGGGTACGGTAAATCCGATACGTGAAATGATTGCCAAAGCACACGCGTTGAACATTCCGGTAATGGTAGATGCAGCGCAGGGTATTCAGCACCTTCGCATTGATGTGCAGGAACTGGATTGCGAGTTTATGGTGTTTTCCAGTCACAAAATGTATGGGCCTACCGGTGTTGGTGTGCTGTATGGTAAAGAAGAATGGTTGAACAAGCTGCCGCCTTACCAGGGTGGGGGCGATATGATCAAGACCGTTACTTTCGAAAAGACCATTTATAACGAATTACCTTTTAAATTTGAGGCCGGAACGCCCAATATCGAAGCGGGCATTTGCCTGGGCAATGCCATCGATTTCATGAATGAGATCGGTATCGATAACATTGCTGCCCACGAGCACCAGCTGTTGCAATACGCTACCGCACAGGTAAAAGAGCTGGATGGTATCCGTTTTATTGGTACTGCCGCAGACAAGGCCAGTGTATTGTCTTTCCTGGTAGATGGCGCGCATCCTTACGATGTAGGGGTGCTACTCGACAAGCAGGGAGTGGCGGTGCGTACGGGCCACCATTGCGCACAGCCGCTGATGGACCGTTTTAAAATTCCGGGTACGGTACGTGCGTCTTTCGCAGTGTACAATACCATCGAAGATATTGACCGCTTTGTAACCGCTCTGAAAAGGGCTATTCAAATGTTGAGATAACATGAGCATTAAAGAGATTCAGGAAGAACTGATAGACGATTTTAGTTTGTTTGACGATTGGATGGGTAAGTATGAATACATCATCCAAATGGGAAAAGACCTGCCGATAATAGACATGCAGTATAAGAAAGAAGAGAACCTGATCAAAGGCTGCCAGAGCCAGGTTTGGTTGCATGCCGAAATGAAAGACGGTAATGTAATCTTCACCGCCGATAGCGATGCACTTATTACCAAAGGTCTCGTGAGCATGATGGTGCGGGTACTCACAGGGCACACGCCTGAAGAGATCGTAAACACTGAGCTGTATTTTATTGATAAGATTGGCCTTAAAGAACATTTGTCGCCCACTCGCAGCAATGGATTGCTGAGCATGGTAAAGCAAATGAAATTATACGCGCTGGCCTTTCAGCAGACCCAAAAAGCATAAGTCATGATTGTAAACGATAAGGCCGGAGTAGCAGAAAAGATCAAAGACGCCCTGCACACCGTATATGATCCCGAAATACCTGTAAACATTGTAGAGCTGGGGTTGGTATATGAAATCAGTTCTACCGAAGAAGGAGTAGTGCATGTAACGATGACACTCACCGCTCCCGGCTGTCCTGTAGCAGGCGATATTGTTAGGGAAGTAAACGATAAGGTAGGCGCCATCGAAGGCGTAACCGAAACGCACGTAATGCTAACTTTTGACCCACCCTGGGATAAAGAAATGATGAGCGAAGAAGCCCGGTTGGAACTGGGGTTTCTCTAAAATAATTAAAGCGCCTGTTGGCGCTTTTTTTTGACCTGCCAGGTGCGCAGCTCCTGCCAGGTCTCAGCGTTGGTAATCGGGAAAATCAAACCCCTCCGCAACTGCGGAGGGGTTTGAATCATTTCTTTAGAAAATTATTTCCTCGTCCACTTAATTTCACCAGCCAGGAAGTCGGTACTTTTTATAGAGGCGGTTACTTCTGCACGATAGGCATCAATGGAAGTAATGGCATCGGCACCTTTTTCTTTCAATGTAATATCATTTGTGGTAATGCTATTGTTACCTGTTTTAATATGGTATACATAATAAGTCTCTGAAGGTTTCTCATCTTGGTTTTCCTGGAGCACCAGGAAGTTTTGGTTGTTAATTACCGTAAGCCAGGCTTTGAATTGTGTAGCATCGGCCATAAAAGCCTCGCCTTTTTCCTCTACTACCAGGTTATACGTGTTGTCTTCTTTTCCTTTAGTGATTTTCACTTTGGTCGCTTCAGTTTTTTCATCGTCTTGCGCCCAGGTACCAAGCAGGTTGTTATCGGCAGGTACTGCGCCTTTTACGCCCAGGGGATATTTGCTGCTAACGGGGCAGCCGGTGAGCATGAGGCTAAAACAAAAAGTGGCACCAATGGCCAGCCGGGATAAAATTTTGGTCATTCGTGATGTATTTAAGCACAAAATAATAACCTGTTATATATTATTATATTTTTTCTATTAATGAACGGTGAAAGAACGTCAATTAACATTGATTTTAAACCTATTGCATGGAATGGGATTTTTCTTTTTGTAAATTTATGTATGCATTTACCCCAACATCCCGCTAACCTCCTCGACCAGGCTGTGGTAGACCTCATTCGCCGCGATACGCTTACGGCCGAGAACAATGGTGCGCTTACCCCTGCTCAGCTAGACCTGATTCATAAAAAACGCTGGTTCCAGGTGCTGGTACCAGAACAAGCCGGCGGACTTGAATGGACCATGCCCGAAGTGGTACGTTTATTTGAAGCGCTGGCCTGGGCCGATGGTGCATTGGGCTGGTGCGTAAACCTCGGTGCCGGTGCCAATATTTTTGCCGGATACCTGCAACCCGAGACGGCAGAATCTGTTTTTCATGACCCTGCGGTAAGCATTGCCGGTAGTGGCGCCATTTCAGGTACTGCCCGCAAAAACCATGATGGCTACATTGCTACCGGAACCTGGAAATATGCCAGTGGTGCCGCACATGCTACCCATTTTACCGCCAACTGTTATATTGTTGATGATTACGATATTCCCTTGCAGGATGCGCAGGGCGAACCATTATACCGCTCTTTCCTGTTTCGTGCCGATCAGGTAAAAGTGCTCGACACCTGGAATAGCTATGGCCTCAAAGCCTCCTCCAGCCACGATTTTGAAGTGCGCGAACAGCTGGTGCCAGAGCAGAACACTTTTTCCTTATCGGGCCCCTCCGTTTTTGCCAAAGGGCCTTTGTACCGGTTTCCGTTTTTGCAGATGGCAGAGTTGAATATGACCGCCATGCTCACGGGTATGGCATTGCATTTTATAGATGCATTTAGCGCTATGGCGCAGGTTCGCAAACCATACCGCTCCGATATTGCCCTGGCAGATCAAACCATGGTGCGGGCTACATTGCAACGGTGCACTACTACGCTCGAAGCGGCCCGTTGCTGGATGTACGCGGCTCTGCACGATGGCTGGAAAGCGTATGAGCAACATGAAACGGTATCGCCCCAGTTGTTGGGTGTTATCAGCAATGCGTGTCAGTATGCTGCACAGGTGGCCCGGCAGGTAGTGCAGGAGTTGTATCCTTTTGCCGGAATGTCTATCCTGAATCCCGAAAACGAACTGAATAAAATCTGGCGCGATCTGCATACTGCATCCCAGCATGTGCTGGTGTCTCCTTTACACGGTCAGAATCTTGTTAACTGATGATGAGGCAATTTTTGATTGTAGCAGTAGGTGGAGCCGCCGGAAGCATGCTTCGTTTTGCACTTGGCTTATGGTCACGTTCGCTCAAAAACACATGGTGGCCCTGGGGCACCCTTGCCGCCAACCTGGTGGGGTGCTTTATTATCGGTTTCCTGTTTGCACTTACCATTAAGCAGAAAGGCATTAGCGAAAACATACAATTGCTGCTGGCTACCGGTTTTTGTGGTGGACTCACTACTTTTTCCACTTTTACATTTGAGAATTTTCAGATGCTGAAACAGGGAAACTGGATAGGTTTTATATCCTATACTTTATTGAGTCTCCTTGCCGGATTGGGAGCTGTGGTGCTGGGCTGGCAGCTGGTGAAATAGCTTTGCCCGCATTCCTGCGAAAAATTGTGTTGCTACCCCAGATTATGTAACTTCGACCTGTTTTTAAAACTCCTCAAATACGTTGCTATGCAAGCATGGAAAGAATATCAGGAGCAGCATAAAGAGCGCTTCCTGAACGAACTGATTGATCTTTTGAAAATCCCATCCGTTAGTGCCGACAGCCGTCACAATGAAGATACCAAGCGTTGCGCCGATATGGTAAAACAACGCCTGATTGAAGCGGGTTGTGAGCTGGCCGAAGTGGTAGAAACTGCTGGCCATCCGGTTGTGTATGGCGAAAAAATGATTGATCCTTCCAAACCTACAGTGCTGATCTACGGCCACTACGATGTGCAGCCTGCCGATCCTTTGGAACTGTGGCACAGTGGTCCTTTTGAGCCGGTAATCAAAGACGGTCGTATCTACGCCCGTGGTTCTGCCGATGATAAAGGCCAGTTTTACATGCACGTAAAAGCGTTTGAAACTATGGCTAAAACCAACAGCCTGCAGTGCAACGTAAAATTCATGATTGAAGGCGAAGAAGAAGTAGGCAGCGCTAACCTGGCTACCTTCCTTACCGATAATAAAGACCGCCTGAAAGCCGATATCGTATTGGTTTCTGATACTTCCATGATCAGCCTGGAGCATCCTTCTATCGAAACTGGCCTGCGTGGCCTGGCATACATGGAAGTAGAAGTAGTAGGCCCCAACCGTGACCTGCACAGTGGTGTATACGGTGGTGCGGTAGGTAACCCTGCCAACGTACTGGCCAAACTGATTGCCAGCCTGCATGACGAAAACGGACACATTACCATTCCTGGTTTTTATGACGATGTGGTAGAGCTGAGTCAGCAGGAAAGAGATGCTATCAACAGCGCGCCACACGACGAAGCAGAATACATGAAAGACCTGGGCGTTAATGCCCTGAATGGTGAGAAAGGATACAGCACGCTGGAGCGTACCGGTACACGTCCTACTCTGGATGTAAATGGTATGTGGAGCGGTTATATCGGCGAAGGCGCTAAAACCGTATTGCCTTCCAAAGCCAACGCTAAGGTATCTATGCGTTTGGTTCCCAACCAGGACCCGCACAAAATAGCCAAACTGTTTGCCGCACATTTCGAAAGCATCGCACCCGGTTGTGTAAAAGTAACCGTTACCGATCACCACGGAGGTCAGCCGGTTGTAACCCCTACCGACAGCACTGCGTACAAAGCTGCAGCAAAAGCCATTACCACTACTTTTGGTAAAGAGCCTATTCCTACACGTGGTGGTGGTTCTATTCCCATCATCGCGTTGTTTGAGCAGGTGCTGGGTCTGAAAACCGTACTTATGGGCTTTGGTCTGGACAGCGATAACCTGCACTCTCCTAACGAGAAATACGATCTGGCCAACTATTACAAAGGCATCGAAACCCTGCCATTCTTCCACCAGTATTTTGCTGAGATGAACTAAGGATCAGGTAAAGAATATACAGTAAACGGCGAACCAAATGGTTCGCCGTTTTTTATGAGTGAAAATGTGAAATATGGGCTAAAATGTGTCTCGTAAGGGTGATGCGGGTAGAGTGGTTGTAATAATTTCATTGCAATTATCTGTATCTGCTTATGGACAAACAATGGGTTGGCGTTTTGTTGTGTTTCCCCAAAGGTTGGATTTATATTCTATTGTGTGCAGATGGGAGTTATTATACCGGAAGCACAAGAAACCTGCATCTGCGATTGTTACAGCACGAGAATGGAGAAGGTGGCGACTATACTCAGAAAAGATTGCCGGTTAAGCTGGTTTATTTTGAAGCCTTTGAGCGGATAGATCATGCCTTCTACCGTGAGAAGCAGGTGCAGGGTTGGAGTCGTAAGAAGAAAGAAGCATTGATTAAGGGTATGCCTGAGTTGTTGCCTTTGTTGGCCAGGAATTATTCGGATTATCCTTTCGCTCCGGTGCTTCGACAGAGCCTGTCCCGTCCATGCGGGGCTCAGCAACCTACGGATAATTTAACGGGTGGGGAATCATTGGGGGAGTAAGTAATGTAGGTATGGGTTTTACTCCGGTGCTTCGACAAAGCCTGTCCCGCCTGTGCGGGGGTCAGCAACCTACGGTGCTTCGACAAGCTCAGCAACCTGCGGTTGGGTTTGGCGAGGGGGAATCTTTTGGGAGTGAGTAATATAGGATTATCCTTTCGCTGCGGTGCTTCGACAAATCCTGTTCAGCCTGTGCGGGTCAGCAACCTGCGTTGGGTTTGGTGAGGGTAAATCTTTTGGGAGTGAGTAATGTAGGAGTATTCTTTCGCTGT
>JAVBJN010000120.1:0-18066 GCA_031546985.1 Chitinophagaceae bacterium
GGCCGAAATGGTCATGATATGATCGGTAATACCTGCCGCTTTATATTGTTCTACTCTTTCGGCCAGTACGTTTTTATCTACCAGGTCCGATTTGTTGATCACCAGCAGTTTGGTGGTCTTGAGCCGCAGCGACTGGAAAAGGGCAATGTTTTTTTCTACATCATCTTTAGCGTCGGCCATTAATATAGCCAGATCGGCATCTTCCAGGGCTGTGGTTACCTGGCTCATCATGCGCTGATGCAGTTTATATTCCGGATCTATAATACCCGGCGTGTCGGAAAATATAATCTGGTAACTATCGGTGTGCATAATACCCATGATGCGGTGGCGGGTGGTTTGCACTTTGGGCGATGTAATAGCCAGTTTTTCACCAACCAGAGCATTCAATAATGTGCTTTTGCCGGCATTGGGTCTTCCGAATATGTTTACAAATCCTGAGCGGAATGCTGCTTTTGTCATAAAGCAAAGGTAATATCATTTAGGCAGCAGTGCACGAAAACCCATGTTATACCCATTTATAATAGTGAAACAGGCCCATACGGTTGGCCCATTACGGTTGTATAATTGGTATAAAATGCCTTTACCCCAGCATAAGTTACCTGCGGATAATAAAAATACGTAGGCTGTAACCGTTGGTACCAAAGGATTGTAACCTGCCGCTGCAAAGAAATACTTACCAGCAGCTTGCAAAAGCAGAATCTGCGCCATACTTTTGTACTGCGAGATAGAGCAGCGGTAGCTCGTCGGGCTCATAACCCGAAGGTCACAGGTTCGATCCCTGTTCTCGCAACCAAAATAAAAACAAGTAATCCCCGTAGCAATACGGGGATTTTTTATTGTTTGAAAAATATAATTCCAATAAGTTTTGATTTGCGGAATCTGTGTTATACTTTTGTACCGCGAGATAGAGCAGCGGTAGCTCGTCGGGCTCATAACCCGAAGGTCACAGGTTCGATCCCTGTTCTCGCCACCAAAATAAAAACAAGCAGTCCCCACAGCAATGTGGGGATTTTTTGTTGTTTGAAATGCTAAAGCATTGAGTTGCAATCATACTTTTTGCCGGCTCACCCATATGTGCATCTATCATCTTGCGAAGGGGAGCAGGAGCGGGTGCGCAATTTCTGCGGTATAAGGATGCAGCTTCTCCATCCTGGTGGGATAGCTAACCCGGGAAATACAAGCGGGACAGGCATTTTCTGCGCCGATGCGTTGTTTGAAAAATATAAAATGAAATAAATTTTGATTTGCGGGAGAAGTGTTATACTTTTGCACCGCGAGATAGAGCAGCGGTAGCTCGTCGGGCTCATAACCCGAAGGTCACAGGTTCGATCCCTGTTCTCGCAACTACAAAGCCCCCACTGCATTGAGGGGGCTTTTTCATTTAAGGCGATTGATTCGCTATCTTTGCACCCTGAAAACTGATTTCGTTTATGGCAGGATTTACAGTGGCCATTGTTGGTCGTCCGAATGTTGGTAAGTCAACATTGTTCAACCGCTTGTTAGAGCGCAGAAAAGCTATCGTGGATAACCTTAGTGGGGTTACCCGCGATCGTCAGTATGGCGTGGCCGACTGGAACGGCAAGGCTTTTAACGTTATTGATACCGGGGGCTTCGTAGCCGATTCGGATGATGTGTTCGAAATCGAGATCGCCAAGCAGGTGCGTATCGCTATGAACGAGGCCGATCTGCTGCTGTTTATGGTAGATGTAGCTACCGGCATCACCGCCCTCGACGAAGAATTTGCAGAAGTACTCCGCAAATCGAAAAAACCGGTATTACTGGTGGTAAATAAAGTAGACAACGGCGAGCGTTTGCTGGATGCTACCGAGTTTTACGGACTGGGTTTTGATGTAATCTACAGTGTATCTTCTATGTCGGGTAGCGGCACCGGCGAATTGCTGGATGCGGTAACCGAACAGATTCCTGCGCAAGCCGTAAGGGTTATCGAGAAAGAATACACCGGCGATAATACCTCCGATGAAGGCAACGATGATGATGATGCCGACCTGGACGAGCCAGAAAACAAACTGCCTAAAATAGCCATTATTGGCCAGCCTAATGCGGGTAAGTCTTCTCTGCTGAATGCATTGGTGGGCGAAGACCGCAACATTGTTTCGGATATACCCGGCACCACCAGGGATTCTATTCATACCCATTACAAATTATACAACAGGGAGTTTGTCCTTATCGATACGGCAGGTTTGCGTAAGAAGAACAAAGAGATGGAAAATCTTGAGTTCTACTCCGTAATCCGCGCTATTAAAGCGATGGACGAAGCCGATATATGCCTGCTGGTGATTGATGCTGTAAAAGGCATTACCGCACAGGATGTAAACATCTTCTCGCTGGCTACCCGTAAAGGAAAGGGTATTGCCATACTGGTAAACAAGTGGGACCTGGTAGAGAAAGAAACCAACACTGCCCGTGATTATGAGCAGGAGCTGAAACGCCGTATTGCACCTTTTACAGATGTGCCGGTGCTGTTTATCTCTGCTACCGAAAAACAAAGGGTATTCAAAGTGGTAGAAACATTGATGGAAGTGTACGAAAACCGTACCCGCCGCATTGCTACCAGTGTGCTTAACGAAATGATGAAAAAGGTATTCGACTACCAGCAACCTCCTATGGTGCGTGGCCGTTCTGCCAAGATCAAATACGTTACACAGCTGCCTACGGTTACGCCATCGTTCGCGTTCTTTACCAACTTCCCCGAAGATATTAAAGAACCTTACCGCAACTACCTGGAGAAACAACTGCGCGATCAGTTTAATTACAAAGGTGTGCCGGTGCGTATCTACTTCCGTAAAAAATAGCCCGGTTGGGTCATTTGTACCGATTTAGTAACTTTGCATCCAATTATCAATAAAACCTATATTGCAAAATGAAAAAAATTGCTTTGTTTTTAATGGCTGCGGGCATGATGTCTATGGTAGCCTGTAATTCTGCTTCAACTACAGAAGAAACGAAAAATGCAGATTCAGCTGCTAACCAGATGCTGAACGAAGCTGCCAATACTGTAAGCGCTACTGCCGATACAGTGGGTACTAAGGTGCAAACTGCTGCCGACAGCGCTTCCAGCAAAATGGAACAAGCTGCCGATAAAGCAAAAGCAGGCATCGATAAAGCTGGCCAAAAAGTAGAAGCCGCTGCTAAAGATGCAAAGGACGCTACCAAAGAAGCTGCCGCTAAAGGTGCTCAGAAAGTAGAAGATGCTGCTAAAAAGACAAAAGAAGATCTGAAAAAATAAGCGCTTTACAGTGCTCCAGAGCCGTCCCCGCGTTACCGTGGGGACGGCTTTTTTTATGTGCATTAGCCAGGGTATAGAATACAGAAATGTAGGTGTAGACAGATATAAATCGTTGAAATTCAATCGTTGTATGCTACATTGATCGGCTGATTAATTTTTTATGAATTTAAATTGGAATCATTTATATTCGTGTTTAATTGTTGGTTGAATTTTTGGGAACCATAAGTAACCAAATTCAAAATTCTTAATCACTTTAATGCATGTTGTAAAACCTGCTATCTGGTAATGGTATGTGGATCTTTAAAAAGCTTTTTAAACGTAAATCCGAAGCGGAGGATGATGACGATGTCATTATGCCGCTCTCGCTCCGGCAATCTGTCTACGACTTCTTTTCTGTAGACATCCGAAATGTTCCCGATGAAACTTTTATGCTGGCCCCACCAGGCGCCCGAAACCATCAGGAGGGTGGCATACAGTTTCACCGCTATGGAAAAAAACTCTCTTACCGGGAATGCGGCATCTTTGACAAAATAGAAGTAAAGCGCTTTAGCGAGCTCAATACCCATGTGAGCTTTGTGTGCGATGATGTAAGCAATATTGATCTGCGCTACCTGCGCAGGTTTATAGATGAGCTGCACCAGCTTTACGGGCCCGATGATTTCCGGTCTACAGAGTTTTCTACAGTAGATACAGAAGCCATAGAAAACCGTGCTTACTGGGCAGGCCGTTTATGGTGCGATTCGGAAAAATACTTCGATAAACCCAAAGTCATGCTTACGATGGATGAGGAGCAACTGGTTTTTACCATTTTTGCCCCCAAGCTGGATGTACAGCAGATGTATAATTAGTGTAGCGATGCTGCTCCCTCGTACCCCAGGGCAGCATGGCAGCTCAATAAAGTGTGTCATGCTGCCCCGGAGGGAGCAGCATCTCTACCGGAACGGCCAATTACAAATTTGTTCTAAATAAATAAGCCTCCCTGCGGTATGCGGGGAGGCTTATTCTTTTCAGACCTTCCGGTTTACAGATTGGTCTTAATATAATCGGTCATGCGCTGGTACAGGTGCAGCCTGGTAGCAGCGCCGGGAATGCTGTGGTTCTTGTTCGGGTAGTATTCCGAATCAAAGGATTTGCCCGCTTTAATAAGCTCATCTACCAGCATAATGCTGTTTTGGAAATGCACATTGTCGTCGCCGGTGCCATGCACCAGCAGCAGCTTGCCTTTGAGCTTAGATACCATGGTGATGGGCGAGTTCAGGCTGTAGCCATCTTTATTGTCTTGTGGCTTGCGCATAAACCGCTCGGTGTAAATATTGTCGTAATAGCGCCAGTCAGAAACCGGTGCTACCGCAATAGCCATTTTAAACACATCGTTTCCTTTCATAATGCAGGTGCTGCTCATAAATCCGCCATAGCTCCAGCCCCAGATGCCCAGGCGCTTGCCATCCACATATGGTTGTTCTGCTAACCATTTGGCTGCGGCAATCTGGTCGTCGCTTTCTTTGGCGCCCAGGGTAAGGTAGGTTTGTTTTTTAAACTCCTGCCCGCGGCCACCTGTGCCTGTTCCATCTACACACACTACAATGTAACCTTCCTGGGCCAGCATTTCGTGCCAGTAATAATCGCGCACGGCATAGCTGTTTTTTACTTCCTGGCTACCGGGTCCGCTGTATTGGTACATGAGCACCGGATATTTTTTACCCGCTTCCATTGTAGATGGTTTAATCATCCAGGCGTTGAGTTGCTCGCCTTTGCCATTGGGTATTTGCAGAAATTCTACTTTGCTCAGGTCGTAATTGGCCATGGTGGTTTTAAGACCAGCATTGTCTTTTAACGTACGGGCTTTTACAGCCTTGTTGTTGTACAGGCTAAATACCGGTGGCACACCAATGGTAGAGTTCTTATCCAGATAGTACTGAAACCCTTTGCTGAAGCTAATTTCGTGCCATCCTTTCTCGGGTGTCAGGTTCTTTTTACCACTGCCATCGGGTTTAATGCTGTAGAGGTTGCGCTCCAGCGGACTGGCTTCGGTAGAAGTGAAATAAATGAGGCCTTTCTTTTCATCTACGCCCAGCAGCTGGTCTACTTCCCAATTGCCTTTGGTTACCTGGCTAATGGGTTTGCCGGTGAGGTCGTAAATGTAAATATGGTTGTAACCGTCTTTTTCGCTGGTAATAATGTAGGTCTTATTGTCTTTCAGGAAAGTGAGGTTATCATTGATGTTGATGTAGTATTTATTGCTTTCCTGGTAGCCGGTATGGGTTTGTCCGGTGCGTGCATCGGCAAACAGGAATTCGAGGTTGTTTTGCAATCTGTTCATTCTAAAAATGCACAGCTGCTCATCGTTATTGGTCCATTTAATGCGGGGAATGTACTGGTCTTTCTCTGCACCCACATCAGCGGTAACGGTTTTGCCATTGTTTACATCATAGCAATGAATGCTTACCACCGAGTTGTCTTCTCCGGCTTTGGGGTATTTAAAGCGGTAATCAGTAGGGTACAGGTCGGTAAAGTATTGCATGTTAAATTCCTTTACCTGGCTTTCGTCAAAGCGGTAGTAGGCCAGGTAGTTGCCTTTGGGCGACCATGCCAGCGCTTTGGTAAAGCTGAATTCCTCTTCGTATACCCAATCACAGTTACCGTTGATGATCTTGTTAAATACACCATCCTGGGTAACCTGTGTGGTGGTGTTGGCGGTAATGTCTTTGATGAATATGTTGTTGTCTTTTACATATGCCACTTTGCGTGCGTCTGGCGAAAAGGTTGCATGCATAACCTTTTCATCGTCGAGCAAGGTTAGTTTTTTGGTAGCTAGGTCATAAGCGTATACGTTGTACACGTAAGAGCGGCGGTAAATGGCTTTACCGGCGGTAAACAAGAGCAGTTTGGTTTCATCGCTGTTAAACACATACGATTCTATCGCCAGTGGTTTACCGTTTACCAGCAAGTTGCCCGTGTTCAGGATCTCTCCTGCATCGGCGCCTGTTTTAAAGCTGAGCTTGCGGATGCTTTGGGTGCCGTTCTCAGATTTGAGTTCGGTAAAATACTGGCCGTCTTTCATGGAGTTAAAGCCAGCTACGCTTTCGGCTTTAAAAGTGCCTTTGGTCCAGATGTCTTCCAGGGTAATTTTTTGTTTCTGCGCCTGTGCGTACACTGCCAGCAACATGCTGCAGGAGAGTATCAGTTTCTTCATTGCTAACACTTATAATATGGGGTAGGCAAATATAAATAAAAAGCCTCCGGGGTGCGGAGGCTTTTGTATAAATGGTAAGAAGCAATTACAACGCCATGGTTGGAATCTCTTCGGGATATAATTTTTGCTCCAGCTTGTGGCGCACTTCGCTGAATGCTGCAATGGTTGCATCAATATCAGCATCGGTGTGGGTAGCTGTAGGGATAAGGCGCAGAATGATCTGGCCTTTTGGTATTACCGGGTAGATAACGATAGAGCAGAAGATACCATAGTTCTCACGCAGGTCTACAGTAAGCTGAGCCGCTTCGGTAGGGCCGCCTTTCATGTAAACCGGTGTTACTGGTGTATCGGTATTGCCGATATCGAAACCATGCTCTTTTAAACCTGCCTGCAGCTTGTTTACATTGTACCACAGTTTTTCTTTCAGCTCAGGACGGGTACGCAGCAGTTCCAGACGTTTGATGTTGCCCGCCACGATTGGCATAGGCAGCGATTTTGCAAAGATCTGGGAGCGCATGTTGTAGCGCAGGTAGTTGATAATGCCTTTATCTCCGGCGATAAAACCACCAATGCTGGCCATAGATTTGGCGAAAGTAGAGAACAGCAGATCTACACCTTCGATACAATCCTGCTCTTCTGCCACACCGGCACCGGTTTTACCCATGGTACCAAAACCATGTGCATCATCTACCAGCAGGCGGAAGTCGAATTTCTTTTTCATGGCTACGATCTCTTTCAGTTTGCCCTGATCGCCGGCCATACCAAATACGCCTTCGGTAATTACAAGAATACCACCACCGCTCTGGTTTACCAGTTCTGTAGCGCGTTTCAGTTGTTTTTCGAGGTCTTCAATATCGTTGTGTCTGAATACAAAACGCTGACCGGGGTGCATACGCAAACCATCAATGATACAAGCGTGCGATTCTGCATCGTACACGATCACATCACGGCGGCCCACAACACTATCAATTACAGACAGCATACCCTGGTAACCGAAGTTGAGCAGGTATGCATCTTCTTTTTGTACAAACTCTGCCAGTGATTTTTCCAGTTGCTCATGCAGGCTGGTCTGACCACTCATCATACGTGCACCCATCGGGTAAGCCAGGCCCCACTGCGCAGCGGCATCGGCATCGGCTTTACGTACTTCTGGATGGTTGGCTAAACCGAGGTAGTTATTCAAACTCCACACGATTCTTTCTCTTCCATTGAATTTCATACGGCTGCCTATTTCACCTTCCAGCTTAGGGAACATGAAATAACCGTGTGCTTTTTCTGTATACTGACCCAGAGGGCCTCTGTTACTTGTGAATTTCTCAAAAATATCAGCCATAATCTCGGTTTGACGGTACTAAAAATAATGTGCAAAAGTAATAAAAAAATAACATTTTTTAATCTGGGTCTCAATTCAGAGATTTGATTAATAAATAGCATGTTAGCGAATTATGAAGAACAAATTTTTATTATCTGTAATTCTCCCCTCTATTTTTTCTATCGGTGTGATACAGGCGGCTCCTAAAAGCGTGCCAAGACCCAAACTGGTAGTAGGCGTAGTGGTAGATCAAATGCGGTGGGATTACCTGTACCGGTATTACGACCGCTACACCTCCGGTGGCTTCAAACGCTTGCTGGGCGATGGTTTTAGCTGCGAGCAAACCTATATAAACTATTTGCCTTCTTACACGGCCCCGGGGCATACCTGCGTGTATACCGGCTCTGTGCCTTCGGTACATGGCATTGCCAGCAACGATTGGATAGACCAGCGTACCGGAAAATCGGTATACTGTACCGATGACAAAACGGTGCAGCCGGTGGGCGGTTCCTGGAAGGCAGGGCAAATGTCGCCAGCCAACCTGTATACCTCTACTGTATCGGACGAGCTGCGGCTGGGTACCAACTTTGCGGGCAAAACCGTGGGTGTGGCCATCAAAGACCGGGGCGCTATTCTGCCCGCCGGGCATACGGCCAATGCGGCCTATTGGTTCGACGACTCTACCGGAAACTTTATCAGCAGCACCTATTACATGCAGCAATTGCCGGATTGGGTGCAGGCTTTTAACCAATCGGGCAAGGCCAAAGAGCTTATGAACAAGCAATGGGATCTGCTGTATGATAAAGCGACCTATACCATGAGTACCGCCGATGAAAATGCGTACGAAGGCCGCTATAAAGGAGAAAACGGTGTTTCGTTTCCGCACAATGTAGCAGGGCAAACTACCCGTTCCTTCGATCTGCTGCGCAAACTGCCCTGGGGCAATGCTTTAACGCTCTCCTTTGCAGAACAAGCGCTGGAAGGCTACGGGCTGGGCCAGGATGCGGTAACGGATATGCTGTGCGTGAGCCTCTCTTCTACCGACTATATCGGGCACCAGTTTGGCATTAACGCGATGGAAGTAGAAGATACCTACCTGCGGCTCGATCAGGAACTGGCAGATTTCCTCGCTTTTCTCGATAAAAAAGTGGGCAAGGGCAATTACCTGCTGATGCTGACTGCCGACCACGGTGGCGCGCACAACCCAACGTATATGAACGATAAGCGGCTGCCTGCGGGTTATTGGTTTAACCAGGAAAAGAAAACCGCGCTGGATGCATACTTAAAGCAACAAACCGGTAAGCAAGGACTGATACGCGATATTGAATACTATTATGTACATCTGAACGATTCGGCTATTGTGGCTGCGGGCCTGGAAGTGGCTAAAGTACGCCAGCTGGCGCAAACCTTTTTGCTGCAACAGCCGGAAGTGCAGTATGCCATAGACATGACGGCGGTGGATAACGCTGCATTGCCTGAGGTGCTGAAAAAAATGTTGCTGAACGGGTATAACCGTGAGCGGAGCGGGGCAGTGCACCTGATTCTTAAACCCGGGTATTATGAAGCCTATGCTAAAACAGGCACCACACATGGCTCCTGGAACCCTTACGATACGCATATCCCCTTGCTCTGGTATGGCTGGAAGGTGCCACATGGCAGCATGGTGCGTAAAACCGATATGACAGATATAGCGCCTACCATAGCGGCTATGCTGCATATACAAGTGCCCAATGGTTGCATTGGTGTGCCTATACCGGAGCTGGTGATGCAATAAAAATATAAAGAGGTTGTATGTGCAACCGTTGCAAAGAGCGTGTATTAGTACACGCTCTTTTTTTGGTCTTCGAGATACGTTTGTATCGTTTCGGCCAGTTGTTCTTTGGTAACCGGTTTTACCAGGTATCCTTTGAGAATAGGGTGGTGCCTGGCTTGCTCCTGGTCGGCCATGCTGGTAGAGGAGCTGAGTATATACACATGGTGCCTTTTGGGATCATTGAATAAAGCCAGTTGCTGCATTTCTTTCAGCAGTTCCCAGCCATCGAGAAAAGGCATGTTGAGATCGAGAAATACAATGTTGAATTCGGCGGTAGGCGCGTTAAAAAATTCCAGCGCTTCCTGTCCGTTTTGGAAAGTAGTAATGTCGAGTTGATCCGTATAGGCTGTTTTCAGGATTTTAGTGGTCGTGAGCCTAAAAATGGGGTCGTCGTCAATAAGCAAAATGCCAAGTCGGGATGTCATGGTTGCAGGTTTTGTGGGTATGGTTAAAAAGTTACTTTGAAAGTGGTGCCGGTTCCGGGCTTACTTTCTACTGCTATCTTTCCGCCCAGTGTTTCGATCTGGTTTTTGGTCATAAACAAACCAAAACCTTTGCTGTCGAAACCCCGGTGGAATATCTTTCTGAACTTAAATAAGTGTTGTCCGAATTTTTCGAGATCTATGCCCAGTCCGTTATCCGATACGGTAAGTACGGTATGGTTGTTTTCGATGCTGGTTGTAATACGGATGAGGGGGGGTATACCGGGCTGACTGTATTTGAGCGCGTTGCTAATGAGATTATGCAATATGCTCTCCAGGTATACCTTGGGATAGCTGATGGTAGCCACATTAAACTGCGTATCTATCACCGCCGATTTTTCCAATATGGAAGCATTGTGCTGGTGAATGATCTTTTGGGTTATAGCCGCTACATCACATTGCTCAAACGGCAAGTGTTTGTTTAGTCTTATCTCCAGAATGTCAATCAACTCCTGCAGGGTTTCGATCAGTGCATCGCTGCTCATATCCAGCAGGGCGAAGTATTCGTTTTTGTCGGTTTCCGAATCGGTTTGCCGAATCTCATGCAGCAGCATTTTAATGTTGCTGGCCGGACTGCGCAGGTTGTGTGCTACAATCTGGTTAAACTCCTCCAGCTGTTTTATTTTTTGCTCGAGGTCAAATGTGGTGAGCACCAATTCCGAGTTTTTCCGTTCCATGGCCAGCATCAGTTCTTTCTGATGGCTGATGTCCTGGATCTGCGAAATAAAATACCTGGGCGAATCGTCGCTGTTGCGCACCAGCGAAACGGTAAGCAGTATCCATATCAGATGCCCGTTTTTATGGCGGTATCTTTTCTCGAGGCTATAGTTGTCTATTTCCTTTCTAAGTAGTTTGTCTTTCAGGTCTATGCTTTGCGCCAGGTCATCATCGTAAGTGATGTCCATAAACGTAAGCCGCTTCAGCTCTTCCTGGGTGTAGCCCAGAATGGCACACAGGTTGTCGTTTACTTCTAGCCACTCGCCAGCGGTAGATACAATGGCCATGCCTATGCCGCTGTGGTTAAAAGCGCTGTGGAACTTTTGCTCGCTGAGCCTGATCTGCTTCAGGTTCTCTACCCGCTCGGTAATGTCTATAGCGGTACCCACCATGCGTACAGGAGCCCCATTACTATCCCGCTCTATAACCATGCCTTTTTCGAGTACCCATTTCCAGGAGCCGTCTTTGCAGCGCATGCGGTGTTCGTGGCGGTAGGCCGATGTCATGCCGTTAAAATAAGCTTGCAGGTTTTCTTCGGCCCCTTTTGCATCATCGGGGTGCACGAGTTTGTACCACTCTTCTACAGTGGAGCTGTTGAGTTCCTGCAAATCGTAGCCAAAGAGTCTTTTCCAGAGATCGGAATAAAATACTTCTCCTGTATCTACCCGCCAATCCCAGATGCCCTGTCCGGTACCTTCGAGGGCAAAGCGCCAGCGGGTTTCCGTTTCGATCAGTTTTTCGCGGGTATGGCGTTGTTCTGTAAAATCGGAGATCACAATAACCACTTTGCCCTCTACCCCCGGAATGGGGTTAATGCGGGCTTTGAACCATTGCTGCGAGCTATCGTCGAAAGGCGACTGGTACTCCTGCTCTAAGGGTTGGCGGGTGTGCAGCACCCGGGCTATAAGCTCTTTGAACATGATTACGAAAGGCTCCGGAAAAATAGCATCCATCTGCTGGTGCAAAAAACTTTCGGGCGGCAGAAAAAACAGGTCCTGTTTGCTGGTCCAGTAATGCAGGATGGTGCCGTTACGGTCGGTCTCCAGCACAATATCGTTGAGGGAAGACACCATCAGCTGCAGATTGTGTTCTTTCTCTGCCAGGCGCTGGTTGGCGATTACCAGTTCAGAAACATCAAAGAAGGTAACGAGCACATAAGGAATATCCTGGATGCGGATGACCCGGGAGCTGAAAGAGGCCCATTTTACCTCATTACGGAGCTGTACACCCATGATTTCGTTAAGCCGGGGTTGCCCGGTGAGCATGGTGATTACAGTGGGCACTTCTTCGTACAGGTAAGCCGACAGATCCTGCTTGCAAAACAAGTATGCAATATCGCGGCAGTTGGTGCCCAGCAGGGTAGGCGCTGTAAATTCCAGAAAGGTGAGCGCCTGTTGGTTGCAATGCACAAAATTGCCATCCATGTCTTTGAGCAGTATGCCTTCGTCAATAGCATTTACAACTTCGTCCAGTAAACGGAAAGAAGAGGCAAGTTGCTGATGTTGCTGCATCAGCGGAGAAAGTACTTGGTCCGCAGCCATTTCATCCATCAGATAAATGTTATAAGAGGCTTTTAATCCAATCAGGATTTTCGATCCCTTATTAAATTTAAGCAATACAATTGAGGTTAAGGCCTTATTATGGCTGATGCCGGTTAGTATTGGTTGTGGTGAAAATAATATAGTTTATTTTATTATTTATATTTAAACTTTACTTATTCGTAATTGGCTGTTAAAACATAACTATGAATTCGGAACCTTTTCCGGGTGCACTTTTAATGTCAATTTTGCCACCGAGGGTCTCAATATGGTTTTTGGTGATAAACAATCCTACGCCTTTGCTATCATATCCCTGGTGAAACACGCGGTGCAATTTAAACACCTGGTGGCCGTAGCGTTCCAGGTCTATGCCCAGCCCGTTATCTTTTACAGAAAGGTAGCAGCGGTTGTCTTTTTCGTAAGTAGTAATGGTTATAACCGGTGTTGCCGAAGGCGAAGTGTATTTAAGCGCGTTGCTGATGAGATTGTGCAATATGCTTTCGAGGTAAATGATGGGGTATTGTAGTTGGGCCGCGCCAAATGCGGTGCGTATCTCTGCTTTTTTGTGCAGTACATCTATTTGCAGTTGCTGCAGCACTTTGGTGGTAATGGTTTCAAAGTGGCAGGTTTCGAAAGGAATATCCTGGTTAAGCCGTACTTCCAGTATGCGCATCATATCCTGCAAGGTTTCCATCATGGTTTCGCCACACATTTTCAATAACCGGAGGTATTCGCTTTGCTCAGCGGGGTCGGTAATTTTTTCCAGTTCGCCCGCCAGCATCAGGATATTGCCCGCTGCACCACGCAGGTTGTGTGTAACAATCTCGTTAAACTCTGCCAGCTGCTTGAGTTTTTGCTCAAGGTCTATCATGGTCATCTCCAGCTCATCGTTTTTGCTGGCCAGCGAATTGACCAGGGCTTTGAGTTCGGATATTTCCTGCAACTGCGAGATGAAATAGCGGGGCGTATCATCGGCATTCCACACCATCGATACGGTAAGCAGCACCCAAACATAATGCCCCTGTTTGTGCAGGTAGCGCTTTTCCATGCTGTACGATTCAATTTCGCGGTTGAGCACCTGGTTTACAAGATCCAGGTCCAGTGCCAGATCATCGGGGTGGGTAATCTGCTGAAAGGTAATGCCCAGCATCTCTTCGCGTGGGTAGCCGGTTATTTTGCACAGCTCGTCGTTTACCTCCAGCCACAAACCATCGGCAGATACCAGGCCCATGCCAATGCCGGAGTACTGAAATGCATTGTTGAATTTCTGCTCGCTTAGTTTGATGCGCTCGAGGTGTTGTATACGGTCGCTGATGTCGGAGTGGGTTCCTACCATGCGCAATGGCTTGCCCGTTGCATCGCGGGTTACTACCATGCCCCTGTCGAGAATCCATTTATAAGAGCCATCCCTGCATTGCAGGCGGTGTTCATTAAAATAAAGCTTGCTTTGCTCGGCAAGGTGTTGGTGAATATCGTTGTAGGTGCGGGCCAGATCGGCCGGGTGTACGAGTTTTTCCCAACTGTTGAGCTTATACGAAAAACTATGCTCGTCATAACCCAGCATAGACAGGTATATGGGCGACATGTACAGATCGTTGGTGGTAAGGTTCCAATCCCACAATCCCTGGCCGCTGCCTTCGAGCGCAAACTTCCAGCGGGCTTCGGTTTCCTGTATTTTCAGCGCGGTGCGTTTCTGTTCATTAATATTGGTAATGAGCAGTGTTATTCTTTCATTACAGGGCGGCATAGGGTTTACCCTGGCGAGGTACCACTGCGTTACCTGGTTTACCTGCAATTGGTATTCGAATGTGCGCGATTTGCTTTCGGTGATAGCAAGTTCGATTTCATGCACCATCTGAAGCGCCAGCTCGGACGGAAGAAACTCTTTGCAATTGCGCCCCAGGAATTGAGCAGGCGCTGTGAGCAAATATTCTTCCTGGTTGGTCCATACTTTTAGAAATACCCCGTTGCGGTCTACTTCAAAAATAATATCGTCGAGCGAGGCTACCATCATTTGGAGGTAACGCTCCTGCTCCAGCAAAGTGCGATTGAGGCTTACCACATCCGACACATCATGGAAGGTGGCCAGAATGTATTCGCCGGAGAGGTAGGCGATCATTTTGGTACTCACACTAACCCATCTGAGACTTTCCAGTGTGCGCCCCACGCCCAGGATATTGTTCTGGACAGGGTTGCCGGTGCGCATGGTTACCGCAAGCGGATGATTGCCAGGCTCCACAGGTTGCATATCCTGCGTAACCATCACCCAGGATTGGGATAGCGCAGATTTATCTTTTAACCGTTCTTTTAAGTGGGGAAACAATTCAAGTGCCTGGGGGTTGTAACTGATTACAGTTCCCGCCATATCATATATGATGATCCCTTCATCAATAAAAAGGGATACCTGCTGCATTAACGGATGCAGTACACTTTCCTGTGGATTCAGGGTGAACATGGTGCTCGATTTCTGTAGTTGGTATGCTTCGCCGGCGGATTTGTGCTAAAGTTTAAACATCCGGTTAAAAATGTTTAAACTTTATGCAAATAAAAAGAAATGAATCGTCAATAAAATGTTTTTTATCATATTTTTAAATATTGATCAATTGTGTTATTTGTAAAATGTTTATGCACAATAAATTTCCTTTGCAATAAACACACGGTTTACAGCATTGCAATGGTGTAGGCGTAAATGAAAAGCCCTTGTATTAATACCCGGAGGTCAGAAATAGCTTATAACTGGAGGTGTTCTGAGTGTACGGTATGGCCAAAGAAAACTGCTGCCTGCTGGTCAAAAGTCTGGGTATCGTCGGTGGTAAGGAAATGCCTTGAGCCGGTTTTGCTGCATTTGGCCTCCATTTCGGGATGCCTTTGCAGGTAGTCTTGCAGGCTGTTGGCCACCAGTTGGCCCTGTGCCAGCAGATGAATGCCTTGCGGAATGAATTGGCGGATCTTACTAATGAGTAAAGGGTAGTGGGTGCAGCCCAGGATAATGGTATCGATATCCGGCGCTTTTTGAAGCAGATGGTCCAGGTATTCCTGCACAAAATAATCGGCGCCGGGGTTAAGGTGCTCGTTGTTTTCTACCAGGGGCACCCACATGGGGCAGGCTTGCTGGTGCACCTGTATTTGCGGAAAGAAATGGCCTATCTCAATGGGGTAGGATTGCGATGCAATGGTGCCGTTGGTGCCCAATACACCTACATGGTTGGTGCGGGTGTACTGGCCTACGATCTCCGAAGTGGGGCGTATTACACCCAATACCCTGCGGGCAGGGTCAATAGCAGGCAGGTCGTGTTGCTGAATGCTGCGCAGGGCTTTGGCCGAGGCCGTATTGCAAGCCAGTATGACCAGGTGGCAACCTTGATCAAAAAGGTGCTGCACACATTCCAGGGTATACTCATACACGGTTTCAAAAGAGCGGGTGCCGTAGGGAGCCCGGGCATTATCGCCCAGGTAAATGTAATCGTACTCCGGTAAGGTATGCACCAGTTCTTTTAATACGGTAAGTCCGCCGTAACCGGAATCGAAAACGCCGATAGGGCCAGGAATAGGAGTGGTCATAATGGCCTTTGCTTGCTTGGGTTCAGAACTGCAAAATAAGGTATTTACTGCGTTTGCAACGGTGCTTACCCGGCAGGGTTCAGTAGCGAATAAACATCTGTATCGAGGAAGCGGCCTTCGTAATATTCGTTCTCTTTAAACGACGCTTCTTTTACAAAATGTTGCTGTATCAAAACGTTGGCCGATGCTGTGTTTTCCGGATCGATTACGGCCTCGATAGAATGCAGTTTAAGGGTATGAAACCCATATTCGATAACCATACCGGCGGCTTCTTTCATAATACCCTCGCCCCGGAAGTTGGGGTCCAGCATATAACCGATCTCTGCACGGTGGTTCTCGGGGCTCATGCGCACAAACCCGATGGTACCTATTACCTTGTCTATACCCGAAAGCGTTATACCCCAGTTAATAGATTTGTTCTGTGCGGATAGCTCCGTCATCTGGTGAATGAGTTCAATTACATCGTTGTGGCTTTTGGCCAGCGGGCGCGGAATGTATTTCATCGTCTCAGGGTCGGAGCGCATCGGAAACATGTCTTCGGCATCAGAAGCGCGTAACTGGCGCAGGGTGAGGCGGGATGTGGCCAGCACCGGGAAAGAAGAAAAATCAAATGTGAGCATGGGTATAGCTTGGGATGGGGGTTATTTTTTTTCAGATTTTTTGAGCACGGCTTCATACATATCTATCCACTGCTGTGGGGTGAGTTTCGATGCCAGTTGGCCAATCAGGTCAAAAGGAATCTGGTCTGGCTTTTTGAACCGTATGCAGCTCTTGCCCATGTCCAGTTTGGTTTTACTATGTTTCGGATATTCGGTAGTAAACCATTCCAGCAGCGCCGGATCGCTGTATATGCCCATATGGTACACTGCTATAAAATTCTTTTGAGACGCAAAACCCATAAACGGCAGCGGCGTTTTAGGGTCGCAATGGTAACCTGCAGGGTAGGTGCTGTGTGGCACCACATAGCCGGGCATGCCATACCCCATTACTTCTTCAAATCCTTTAGGCAGGTTTTTAAGAATCACTTTACGCAGTTGGGCAATGGCAGCCTTACGGTCTTCGGGCAAACCGGCAAGGTATTCGTCGAAATTTTTAGCACCTGATGTCATGAAAATGCGATTGAATGTGTTGAAAATCCAGGTGCGAAAATTACGAAATTAAAGCATTGGAAAAGGGGGTGGAATTACTATGGTCATTTTCCGTAATTGTAATTATAACAAAAGCCTCCATATGGAGGCTTTTGAATGTATGGACGATAACAATTTCTTACTGGTATTCCGACTCATCGGGTACGCCAATTTCTTCCATGTCTTCGGTAGGCGTACTGTCGTTTCCGCCGCCTTGTCCGGCATTGAAACCACCGCCCGAATAATTATCGTTATACAAATCGCAATCGTTGCGGTTGGCCAGCGAGGCCGGGCGCACGAATTTGGCATTTTTATCAATGCCCAGCGATTTATCGGAGTATACTTTTTGGAAGAAGTAAGCGTAAATAGGTAATGCTGCGCTGGAACCCTGCCCCATAGCGGTGCTGCTGAACCGCAGGAAACGGTCGTCGCAACCTACCCACACACCAGCTACCAATTGTGGGGTGTAACCCATAAACCACGCATCGGCCTGGTTGTTGGTGGTACCGGTTTTACCACCCATTTCGCTTTGGATACCAAAACGGCCGCGCATGCTGCGACCCGTACCAAAGTCTACCACACCCTGCATCATACGTACCATAGCATAAGCGGTGGCATCGTTAATGATCTCTTTTTGCTCGGGAATGAAGCTGGCCAGCAGGTTACCATTGCGGTCTTCAATTTTGGTAATGTACATAGGCTTGGTATTGATACCCGCATTGGGGAACATACTATAAGCCCGTACCATCTCCAGCAGCGAAATATCGCCGGCACCCAACGCAATGGAAGGGTATGGCTCCAGGTTGCTGGTGATGCCACATTTGTGTGCAAAGTCGATGAACGGTTTTACACCGGTAATGTTTATGATGTTAAGCGCTACGTTGTTAACAGATTGGGCCAGACCATTGCGCATACTCATAGCGCCTTTGCTGGAGCCGCCCGCGTCGTAGGTTTTTTTGATGCTGGCAAAATAAACCGGCGCTGCAGAGATGGTAGCGCAGGGCGAGGTGCCATTATCTACCGCCAGGCAATACAGTAGCGGTTTAATGGTAGAGCCTACCTGGCGTTTGGTATTG
>JAVBJN010000067.1:0-10571 GCA_031546985.1 Chitinophagaceae bacterium
AGAAGGCCAGCTCGTGCAACAGACCGGGCAAATGTCCCGATCTCTTCAACGGTATATTGCGCAATTGCTACAACAAAACCAGTTATAAAACATCCCATGGCAGAGTCTATTCCATATCATGCAGATCGTACTGCCGGGGCCAATGCTCCGGAGCTTCACCGGGTAAAGTTGCTTGCGGGCAACCAGCTACCATTTCGTCCAGAGGGTACATACACTTGCTACGGTGTATGCATTACCCTTACTACAGCAGATGAAGCGACGGAATTGAAATACGAAGCCGGTGTAAAATGGATCAAAAGGAATACCGAAGGGCTGCACATTTTTGAACTACAACGGCTGTCGAAGGTATTTGTAAATGATACAGAAGCCAATGATATAGCTACCGAAATGGCAGAGCTGGCATCGAAGATCGTTTACCCGTTATGGATAAAAGTAGATGATGCAGGTATGTACCAGGGTATTGCCAATTATGAGGCGCTGGTGCAGCGTGTGCCTGCTGTTAAAAAAGCAATACTTGACCAATACCAGGGACCAACTGCGGAAGATTTTGTTTCGTTGTGCGAGGCTGCTGTATCGAGCGAGTTTCTGGCAGAGCAGTCGTTACAAGGCGATTGCCTGATTCATACATTATTCGGAGGATGGCATACCGGTTTTGATGCTGATTTTACCCGTAATGCAGCCATTACATTTCCTGTTTTGCACGATACAGAAGCACTGCGCTACCAGGCTGTTTCGCAACTGGAGCCTTGCCTGGACGAGTTCAACCTGGTGCAGCTAACCGTCAAAGGACATTTAGAGGATGACCGTGCTAAGGCCGATCTGGAAGAAGGATTCAACCTGCCTTACTACGGCTTATTGTACCCCGGCGCTGCCAAAGCTATGGGAGAAGTCTATGTAAAGTGTTTTCTAAACCCCATGAAGTTTACGGTAGAAACCATGTATGCCGAATTTTCTGTTGCGCTTGAGCAACCGCGCAAGGTATCGGTTTCGATCAGTAACCTGCAAGATAGCGGTAAGCTCTACTACCGGTCGGGTGCATCAGTATTGCTGGAAGATGATGAATTGTAAAGAGATACCTAAACCAACAACCTATGAGCGAAAAACATATTGTAGTACAGGGTGCCATTTGCAAATGTCAGTTTGGCTCCGCACCCGATCAATTAAAAGTACTGTCGCACGAAAAGGAATACGCCAACGATAAAGCTGCCGCTAAAAAACTGATAGCCACCACACTGGAGCTGGGCACTACATTTGAACAAAACAGTTTTGGCAGCTGTGCCAAAATGCGCAATAAGCCTTGTAAAGTATCGGTTACAGAATGGAAAGGGTTTTATGAAAATGTTGTGCTAACCAATGGTGGCAAGATCCTGCTCGAAGACAGTAAGGCAGTGTGCCCCATAGGAGGCTCGCCCTGTATCGAAATCATTAACCACGGGCAAGTAGCAGAACCCTCGTCGCAGAATTTTAAAAACGCCAATGCTGGTATGCAAAAACAGGTAAATCCATTGGTGAATACCAGCGACCTCTCACAGCCGAAACGCACCCACCAGGGTGTAGAAGATGCAATGCAATAAAACTTGAACCATGGCAAAAGGTGTAAAAAAAATAAAATGGGCAGATGGCCGGGCGTATCTCAAGATGTGTATACCCGATAAGAAGCTGGTAATACCACCGGATGAGTGGGTGTGGTTTAAGGTAGGTGCCTGGGAAGCCGGTACAACGGATGCGGATAAAACGAAAAACCTGACCTGGATGCGCCAGGAGCAGAACCGAAAAAGTATTATAAGCCAACTAATGATTCCAGCTGCCAATATGTATGGCTTAAAAATCGCTAAGAAGGATTGTGGGCCATATACTTACTATATTGAAGCCAGTCTTTCCGGTAAGCAGGACTCGCGTGATACTGGATTGTATGTGGGGGGATGGTGCGAAGCCAGGATCATTAGCAGCAAATGGTGCGAGTACAATGGTGGACCCGATAAACGGAGTAAAGAATTTTCTTTTGGCAATAATGTGTGCCTGAATCTGGCTACGGAGGGGTTAAATGGAAACTGGTTAACAGTAGAAATTTACCGGTTGAACGATGAAGTAACCTGGGATAAAGTAAAACAGTGGCTTACAAACAAGCATTATGACCCCACCAGGGATGATGCTAAAGCTAAGGTGTACGAAAAACAGGCTCACGTGATTGACGGGGAAATAAATGTTGATTTTACCATTAACAGTGCATGGAAATTTAAGGAAGAGGGTAACCAGTTCTATATTAAAGTAAGAGATGGTCGCAACTATATTAAAGATAATAATGGCGATTACATACATGCCCGTTTTCTGAAAGTAGATAAAAATGTGGTGCCCCAACCGGCTCCAATGCCAATCCTGGTAAACAACACGCCTGTAAAAGTTGGGCAACCGGATAAGAATAGCGCTGTAAAACATACTTGTACCTTTACCAAGATACAGGTTACGGATAACGAACACACATATAATGTGTTCGACGAAGGCAAGTTTGACCGATTAAAGAAAAGTGGCCGTTTTTATACACTGGAGCGCATTAATTATGATTTTGATAAATGGAATATTCGTGCAGATGCTAAACCTGTGCTGGATAAAATAGCAAAGATCCTGGTAGATGATCTACCGTATATTCCGGTAGAACTGGGCTCACATACCGATTGCCGGGGAACCGACCAGTATAACCAAACCCTTTCTGAGAAAAGAGCCAGATCAGTGGTTAATTATCTTATTGGTAAGGGTGTGGATGAACACCGCATTTTTGCCAAGGGGTATGGCAAAACCGAATTGCTGCATGCCGGTGAGCATATCTCCGATGAATTGCATGAGCAAAACAGGCGTACAACCCTTAAGTTTCTCATTAACGAAAATGATGCAAGAGCCATTATTTATGAAACCATAGCTCCGGATATAACGGTAGACAAAAAACTAAGGGTTGATATTGCGGATTGGAAAAATAAAGGATGCTATAAACAGACCAAACACCAACCGGATGTGGTGCGTATAAACAAAGCCGGAATTGAAACTGTAACCAGAAATGGTCACGCTATATCCGAAAATTTATTTTCCAGGGTGCGTTCAGATTTTCCACGCGATTATTTTTACCTGTTGGTAGATTACCTTAACCCATTTGCTACCATCTTCAATAAATTTGATTATTACATTAACAGTTGCGCTTATTATTCGAATAATAAGAGCCCATCGCTATCTGTAAGGGCTTACCCTGATCTTGTCTGGATAGGTCATTTCCAGTATAATTATAAAGATAGCGGCGACTACTTTTTTCATGAGCATAAGGTAGATTTAACTACCGGTATACGGGAAGTGCTGGACGAATATAAGAACAGCATATGGTTCCGCATTACTAAGATTCTGCCTACAAGCTGGATTACCGAAAACGTGGTGATGGAGTATATCGCGCATGAAGCAGAATCGTATACTTACGGAGCGCATGTAATCCGAAACCGTACTTTGGAAAAGCCCGGCTCTTCATTGTCTATGGTGGGTGCCCAGACCAATCTGCTTACCGAAACCAGTTATTCAAAGTATGCTGCCGCTGCGGTTATCTATTGTTTTGTTGTTGTAGGCATTATCATCGATTTACTACTTATATACCTTACCCGGGGCAAGAATCTGGAGGGCAGGATAGCAAAAATAGCCCGTAAGGTAAAGGCGGTACAAAAAGTTATCAAGAACCTGAATGATGCAGGGGTAGAGATTGTACCACCTGCTATAGCCATAAACGGAGGTATGTATTATTACAAGCGGGCCGATGGCGAGCTGGTACAGGTGTTTGAGGCAAATCTAAAAGCCAATCCATTAGTAGCCGTTGATTTTAAGAGAGAGTTTAGCTTGTGTGAAATGTTGGTGCGAAGAAATGAAATAAGCGGGTCTAAAGAGCCTTCTGATAAAGATACACTTGAAAGAATAAAGCGAAATAAAGAGAACAACGATCGTATTATCAATGTGTTGAAGAAAGCTGGTGTGCCAGATGTTAAAGGAGAAATACAAGTTAGAGGCGAAATTACATTTGAGCATAAGGTGAAATGCGTTTTTCTAACACAAAAACATCCTGTTATAGAAATTATTGCGAATGGGGTGAGTACAAAATCAGAAGAAGTGCTTCTGGATAGGCAAATCTCATTTTCTGCGGAGATTAGCGGTAGTTTTGAACATGTATTTAGGTTTGATCCTTTTCAGACTCTTATAGCTGGCAAGTTAAAAGTAACCATGAAGGGGGCTGTTGGGATTAAACTGCGCTATGGAGTGCAGGAGAACAAAGGTTTGTTTATGACTCAGATTTTACATTGCTCTGGCATACAAGGTACTTATCTAGGAAGTGCGGTAATCAAAAATGATATGTTTGGTAGTATTCTAGATGAAGCTACTAATGATGGTGAGCCTATGCCTTTTACATTGATAGCGCCTTTTGAAGTGCCTTTGTATAATGTGCAGCTATTTAGCCAACCAACTTAATGACGCTTAATATAAAATATGTGGAAAATATTTACGACCATGGCATTGCTAATAACTTTCAGTGCTTGTTCGCAACAAAAGAATAAAGAATCTACTATGATAATATCTGGCCAGGATATCTCCGCTCAAAACATAACAGACCGCTTATCCAGGGACGTAAAATTTTACTCCAAAGAGCCTGTTTATAAGCTGAGTTACGAGAATTACTATTGCTATTTTGAATTGTTTGTTAATGATATTTTAGTGTTTAAGGACTTTGAAAATCCTTTGGCCGGCTCTGCTGTAGAGATTAATCATGCTGTCTTTAAAAGCGGAGAGCAGAAAATACATTATAAAATGTATCCAGTAGGGAAAGTGAAAGCCACTGGAGAGGTGTATGATTCTTTTCCAGATATCGCTTACCTTAAATTTAAGCTTAAATCTTACGATAAAAAGGATTTGACAGCAAATGATATAGTGTATACGGAGTACCGCACACCTGGAACAATTTTGGAAAAAACAGAATACCACGAAGACATAAAGTTTGAAGGAGCTGGGCGTACCTACTATGAAGGGAGTTTTACCATTAATGTAGATGTGCCTTATGAGCTGCATCCTGCATTTGAAGATGCACAGGATCTAAGGAAAATGGATGCTAAAACAGTAGAAAGTCTTTTGCTACAAGAGTATCATAAATTAAGAGAAAGCTATCAACGGAAAGATTTAGATCAAATAGCACGTGCTGCATACGGTACCTATCAAACCCAGATGGTAACGGAGTATGCCGAAAGGGATCTTGTTCGTAAAGCCTGGGAGGAAATAGTTGATATCGTAAAAACGCCTTCGTTTGAAGTGCAACCATTAGCGCAGTATAAACTCTGTTTTTTTGCAGATGGCCGCCTGGCTACATTAATGCTGGATACTAACGATAGTAAATTCCGGGGCAATAATGCGTTATGGGCTAAGGTAAATTATAAAGGGGCATTGCGTCCTTTCTTTATAACCCGGTATTTCTACATGCCTAAAGGGCAAAATGAGTTACAGGTGTATTAACCTGTAGCGTTATTAATCGCAAAAAGGTTTCCAGTAATGCTGTGCTGTTTTTTGTTATTGGGTTGTGGGTCAATTTGATGAATATTTGTTTAATTGTTTGTCAGGCAGGTATTCGCTAACAAAAAAGCCGGAAGGCAATTCCTTCCGGCCCGGAGGTTGAGCAGGCATTTGCAATATCCGCCAGGTTGATGGGAGCGAGTCTCATTTTCAGGCTGCCTTACACAGTGGCGGGTTGCAAAATATTTTCGGATTAGTCTTTTACCCTGTTCTTTTCTTCTGTTGCGCTATTGCCCTGGTGGCGGTCGCCGGTTTTAAAGGCTTTGCCAAAGCGGTAGCTCAACGAAAACGATACGTTGCGCGAATCCATCCGGTTGGTCCAGGAAGCCTCTGCCTGCGACAGATTACCAATGGTGCCGTGCACAATGCGGGAGTAGAAGATATCGTTAAACCCTAGTTTCAGGGTGAGTTTAGGTGTTACTTTCTTTTGCACCGCAATATTGGCCACCCAGAGCGGACCTATTGTAAACTGCGCATCGTATATGCGTGTGCTGTACTCGGCGTTGGCTTCTATATCCCAACCGCTGCCGGGCGAGAAGCGGGCGTTGCCGCTAATGCTCCAGAATGTACCGCTGGTATTAAGATAGCTGCCGTAAAACGGACCTTTGGTGGTGATGTCGGCAAGTGCGGTGTACACATGCAGGTTAAACCACTTGGCGGGATCAAAGGTTGCATCTACCGAAACCGAGGCAAAGTTTTTGGTACCAATATTGCCCGGGCGGCTGTAATATATCTCATTGCTCATCTCAATGGTCTCATTAATATTATCTCTCGATTTAGAATACGACACCGCGGTAGTGATGCGGTTTTTATACGTGTAAGACAGCTCTATTGACTGTATAAACGAAGGCCTCAGAAACGGGTTGCCGTTGTAATAAGTAAACTTATCGATCGGGAACAGGAATGGGTTCAGATCCTGGTAGTAAGGCCGTTCTATACGGCGGCCGTAGTTTAAGCCCAGCTGGTGCTTGGCTGCTGAATCGAACTTGTACGACAGGTACAAGGTAGGGAACAGGTTGGTGTAATTGCGGTTAAACGAAGAGTCGGGTTTCTGCGGATTGCCCAGCTGGTGCCCGTTAGATTGGGTATGCTCCAATCGCAATCCTCCCTGTACCGAAAGCTTGCCAAAATCGCGGTCGAGGTTTACATAAGCAGCGCCAATACTTTCCTTGTACTTAAAGTGATTGCTTTTTTCATAATCGGGATTGGTTTGCCCGTCGGCTGTGGTACTATATTCGCCTACATTATCGGTTTGGGTATTGCTGTATTTAAGCCCGGTAGATAGTTTCCAGTCAAAAGGCAACGGCCGTGTATAATCGGTTTTGGCCGAGTAAATATCAATTTGCGAAGGTAAATAACCATTCAGTACATCTTGTGCCGCCATCGTGAGATCGGGATGATAACCGGTGTTTTGGTAGGCTTGCGTGGTTTTATAACGGTAGGCCAGGTAATCTGCATCTACTGTAAGTTCATGCCCTTTGTCGTTAAATTGCTTGCGGTAATTGAGGTTAACGGTTCCGT
The DNA here is from genome assembly GCA_031546985.1 of Chitinophagaceae bacterium. Lineage (GTDB taxonomy): Bacteria > Bacteroidota > Bacteroidia > Chitinophagales > Chitinophagaceae > JAVBJN01. The sequence continues at coordinate 7,099 of JAVBJN010000067.1, forward strand.
TCTTGAATGTGAGTTTGTCATCGTTGTGCGCCACAATTACCGAATCTACTTGCCGTTGCAGGTTCAGCAGCCGGCTGGTATTGTCGTTGATATTGCCAGACGATTGATCCATGCCCGATACCACTATACCAAAAGTAGTGCGGTCGTTAAAATAGTAATCCGCTCCCGCGTTTATCGAGTAGGCATTGTTGTTTCTTTTAAAATAGCTCTTTTGCTCAAAGTAAGAGGCTGGTGTGTTATCGGCATTTTTATAGGTACGGTTCAGATCAAGGTCTGTAAAGCTATTGTTCAGGTTATAGCTGCCGTTGGCAAAAATACTCACCTTATTGTTGCGGTAGTTGAGGTTAGCGCTGTTGTTGCTGCGGGTAAGTTGTCCCTGGTTTACACTCAGGTTTAACCCACCGTTAACGCCCTTAATGGTATTGCGTTTAATGCGGATGTTGATAATGCCGCCAGTGCCTCCCGCATCGTAGCGGGCAGGAGGGTTGGGCATCAGCTCCACCTGGTCCAGCGAAGAGGAAGGCATCGAACGCAGGTAATTGGCCAGCTCTGTGCCTGACAGGTAAGTAGGCTTGTCGTTGATGTACACCATTACACCTTGCTTGCCTTTGAGGCTAATATTACCATCAGGATCTAGCTGCACACCCGGCGATTTGCTCAGCACATCGAGCGCCGTAGTACCGGCAGCGGTTATCATCGCATCTACATTTACTACTGTGCGGTCTGGCTTATGCTCTACCATCGCTTTGCGCGATACCACTTGCAGCTCCTTTAACTGCCCAACTGTATTGCTAAGCACAATGGACGAAAGCTCCTGAGAGGGGTGCAGGCTGTCTATTGTCAATACCGGGCTTTGCCAGGGCTTAAAGCCTGTTGCTTTAACAATGGCATAATAGGTGCCGTAGCCCAATTGGGTAAGAGAGAACTGGCCCAGGCTATCGGGCATGGTTGTTTTAACAAGCGTAGAGTCTGCCTGGCGGTGCAGTGCCACTACCGCGAACGAAACCGGTTGCTGCTGCGCATCGCGTATTGTACCAGAAAGGCTTCCGGCAGACTGCGCTACTGCCTGGGTTAGGGCAAGGCACACCCCGATGGCTGTTATAGCCATTGTTTTAAAATTCATAAAAGCGATTTTGGCGGTGGTTAGCTGGCTAAAAAGAAGGTGTGTTAATTTTATTTGCCCGAATGAGCGTAATTGTAGCGAATGCTTCTGCCTGGGTATTTTACATACTTCTCCGCGTATCTTTTATGTACAGCATCGGGCTGTTTTACCTCATTTACAATCAGCTCATGATCGTTCAGCTCATACGCAATGTTGTTAGGATTGATAATGAGTTTATCTGCAATCAGCTCCTGGCGTAGACTTTGACTTTCCTGCTCGGTAAAGGGCGCTTTTTCGGGCATTGGTCTGGCGTTGGGAGCAGCTGCGGCGGGCTGGTCTTCTACCGTTTCATGCGTAGCCGTGGTGTTGCTGGCATTGGTTACTGCTGAGGTGCGTACGATGGTGCGCACGCCTTTGCCATCGGGGCGGAAAAACAGTGCAGTCAGCACAATGGAAACCAGTGTAACCAGTATGAGTATAGCCCGGCCCGGCCCGCTGTTAAAAGGCGCTTTGGGATTTACAATACGGCTTACACGGCCCAGCAATTGGTTTTTATTGCCTGCAAAAGCCAGCACATAAGGCATAGGGTAGGTTTGGTACGACTGGCAGGAGAGCAATGCATTGATATAATCGCGCTTGCCGGTGTGCACAGAGAGGGCAAGATCATCGCAGCACAGCTCCCGCTCATGGCGAATCAGTTTATTTACCCAAAGCACGGCCGGGTTAAAGAAAAACAGGATGTCGAGTACCGATTGCAACAGGTTTACCAGGTAGTCTTTGCGTTTAATATGTGCCAGCTCATGGCTCAGAATAGCTTCTACTTCGGCTGCAGGCAGGTTGTTGAGCAACCCGATCGGAATCAGGATCATGGGTTTAAGATGACCTACCACCATAGGCGCTTTGGCCAATGCCGATTGCACGAGGCGCACGGGTTGCGAAATTGCAAACTGCTCACGCAAAAGGGCAACGCGCGCTTCCCAATAAGGACCTGTGGTAAACACCTGGCGGCGTTTCATCTGGTGCACCATACGCAGGCCCAGTGCCATGTTAACGCTTTTGATGCCCACTACAATAAGCCACAGCCAAACGATAAGCGTTGCGTAACTATGCAGGTATTGAAACATGTTGGTTCCCCAATGCTGAATGGAGGCCATGCCAATGGCAGGAAAAAACGAATGCGCCGCACTATCACTGGTGGTAACAGAAACCGACTCGAATGTGCCGCCCAGTGCAGATAGCGCCTGGAATAAGGTAACCGTCATGCCGCCGGCAAACGATACAAGACATAAAACGAACAGCCGGTAACGCAGGGCAGGGGTAGAATCTTTGGTAAGCAAGAGGACCAGCCCGGCAGCACCGGCAAGTAAGATGCCTTGCCAGAGCGAATGAAATATGGTTTCACAGATGATGGTTTCCATGACAATCGGCTTTTAAGGTTTCTTGTCTAATTTTTTCAAAAGATCCTGAATGGCTTTTATCTCTTCTTCGGATGCTTGTTGGTTGCCCAGCAATTGCATAACCAGGCTGGAGGCAGAGCCTTTGTATAAGGTATTCAGAAACCGGTCGAGCAGGAAACCCTTAGTCTTTTGCTCGGCTTCGGCAGGCATGTAGATGTGTTTCATCTGGCTTTCGTCGCGGTTAAGTATGCCTTTCTCCGCCATTATCTGCATTTGCTTGAGGGTAGAAGTATAGTTTACCTCCCGTTGATCGTTGAGTTGGTCGTTTACAAAACGAACCGTAGACGGGCCATGCTCCCATAGCACCTGCAGAATTTCGAGCTCTGCTTTGGTAGGTTCCGGAATGTGGTTGGCAGGCTGTTTTGCTTTCATGTTCCAAAGGTAGGATAAATTTCGTACGATGTATCAGGTAGGGTTAAATTTTTTAAACAAATGGTTTGTTGAGGAGCGTTTTTTACGAAAAGGCGTAAAGGAATAGGATAGGTTGGTTTGCGGGAAAACGTTTCTCGCGGAGCCGCAAAGGTACAGGATAACAACGTGGTTAAGAGCCGCAAAGGTGCAAAGCAGGTTGTTTCAGTATCTGCGTGATCTGCGTGGTTTTGGATCTGCGTAAATCTGCGGGAGATGTACAGCGCGATATGTTTTCCCGCAGATGTCGCAGATAATTCCGCAGATGTCGCAGATTGCGAGTGTCAGTATCTGCGTGATCTGCGTGGTTTTCGATCTGCGGGAGATGTACAGCGCGATATGTTTTCCCGCAGATGCCGCAGATAATTCCGCAGATGGCGCAGATTGTGAGTTTCAGTATCTGCGTGATCTGCGTGGTTTTGGATCTGCGTAAATCTGCGGGAGATGTACAGCGCGATATGTTTTCCCGCAGATGTCGCAGATAATTCCGCAGATGTCGCAGATTG
>JAVBJN010000121.1:0-14434 GCA_031546985.1 Chitinophagaceae bacterium
TCGTTGATAATTCCCCTTGCTCGATTTCCTGGACTACCTGAACTTTAAACGACACGCTGTAATCCTTTTGCGTGCGCTTTACATAATTTGTTATTTCCATAACGATGGTTTTTTCTGTATCGCTATTTCAGGACGGGACAAGATAAGAACTAAAAAGAGCGACCCTTACCGGTCGCTCTTTTTTTGAATCAACTTTAACGCATATCTTCGAAAATTAATCAATCTGTCATTTTAATCTATGCGACCATTTCAATCTATTGCAGCCATTGGGTTAAGTGCGGTATTCCTGTCCTTTTCCAGCCCCGCTGCCACCTCCGTAAAAGTGTACATCTGCAAAAGCAACGCTGCCTACGCCTGGCACCAGGTTCGTGATTGCCGCGGGTTAAACAAATGCACCCACGAAATAGAAAAGGTAACCAAAGAAGAAGCAGTAGCGCTGGGCTACAAAAAACCTTGCGGGTACTGCTATTAAACATATGAAAAAACGGCCCGATTGGGCCGTTTTTTCAACTCTTGAACGTCTCCCTGCCACGTTAACGTGACGTTTCACAAAGCTTAACCGACAGCACCAGCTTGTCTATCTCCTCTTTTATTGCGCCATTCATACCAAGCCGGCTCATACCTGCATTAAGCCCATCATTCCATTCACTGTTTCTGGTATAAAAATACAGCCAGGTACCTGTTCTGTTGTTATAATAAAAAGGACATTACTTATAAATTTTCAGGAGAGACGCTTGCAATTCTGATGGTGTCATGCCCGTATGTGTTTTAATAAACCCGCTAAAATTGGCAGGACTGTCAAAATTGAGTTCGTAGGCAATTTCCTTCAGCGACCACTCGCTCAGCAAAAACAACCGCCGGATCTCGAGCAGCAGTTCTTCGTGAATTAGTTCCAGTGCCGTTTTGCCCAATGCGTGTTTACAAGTGTGGTTCAGCCTGTCGATGGTACAGCCCATCATGGTGCAGTATTCCGACACTTTTTTGCGTGAGCGGATATGTTGCGTCACCAGCGAAAGGAATTGTGTAATCAAAGGTCCGCCCTGTATCGTAACCCGGTTCTGGTACAGTTCGGGTAGCGATATAAGGATAATCTGCAGGTAGCTGTAGGCTTTGTAAATAGCATTGGGAGACAGTTCCGGCTGTTGCAGCAACAGGTTCATGCGCTCCGTTAAATCGTATAAATGATTAAAAGCATCTGCATCGAAGCGAAACACCGGATCCGGGAAATACAGGTGGTAATGCTTTAGCGGATGAATAAAATCAAAAACATCTTTCCGGAACTGGATGAGTAACCCCTCGGCAGAATGGCGCTGCATTAAATGGATCTGACCCGGATAAACCGTAAATATCTGTCCCGCGGCCATATCGTAACGGGAAAAATCGATCAATTGTGAACCCTGCCCTTCCCGCACCAGTATAACCTCAAAGTAATCGTGCCGGTGGGGTTGGTGAAAGTCGTAGGGATTGGGGTAATTAAGGGGTTCTATTACCAATAGCTTATTGGGATGTGGCAATGAAACCGGGCTACCAGGCAGCGAGTCCTTCTTGTTCATAATTGCAGGTGTGTCTAAAAAATAACATATTCATACGGCATTTACCGTATGAATATGCTGATAGGCTATAGACGCTTTATTTGCGCCCATTAATTTCCCACATGGAAGTTAATGGGCAAGGTATAATACACGGCCACATTACGGCCATTCTGCTTGCCCGGTTTCCATTTGGGCATACTTTTTATCACGCTTAGCGCTTCCCTGTCGCATTCGGGATCGAGCTTGCGCACTACTTCTGCATCGGCAATCGAGCCATCGGCCTCTACCACAAAACGTAATACCACACGGCCTCCTATACCATTTGCTTTCGCGTTCCTGGGATAGTGCAAGTGGTCGCTTATGTATTTTTGCATGGCAGATGAGCCGCCCGGAAACTCTGGCATCTGCTCTACAGACACAAAACGTTTATTGACAGGAGGACCATCTCCCGGCTCAGGCATGGGTCCGGGACCAATGGCCTCAATATCTATTGGGTCGGGATTGGGCGTACCCGTACCAATGATAGACCGTTCTTCATTCTGGCGCAGCATAGTCATCCAGTCTATACCGTTGCCGTTGATAACGTTTACCAGTGTATCGGCACTAAAGAGCACCCGCATATTGGCCTTACCATCCCTATAATCCACCCATTCACCCTCGGCCAGATTGTTTTTAAAATTCATGACTACATCAGAGTCACCGTTTTCTGCCAACACCAGGAAGCGACCATCTTTAATACTATTAGCCGGTAATGCCTCTACCCGGAACGTTCTGCGTACTTCTTTGGCCAGTTCATTTTTCAGCTTGTCGTTGTATACATAAGGCTTTGTACTCTCCCTTGACTTGTGCCAAACAATAGAGTCCTGCTGCGTACGGGTATAAGGCTTATAATTGCCCATTACTCTCGGGCTTCCGCTTTCGTAGTAATCGGTATACTTACCGGTAAGGCAGCCATTCACAAATTGTGCTTCTAAAGCAGGTTTGCCATTGGTAAAATAAACAATGGCTTTGCCATTGAGCAAGCTATTCTTGTAGGTGCACTTTACCCGTAAGGTACCATCGCTGTACCAGGCCTGCAATGGCCCGTCAAAAAAAAGATAGGGCGAGTTAAAATAGAGCTTGTTTAACTCTGCCGCATACGAAAAAGTTTGTTTGGCACCTCTAATGTATGCATCGAGCATATTATCGGAATAGCCACCCGAGGGCAACATACCAGTGTAGCGCCAGCTGCCTTCTATTGCTTTTTTACCGTTGGGATAATAAATCGTTTGCCTGGGCTGGGCACTGGCGTTATATACCAGGCCTACACATAGAACTGCCGCTAAAACAGGATACTTCATGGCTGCTAAGGGATTAATGCTTATTGAGGCTAAAGGCTACAGGAATGGTATTGTATACAGCCACGGCATTTCCGCTTTGCTTGCCGGGTTTCCATTTGGGCATATTCTTTACTACGCGGATGGCTTCTTTATCGCATTCCGGGTCGAGCTTACGCAGCACTTCAACATCGGTAATGGTGCCATCGGCTTCTACTACAAACTTTAAATACACCTTGCCTTCAATACCGTTCTGCTTTGCCGCCGGCGGGTACATAAGGCTACTTTCCAGATAGGCCAGCATCGAAGCGCTACCGCCAGGAAATTCCGGCATTTGCTCTACGGCCGTAAAGCGGGCTTTCGGATCGGTCGACGATGGCGCTTCAAGCGGCGCTTCTATGCCAAGACCATCACTACCATCAATAGAAACCTTTACAGGCTGAATGGTACGTTCTTTTGCCAGCTTGTCTTTGGAAGACTGCGCTTGCACGGCTGTTGCCGCGGTGCACAACAAGATTGTTGCGACTATATATTTCTTCATTGGTGTTAAAATGTGGTAGGTGAAATTATAAAAAACCAACATTCCAACGAAGATTTCCTCCTGCACAAATGTTTGCCTACTTTTGCACCGCAATGGTTTCCGGTTTAACCGCCGGAATTAAAAGGGAATACCGGTGTAAGTCCGGAACAGTACCCGCTGCTGTAAGTTCTAAAAAAAGTTATACCAACAAAGCCACTTTGCCTCCGGGCATGGGAAGGCGGCATAACCGGAACAAGTCAGAAGACCTGCCGTGCACATCAGTTATCAGTAGCTTTCGGGAAAAAAAGCTTCGGGTAAAAGCGCCTGCACATGTGCAGACTGCCTTTCTCCGTACCTCCTTATTTTCTATTGGCTGCTGTGTTCCGATCATTCATTTTTTGAAACACAGTATATGACACAACACATGCGCGGCCTTTTTACGGCCCTTCTGATTGGCGGTGCGGCTACCGCATCTGCTCAGGCAGTATCTGATTTTGACAACCTGCCGCTTTCCCAACCCGACACTTGCTATATAGACCCCAACCCTGTAGGCAATACCGTTGGCTTTACGAACGGCGATGCAGAATTCATGCACAACTTTATCGACTACGGTGGGTTTATTCTCTGGGAAGGATTTACCTACAGCAACTATACCGATAGTATTGGCGCGGGCAGCTTTGACTGGAAATTCCAGTTATCGGCACGTACGGCCAAAGGCTACGCCAACTCTGAGCAATACGCTACAGCTTATGCCTACACCCCTTCTAAAATACGTTTAAAGAACGGCGCGCTGGGCCGTCCGGTGGCGGGCTTCCAACTGGCCAATTCTACCTGGTGTTACAATTACGTAAAAGACAATTACCATACCGGCGATTGGGTAAAACTTACCGTGAAAGGCTATCTGGGCGGCGCGTTGAAAAACGACAGCATCACCTATTACCTGGCCGATCTGCGCGCAGCCAACACCGCCAGCCACACCAACCTCAAAACCTGGGATTGGGTAAACCTGCTGCCGCTGGGCAATGTAGACAGTTTGTGGTTCCGCGTTACCTCTTCGGACGATTTTGCACCGGCATATTTCTGCATGGATAATTTTACCCCGCTGGTAAACTGCACTAACCTTACCGGACTGGCTGCACCAACCGTAACCGCTACAGGCGCTACCGTTGTATGGCATACCAACAGCACTGCCCTTTCGTATGACTACGTAATAGACCAGACCGCCGCAGACCCTACCGTATCGGGCACCAACACTACCGATACCTTTGCTGTAACCAATAACCTGCTGGCATTGTCTACCTACTACGCGCACGTTCGCTCCAATTGTGGTGGTAACGCGCGCTCCGACTGGAGCACGGTTAGCTTTACCACACCTGCTTTGCCTCCCGCAACCGGCATAGACCATTACCAGGCGGGCAATGCATTGGTAACGGTGTACCCCAACCCTGCGCACAACGAGCTGTACATAAAAACCTCGCTACGTTTAAACATTTCTGTTTACAGCACCGACGGCCGCTTGCAGCTCAAAGCCCAGGCTACCAATAAACTCGACATCAGCCAGCTGCCACAGGGCATGTACCAGTTGCTCTTCCACGATCAGGATGGTAAACTGCGCCACCATATGTCGCTGGCCAAAACACTTTAACCACACTCCTGCCTACTTTATCCCACACCCTGACCGATTCGTCAGGGTGTGGTTTTTAGCAACCGGCTTTTCATTATTTTTAACCTGCAATGTTTGATTTTTTCCCGGCTAAAAACCTTGTTATGCATAACATTCCAGATCAGCACCAGGCATTTCCCCTTCAAGGCTACCAACGGTTGTGTTTCCTTAAAAACATTATCAAAAACCCCAACATTATTGTGGGCGATTACACCTACTACGACGATTTTGAAGAGGTAGGCAATTTTGAAAAAAACGTGCGGTATCATTTCGATTTTATAGGCGATAAGCTCATTATAGGCAAGTTCTGTATGATTGCTTCGGGCGTAAGTTTTATTATGAATGGCTCCAACCACCTGCACCAATCCATCAGTAGTTATCCCTTTGCCATTTTTGGCAAAGACTGGGCGCATGCCATGGAAGGCCAGCATTATCCTTACAAGGGCGATACCATAGTGGGCAATGATGTATGGATTGGACACAACGTAACCATTATGCCAGGTGTAAACATTGGCGATGGCGCTATTATAGCTACCAATGCCACTGTAACCAAAGATGTAGCGCCTTATACTGTAGTGGGCGGCAACCCGGCACGGCTCATACGCGATCGTTTCACTCCCGAGCAGGTTAAACTGCTGCTGCAACTGCAATGGTGGAACTGGGATATTGAAAAAATAACACGCAACCTGCACCTCCTTACCCACGGCGATATAGCAGCATTGCAGCACTGCGAATAGCTGCCCATATCCATTACCTAAAGATTTATATAAAGTTAACAGCCATTATCCCTGCCGCAGCACGTATTTTTGCACTTTCGAAAACTACACAACATGCAAAATATAGCAGGAAAAACAGCCCTTATTACCGGTGCCGGTAAAGGTATTGGCAAAGCCATTGCACAGGCACTGGCCCAGGAAGGTGTGCACCTGGCATTGATGGCCCGCACCGCCGCCGATCTCGAAACACTGGCAGCAGAACTGGCACAGTATGGTGTAAAAACCGTAATTGTTGCGGCAGATGTAACCGATATGGAAGCCGTAAACCTGGCTGTAGCCAAAGCCGAGCAGGAACTGGGCACTATTGACATACTCATTAACAACGCAGGCATTGGCGCCTTTGGCAAATTCCTGGAGCTGCAACCCCATGAGTGGGAGCGCATCATTAAAGTAAACCTGATGGGTGTATATTATGTAACCCGTGCGGTATTGCCGGCTATGATCGATAAAGCGACCGGCGACATCATAAACATTTCTTCTACAGCGGGCCAGCGTGGTGCAGCGCTTACCAGTGCCTACAGTGCTTCTAAATTTGCGGTGATGGGCCTTACCGAATCGCTGATGCAGGAAGTACGCAAACACAATATCCGCGTTACAGCATTAACGCCCAGCACCGTTGCCACCGACCTTGCGCGGGAGCTGAACCTTACCGATGGCAACCCCGAAAAGGCAATGCAGGCCGAGGATGTAGCCGAACTCGTTATAGCCCACCTCAAACTCAACCGCCGTGTGTTTATCAAAGAATCCGGCATCTGGTCTACCAACCCCTAATCTCTTTCGCACCCATGCTCTACAGCATGGGTGTTTTGTTATTTCCCCCTCCCCCAGCCGGCTGCCTGCCAGAAAAAATAAGGCACAGACCTATTTATTCCCTAACTTGAAAAGGGAGGCAATGCCTCTTTTTATTTCACTAAAATCTACCGTTATGGCCGATCAGAAAGACCTTGACCTTACTTACACTACGATTGACAAAATATTCCGCCTGAGCATGGGTGAAACCGGCGATTACAGCGGAGCCAAATACGACGGAGATTTTTCAATGACCCTGGAGCAGGCGCAAAAGGCAAAACATACTTTTATTGCCGATAGCCTCAACATTGGTGCCAACAGCAAGGTTTTGGATATGGGTTGCGGATGGGGGCCTTTCTCCAACTACATTACCAAAGAGCGGGGCGCTAAAAGCATTGGTCTTACCCTCTCGGAAGGACAAGCTGCAGCCTGCCAGAAAAACGGGCTCAATGTGGTGGTAAAAGACTGCAGAACGGTAAAACCAGCCGATTACGGCACTTTTGATGCCATTGCCTGTATTGGTGGGCTCGAGCATTTCTGCTCCATAGAAGAATGGAAAGCTGGTAAACAAGAAGAGGTATACGCCAACTTTTTTGAAACACTGTACGATCTGCTACCCGTGGGCGGACGGTTTTATATGCAAACCATGACCTTCAGCAAAAACATGCTGGATTACGATAAATTCGATTTAAACGCACCCAAAAACTCGGCAGCCTATGTGCTGGCGCTGATGGAAAAAGAGTTTCCCGGCTCCTGGCTTCCTTATGGCCCCGAAATGGTGATTCGCAATGCGGCTCCTAAATTCAAACTCATCTCGCAGAGCAGCGGCCGCCTCGATTATATCGAAACCATTGCACAGTGGCGCAAAAAATTCAGGGCTTTCAACTTTGAAAAATACATGTTGTTCCTGTCGCTTATACCCAAATACCTGACCGACCAGGAGTTCCGCCACCTGGTTTCCATTTTCCGGATCAGTCCCAATAAAGTTTGTTTTGAGCAGGAAATCATGGACCACTATCGCCTCGTTTTCGAGAAAGTGTAAGTATTTAATTTACAATCCATAATAACAAAGGCTGTTGGCTTACATTGATGTAACCCGACAGCCTTTTTAAAAAGGCATACGACACCATGGGGCAGCCCTGGCTATTGCATAAATAATCGGGGTAAACGGTACCATCCGGCACACAATCATACGGGTGCAACACTACAAACCGGGCCAGTGCATTGCTATTGCTCTTATCCAGTCCATGCAATTTATAAGACACCCCAAACCTGCCCGGGTAAGCATTGCCAATGCGGTATCGGCCCAGGCTGCTGCAATGACTTTCCGGAGTGTTGGAAAAAACCGGTTGCTCTGCAAACCTAATCGCACCATTGCCATGCGCCACCAAACCGGTATCGAGTATGGTTCCCGATTTTAATTGTACCACTGCCATTCTTTTAAGCCCGCTGTGTACCGAGTAATCGGCTATCAGTGCAATACTATCGTTCATATGGAGAGCCCGGGCATAAGCAATAGCAGGTTTATGCAGGCTGTCGATGGTTTTCCGGAACCTGGCATATTCATGATTTGCACCACCGGGTTTTACTTTTTCACCTTTCCATTCTGCGGCCAAAGGCACTGCATTGTAACGCCAGGCTATCACAACTAAGAGCACTGCGCCCCAAAACCACAACAAATATTTCATAGCAAAGAGATTGGTATAAGCATGATGCACCAACAATGCTAATTCCATAAGCCTGTGCTATATATTTTTCCCTAGTACGCCAGAGCATTAAACAAAAAAATAATTTAACATATATTGCACCCAAATTCCCATACTTATGAAAGCAACTTCTATTTCCTGCGCCCTTGCCCTTATCTTGGGAGTAACGGCCTGCAACTCTTCCTCAACAGAAAAAACACCCGATGCCACCACCGAAACCGTTACGCAGGTGGTTGCGCCTAAAGACAGTACCCCTCCTGCCCCTCCGATGGACTCTGCAGCAATGATGAAAGCCTGGCAGGATTACATGACACCCGGCGATATGCATAAAAAACTGGCCTCTTTCAATGGCACCTGGAACGAAGAAATAATTATGTGGATGGGCCCCGATGCCCCACCCGAAAAAAGCATGGGCACTACCGTAAACCGTATGATCATGGGCGGCCTCTACCAGGAATCCAAACACACTGGCAATATGAACGGAATGCCTTTCGAAGGCCAGAGCGTTATGGGCTATGACAACGCCAAAAAGAAATTTGTAAGCAGCTGGATAGACAATATGGGCTCCGGCATTATGTATATGGAAGGCACCTGGAACGAGGCTACCAAAAGCGTAGAACTGAAAGGCTCGCAAACAGACCCTGCAAGTGGCAAGGAAATGCTTATCCGCGAAATTTTCACCGCACCGGACGACAAACACCAGCACCTGGAAATGTACACCACTGTTGATGGTAAGGAGTTTAAGAATATGGAAATCAACTTCACTAAAAAATAAAAAAAACGGGGCTACAATTGTTGCCCCGTTTTTCTCTTCAGGCATTGTACATTTGCCGCCAATACCCGACAACCGATCATGACAATAGTGAAAAAGATTTTTAAATGGGCAGGGCTAAGTCTGCTCAGTTTTATTGCCTTTGTATTACTCTACCTGCTCTCTGCATTTGCATTATCCAGGATTGCCGTGCCCCGCGAGCAAGGCGCCCAACCTGAGGTAACCATTTACATTCTTACCAATGGTGTGCATACCGATATTGTAATGCCCTTGCAAAACGAAGACAAAGATTGGCTAAAAGAAGTGTCTATTGCCCACACCACCGGAAAAGATACCCTGGCGCAATATGTAGCATTTGGCTGGGGCGATAAGGGCTTTTACCTCAATACCCCTACCTGGGCCGATCTCAAATTCAGTACGGCCTTTAACGCTGCATTCGGGTTGAGCACAGCCGCTATTCATACTACCTTTTACAGAAATTTACAGGAAAGCGAACATTGTGTAAAAATCGTGATTAGCCGGGAACAATACCGGCGCATGGTGGCTTTTATAGTCCAGAGCTTTAAGCGCGATAACCAGCAGCAGATCATGCACATTGCAACCAATGCCAATTATGGCTCCAACGATGCGTTTTACGAAGCAAGCGGCAGCTATAGCCTGTTTCACACCTGCAATACCTGGAGCAATAATGCCTTAAAAGCGGGCGGACAAAAAGCATGTTTCTGGACACCTTTTGATACGGGAATCTTTTACCAATATGGCCGTAGCGGAAAAGTGGATTAGGGTTAGTTTGGTGTAGTACCATATCCAGACCTGACCGGAGCTGCGCACCTGGCAGGTCTTCAACAGCCTTTCTCCCGGCGCCTTAGCTTTGCAACTGAGCCCCCGCATAGGCGGGACAGGCTCTGTCGAAGCTGTCGAAGGCCACCTTTCACCTCTCACTTTTCACCTCTCACCAGCCCAATAGCTTTGGAATGTTCTATGGCCTCCCGGCTGTGCCGAAACAGGCAACAGGGAATACCCAGGTTATCCAATTGTTGCTGCAGTTGCAAGGCAGGTTCTTTTTTGCCCGACCGCACCATACGGATGTACACCGCTGCTATGCGATTGGGAAAGTGTTGTACAATGGCTTTATAAATATCAGGATCATGCTGCGAGTTATCGCCCAGCAATACCACCCGGTGCGATTCATACACTTCCAGCACACGCACAATGCGCACAAATTTACCACTATGGTTGTGCTGCCCCGATTGCAATACATGTTTCAGACTACGCAATTGGTTGAGCAACATAATGCCTGGTGGCAAATGGTTGGTTTCCATAAAATGGATAAGGTAGTCGTACAGGTTCCATTCGCTGCTGGATACATAAAAGAAAGGATTGGGCGCATCTGCCGTGGTTTGAGCCTGCTGCAACAGCCGGTAATGCATGGCTACATCTTCAAATGGGCGGCGCTTGCCCGCATTACGGGTTACCAGTGTGCGTAGCCGCCTCAGGATCGTGTGGGAGTGCGACACCAGGAAAGTATCGTCAATATCCGATACCATAGCCAATTGCGTGGCACCAGGCACCTGTAGCGTAGCCATTGTACTATCCAGCAAGGTTCCGTTTTCGTCTACCGCTTTTACTTCTACCTCGTATACCCCAGGGGCTACAGGCTGCTCCGGCTGCCATTCCAGCTTTATAAAACCATCGTCGCCACTGCGGGTTTCTACCTGCATGCCCTGCCAAACCAGGCTTACTGTTACATTTTTCATGGGCACCACGCAAAACAGGCGCAACAATTGCAGTACATTATGGAATATTCCATTTTTACCGGTGGTACGAAACGGGGCGCTAACCTGTAACATATGCCCGTAAACCTGCAGCTGGTGCGCATCGCCAAAGCCAGCATAAAGTTTAAGACGGGGCGCAACGGTCAAACCCAGTTTGCGGTAAAAACCCTTGTACATTAAAAGCAGTTTGGTTTACGTTAATATAGTACAATCCGGCAAGAGTAAAAACAGGCATATGCGATTATTATTTGTCATTAACCCTATTGCAGGCAGGCAGCAAAACGACTGGAGAAGCGTTATTGAATTGCATTGTGGCAACAGTGGGTGCAACTTGTTTTACTTCAACGTTGTGCCTGACGAAGACAATATTCCGCTGCTAAAAGCTTTTATAGCCCAGCACCAGCCCGACCGTATTATAGCTGCGGGTGGCGATGGCACGCTTAAAATGGTGGCAGAAGCGCAGATGACCCAAAATATTCCCATTGCTATTCTGCCCTCGGGTTCGGCCAACGGTATGGCTAAGGAACTGGCCATTCCCAACCAGGCCGCGGCGGCACTCCATATTGCCATGACCGGGCGCGTACAACCTATTGATGTAGTGGAGGTAAACGGAGAATGGTGCCTGCACCTGGCCGATATGGGGCTGAATGCCAAGATGTTGCAACATTTTGAACAATCGCCCCGGCGCGGTATGCTGGCTTATGCCAGAGCTATGCTAAAGGCCCTTAATACCCACTCGGTTATGCGGCTTACGGTGTACATTAACGGGCAAATTGTGCGGCGCAAAGCCATTATGGCGGTAATTGCCAACGCATCCAAATACGGCACCGGTGCGGTTATTAACCCTGCAGGACAACTCAACGATGGCAGGTTTGAACTGGTTATCATACGCAGGCTGGCACTTTCGGAGCTGCTTAAAATGTGGATTACCCGGCAACCTTTTGACCCGTTAAAAACAGAGCTGATCCAGTGTACCGAGTTGGAAATCGAAAGCAGTCGCCCCTATGCCTTCCAGGTAGATGGCGAATACCGGGGCAAACAAAAAAAGATAACCGCCAGGGTGCTGCCCGCCGCATTGCAGTTGGTTCTCCCCGACTGATTCTTTGTCTAATGCAAAAGGCCCTGACGAATCAGGGCCAATGGTTTTATGAAAATGATCATTACTGTAGCTAGCAGGCATTGATCGTCACATTCATCTATCATCTTTCTGTTACTTTTTTTGCGGAAAAAAAGTAACGCAAAAAAGCCGCCCGAAAACGGTTACACCGCGTTTTCGGTATAGTTCATCGATTAAGCTGTAGTGCTACTGTGGCTTCAGCTACAGCAATTCAATCCAGAACCACAATTTTACGCTTCAGCGCTTTTTTCGACTTTTCTGCTGCCCTGGTATAATTCATATTCGAGCAGGCGGCAATCGATCTTGCTGTTGTAAAACTCAATTCTGCGCTTGGCTTTCAATCCTATTTTTTTGGCCAGATCGAGGTTTCCGGTAAAAATATAGCCGGTATAACCACCGCATTTCTGTTTCATAAAATCGCCAATGCGGCTGTAGGTTTCTTCCAGCTCGCCCAATTCACCCAGGCGTTCGCCATATTCGGGGTTCATGAGTACTACGCCGTTTTCGCCTTCGGGCACCAGTGTATCGGCAAAGTCGCACACCGTGAATTTAATCAGGTCTTCTACTCCGGCGGCATGGGCATTTAAGCGGGCATTTTTAATGGCAATGCTGCTGATGTCGGAGGCAATAACTTTAACCCCATCGGCAGGTAAGATCTGCGCTTCGAGCTTAGCCATCTCTTCGTTGTATACCTTAGCATCGTAACCCATGATGTGCATAAATGCGTAATTGCTGCGAAACAAGCCCGGGCGGCGGTTGGTGGCAATAAGCATGGCTTCGATAGCCAAAGTGCCGGAGCCGCACATGGGGTTAACAAACGGAGATGTGGCATCCCAGCGGCCTGCCAGGATGGTGGCTGCGGCCAGGGCTTCGAGCATAGGCGCTTGCCCGGGTATTTTACGATAACCATGCTTGGCTATAGAATCGCCACTGGTATCTACAAAAATTTCTGCTTCTTCGTTTTTCCAGAACAGGTGAATCACCGTTCCGGTTAGTTCAGGACCAGATGCCGGGCGGGTGCCCAGGCGCTGGCGCAAACGGTCTACCACGGCGTCTTTTACCCGCACATTGGCAAACATATTGTTGTTGATGGTGGGGTGCATTACATTGCTGGTAACCGAGAAATAGCCGTTTTCAGGCAGGATGGTCTCCCAGGGCAGCAATACCAGCCTGCGATACACATCATCGGCATGATCGGCGGTAAACCGGCGCAGGCTATACAATACCTGGCTGGCGCAACGCAGGTTCAGGTTTAACCGGATACAATCGTTAATCGTGCCCTTGAGCACAACGCCGGTAATAAAAGTTTCTTCGACAGTAAAACCCAGCGCTGTTACTTCTTGCTCAAGATAAGGTGCCAGCCGTTTGTGGCAGGTAATAACAATGCGGGACGCGGTAGTAAATAATGACATACAGGCTGCGAAATTAACCTTTTTTCCGGGGATAGGGGAAAAGAGCGGGTGGAGATGATGGTTGCGTAGACCTGGCAGGACCTGCGGACCTGACAGGTCTGGAGATTTGCCCTCATGGGTACAGGATGCCAGGCCCATTCTTTGCGAGCTTTATAATTTCCCTGCGCCTTTGCGTGAAACCATAGAAATCTACACCAAGAAAAAAGGGAAGCCTTACGGCCTCCCCTCTTCTACATTTATCGATAAAAACATTAAGGCACAATAAGCAATTTGCGCTGCACGGTATGCGCACTAAAATACCCCAATGCACCACCCGAAATATTCGATTGCGGGTTGGCCGGGGTGGCAGAGTTCTGGCTAATGGTTTGGTCCAATGTATAGAAGTACTGGTACACGCCTGCATCAATGCACTGCATCTCTACCTCTACACTATCACCAGGCAGCAGATCTTCATCGGCGCCAAAGTAAGGCAGCGGGCGTTTAATAATCTGCCCGTCGCTATACGGATCATCGCTTACGTATATGCCTTTGTACTTTTCGCCATTTACATACATCACATGCCTGTAGTAGTTGGCTACATTGGGCACGTCCTGAAATTGTGCGTAAACCATTTTAAGGCTATCGCCGGCAGTAGATAAAATCTGCATATACAGGCTATCGAAATTCACTACAGGAGGAATAGTAGACTTGGCAGTAAACGTTTGCCCGGCCACATTCACATTCAGCGTATAAGTACGGGTGGGCACGCCTGTTAGTGCCGAAGTCTGGTAATAGCCGTTACCATTGTACTGCAAGGTTTCGGAATTGCCTGCATCGTCGGAGATGGTTACCGTAGCGCCGGAGATACCGGGATACGTATTGTCTTCATTAAAGTTTTTGCTTTGGGTAATGCGCACCATATAAGGCCCTGCGGCATTGGTTACATTACCTTCAATTACGTATTTAGGATCGGAGTCGTTCAGGTTTAAGTCAATAACCTTTTAGCAGGAGCTCAGCACCGCGCAGATTGCCAGTACCGCGCTTATATTTTTATAACATTTAATAGTAGTCAAGTGT
>JAVBJN010000108.1:0-3287 GCA_031546985.1 Chitinophagaceae bacterium
GTCTTTTAAAATCAGCTCTCAATTGAGATGTTTTGGCTTCCCAATATGTCGGATCATTATATGAATCAGAACCTTTTTTAAATATTCCACCAAATAATACTAAATGATCAACATCTGTACCTCTATGCCCAGTTGGTGAAAAAGACATTTGCCATCCTGTTGGATCGGTGCTTCTTTCTAAATCCTTTGCATCTTTCCAGTCATCTTGCCCTGAATTAGTGCCCTGGTTAGTTTTTTTATCTCCATAATGCCCATATTCGTGGAGCATATAAGTAAGATTAGCGGCTCCCTGATAATATTCCTCTTCTTGGTTGCCACTTTTAGAAGCATTAAACTGTGCTACAAGATTAGCTCCATCGATTGTGATAGTTTTATCTTTTATATTTTGTTTTTCTCCAAAACTTGGCAAATTGTCCAAAACAAAAGTTGGACCTGCTCCACTTTTAAAATCACTTAAGATTTCATTTTTCTTTAAACCAGTAATTTTTGAGATTCCAGTTATTAAATCCTTATTCTCATCCGCTTTACCAAATTTTTCTAACTTGTCCATTTGTTGCAACATATATGTTGCAAATCCTTGCACATCTTTGATATTATTCTTTTTAATAAATTCTCCAGAAAACGAAACACTAAATTCTCCATCAGGATCTACATTGCTTATTGGATTATTATATGCATAATGATAAGGCGAAAGTTCCGGCGTTTCATGAGTTCTGGGATCAATGGCATTCCATCGTCCGATTTGCATATCCATCATCCTTGCCCCATAATCATACCAGTTTAATCCCGTACCATTGCTAAACTCCTTCTGCTGTAATGGCGCATAAACAGGGCTGGTATATGTGAATATATCCAGCCCTGTTTTCTTTATGGACTATACATTTAGTAGTGAGAAGCCGATTTGAAAATCTGCCTCTTATTTTTATTTAGATTTCAGCATTGTAAAATAGAAATCACGTTTACTATAATTAAAACTAACCTTCATTAATCTGTTTTTCAGATTTAGTGCACTTAACGGTATGCTAACCCTGTATTTTGTATCCACATCAAAGGATATAATCTTTCCATTTTTAATATCATCTTTTGAATAAGGTATATTTATCATTTTTGCGTATGGTAAAATCGCATTTCCCATTAAATTCCCATTAAAATATTGATGGTCATTAAAAATTATAACAAAATGGCTACTATCTTCTCTCAATGGAACATCTATTCCAATTTTTAGATTTTTTTGCGAATAAGAAAAGTTTGTAATACAAAGACACAATATCAATGTGGTACAGAAATTAACGATCTTCATGCATATAATTTTTAAAAAGTGGCAAATAACTATTTTCTCTACTTCTATCTGGATTATTCAGTGATTTAGGATTATAATTATTACTTCCATGATTTAACATCCCTTTTTCAAATCCTTCCGCCGACATTTTAAACTGTCTTTTTTGCACAGTTTCTAATGCTTCGGCTGTACCAGGATCTCCTGGGTGGTGCATCAGATTGCCAGCCCTGTTTATGCAAATATCATGGAAATGATGAGAAAGCATTTATCGCCCTGATACTTATATTATTGTTTAATAATTCGCAGTATTGCTATCGAATCTTCCTTTTAAATGCAGTAAAATAAAAACCGCCCTTATTGTGACAATCAACTCTCAAAATATTATTCTTTAGATTTAACGAATGTATGCGAAATGAAAGCTCATGATCCGAATTAACCATAATTGAGATTGTTTCTTTTTTCTCAATGTCACTCTTGGTATAATACAAATCTACAATCTTGTTAAATTCATAAATTCCATTATTCCCAACATTGCCATCAAAATAGACTGAATCTTTATACTCGACCTTGATGCGCATACTATCTGTAATGTATGTTCCATCAATCACTGGAACGTTAAATGCTAGTCGAAGTATCTTTTGAGCAGAAACACTTGGAGTAATAAAATAGAATAAAACGATCCAGATAATTTTACCTGTCTTCATAGACTAATCTTTCCATTTGTAAACCATCCATGTGATATACATATCACATGGATGGTTATTTGTTTACGACAAAAGGGCTTGCCTCATTTCAACAGTAATATTTCCACTCTCAAGTATAATTTACCAATACTGGGCAATTAGCCTCCCATCAACGCTATAATACTTTCTCTTTAGCATACTAATACTAAATTGATTCTTAGTATAGCTAACACTAAGAAATTTGCTTTTTAAGTTTAATGCGTCAATTCTAAGTGATAAAACATTCTTCTGATCAGCAGTAACAACAATTCCTGCGCCATTTATCACATCGTCTTTAGAATAAGTCAAATTAATTATTTTTCCGAACTGCGCTATTCCGTTATTACCTACTTTACCATTAAAGATCTCCTTACCATCATAACTTACTACGATTATCGTACTATCCTTAACATAAATGCTATCAATTATTGGAACATGAAATCCAATCTTCAACATTTGTTGAGCTTTGGTGTGCAGACTCAATATTAATGTAATGCCCAACAGAGCAATTTTATTATTTATCATCATGTATGTAGTTTTTAAATATGAGCATGTAGGAATTAATTCCTTGTGAAGGGCCTGAAGTGCTTGGTGTAGAGTTATTTGTACCTTGATTTATTAATCCGTTATTAAATGCATCAGCAGCCATTTTAAATTGACGAATTTGGACCTTGTCTCGTGCTTCACTCACCCCTTTATCAGATGGGTGATGCATTACATTTTGAGGATTGAATTTACGAACCATATCTTCTTCGGTTAGATTAGAATTAGTAATTCCGTTGTAAATTGAACCATAGTCTTTGGGATGCAGCAACCCTAGCCAATGGCCAAATTCATGGCCAGTGTACCCATTCCGGGTGGTGTACATTGCTTTTCCTCCAATCTCATTTACGGCAGCAGCAGTATTTCCATCATCATTAATTTCCTTCGGTAAAAACCTATCAACATACACCACATGGTCACCTTCTTTAACTTGATTGTCTTTACTTGCTAATGTAAGATTAGACTCAACAGAAAAATTAACTCCTTTATCTCCTTTCACTTTCCAGGTAGAAGAAATGTCATTATTGAACCGATTAACCAGGGCGTTATTTCGATCTGCATTTTTAACCCCATCTCTAATAACCACTTTACCTTCTACCGTAATCTTAACCGAGTTAATCTCACCCTTTTTGTCCCGTCCAACTGTCATATAAATTTGGTTACCATCCGGGTCCATCATAGAAATTGGGTTATTGGCAACATATGCATAAGGGCTTATCGTTTTATACTTCTCCGCCATTGCA
>JAVBJN010000049.1:0-66485 GCA_031546985.1 Chitinophagaceae bacterium
ATCTTCTCCAGCGGCCATAAAACCGCTCAAATAAGCGCAGCAATACACTTTTATCTTCGGTAAGAATTTCGCCAATACCACTCAATTGCGCCTGCCTGGGAATTTGTATGCCCGCATTGGTTACAAGATTACTGTCTAAGGTTATATCCAGTGCAAAAGCCGTATCCATTGCCACCGGAGACACATGCGCCACCCTGCCCTTTAACATACCGTATTCCTCGTACGGATAGGTGTTCAGCTTTACCAATACCTCCTGCCCCGCTTTTACCTTGCCCGCTTTAAACAAAGGCAGGGTTCCTTTGGCTATGTATTGCTGCACGGGTGGTACCACCATCGCAATATTTTCGCCCTGCCGCACCCATTGGTTTATAGCCCACACCGAAAAGAAGGAGACCTTGCCCGCCACGGGGCTTTTAAGTACATATCGCTGCTCCCAATCGGCCAGAGCAGCCGTCAGTTGTTTTATCGCATCCCTTACTTGCTGCTCCAGCTCAAAGCGTTTGCTAAAATGCTGCTGCATGGTTTCGCTTATGTTTTTGCGATACTCTGCTTGCTGCAACTGGTTCTGGATCTGGTTGCTGCGGTTGCCTTCTGTATTAATCAACTGGTTCAGGTATCGCTGCCGGGCATTACGGTATTCGGCAGCGGTTATCACTTTATCGGCTACCAGGGTAGAATCTATTTCGGCGCTACCGCGCTCTAATTTTAGTTGTTCCTGCAATGGTTGTTCCTTTTTACTTAATTCATCCGATAGCGCGCCATAGCCTTTTACCTGCGCTTGCAGGTGTGCCACCTTCTCCAGATCATAATGGGTAGTAACGAAAAACAGGTACGCTTCTGAAGCCTGGAACAAACCTGTATATGCAGGTTGCAGCATACCCACCTGCAAGTGCCCCTGCAACCGGTTCATTTGCAATACAGGCAACAGGTCGGTAGCTGTATCCAGCAATTGCACATAGCGCTTTAACTGCTGCACATCTTCATACACCGCCGCGTTTTCGATAACCGCAACAGGCATTCCCTGCAATACATCCTGCTTATCGCTTACCAGTAAATGGCTAATGCGCCCGCTGTTCTGCGCTTGTATGGTTACAGGCGGGTTAGCAGATGAAATGTGAACCACGGCCGGTATCACATCCGGGTAGCGGAAAAGCGCTGCACCTGCCAACAGCAGTAACAGCAGCAAAGCGATAATGGTAATGCCCCAACGCAAAATCCAGGAAGGCATACGCCCCATAATCTCCTGCACTTCTTCGCTCCGGGCCTGTTGCAATACATTTTCCTGCACGGCCTCCCTGCTGTTTGTATGGTGGTTGTTATGCGCTTCCATTGTTTTTAATTGCCCAGCTCCAGCTGGTTTTTAACCAATTCAAAATACCTGCCCCGCTGCCGGGTAAGCGCCTGGTGATTGCCGGTTTCTACAATGCGGCCATGCTCCAGCACAATAATCTGATCGGCATGTTTTACCGTACTCAGCCGGTGCGCAATCACCACTACCGTTTTACCGGCAAAGAATTCATCGAGGTTTTGCATAATCACTTTTTCGTTATTGGCATCCAACGCGCTGGTAGCTTCATCAAAAAACAGGTATTCGGGGTTTTTATATACCGCCCTTGCAATGAGCAATCGTTGCCGCTGCCCCGCACTTAAACCCACACCGGAGTTACCTATTTTGGTTTGAAAGCGCAGTGGCAGTTCCTGTATATAATCTGTAATATTGGCTACATGCACTGCGTGGGCAAGTTTCTGAGCATCGGCATGTTCGTCGCTTACCGATATATTGCCGGCAATAGTATCTGAAAAAACATACCCATCCTGCATTACCGATCCGCAGCGGGCCCGCCAGCAACCAGCCGGAACAGTCACCAGATCGGTATTGCCTACTTTAATGGTTCCCTGCTCCGGTTCGTAAAACTTAAGCAGCATTTTCATAAGGGTGGTTTTGCCGCTGCCGCTACTACCCACAATGGCCGTTACTTTTCCCTGGGGAATAACCAGGTTAATGTCTTGCAACACATAGGGCGCAGAAGCACCTTCGTACCAGAACGATACATTGTGCAGCACCAGGTCTCCGGTGGGCAATGCCGCAGATGCAGCAGCATGATCCAGCCCTTTTTCTTCATCATCCCGGTTATGTATTTCTGCAAGCCGGTCCAGGCTCATGCGTGCATCCTGCGCCGCCTGTATAAATCCCAGCAACTGCTCTACCGGGCTGTTCATTTGCCCGATAATGTACCCCACGCTCATCATCATGCCCAGTGTCATATTACCAGCCATTACTTCGGTGGCAGAAATGTAAGAGACCAGTATGTTTTTTAACTGGTTAAAGGCGGTAGCGCCTGCTTGCTGGTACTGCCCCAAAGCCAGGCTGCTGATATTGAGTTTAAACAGCCGTACCTGTATGCGTTCCCAATTCCACCTTTTAGTAGTTTCGCAATTGTTGAGTTTAATTTCCTGCATGCCGGTAATAAGTTCAAACAACGCGTTTTCGTTGTCGCTCATGCGTTGAAAACGTTTATAGTCGAGTTCTTTTCTTTTGCGCAGAAACAATACGATCCACCCGATACTAAGCAGGCTGAATAACACAAACACACCAAGCACTTTCCAACTGTATACCGACAGCACCATTGTAAACACCAGCAGATTGACCAACGAGAATAAAGTAGATAAAGTGCTGCCGGTAAGAAACTGCTGAATGCGGTGATGATCGGCTATACGCTGGTGTATATCGCCAATCATTTTAGTATCGAAAAAACGGATGGGCAGGCGCATCAGCTTCATCAAGAAGTCGGAAATGATGGCAATGTTGATGCGGCTGTTCATATGCAGCAGCAACCAACTCCGGATCATGTCTATAGCCGTATTGCCCGCAAACAGTACCAATTGCGATATAAGCACCAGGTACACAAAACCCATGTTCTGGTGGTTGATGCCATGATCTACCAGGCTTTGTGTAAGAAAAGGCAATACCAGCGCCAGCATGCTGCCCAGCAACAGGCTTACAAAAAGTTGTACAATGGTTTTGCAGTAGGGTTTGAGATAGGTAAGCAAAAACCGGAATCCTTTTTGCTCCGCCCCTTCCTGTTCCTGCTCAGTATAAAATGTTTCGGTAGGCTCCAGCAACAGCGCAATGCCCTCCTGGTTATTGCCTGCCCAGCTTTGCAGAAATGCTGCCTTATCCAAGCTTACCAGGCCATGCGCGGGATCTGCTACGGTTATTTTTCCTTTGTTCTTTCTAAAATCCTGCGGTGGCAATACCACAAAATGGTTCTGGTTCCAATGCAGTACACAAGGCAAAGGCGCTTCCTGGCTCAATTGCGCAAAGCTGATTTTCACACCCAGCGTACGGAAACCAATTTTCTCTGCTGCTTCGCTAATGCCCATCAGGCTTACACCCTCGCGTGTAAGGTAGCTGAGGCGGCGCAGGTAATCGAGCGAATAGGTTTTGCCGTAATGCCTGGCAATCATACGCAGGCAGGTAGGGCCGCAGTCCATTGCATCGAGCTGGCGGTAGGTGTTAAATTTGCGAGGCATAGGTTGGTGTAAGCGATTTACAATGATGGGTCTTTGAGATAGATTAATCTCCTCCTGGCGTTATCAGAAAGGGGAAAGTCCCCTTTATTCACGTAGTACGCTGAAACAAAGTGATACTTTGGGTGGTAGTATTGGTATATAATCTTCGTTTTTAACTCCTCCAGTGTAGGTATGCCTACAATATGTTTGCGATTATCTTCGCTCTCTCGAACGCGGGCCGGAGCAACAGGAAATTGGAATATAGAATCATTTATTTCCAGAATATCGTAAGGAAATAATAATTTGTTCAGGTTTGTTTCATTATACATCACAATTGCACTATCACCTCCATTCATCTCATGATACATATTCATATGCACTTCAAAATCATTGGGATCGAACGCACCACACAATACTCCTTTATATAAAACAGTATCAAGCATATGATCTTTATACCCTTGTGCATTATGTCTCAGTATTGCATCATACAAAAGAAAACTATATGGAACGCTTCCTTGCCGACTGATAATTCTATCGTCTGGAAATTGTTTATTGAACAGGTAGCGTAAGTATTGCATATTGCCACGGGTTAACCGATGCATGGAATCTGCCCCTTCTCCGGTCAATAATCCTCCATTTTGGGAACGGAAAGAAAGATTACACGTTTTATCCAGACTTGTGATTGAATCAATACGTTTTTCGTAAACTACATCTTTGCATTTCGTATTAACACCCTGTTCATAATATAATGCGGAAAGCTGGTCAACGACTGGCGCATTATAATATGTTCTCATTGTCCTCAAATAATCACTATCCTCCCAGCCTCTACTCTTTAACTCCGCAAGAACCGGTCCTGCATCTGCATAATACTGCATATCTGCACAAACCATAAAGTAATTGTACAGATTTTTACTCCCCATGTAGCGACCAGCCATACTCCAGGCCTCATTATAATATTGATAGGCATTTTGGAGATGCCCTTCACACACACTTAGTTCAGCACGATTAATCAAGCGATAGTAATCTGTTACAGAAAACACGGAAACAGATTTTCCTTTTATGGGTGTTAGCAGGCTTACTAACACCAGGCAAATAAGGTAAATTTTTTTTAGCTGGATCATACTAAAGAATCGTAATCAATCAGATTTAAATCCGTAATAGGCTATCGCTTTTTGTTTCATGGGGTGCGTGCTCCAATCCTGCCACTCGCAGGTATAGGGATTATAGCCACACTTTAACGGCTTGCTGTATACATCATCCGGGTTTTCGATATAGGCCCGGCAATCGGTACAGATGTACCGGAACTCACAATCTTTGCACACCGCTATGTCATCCTTTTTTATATTCCAGTATTTTTTAAACCCAGGTTTCTCCAATGCTTCCTTTAGGGTAGTATCCTTTATGTTGCCAAAATTTTCGGCCATGGAAGGGCAGTTTTTGATGTAGCCTTCTGCATCGATGGATATTTTGCGGTGGAGGCAGGTGTTGTGGTGCTTTGATTCAAAAAAAGCAGCCATATTATTGCTGAAATGGAAAGGAGATATTACACCACAGGCATGTTCCGATCCAATTTCCTGGGTTGTAAATATGAGCTTATCATTATCCTTATAGCCCGATGGCAAAGAATCGTTGCTAAAAACACCTGAAACATATAATAACCTAAACCGCATTTCAGTGTTTAAGAGATTAATAATATTGATTTCATTTGCAACAAATGTGTTCCTGTTCATGTAAACATCAACAGCTTCAATAGTGCCATCTTTCAAATGATTGAAACAGGAGATGAGATATTCCGTATTCAAATCATCATAAATTCTAAGCTCAATATGCTTGCAAAATAAATCCGAAAGGGAATCCAGGAAAGATCTATCGTGCCATTGAGTTTTATAATCAATTACTGCATCCGTAATGAAAGATGGCGTATAAAAGTCTTGCACAAGAGGAACAAACAAATCTATGTCTTCGTCTGGTATTTCTATTAGCATGTCCAGGGCTTTCATCTGTTCAAATATTTCAGTATTAGGACCTGTGAACAATGAGCTGCACACAGGATAACCGCTTATTTTAGAAGCCATATCATGATTAATCAAAAACTGAGTCCCATGTTGAAAATCTACCAAAAGATTCCTGCTAAAACCTGGCGTAATTAAACAGTTTGAAGAAAGTATGCATGCCATAACTATACAGGTTTAATTATCTGGTATTCATCAATCATTTTAGATACAGACCTATGCGATATCATTGCCCCCTGGGCGTACTGGTTATATTTACATATAAATAGTCTGTTTTTTGACGTATCCGGATAAGGTTCAAAAGGAATAGAATCTGACAAAAAAACCTCTACAGGTATATCTGCCATACCCTTACTGTGTCTGGCTAATAACTTTTTCAGATCCTCATTTATCATTGCCATAGTTTGAAAGATAATTCGCAATCTTGCGATGAAGTTGGTAATTGCATTGTGCAGAGGGATAACCAAACTGACCAACCGGATTTACTTCGAGAAAATAGTACTTCCCATCCAATCCCCTGATCAAATCAATGGAACCTGTTTTTAGATCACACTTTTCCATTAGTTCTTTAATCTTACATTCAATCGCTTGCGGTAGCAGCACAGGAACATTCCGGTTCATTCTATCCGTATCATACTTTCGGTAATCTACCTGCGTCTTTGCATTGGCTTGTGAGATGATCGCAGTCGAGAAGAACCGTCCATCCAAATAAAATGTCCGCACCTCGTATGCTTTTTCTATACACCGTTGGAATACCGATGGAAAAAAGTGGTCCGGTAAGTCTTGTATATCCTGCGTTGTTACCAGGCTTGTATAAGAAGCATAGCTCTGAGGCGGCTCATTACATGTAAAGGCAATATCGAAGCTCTTACTTATTATGGTCTTATGTCGCTCATAAAAATCCATAAGCTCAATCTTTGATGTACTATACAATGTATCCGGCACATCCAATCCCAATTTAGTAGCTTCGTGAAGCGCGTATAATTTACTAAACCGTCCTTCCCTGTTCTTTCCTAAAGTTCTTACGGAGTCTAATATCTTCTCAATGAGATCTTCATGCGCATACCAATAATTGGATAAGAAAGTATCGATAGACTGTGCAGGAGTCCGCTGCGGAACAAACGCTTCCGGTTTAAAAAAGAAGTCCTTAACCGCTATCCAGTTGCTTCGGTACCATACAGCCTTTAATTCGCTAGCAAGAAACTTATGCTGCCCTACACTAATAACAAAATCACTACTACTAGCATGGATAGATACTTGCTCAATGGATAAAACATCTGAACCTGAACAGACAAATGCTTCTCCATAATAATCCAGCCAGGTCAGCACTCGCCTGATGGAAGGATCATTGTCTTTTCCAAATACGAGTATCATGGTTTGCGCTTTGTATCTTCAATCCACGGCAGTAAAACCCGCTTATTACGCTGGTAAAACACATAATCATACTTTTCAAAAAAAGTAGTCATGCCAATAGCCTTACGTTTCCTGGTTATATTTTCCCTTTGCGATAAACCACAGTTAGTCACGATTAGGGCGTAAAAGCAGGTATCACCATCTTTTACTTGTTTGAAATATTTATCTACAAGGTAGCGCTCATCTATAAAGGCATATTCTTCGGGTGTCATGTACCCTCTTTTCAATTCTTCCAGCAAGAAGGGCAATAATTTTTCTTTCCTGGCTTCATCGAGGTGTACAGCGCAAATCCCTAGCATATCCATACCACAGCGGCGTGTGCTCACCCAGCCATTGCGTAAAGTATAATCTACAAACTTATCTTTCAGTTGATCGTACGAGGTTAACGAAGAATCTATGTATTGTGCGCCGGTTGCAATAACCATATCGCGATTTGTTGGGTTGCCCATCAGGTACCCATCATTGTAATAGAAATACAATACCGAGTCCAGCAATGGCTTATACACAGTAGTTAACTTAGCATTAAATACACTATCCGAAAATTTAAAATCGTCCATCATAAAGGGAGTTGCTAGAATAGATTTCAGATCTGGATCTGTTGCTTCAGTTATCATAGATAACGGAGCCCCTTTTTGGATAGCGCTTGTTAAGGTTCTGTATGCCACAAAATCGTCTTGTATATGCTTTGCGCTCTTGGCAAGTATATACAAATCGTATGCATATACATAAGGGGCATTCTGCATTGCCTTAATAATATACCGGTATGCCGAATCATAATCACCTATATAATATTTATACTTTGCGATACTGGTATTCGGAAAATAATTTTTTACATAGTTATAGTCTTGGGCAAAACCTTTTGAGGCTACAAAAAGCAAACATGCCCAACATATGCACCTTAGTAATTTCATATTCCATCGGAAGTTTATAGAATGAAAAAATAGGAAATGGTGACTATTAACCTGAGTTATTGCCTGATAAAATGATCAGCTCCCGTTACAAACAAGCATAATAATAGTCACCATTACATTTTGATATTAGACATTAGGGATCAGAGCCGATCTGCAATCTCCACCCCCTATACTATCTAAAGGGTAAATTTGAGAATCTCCTAACTGTGTATATTCACAATGGTCTCCATTAGGATAACATTCAGATAGACCAGTAGGCAGAAGAAGAACTTTGCCAACCCCTCCTCTTAACCTATCCATATTGTTAAGCGTAAAGCATTGAAAAGCGTCTATTTTCTTTGGCTTGTTCATATTTTACTTTTAAATTAAAATGTGAGACATTAGATGGTTGTAGACAATTGTGCCATGCCACAATGCGGACCACCTCCAAATGAGTCTGGCTCTCCCAGCCCTTTCCTATCACAAGGATTTGCATAGGTAAATTCTTCATGGTCGCCATTGGGATATGTGGTGCATACACCTGTGATACGCATTTCTGTGGTACCGGTGCCTCCTTTCAGACGTTGGAGGTTAGGTATTTCAAACGTGCAAAAAGCGCTTACCATTTTTCTGTTTTCTTTATTTCTTGTCATAATCGTTGGTTATTTAAAAGGTTTTACTTGTCGTTTTTTCTTTGGGTCGACAATAAATCATCCCGCATATTGGCCAATAAGATCATTACGCCCATTTAGCAGTGCGCATCTGATAAATGAGGAGCAATCACAATCTAAAATTGCTCTTAATGCACTATAGAAACCACCCAAACGAGACATAAAAACAGCCCAAAACACATTTTTTATTTTCAAAATAAATTTATAGTACATGCATAACTCAATATCCGTACACTGATTGTACATTCAATTAATGAAACAGAGTAACCACGGGCTTATTACGCCAATGTCGGTTTTCGCTGTTTCATTAAACAGAAATCAGCCATGATGTTTAATGGTCGTATGCATCGTTAAAACCTGAAAATTATTGCACACCAAATCACCCCTCCACATCACATTTTCGTCCAAAAAGATCAGAAACCGTACCCACCAGGCATAAAAAACCTCAGCCCGGTTGCCCGAACTGAGGAAAGGTATGTCAGCCAATGCAGCACAGCATTGCTAACGGTTATTGAACATGCAAGCGCGGTTGTTAATGTGCTATTCCGTTAGAACTAACAATCATGGTTCTATCGGCTTCTTCTGGCTGAATGTAACGGCCTTCTTCATGAAAGTGAACCTGGCCCGTTTCAATATTGTAGGTAGCGGCTACTATGCCTATCTCACCATTGTCCAGCATTTCCCTTAAAATGGGGCTGCCTTGTATTACATCCTGCACACAATTTTGCACATGCAGGTGCGTCACCTTGTTTACAAATTCCGAATTGGAAGAAGTACGGTTTTCTGTAACCGTGCTTTCGCCTTCTACCGCCGGGCGTATCTTATGCAGCAAGCCGGTAAGGTTGCCCATCTCTACATTATCGCAAGCCCCTTTGATAGCACCGCATTTGGTATGCCCCAGCACTACAATGAGTTTGGAACCCGCTACTTTACAAGCGTATTCCAGTGAGCCCAGTACGTTCTCGCTGATTACATTGCCCGCCAGGCGAATGCTGAAAATATCGCCCAGCCCCTGGTCAAAAACCAGTTCGGCGCTGGTGCGGCTATCCATACAGCTTACAATGGCTGCGTAAGGCCACTGCCCGTCTTTGGTTTCGTTGATCAGTTGCAGGTGATCGTGATCCAGGTTCAGCGCGGTTACAAATCGGAAGTTGCCTTCCTTCAATATATCAATGGCCTTTAAAGGCGTAAGGGTCTGTCTTGTTAATTCTTTATGCGTTCTCATGTTGTTCTTGTTTTTAAACTTTCGTCAGTTGTTTCAATAATTTGTCCTGGTTACCCTTGGTGCGGGTAGGTTGTTCCGTTCCCGAAATCAGGTTCGATTGAATGGTAATCGTGTGCTCGGTGTTCTCTACATTATAGGCGTTTTTAAACCCAAGCAACGAAAGCCGTATACCCTTTTGCGCAGCTTTTACATCTTTAAACTCTTTTATAATATCGAGCACATCAAAGTCGATGTACGAGGTGTTGCTCGCGTCTATAATCACAATACTGTTTTCGGGCAGGTTTTCCAGCGTACTCTTAATAGAAGCTTTGTTCAGGAACGATACTTCCTGGGCCAGGCTCAGTTTAATAATATCGCCGTTCTGGTAGCTGGAGCGTTGGTAGAAGTAAGACACTTTCATGTTTTCCTTCAGGATAAAGAAAATGCTCACCGCCATACCCAGCGCTACACCTTTGAGCAGATCGGTAAATACCACTGCTACTACGGTTACGATAAACGGAATAAACTGGGTAATGCCACCCTCTTTCCACATGTGTTTGAATACCGCAGGCTTGCACAGCTTGTAACCGGTCATGATGAGGATCGCAGCCAGCGAAGCCAGCGGAATCATGTTGAGCAATCCGGGAATAAGCGCGGCACAAACCAGCAACAGCACACCGTGAAAAATAGCCGACATTTTGGTGCGTCCGCCAGAGTTGATGTTGGCAGACGAACGTACAATTACCGAGGTCATAGGCAAGCCACCCAGGAAACCGCTCAGCATATTACCAATACCCTGTGCACGTAACTCACGGTTGGTAGAGGTATACCTTTTTAACGGGTCCAGCTTGTCGGAGGCTTCGATACAAAGCAGGGTTTCGATAGAGCCTACAATGGCGATAACCGCACCAATCTGCCATACTTTGGGATTGGCAAAGCCTTGCAGGTTAGGCGTAGTAAACTGGCCTATAAAATCGTTTACGTTGTTGGGAATAGGCAGACTCACCATATGTGCCTGCTGAATGGCCAGGGGCGAACCCGTGAGCACAAACAACTGGTTAACGGCTACACCGGCCAATACCGCTACCAGGGCGCCCGGCACCATGCGGAACCGTTTCATAAACGGACGCTCCCACAGCAGCAGCAGCCCAATGGAAACCACCGCAATAATAATGGCGCCCGGATGAATGAAGTTGATGCTCTCTATGATAGAAGAAAAGGTATTGTTACCCGCAGCTTCTACAAAAAAGAAATCGCCTTCATTGTCCTTATCAAAACCAAAAGCATGTGGAATCTGCTTAAGGATAATAATGATACCAATGGCCGCCAGCATACCTTCAATTACATTGCTGGGAAAATAGTTAGACACCGCACCTGCACGAATAATACCCAGCACCAACTGGATAAGACCGGCTATAACTACGGCGCATAAAAAAATGTCGAAGGCTTTGAGTTCGGTAACCGCTGCCAGCACAATAGCGGTAAGACCAGCTGCAGGGCCGCTTACACTTACCTGCGATTTACTGAGCATACCTACTACGATACCGCCTATAATACCAGATACGATACCCGAAAACAGTGGTGCGCCAGATGCCAGGGCAATACCCAGGCATAAAGGCACTGCAATTAAAAATACCACGAGGCCTGCACCGAGGTCTCCTTTTACGTTCCCGAAAATTCCGGGCCTATCTTGTTGCGCTTGCATAAAATGTTCTTTTTGAAAATAACCGTCACGAATGCGATACCACAGGTAATGCGTACCTGGGTTAAATAAAAATCTTGGGGAGATACACTTCGGGCAGGAACAAAGCAGACGCCGCTAAGGCCGTTTGTTTACAATAGATTCAATACACACTTTGGGCCGCAAAGGCAGCAAAGGGCATATGCACAACTATGTATGATACAAATAAGTAAAACCTGTCCGAATGCCGGCAATGCTGCCAGCTAACATTACGCCAGGTTAGGAGGGGGGGAATCGATTTCTACCAGCGGAGCATGGGGCAACCTGTCCGTCCAGCGGGTGTATAAATCGTTTGCGTCAGTAGAAGCCATTTCTTCGGGACCAAACATATCAAAGAAAGAAACGGTTTTCACTTCTTTGATCTTGATCTCTTTAATACCGGAGTTTCCGCAATCGTGTACTTCCTCTACCATCAGACCCTTAAACAGGATCCGGCCCACGGCCTCGATAGGCAGCATCTGGGTGGTGAGGATACACAATAAGAATATGGAAATCCAGCGTTTCATGTTTCGCAAAAATAGCGAATACAATGCGTTTCTGTTTAAAAAGGCTCTCAATTTTTTGTTAAATCCACATTAACGATTGCCGTTTACCACTCATCCTAAAAAAATTAAATTTTTTTATTTGTAGAAATAAATTCATAAATAA
This sequence comes from Chitinophagaceae bacterium, assembly GCA_031546985.1. GTDB lineage: Bacteria > Bacteroidota > Bacteroidia > Chitinophagales > Chitinophagaceae > JAVBJN01. The sequence continues at coordinate 12,093 of JAVBJN010000049.1, forward strand.
ATGATAATCAATATTATAAATCAACATTCCGGTTATAGGCATAGCCCTCAACTTTACCATCCATAGTATTATGCATTGCAAGGTACTGTCAAAGTCCTATCTTTGAATTCGAAATACATAACTAATCAATTTTAAAACCCGGGATCATGAATATCGAAAACACTCAGTCGCAAATGAAGAAGGGCATCCTGGAGTACTGCATACTAGCTATTATCAAACAAAGCGGAGAAGCCTACCCATCCGACATTATCGAAAAAATGAAGGCAGCGCGGCTTATTGTATTGGAAGGTACCCTGTACCCACTCCTTACCCGCCTTAAAAACGCCGAGATTCTTACCTATAAATGGGTAGAGAGCAGTTCGGGGCCACCCCGCAAGTACTACTCCCTAACCGGGAAAGGCGAACAGTTTTACAACGAACTGCACAGCACCTGGACCGAACTCGCCGATGCCGTAACCACGATTAACCAACATACTAACATCATTTAAATACTGTTCATCATGCAACGCATCATTCAAATCACCATAGCCGGACGCATTATTCCTATCGAAGACAATGCCTACGAACGCCTCAGAAGCTACCTCAAAAAACTGGAGACCTTTTACAACGGGGAACCTGGTAAAGACGAAATTCTGCAGGATATCGAAAACCGTATTGCCGAACTATTCCAGGCCCGCATCAACAGCGGCGACAATGTGATAGACCTCGAAGACGTAGAAAAGGTAATTGCTACGCTGGGCGATGTGGATGATCTGGCATCTGACCAGGGCACGCGTTACCAGGCCAGCGCCCAACAGGAAGTGATCATATACAAACCTGTACGCCGCAGGCTGTTCCGCGACCGTGAGAAAAAAATGCTGGGTGGTGTATGTAGTGGTCTTTCTAACTACTTCGATATAGATCCTATCATTCCGCGCCTGGTGTTCCTGCTGGCCTTCCTGGGCTTCGGTTCCGGTCTGCTCATCTACATCATTGCCTGGATTATTATACCCGAAGCGTCTACGCCAGAAGAGATGCGGGCTATGAAATACGGCGAACCACTGGATGTAAACCAGCTCAAGAAAAATGTACAATCGGAAATGAGCGAACTGAAAAACAGGACCGAAAAAATGAGTAAGGATCTGAAAGACTATTTCAGCCAGAAAAAGCACTAGCCCGATCAACCTTTTAACTGACTACCCAACTAAACACTATATTATGAAACGTATCATCAACATCAATCTTTCCGGCAGGGTTATTCCTATCGAAGATTCGGCATACGATACGCTGAAACAATACCTCGATCGCCTGCAGCAGCACTTTGCCCGTGAAGAAGGCAAAGACGAGATTCTGCAGGATATCGAAAACCGTATCGCCGAGCTCTTTAACCGGCAGCTGGAAAAAGGTGCAGGGTGCATTACCGACAGTCATGTGCAGGACATTGTACGTCAGTTGGGCGAGCCCGAAGAGATGGACGATGACGAACCGGCACCGGGTGCATCCCAATCGCAACAGCAAAAAACCAGTGGGTCTGCGGCTTACAATCCCGACCCTGCCTACTATAAAACCAAACACCGCAAGTTTTTCCGCGATCCCGACGACCAATGGGTGGGTGGTGTGTGCAGTGGCCTGGCGCATTACCTGAATATGGATCCGATGATCATCCGTCTTTTAGTAGCCATCCTTATGTTTGCAGGCGGCACCGGGTTTATCGCTTATATCATTGTATGGCTCATTACACCAGAGGCCGGTACCACCGCCGAAAAACTGGAAATGCGCGGACAAAACGTTAACATCGAAAGCATTAAGTCTTATTCCGAAGGCAAAACAGGTTTTGCGCCCAGGCGCATGACCGGCATTGGAGAAGTTATTTCCAAACTGGTACGCATCGGATTCAAAGTAGTGGGTTTCTTTATCATCGCATGCGCATTGCTGCTGCTGGTAGGATTGCTTATGAGCACATTGGGCCTCTTTGCCGGCTGGCTCACCTTCCCGCCTTTAAAAACCATGATCTTTGAAGATGCCTGGAAAAGCAACCTCTTGTTTGTAAGCGGTATACTCCTCATTGCAATTCCGTTGATGGGTATTACCATTAACCTGATTCGCCGCCTGATGGGCTACAAACAAAGCATCCGCACATTTAACACCATGCTGCTGGCCCTGTGGATCCTTTCGCTCGCCGCCGCTGCTTATACAGGTATAGAGTTCGGACAGTCTTTCCGTTACCGCAAAAAAGCGAAGGAGAATGTAATACTTCAGGTGCCCGCAGGCAGATCGTTGAATGTGGTGATGAATGAGGTAGATGCAGAAGACCTGCGCAGAGGGTGGTCATGGCGCTGGGCCAAAACAGACGATATGTTCTTTAATATGGACGACTCGCTGATGATTGCCGATGTAGAAGTACATTTTCTGCCCGCACAGGATTCCAGTTTCCAGATGGACATGATTCGATCCGCACAGGGCATTAGCAGGGTGCAGGCCGCGGCCAATGCCGATAAGCTCATCTACAGCTGGAACTTTACCGACAGCACCCTTCGCCTGAGCAACGCGTTTACCCTGGCTTCGGTTATTCCCTGGCGCAACCAGAATGTAAAAGTGTTTATTAAAGTGCCTCTAAACCGGATGGTGACCATCTCACCAGAAGTAGAAGGCTATACCAGTGATGAAGACTATTTTGGTTATGAAGACAAAAGGGAGCTGCAAAACAACATGCGCCCGGTTATGTTCCGCATGACGGCAGATGGCCTCAAAGCCACCACCCTGCCCGATGATAGTACCCGTAAAATCTACCATCAGCAAGAAGAGGAGACCGACTACAACGATCATTTACCAGACGAGGTGCCTACACCACCATCGCCACCTTCGGTAAACAACAATAGTAACAACCACCAGATTCGTCAGCAGCTTGCTATTTTTCCGCTGCACATTTTCGAGATGGTGATGTAATAAAGATGCAGTACTCGGGCACTTCAGCCTGATCCCCGTTTCCATTCCTGGCGACGGGGATTTCTTTTTCCTGCCAAGTTCCATGAAAAGATCACTCACCATCTACACCTGGCAGGAGCTGCGCGCCCTTTCACTTTTCACCGCTCACCTTTCACCTTCAGTGTACCGGTGCCTGAGCTTCGGCAACTGAGCCCCGCATGGGCGGGACAGGCTTTGTCGAAGTTTCGAAGACCACCTTTCCCACCACCCAAGCATTAACATTTTTTTCACACCGGATTTCTTTACCTTTCAAAACATTAACCACCACCCCAACTCTATTTTTTATGAAACGGATCCTGACTACCCTCACTGTCCTCTTGCTTACGGTGAGTTTCGTTTTTGCACAGCAGCCACCGAAGAGCCCGCGTATAAAAGCGAAAGAAAAAAACTTTGAGGTCAACTATGGCCAACCCTCCAAACGTGGAAGGGTCATTTTTGGCGAACTGGTGCCTTATGGCGAAGTATGGCGCACCGGGGCCAATGAAGCCACCGAAATTACCTTCAAAAAAGACTGCATATTTGGCGGGCAACCGGTAAAAGCAGGCACTTATACCTTGTTTACCATTCCCAACAAAACCGAATGGACGGTAATCCTTAACAAGCAACTCAAACAATGGGGCGCTTATGATTACGAAAAAATTAAAGACAAAAATGTACTGGAAGTAAAAGTGCCTACACAAAACCTGCCTGCAGTACAGGAAAAATTTACCATAGCCGCCAAACCAGATTCTGTAAAACTGGAATGGGATCAAACCGCTGTGGCAGTGCCAGTTAAGTTTTAAAAAGTTTACGTGTTTACAAGAAAGCCGGAACAATTGTTCCGGCTTTCTTGTTTTATGGTATAAGATGTCGCCCTGCGGAGCGAGGCACTAGCGAAAGCAGCATCTCTTTGTAAAAAGATACTGCTCCCTACGAGGCAGTATGACAAAAATATAGAGCGGATTGACCCACACGAGTATCATTTAAACAGCAACGCTTTAATCTCCGCTTCGGAGAGTTCTCTTACTTCGCCCGGTTTCATATCCTGCAAGGTAAGCCGCTCCATGCGGTAGCGTATAAGCCGCAAGGTAGGGAAACCCACTTTGGCGGTCATGCGGCGCACCTGCCTGTTCTTTCCTTCTTTTAACGACAGGCTTATCCAGATAGCGGGAATATTGGCGCGGTAGCGTATAGGAGGGTTGCGGTCGTGTACCACCGGATTGGTTAGCAATTGCGCCTTTGCGGGCCGCGTACGATGCGTTTTGCCATTAATGCTAATGTCTACCCCTTTCGATAATTGCAGCAGCGCATCTGGCCCCGGAGCGCCCTCTACCTGCACCCAGTATTCGCGCTCATGCCCATGCGCCGGATCAAGCAGGCGATGGTTGAGTTGGGTATCGTTGGTAAGGATCAGCAAGCCTTCGCTGTCATAGTCGAGGCGGCCCACCGGGTATACATCTTTAGGAAAGGTATATACATCGGCCAGCGTAGCTTTATCGCCTTCTTTACTGAACTGCGAAAGCACCTGGAATGGTTTGTAAACAATAAAATACTGCGGCATGCTTTTGAAAAAACTACTGAATTACGTTAGTTTGCCCCCACAAATTACTTTCTCATGCTCAAACGAATCATTTTTATTCTGGTAGCGCTGCTGGCTTTGATCCAGATTATTCGTCCCGATAAAATTACAACGAACGATACTTCCGGCGATGTTTCTGTTTTATACACTACACCCGACGATGTAAAAAGCATTTTAAAAACCGCTTGCTACGATTGTCACAGTAACGAACCGGCATATCCGTGGTACTTTAATGTACAACCTGTGGGCTGGTGGTTGCAAAGCCATATCGACGAAGGACGCCATCACCTCAACTTCTCTGCATTCAAAAATTATGACGCTAAAAAAGCCGATCATAAAATGGAAGAGGTGATAGAAGTAATTCAGCAAAACGAAATGCCGCTGGGTTCTTACACCCTTCTGCATAAAGAAGCAAAGCTAAGCGAAACCGATAAGCAGAAAATTATTGAGTGGGCTAAATCTGTGCGGCTTAAGATCCGCGCCGGCGATGCAGTGCAACCGTAAAATACAGGGCACAAAAAAAGCCCGATTACGAATGCAACCGGACTTAGTATATGGGTTAGTAAGTATGCTTACCTTGAACAATATTAAAGAGATTTTTCGCACGAAGTAAAAAATGTATTTCAATTTTTATTCACACCGACCACAAAATGTGGATAACTCTCTTTAAGAACTATAACAAATTTAGTCTTCAATTTTTTCATTGCAAAATTTTACTATCAGTTTTTTTATGGCACACTAAAATGTTTCACACTTCATTCACGTTAATCTGTATCGTACATTTGTGCCATCATACAATTCCTGCATCATGAAATTTGAAAAACCGGTTTCGGTACAATGGATCGCTTCGTTTGTAAACGCAGAGTTGGCGGGCAATACAGCCCAGGAGGCAACCGGCCTAAATGAAATTCACAAAGTTGAAGCGGGCGACATCACATTTGTCGATAACGAAAAATATTACCAGAAAAGTTTAACAAGTGCGGCTACAATTATTTTAATTAATAAAGCTACCGCATGCCCCGAAGGAAAGACTTTGCTCATTTGCAACGATCCTTTTGAAGCATATGTGAAATTGGTGAAGCACTTCCGACCATTTGTTGCTGCAACCGCAGCAGTAAGCGACACTGCTGTAATTGGTGAAGGCACCGTGCTGCAACCCAATGTATTTGTAGGCCATCATGTGCGCATTGGTAAGAACTGTATCATTCATCCCAACGTTACCATCTACGACTACAGTGTGATTGGCGATAACGTAATCATTCATGCAGGCACTGTAATTGGTGCCGATGCGTTTTATTTTAAAACACGCAAAGACCGTGAATGCATTTACGATAAAATGGAAAGCTGCGGCCGTGTGGTGATTCACGACAATGTAGAAATTGGCGCGGGTTGCACCATCGATAAAGGAGTAAGCGGCGATACCATTATCGGGCAAGGCACTAAATTCGACAACCATATTCACATAGGTCACGGTGCGGTAATTGGCAAAAACTGTTTGTTTGCTGCGCAGGTAGGCATTGGTGGCAAAGCCATTATCGAAGACGAAGTTATTCTCTGGGGGCAGGTTGGTGTAAGCAAAGACCTCGTGATTGGCAAAGGCGCTATTGTATTTGCACAAAGCGGTGTACCCTCCTCTATCGAGGGCGGTAAAAAATACTTTGGCAGCCCGGTAGAAGATGCCCGTGAGAAAATGAAAGAGCTGAACTTTATTAAACGCATTCCTGAAATCTGGGAAAAGGTTAAAGACAAATAAGTATGTGCAAAAAGGAGTCTCCCAACGGAGACTCCTTTTTTATGAAGTCATTCTGCAACCAGCCTCAACGAGAGAGATGCTGCTTCGCCTCCTGTGTCCCCGAAGGGTGGGGACAGGCGGGTGCAGCATGACATCTTTAAAACAAAGAAAGCAGCCCGTTGGACTGCTTTCTTCTCTATGACTAATTAATCTATTTATTCTTAAAATGGTGCGCCATCTTTTGCGCGGTTTGTAGCAGTGGCGTATAACTAAATTCAGGTAAGCGGTTCAGCAATTTATCGTTGTTATAATAGCAGTGCATTAATGCGGTGCGGGTAGTCTCTTTGGTGATCAGCGGATCGGAACCCGACATCCAGCTTCTGATTTTCTCCAGCCGCCAGATTACGTTAGACAGGAACGGCGTTACAGGCTTGTGCGGTTCTTTTACCTCCAATGCCTGGGCCATAGCCCTAAGCACTTCCTGGTATGTAAAATTGCCGCCCGATACTACAAAACGTTCACCTCGGATATCACTTTCCATCAACTGCACCATCGCTTCCGTTACATCATCTACATCTACAAAGCCATTGGTACCTGTGGTATACCACGGAAAACCTTCTGCCACTTTTTTCATCAGCTTGGCAGAGCTTTGCTCATAATTGCCAGGGCCCAGAATAATAGCAGGGTTTACGATCACAGCATTCAACCCTTCGGCCACGCCGCGCCATACTTCTATCTCGCCCAGGTATTTGCTTACTGCATAACCCGAGTTTTGTTTGCTTTCTTCCCACTCGGTTTTTTCATCCAGTTTCAATCCGTCCTTAGCCCGGCCCAATGCGGCAATAGAGCTCACATGCACCAGTTTACGCACGCCAAAATCCAGGCAAAAGTTCACAATATTAGCTGTACCCTCGCGGTTGAGGTGCAGCATGCGCCGCTTATGCTTAGGATCGAAAGAAACATAGCCCGCGCAGTGGTACACTTCTGTAATGCCCTCAAAAATGGTTTCCAGGTCTATTACATCCAGTATATCGCCTTTCACCCATTCTACCTGTTCCCGCACTTCGGTACCCATCCATTCGGGAAAATGGCCGCGGTGCACAGCTCTTACCGGCACACCTTCGCTCACCAGTTTTTTCAACAGGTGACCGCCCAGCAAACCAGTACCTCCGGTAACAAGAATCATGTGTGATTGACGCGTTAAGAATGATCAGATTACAATTACTTAAAAGCGGGGATATTTATTCCATTACCCCCTCGAACTGCCGCAGAAAACGCACATCGTTTTCGCTAAACAGCCGCAGGTCTTTAATGCCGTATTTCATCATGGTAATGCGCTCGATACCCATACCAAAAGCAAATCCGGTGTATACTTCGGGATCGATGCCGCAGTTGCTCAGCACATTCGGATGCACCATACCACAACCCAGTATCTCTACCCAGCCGGTATGCTTGCACACATTGCAACCTTTACCACCGCAAATAAAGCAGCTCACATCCATCTCGGCGCTAGGCTCGGTAAACGGAAAGTAAGACGGGCGGAAGCGCACCTGGGTTTCGGGACCAAACATTTCGGTTACAAAATGATAGAGCACCTGTTTCAGATCGGCAAACGATACGTTTGTATCGATATACAATCCTTCTACCTGGTGAAAAAAGCAGTGTGCACGGGCGCTTACGGTTTCGTTGCGGAACACGCGGCCGGGAAACACCTGGCGAATGGGCAATACGCCCTCTTCCATAACCCTTACCTGCACACTGGAGGTTTGGGTACGCAGCAGCACCGCAGGGTCTTGCGAGATGTAAAAAGTATCCTGCATATCTCTAGCAGGGTGGTTATCGGGCAGGTTTAATGCAGTAAAGTTGTGCCAGTCGTCTTCAATCTCCGGCCCTTCGGCTACGGTAAAACCGATTTTGCTGAAGATGGAAATGATCTGGTTGCGCACGATGCTTATCGGGTGACGGCTGCCGATGGGCGTAGGCTCGCCGGGCAGGGTCAGATCTTCTGCTACGGCCTGTACCTGTTTGCCATTCTGCTGCAGGTGTTTAAACGCTTCAAATTTGCCTTCGGCCAGTTGTTTGAATTCGTTCAGCACCTGTCCAAAAGCTTTCTTCTGGTCGTTGGGCACATTCTTCATTTCACCGAAAATGGCCTTCACGATACCTTTGGTACCCAAAAAGCGAATACGGTATTGCTCCAGTTCGTCTGCACTGGCAGGCGTAAAAGCGTCGATCTCCGATCTGTATTGTTCCAGTTGTTGCTGAATCAGTTCCATAGTGTGCAAAGATAACAGTTCTGCCATGCTTTCGGTTAAGCGAAAACAATAATTTATAGCGTCCTCATTTTCTATTACTAAATTTGTAATTTAAACGCATGAAAGCCATATCAACCTTCCTCCCGCTCTTATTGTTCGCGGTAGCTTCAAAAGCTACGCCAACCCAGATCAATTTCAGGCTCAAAGATTCCAGCCCGGAGGCACTGGAACTTGCTCCTTTATACGCCAGCACCCAGGGTTTATTCAAAATCCGGGTGCCCGGCTCGGCAGATGGTATTTACCGGTTTCAAACCAACCTTACCACACCTTTACAATATTCTGTAAGCAGCTCCGATGACGAATTGGGTTTCGACTTTTTTGTAGAACCCGGCGATTCAATCAATATAACCCTTAAACCCAGGCAATTTGGTATAAACCTGCTCAATTATACAGGCAACAATACCGGCAAGCTTATTTTTGAATTTTTCGAACGCAAACATTTCGACATGTTTAGCCTCTCGGTTGAGAACCAGGGCGTAATGCAAAGCCAAAGTGCAGAAAACTATGCGCGGCATGTAGACGCACTGTGCAACCTGAAACTTAACTTCCTGGTGGCTTTTGATAGGTTTACCCGCTTCTGGAATCTCTCCCGGTTTTACCTTACGCCCGAATATATGCAATACAAGGCTGCCACTTACATATACGGTGCTGCCAAAGATAAGATGGGGTACACCAGTTTCCGGGCAGGGCAAGATGCCATGAACAGCCAAACGGAAACGACAGACAGCGCACGTAAAAAATATGAGCCATCAGCTACCTATTTTGCTTTTACCCAAAAATTGTCGGTAAACAACGATGCGCTGGTTAACCATTTCGAATACCTCAGGTATGTAAAAGCGGTAATGGGGCATCGGTACAAAGAGCAACCAGGAGAGAAAAAGAAAGGAGCGGACTATACCGCAGGTTATTTTCGCTTCGCACAAAACCATCTCACAGGTGCCACCCGCGACGCGGTACTCAGCTCTATTATTACAGACAGGTACCGCTTTGGAGACCCAGCCAGCGTAGAAGACCTGACCAACGAACTTATCCTTACCACCAAAGATACCAGCATAAAAAACGGAATTATAGCCATACAACAGTATTACAAACCGTTGAGTAAAGGCCAACCAGCCCCTGATTTTATACTAAAGGACCTGAACGGAAAAAACGTATCGCTCAGCGATTACAAGAACAAAACCGTACTGCTCAACTTTACCAGCCTGGGTTGCATGGGTTGCCGCATGCAATTGCCGCACGAAAAGAAACTGGCGGCCCGGTTTGAAAAAGATTCGTTTGTAATCCTGAAAGTATACATGGGCAATGACCCCGATATTCTAAAAAGGGAAATAAAACCGGGTGCACCCGGCGTAGTGTTGTGCCTGCCCGAAGGATATGAGAGCAAAGTGGCTAAAGATTATAGAATAAGCGGTGTACCAGAGTACTTCCTGATTAAGCCAGGGGGCAAATTTGCGGTAAACGGGCAAAGCTACCCCAGTAATTCCATAACAGCAATCCAGATTCAGGAAACCCTACCGCCACAGGCAGCACTTACCGATAAGCAGCCCAGATTGGTGCAATCGGGCATAACCCGCCCAAAACCTTAAAAACGGCCACCCAATGTAAAGCCCACCACCAGTCTGTTGGTAGGATCGTAGCTCAGGTTAAAGGCCGCGCCAAATTGTATGCGCCTGCGGCCCGATTCGGTGATGCGCTCTACCAGGTCTACCGTTTCGGATATGTTTTCGATATCGGACTGGTACATGTTGTAATAACCAATAGGGTCCTGCAAGCCGTAGGGCAGGCCGCCTACCATATTGGTGAGTGAATTGCCGCCGGCGGTAAAGGTGTTTTGCATGCTGGCAAAGGATGGCAGCAATGGCGCGCCATAACGCAGGCCGAGGCTAAAACGGCCCTGATCGGGGCGCGTAGAGGCACTAAGATTCCACTGGCCGTACGAGCCACCTAAGGAGAAGATGTTATCGCCGGGTGTCCAGCCAATGCGGGCGCTAAAATCGCGGAAACGGGTGTTAAACGACAAGGCATCGCCATACTGGTAAGACAAGCCTGCCATAAAGCCGCGGGTGCGGTAGTCGAGCTGCACATGACTGGTATCGGCATTGAGCACAAAATGGAATAAACGGAGTTTTAGTTCGGGTGGCAATACCGAGAAATCAACAGTTGGGCCACCTTCGCCGGTTTCTTCTTCGCCATCGCGCTGCACCATTCCCGCATTGCCCTGCTGCTGCACGGTATGCGTTAACTCATGCGCCAGCAACCTGCGGCCGCTTTCGCTTTCGGGCTGGTACCGGCCCGCTCCAAAGAAGATATGATCGCCCACGGTATAGGCTTTGGCCTGCATGGCATGGGCCGACTCGTTGGCGGCGGCATCGTTGTGGATCTGCACACGCGAAAGATCGCTGCGCAAAGCGGGTTCAAAAAAAGTGCGGGCGCTGGCGGGCAATGGTTGGCTGCCCGAGAAGAACGGAATAGCCGAAGCGGAAACCTGTTGCGGCCCCGCACCGCTGGCAGCACGGCTCACACCCGGCTGGCCCATTTTTAATGCAGGCGCCGCCTGTTGCCCGTTTACAGCGCCGGAAGCAATTTTAGTGGCTTCCTGCTCGTAAGCATCACCCGTTTTACTTACCGGAAATTTATCTCCGGCAGTAAAAAAATGTGGCGGTGGCGATGTTGTATTTATGCGGCGTATGGATTCGGAACTTCTCATGATATCTGGTTTAAACAATACAGCTATAATTCGCTGGGGAAATACCTGCCCGACAAGTCAAAATCGCTGGCATTGCGCGGGGTTATCTTGCCCAGTATTTCTATGTAATTGTAAATGCCCACATCTGGCAGATCGTTGAAGTAAGAGGTGAAATTGCTGCCATCTGCAGCCAGGTCCTCAAGGTGCCTGCCGGTGTTGGTTACTTCTGGTTCGTACGACCGTAATTGCCCTGTAGCGGAGTCTTTAAGCACCAACAACTGGTGCCCGCCCTGGTGGTCGCGTACAAGATCTATGCGGCTATGATCGGGCCGGGTAGATGCATCAATACGGCGCATCCTCACCTGCCGGCCATTTACATTTACCAGCATATTATCGGAGGTGGCTACCCCATCTTCTTCCAGCTGGTCAAAGGTGGAGTTAAACACCACATTCCAGGTGGTTACCACCAATTGTTCACCATTCTGCAAAGCATTGGCCTGCGCCAGCACCTCTGCGGGGTTGTTGCACCAGATGTTCAGCGCTTGCATATTGCGGTTAATGTCAAATGCCGTTACAATGCGTGATCGTATTTCGGAGCCCGGCGTACCACTCACATCATCGTAAAAAAGATCGTGCATTGCCTCCTGGGCCCAGTGCAGATCGGCAAAGGTGGCCCGGCGGTCGGTTATCCGGTCTTTTACATGTTCCAACACCTGCAAGGCGGTAGCGGCCCGTGGTGCGGAGCCTCCGGCCAGTAGACCTTCCAACGCTACCGAACCAATATAATCGGCAGTAGCCTGTGGCCCTTCGGCGATGTAACTGGCCATGGCTACAGCTTGCACGCAACGTACGGCATCGCTGTCGGTTCCTGGCAATGTATCATATTGCCCCAGGCGGGTAAGTATATCCTGCCCGTTCCAGCCCGAGGTGGTGTAGGGCAACGCAGCTGTGGGATCGGGCGAGTTAAGCGCAACCGCCTCATCGCCCCTGGCCATCGTTATACCTCCCGTACCTGCCCCGGCGCCTCTGAGGCTGCTCAGGTCGCTAAAAGTATCTTCTACACCCCGGTTGCGCGCTGTTACGGTTAGTGGTGGCATGTCTACTACATCGCGTTGTATCATACCCTCTGCACCCGAAGAAGGTTTTACCTGCGGAAAACTGAAAAAAGAACCGGAATTATCCATCACCTGGTCGGCCACACGATCGGCCTCCTGCTCGTACCTGTCGCCAGGTTCGTTAATCTCCAGCTTGGGCTGGATAAACAGATCGGTAGCCGGAGGGGCGGGTTGGCCCACATAAGTTCCGTTGGGAGACATGGTTTGTTGCATACTGGTCATTTACAGGATTACCTGACAATTATTTAGAGGTTATAGCGTATATTCTTCACATCTCGATAACCGTTTCAAACCCGAACCACGAGACATAATGCAGCCTCATATTCTGCATGCGCCACATCATTCTCCTATCATCTTTCCGTTACTTTTTTCGCGAAAAAAAAGTAACCCAAAAAGCCGACCGAAAACGGTTACACCGCGTTTTCGGTGAGGTACAGATATTAAGCAACAGTGCGACTGTAGCTTCAGTTATATCACATTTCAATATTTTACTTTGCCGCCCGATATTTTTTTAATCTGCTGCTCCAGCAATTGAATCAGTTCATTCAGCGCGGCGGCATTAAACCGCTCTCCGCTCCAGAACACGAGTTCTTTAGACAATTCGCCCTGCGTCCATTGCAGTTGGGTACGCGACTCATCCGGCTTACCGCTCCGCTGTGCAAACACTGGTGGGCTCTGCATCAGATCGTAGGTTTTGCTAAACAGTTGCTCCAGGTCTTTAGCGCCAATATGGCCTTCGTAACGCTCCTGTTTCATACCCCGCTCAAACGAAAGACTGGCACCACCGGTATCGGTAACGATAAAGATGGTTTTGCCGTGGAAGTGGGCATTTCCGGTTTCATAATGTAAGGTTCCTGTTTTCACGGGTAAAGATTGTGCGGATAATAAAACGGGTAACAGGCCAAGCGCTAAACAGCACGCCATTAACCATCGCCATATCCGCTTGTTAAACATATGCCGCGTTTATCTTGGAGGCAATTGTAATTCCTGGCCGGGAAAGATCAGGTTCGGATCTCTGATAATGCCACGGTTCAGGTTAAAGATCTCTCTCCAGCGGGCTTCGGTACCATAAATGCGGCGCGATATCCACGAAAGGTTATCGCCCCTGCGCACGATATAGGTATCGCTCCAGCCTGCTGTAAAATTGATACCGGATGCAGAAGAAATATCTGCTGCCAGCTGGTCGCCGTGGCGCATACGCACATCAGCATTTGGAATGCCTTCGTCGTAATAGTTGCCCATAATGGAATTATCGGTAAACACACCTGGCCCTGCGGCAGTGCTGCGGCTGGGTGCAGCTGCATCTATATATTCGTCTTTAAGCCCCAGCTGGTGCCCCAGTTCATGCGCACGCGTGGTGGCATCTCCGGCAACAAACCAGTTAGACAAATCGTCTCTGCCGTCTCCGGCGTGCAATGCCACGGTAAGGTCTGCCGCCGCAGTTGCATCAAACGTAAGGTTTACCCGCAGTTGCAGTTCATTGCCATCTGGCCCGGTAAGCGTAAACCTATGATCCCAGTAACGCATAAACTCAAGCTCGGTTTGCCGTTGCACAGTGGCTACCTGTGCGGCGGTTACCCCTGCATCGGGGTTAACCAGCACATTAATGGTAATGGTGGCTTCGGTATCCGTTATTTCGAGACTGTAATTGGAATCCCACCCGTATGGCGCGTCAGATACATGGTGGCTTACCGACATACCAATATCGGTTTGCGGTTGTATGCGTGCCGGGTTTTGCTGCGTTACGTGCGCCATTTCATGCGCCAGCAATCTTTGCCCATCAGCGCTGGAAGGATCATAACGGTCGCGGTTAAATACAATATGGTCGCCGGAAGTATAAGCTTTGGCATGGATAGACTGGGCAGATTCTGCCGCAGACTCATCGGTATGCACCCGCACATCACTAAAATCATACCCCATTCTGCGGCCAAAAAACTGTTGCGTACTTTGCGATAAGGGCATGCCCGAACCCGGTAGCGACTGCACATAACCATTCAGCGCCGGACTGGCTTTAACGCCCGTGCCGGGTAGCCCTGCTTTGCGCTGCACCATACCCGAAGGCTGGTTTCCTTTTGCCGCATAGGCGGGCGCGGCAGAAAGCGCATGATCGGTTACTGCATCGGCTTCGCGTTCATAACTATCGTCTGGGGAATTGATCTCCAATTTGGGCTGGATAACGGGCTTTCCGGGGAAAAAAGCAGCGGGCGTATGACCGGGAGGGCGTTTACGCTGTTGCAAGCCCTTTACAGAGTTTTGCATAGGGAGTGGTTTCTTTGGTTAACCAAATATAATAAATAACCGCTATAAATGGGCCTGGCAATAAATAAAGCGCCGGAATGCCCCCGAAGAATTAATTTTGGACCGTTTAAAAAATGAGTTAAAACGTTATGGATCATTCTACCCTTACGATTCAGCAATTAAGCATAGGCCAGCTGGCCGAAATAGCCCGCAGCGGTCAAAAAATAGCCGTAGCAGCAGCAGACCTGGAAAAAGTAGCGGCATGCCGCCAGTTCCTGGACAATAAAGTGAGCAATCCTGATAGTGTGTTTTATGGCATCAACACGGGTTTTGGTTCGCTGTGCAATGTAAAGATCGAAAAAGCAGATATTGAGCAGCTCCAGGAAAACCTGGTACTGAGCCACAGTTGCGGTACCGGTAATATGGTGCCCGACGAAATTGTGCGCCTTATGCTGCTCCTCAAAATCAAAGGGCTTTCGCTGGGCTACAGCGGTATAGCCGTAAGCACCATTCAGCGCCTGGTAGATTTCTACAACCACGATGTATTACCGGTGGTGTACGAGCAAGGCTCACTGGGTGCGAGCGGCGATCTGGCCCCGCTGGCGCATATGTGCCTGCCCCTGCTGGGCAAAGGCAAAGTGCGGGTAAACGGTGAGGTTAAAGACGCTGCCGAAGTACTGAAAGCAAAAGGATGGGAACCCCTGAAACTGCAATCGAAAGAAGGCCTGGCTTTGCTGAACGGTACCCAGTTTATGAGCAGTTATGCCAGCTGGAACCTGATGCAATCGCAACGCCTGTTGCAATGGGCCGATGTGATTTGCGCCCTGAGCCTCGATGGATTTGATGGTAAAAGAGAACCTTTCCTGCCTTATATCCACACCATTCGCCCACACAACGGACAAGTAAGCACTGCGCAAAACATTCTGAAACTGCTGGAAGGCTCCGAAATTGCCGACCGCAAAAAAGAGCAGGTGCAGGACCCCTACTCTTTCCGTTGCGTACCGCAAGTGCATGGCGCTTCTAAAGACACGGTAGACCACGTAACCCGTGTGGTAGAAACCGAGATTAACGCGGTAACCGACAACCCGATTGTGGTGCCCGAAGCCGATGGCATTTTCAGTGGGGGCAACTTCCACGGTCAGCCGCTGGCGCTGGTGCTCGATTTCCTGGCCATTGCCATGGCCGAGATTGGCAGCATCTCCGAACGCCGTACCTATTTGCTCATTAGCGGACAACGCAACCTGCCGGCCTTCCTGGTAGCCCGCCCGGGCCTGGATAGCGGTCTTATGATTGCCCAATACGCCGCGGCAGCTATTGTAAGCCAAAGCAAGCAATTGTGCACACCTGCTTCTGTAGACAGTATTGTGAGTAGCAATGGCCAGGAAGACCATGTGAGCATGGGCGCCAATGCCGCTACCAAATGCCGCCTGGTGGTGTTAAACACCGAGCGCGTACTGGCTATCGAATTGCTCAACGCTGCTCAGGCGCTGGATTTCCGCCAGCCGTTAAAAACGTCTCCTTACCTGCAAAAGATGTACGAAGCCTTCCGCAAAGAAGTGCCGTTTATGGAAAAAGACCGTATTGTACACGACGATATCGAAAAAGCGATCCAGTTTATCCGTACTTACCAGTTGTAGGTCTACCGCAGATCCTTTTCCAAAACAACCTGACAGAGCCTGTCCCGTCAATGCGGGACGCATCGCTCCGGTCAGGTTGTTTTTTTTATGCCCATACTGATGCACATCATGAATCGGCGCCGCAAAAGCATGTAATTTTGTTCGCAAATCATCAATATGAGCGCGCACAACATAGCAGGCATACGCCAGGATTATATCAAGACCAGCTTAACCGAAAACGATACGGCTGCCAATCCTTTCGATCAGTTTCAACGCTGGTTTGATGAAGTGCTGAAAAGCGAAGCCAGCGAGCCTAACGCGATGACGTTATCAACCGTTGATGCGGCAGGCAAGCCACATGGCCGTATTGTATTGCTCAAAGGGTTTGACGAAAAGGGATTCCTCTTCTTTACCAATTACGAGAGCAATAAGGGGCAGGAACTGCAACAGCGGCCCTATGCTGCGCTTACCTTTTTTTGGAAAGAACTGGAGCGCCAGGTGCGTATAGAAGGCACCGTAACCAAAGCAACCGAAACAGAATCTGACGAATATTTTAACAGCCGGCCGGCCAGTAGCCGTGTGGGGGCGTGGGCATCGCCGCAAAGCCGGGTGATCAGCAGCCGCTCGGTACTCGAACAACGGGAGCAGGAGCTGCACCAGCAATACCCGGATGGCAACGTTCCGCGGCCTGGTCATTGGGGTGGCTACCGGGTAAGCCCTACGCGTGTAGAGTTCTGGCAGGGCCGGGCCAGCCGCCTGCACGATCGTATTGTGTATGTAAAAGAAGAAAACGGAAACTGGAGGAAGGAACGCCTGGCCCCTTAATACGCTACAAACAGGCACAAAAAAGCCCCCGCAGATATCTGCGGGGGCTTTTTTTTAAAGTCTTAAGCTTTTACTTCAGCTTTAGCAACGTTATTGTTTACCGCTCTAGATTTACGAGTGGTTGCACGTTGAGTGCGGGAAATACCGAAAGATCCTTTAAAAATCTTACCGCGCTTGGTTCTTTTATCACCTCTACCCATGATTGATAAATTTTGTTAGTGAACAGTTTTTGTTTTCAGTTAATGGATGGCAAAGGTAAAAAAAATACTCAATAGCCACTTATATTATAAAAAAAGCAGAAAACCGGTGGTTTTCTGCCTTCAATAAGCTTCAATCGCTTACTAGATTTTATCAGACAAAGCCTTACCAGGTTTAAACTTCGCCACTTTCTTAGCTTTAATTTTGATAACGGCACCGGTTTGAGGGTTACGACCGTTACGAGCGGCACGTTTGGTAACAGAGAAAGTACCAAAACCTACCAGCGTAACTTTACCACCTTTTTTCAGGGTATCGGTTACTGCTTTTGTAAAGCTATCCAGAGCATCATTAGCTTGTGTTTTGGTAATGTCTGCGTCTTTTGCCAGCTTGTCGATTAATTCAGCTTTGTTCATAGTGCGTGTGTTTATTTAAGTGAACAATTTGTGTGTGTTGCAGCAAATTTAGGGGCTTTTAGCAGATTACCAAATATTTTAAAAATATTTTTTCTGGCTGAAAACCGCTACAGGCAAACATTTCCACATATTATTAACATTTCCCACTCTTTATTATGCCCGCCAATACAGTTTTTCAGCGCACTGCATATTTTACACCCCTTTATACTACCCGCATTACCGTACGGAAAGCCACGAATTTGCTGCCAAAAAGATCAAATCCTTTTTGCCTCAGCAGCGGTGCATATTCGTTGATATAAGTCTCATAATTCTCTACGTTATCGCTGAAATACTGGGCCGCGTAAGTAAACCCTTCGGCATCGTCCTGCTCAAACAAATGCAGCAGCTTACAGTCGCGAAAGCAGCCAGTGGCCAATACTTCGGGCATATGTTCGGTTTTCATCCACTGCAGCCAGCGCTCATTAATGCTCGGATCTACCTTAATGGTTACGTTATAAATGATCATACCGGATCTTGAAAATTAGTCGGTTTATAAAACAGGATTAAAGCGCGAGATCAAGAAAAACAGGACAGTGGTCGCTGTGTTTTACATCGGGCCATATGGCTACTTCTTTGATCTTGTCTTTAAGATCGTCCGATACGTTGATGTAATCGATACGCCAGCCTTTGTTTTGCAACCTTACCGTTGGGAAACGCTGGCTCCACCAGCTGTACTGCCCCGGTGCATTGTTCAGCACCCGGAAAGTATCTACAAAACCGGCAGCAATAAGCTTGTCCATCCAGGCACGCTCTTCGGGCAGGAAGCCGGAAGACTTCTTATTTCCTTTAGGATCGTGAATATCCATTTCGGTATGTGCAATGTTATAATCGCCGCAAATGATCAGCGATTTGCCTTGCTTGCGCAGCTCTTGCAGATGGTTAAAAAACTCTTCCAGCCACTGGCATTTGTAGGTCTGGCGCAGGTCTCCGCTGGTGCCGGAAGGGAAATACGCATTTATCAGGCGCACATTACCAAAGTCGAGTTGCAGCACACGACCTTCGAGATCGCTTTGCTCAGCACCGTTACCGGTAGTTACCAGGTCGGGCTGTATTTTGGTCAAAACCGCTACCCCACTGTATCCTTTTTTCTCCGCGGCAAACCAGTATACACTGTAGCCAAGATCGTTAAACACTTTCATGTCTACATCCTTCTCCAGCGCTTTTACTTCCTGAAGACATACCACATCGGCAGGGTGCGTGGCCAGCCAGTCTGCAAATCCTTTGGTAAGGGCAGAACGGATTCCGTTTACGTTGTAGGTAACTATTTTCATGCCTGCAAGTTATACGAATTGTAAAAATAAAACAGACCAATTTAAGGTATAATGCCGGTGTTGCAGCCATTCAGATCAATGCAATGGGTGTGTTGCGGATACACAACCGGCGTTAATGAGAAGTGGAGAACAAAATGAACCCTTAATATGCGGTTTCAAACGCTTTAACATTTATTGCCCTACCTGTGCACAACTAAATTGTGCTACCCTTTTTTGGAATGTTTTAGTACTTTCAGAACAGCTATTGGATTGAGCATTTGTTGGACAGAATAAATTTAGCCCCGTATGACCCCCATTAAAAGAATCATTCCTCCCAAGCGGAGTGTGTACCTGGAGGGACCCAAAAGCAGAGGATATGAACTGAAATTTGCACTTAAAGTTTTCTGGCAATTCATTAAAGGTTTCAGAAACCTGCATTTCGCCGGCCCCTGCATTACTGTATTTGGTTCCGCCCGGTTTAAAGAAGATCACCCTTACTATACCGCAGCATACGAATTCGGAAAACGCATTGCCATGCTGGGCATGACCACCATAACCGGTGGCGGCCCGGGTATTATGGAAGCGGCCAACCGCGGCGCTTACGAAAACGGTGGCGCCTCTATTGGTTGCAACATTGTATTGCCGCATGAGCAGCACGAAAACCCCTACCTGCACAAATCCATCACGTTCGAACACTTTTTTGTGCGCAAGGTGCTGCTGGTAAAATATTCTTATGCCTTTGTAATCATGCCCGGCGGGTTTGGTACCATGGATGAGTTTTACGAAATTCTTACCCTGATACAAACCAAATCGGTAACGCAGTTTCCGGTGGTATTGTATGGCAAGGATTTCTTTGCGCCGCTGATGGACCTGATACAACACATGATAGAAGCAGGCACGGTATCGCCCGAAGACCTGGACCTGGTGCTGCTTACAGATGATGTAGACGATGCCATACAGCACATTCGCGATTATATCGAAGACAATTACAAGCTTAGATTGCGCCGCAGAAACTGGTGGCTGATAGAGAAACGGTAGAATACCCGGCGATTTTATAATTTTACGCCTTCATTACTTTGAACTGCAAAATTATGAGCATTCGCATATTGGTTACAGGCGGCACCTTTGATAAGGAATACGATATGATCAACGGCAAACTGGATTTCGAAGAAACCCATGTGCCGGAGATGCTTAAACTGGGCCGCTGCACGGTAGATACCGAGATTCGTACCGTGATGATGGTAGACAGCCTGGAAATGACTGATGCCGACAGAGAATTGATACTCCACAGCTGCCAGACAGCGCCGGAAGATAAGATACTGATTACGCACGGTACCGATACCATGACCATCACTGGTGAGTTTCTGGCTAAGGCCAATATGAAGAAAACCATTGTGATCACCGGCGCTATGATTCCATACAAGTTCGGTAGCTCCGACGGATTCTTTAACCTGGGCAGCGCGATGGCTTTTGCCCAAACCCTTCCACATGGTGTGTACATTGCCATGAATGGCCGCTACTACAAATGGGATAATGTGAAGAAAAACCGCAAAACCGGTTACTTCGAAGAAATACAATAAGAAACGCCCTCGCAAGAGGGCTTTTTTATGCCTGGTCATATGGGACTTCAGCAGAGCCTGTCCCACCCATGCGGGGTCCGTAGGTCCCGCCAGGTCTAAGCGCTGGATTATACCGCCAGGCAGACCTTTTGGAAAATCCGCGTGATCTGCCTGTTTTTTGATCTGCGTAAATCTGCGGGAAGAGCACTTGCGTCGGCCCTTCGACAAGCTCAGGGACCACCCTTTGATAACTGCGGAGCTCAGGAACCTCTCTTCGGCAACTTCGATAGAACCTGCTTAGGTGGCTGAGCCTGTCGAAGCCTATTCGCTCAACTCCGCCAGCTTCATACCTACCGCGCTGCCAATGGCTACACCCATGCCGCCCATGCGCACGCCTATGGCTATTCTTTCTGTCAATTGCTGCACCAGCGGCTGTTTGGTAGGCCCAAAAGCCATAATGCCGCTCCAGCGCATATCAATGCGGTATGGCGTATCGGGTAAAATCACCGTTCTCAGTTTTTCTTCCAGTTCGTATTGAATCCGGTCCGACAGGCCAAATTCAGTAGTGGTTTCGCCCTCAAAATCGAGGTTGCGGCCACCTCCAAACAATACCCGGCCATCTATCTCCCGGAAATAGAAATACCCCTCATCAAAATGATAAATGCCTTTGAACCGCAACCCCGGTACAGGGTGCGTAATCAGCACCTGTCCACGACCTGGTTTCAGGTCCAGATCGGGCAGTAAGGAGCGGGTAAAAGCATTGGTGCACACAAATAATTTTGCAGCCTTAAATCCTATCATCACATCCAGTCCCGGCGCATTACAAAACACCTGCACCTCCTGGCTGGTTTCGTTAAAATGCATGACCTGGCAACCGGTTTTAATCTCTATTCCTTTGTTGAGGCATACATCTACCAGCGCCCGCATCATTTTACCGGTATGCAGCTCGCCCTCGTAACGGTTTTGCACCATAGCGGCTACATAATTTCCGTTAAAGCCCGAGGCTGCTATCTGGTCATTATTCAAACTAAAAGTATCGGCACCGTTAATGGGTTTCAGCAAGGCGTTTACCTCATCCATACGCTCCAGCACCTGCAACTCATCCTGCCGCAGGAGTTCGTAACTCCCCCGCTCGGCATAACCAATAACCGCATCGCTCAACCGGTGCCGCAGCAGGCTCAGGCCCCGCTTACGAAAAGCTACCAGTTGCTGCACTTCATCGGTTCGCATATGGGTAAGATCGTCCAGAATTTCGGCCAGGCTGCCCGTGGTGGCAAAGCCCGCATTGCGCGTGCTCGCCCCGGTAGGTAACAGTCCCCGCTCCAGCACCAGCACCGATTGCTGCGGGTACTTTTGCTTTAATTCAATAGCGGTACTCAGACCCACGATACCGCTGCCTATAACGATGTGATCGTATTGCAGAAAAGACTGCTGTTCCCAGTAACTTAGCATAGTATAAATGTAAAAAACCTTATTGTAATAAGCCGTTTTACCTTATTCAAAAAACAAAAGCCCCTGCATAAGCAAGGGCTTTTTATCTGGCGTTGAAAAACGTTCTATTTATTGGGCTGCGGCGTCATACGCAGGTAAGGTTTCAGCTCGGTAAAACCTTTAGGGAACCTGGCAGGAATGTCTTCGGTTTTAATAGCCGGAGCCACTACCACATCTTCGCCTTCTTTCCAGTCGGCAGGGGTAGCTACGCTGTACTCAGAAGTCAGTTGCAGGCTATCAATCACGCGCAGCAGCTCATGAAAGTTGCGGCCGGTAGATGCCGGGTAAGTCAGCGTCAGTTTCACCTTTTTATCGGGGCCCACCACAAATACCGAACGTACGGTAAAGGTTTCGGAAGCGTTGGGGTGAATCATATCGTACAGGTTGGCTACTTCTTTGTTGGGATCGGCAATGATCGGGAAGTTCATCGTGCACTGCTGGGTTTCTTCAATATCCTTTACCCAGCCCTGGTGCGATTCCAGGCCATCTACACTCAGCGCCAGCACTTTTACGTTGCGCTTGTCAAAATCTTCTTTCATTTTGGCGGTACGGCCCAGCTCGGTGGTGCATACCGGTGTATAATCTGCAGGGTGCGAGAACAGGATGCCCCATCCATTGCCCAGGTAATCATGAAAATCAATGTCTCCCAGTGTGGTCTGGGCTTTAAAATTTGGAGCAATATCTCCTAAACGCAATGCCATAGTATCGGTTTTTTGAGGTTAATGATTAATGTTTGTAGCAAAGCCAAATGTATGGTTTTCCGGTAATTGTTCGTGAACCACACAAACATTGGCTTTTTCATTATATTATAAGCTGGTAACCAACCGCATTATTTGCAGTAATTTTCCGCCCATGATCCAGAAAGACAAGCTCCGTGACAGTTTTGAAAAGATATATACGGCACTCAACGACGAGCAGCGCTCGGCCGTAGATACCTTGTACGGACCGGTGATGGTTATTGCCGGGCCGGGAACGGGGAAAACACAGATCCTTTCTGCACGCATCGGTAAAATACTGCTCGATACCGATTACCAGCCCGATAACATTCTCTGCCTCACCTATACCGATGCGGGCCGGGTAGCTATGCGCAAACGGCTGCAAACCATGATTGGGGCCGATGCCTACCGGGTGGCTATTCACACGTTTCACTCGTTTTGTAACGAAGTGATACAGGAAAACAGCAGCGCATTTCCCAAACCGGCTATGGACCCGCTTTCTGAGCTGGAGCGTATCGACATTATTAAACACATTATTGATGGATTTAAGAAAGACAACCCGCTAAAACGCTACCGGGGCGATGTGTATTTCGAGATCAGCCGCTTGTCTTCGCTGTTTTCTACTATGAAAAAAGAGGGCTGGACCAGCGCCGAGGTATCGGCCAAAATTGACGAATACATTGCCGACCTGCCCAACCGCGAAGAATACATTGCCAAGCGCAAAACCGGCAATTTCAACAAAGGCGATGTACGCGTAGATAAGATCGAAGAAGAAAAGAAAAAAATGGAGATCCTGCGGGCGGGTGTAAAAGCGTTTGACGAGTTTCAGGCGCTGATGCAAAAACGCAGCCGCTACGATTTTGATGATATGATAAACTGGGTTATCAACGCGTTTAAAAATCACCCGTTCCTGCTGGCCCAGTACAAGGAGCAATACCAGTTTGTGCTGGTAGATGAGTACCAGGATACCAGCGGTACCCAAAACGAAATGGTAAACCTGCTTATCAGCGGCGAGGAGCAGCCCAATGTGTTTGTGGTGGGCGATGACGACCAGTCTATTTACCGTTTCCAGGGCGCCAACGTAGAGAACATGCTGGAGTTTGCCTCGCAATACAGCGAATGGCTCAAAACGGTGGTGCTGCAAACCAATTACCGCTCCTCGCAAGCCATACTTGATATGAGCCGGGCGGTGATTGAGAACAACCTGGAACGTCTGGTGCGCAAGCTGCCATCACTCAAGAAAGTGCTTACCAGCGGCAACCCCGCGCGCAACAGCCTGCTCAATTTTCCGGAGCTGCACGAATACCAGAATCCCTTCCAGGAAATGACGGGCATTACCCTCAAAATAAACCAGTTGCTCAGGCAGGGTGCCGAGCCGGGCAGTATTGCAGTGATTTACCGGGAGAATAAATACGGCAAGGAGCTGCTCAAATTCTTCCGGGTGAAGCAGATACCGTTTTACTCCAAGCGCAAGTTCAACCTGTTTGAAGTACCGTTGTCCAAAAAGATCATCAGCATTCTTAAATACATTAAACAAGAAACCACCGTGCCCTACAGCGGCGATGGTCTGCTGTTCGAAATACTGCATTACAACCTGTTTAAAGTGCCGCCGGTAGAGGTGGCGCGCTTGTCGGTTCGGGTGGCCGAAAAAGGATATGAACAAAAAACATCCATGCGGCAGCATATCCAGGATTGGATCAACACCAAAAATCCAACCCTGTTCGACCAATCGCCGCACCCCAGCATTATGCAGATTACCGCTAAGCTGGAGCAATGGATCGCCGATTGTTACAACACCACCATTCAGCACCAGCTGGAAAAAATTATCCGCGAAGGCGGCTTTCTGCATTTTGCCCTCAACGATCCCGAAAAGATATGGCAGCTGGAAGTGCTCAACGCCCTGTTCGATTTTGTTAAGGAAGAAACGCACCGCAATCCCGATCATACCATAGAAACACTGGTAGATGTAATTGAGCTGATGGAGGCCGAAGGCTTGCAGATTCCGTTATACCAGGTGAGCGGCAGCGAAAAGGGCGTAAACCTGCTTACCGCGCATGGTTCTAAAGGACTGGAGTTTAAATATGTTTTCATGGCTGGCTGTAATGCCGAGTCGTGGGAGAAGAAAAGAAAAAGCAGCCGCGATTATAAGTTTCCCGATACACTGGTAACCACCCTCGAAAAAGAAACCGAAAAAGAGCGTGACCGTGAAGAGCTGCGCCGCCTGTTTTTTGTGGGCATTACCCGTGCCGAGGAGCAATTGTTTATATCATGGAGCAAGCAATCGGCTACCGAAAAAGCGATGGAGCCTACTGCGTTTATCGCCGAGATAACCGATCAGATACAAATGATACCGCATGAGCAGCAGGTAAGCAGCGACAGCATTGCAGAGTTTCTCACCATTACATTCACAGAAGACAAAGCGCCGGAGCTCGAAGAAGCCGACAAAGCCATGATAGACGTGCTTATCGGACGTTTTGAAATGAACGTAACGGCGCTCAACAACTACCTCAAATGCCCGCTGCACTTTTACTACAACAGTCTGCTCAAAGTACCATCGGGCCGCTCAGAGGCTTCGGAGTTTGGTAGTGCGGTACACCACGGGTTAGAAAAACTGTTTACCCGCATGAAAGCCGATCCGGAAGAAGCGTTTCCGCCTATCGAAAATTTCGTCAACGACTTTAAATGGCATATGTACCGTTTCCGGGAGAGTTTTACGCCAGAGGGTTTTAAGCGCAGGCTGGAATATGGCGAGGAAGTGCTCTCTAACCTCTACACGCATTACCAAAATGTGTGGAAGAAATTTGTGGTGGTAGAGCGCAATTTCAAAAACGTAGTGGTAGATGGTGTGCCCTTAAAAGGTAAGCTCGATAAACTGGAGTTTGAAGGCAATAATGTGAATGTGGTGGATTATAAAACCGGCGATCCCGAAAAAGCCAAAGCCAAGTTGCTGCCCCCATCTGCCAAAGAGCCCGATGGTGGCGATTACTGGCGCCAGGCGGTGTTTTACAAAATACTGGTAGACAATTACCATTACAAAAACTGGACGGTGATCAGCAGCGAGTTTCAGTTTGTAGAACCCAATGGCGATAACGAATACATTACGGCCAAAGTAGTGATAAACCCGGCAGATGTGCTTACGGTGCGGGAGCAGATTAAACGCACCTGGACTTCTATCCAAAACCGGGAGTTCTATACCGGCTGCGGCAAACCAGATTGCTACTGGTGCAATTTTGCCAAAGAAAACAACCTGCAGATTGCTTTGCATGAGATTAAAGATGCGGAAGAATAGAGCGGTTTGGCCTGGGTACTGCGGCTGGTCTCATGTGAATGGTGAATGGGCAAAAGCGAGAGGGGAAAAGTGAAAGGAGAGACTGTTTTGGGGCTGCGGATTATCCTTTTGTCAATTGTCAATAGTGAATGGTGAATGGGCTATCCTTTGACCTGCCAGGTGCATACCTGTGGCAGAAAGGTCGCGGCCTTAAGAAAAAACCAATCTGCAATCCATAATCCGTCAATCCACCAATACTTAGTACCTTCGCCCGAAATTTTGCCTCTAAAAATGCTACGAAAAGCCGGTATTAATGCCTTATCGATGATTGCGGCCGCTTTGGTAATCCAGGGCTGCGCCAATATTATACCGCCCACAGGTGGCCCTAAAGACGCTAAGGCTCCGCTGTTGGTAATGGCAAAACCTGGCGATTCGGTACTAAACTTCAGTGGCAAAAAGATAGAATTCCGCTTCAATGAGTTTGTGGAGGTAAAAGACCAGTCTACGCAGGTTACCGTATCTCCGCTTACCCAAAAGAACCCGGTGATTACCGTAAAAGGTAAGAAAGTAACTTTCTTGTTTAAAGACAGCCTGCTGCAGCCCAATACCACTTACCATATCAATTTTGGCAGCGCCATTCGCGATATCAACGAGGGCAATCCTTACCAGGATCTGCAATACACATTTTCTACCGGTAACTATTTCGATTCGCTGCAATACAGTGGCACGGTGCTCAACGCTACTACGGGCCTGCCCGACTCTGCCGTTACCGTTATGCTGTATCGCAAGCTGGACGACGATTCCATTGTAGCAAAAGAAAAACCATTGTATGCAGCCCGTACCAGCCAAATGGGCGATTTTGTCTTTAACTCACTCCCCGCAGGCCATTACAAATTATTTGCGGTAAAAGATGGCAACAACAATTACCGCTATGATATGCGCACCGAGTGGATCGCTTATACCGATACCGCTATTATAGCTACAGCAAAACCCGAAAAAGCGACCTTCTGGCTTTTCCCCGAACATGTGGCAGCCAAAGACTCTGCAGGTGGCAGGGCACCGGGCTTTATGAAAGAGCAGGTGCGCAAAGAAGATAAATTTTTCAGCTACCAGCTCAATATAGACAGCAGCAATATAGCCAACCGTACATTCGACCTCGATTCGATGCCGGCCATTACCCTTAATAAGCGATTGGAGAAACTCGATACGCAGCTCATCAGAATCCAGAATCCCGAAAACGGGCAATACCTCCCGGTAACCATTCACCAGGATACATCGGGCAAACGCATTACCGTTCAGTTTAAAATGGAAGAAAACACGGTTTACGCGCTTAAACTACAGGAAGGTTTTGTAACCGATACCGCTGGCACCAAAGCTGCTCCGGCCATCTACCGTTTCCGCACCAAAAAAGAGGGCGATTATGGTATGCTTACTTTAATTCCCAAACTGGCCGATAGTGCACAACAATACATTCTGCAACTGAAAAACGATAAAGGTTTCCTGTTCCAGACCATTTGGAAAGGCACGCCCATAAAGGTAAACCGCCTCCGGGTAGGCAACTATACGCTCAATGCGGTGATAGACCAGAACAAAAACGGCCAATGGGATACCGGCCGGTATTTTGGCGAAAAGAAACAACCGGAAATTACCGTTCCATATCCTTCCGCTATCCCGGTAAAAGCCAACTGGGATAATGAAGTGGAGTTTAAACTCACCAACGAAAGAAAAATATGGAAGGAGCCGGCACAAGCGCCTTCGTCCGGAGAAAAGAAATAAGCCACTTTCGCTTATACCTGCCAGGGACCTGTCAGGTATAAGTAAACACAATTTCCCGCAGATTTACGTAGATCGAAAACCACGCTGATCTTGCAGCTATAGCTAAAGGAGTTCCAGGCTTGCAGAAGTTTACTTTTCTCCTTTGATAGCAGGTTGTGTTACGCCAATCATCACCCCAAACACACCATCAACAGGCTTTTGGCCTTGCGCGGGCCAGTAGGTGCGGGAAACAAACCCATCAAGATACAATGCATTGCGGCAGCCCTTATCTCTGAAAAACACAGCAAAATCATACAGGCTCACAGGCTCTTCTGACATGGCCAGCAGCACTTTATTACCGGGCAATATGCCCACCCCATTGCGAATATTGAGGTTTTTGGAACCGGGTTTAAAAGCAGGATGAATAGCGCCATCTGTCACCAGCATAGGGCCAGATTGGGTAGCAAACAGCACTTCCTTCACACCAGGATACGCTTCTGTGGTGCATACAAATGGCTTGTTGCCTTTCGTTAATCCAAATACGCCATTCGGTTTCAGGTAAAAATTACCCTCGGCGTTGGCGGTGTTTAATTTCACCACGGTTTTGCCTTGTGCTACATACAAGCCCAATGGTGCATATTGCTGGGTAAACATGCCACCGTTCATGGCAAAGACCAGTTCCTTACCCTGCGCAAGCTGCCACTGGCGGAGCCGTTCAAAAGTATTAAGCTGCTGCCCTTTATCGTCTTTCCAATACAATTTCAGTTCTTGCGTAGCGGGGTTTACCTCATAGCTCAGTATGCGCACCGCAGCAGGCCGAAAGGCCATACAGCAGAGCAATATGCCCACCAGCGCACTATACATCAGTTTCCGTTTCATAGCCATCATTATTTGCAGGCATCCAGCATCATATCGTAATAAGGCGCCCGTTTAAACTGCCGGTGCAATTTTTCGCCAATGGTTTCTTCGTATACCATTTCTACATCGGGATTGCGGGCGGGATCAAATTGCTGGGTATAGAAATAGTAAAGCATATCGCAATGCCTGGCCATCATAGCCGCTACAGAAGCCTGTTTCTGGTTTTTGGCCAGTTGCATTGCTTTCAGGTACCATTCCTTTGCCAATGAGGCACCGTAGTAGCGATCGTTAAGTGCGCTCCTTTCACTGGCTCCATCTGCAGAGCTCCAGTACGATTTACTCATCAGCCAATACTCTCCAAAATAACTAGCCTGGTAATACATAGCGCCAATGTTCATACACAACAAGGCTTGGTTTGCAGGTTGCGCATGTGCAAATTGTTGTTTCAACAACCATAACTGGTTTACAAATTCGGGCTTAGTCATAGATTTAACCTTCGACCGGGGCATAATCATCTCCGGATCGTAAGGTCTTGCATTAGCCGGGTATAGCGGGTCTCCGGTAAGACAGGTAGTAAACGGCTCATTCATCCAGAACGCCGCAGGTACTTTGGCAAAAATGGCTTTGGCAGAATCGAGGTTATCTGCATTAAAATACCAGGTTGCTTTATAGTTCAGCAACCTGGCTACCGTCCAGCGCTGCGCTTCTATCCAGTTTTTTGTCCAGTCATCCGCTGGGCCGGTTCTCCTGTCATCATCTACATATACGCTGTAAGGATAGCGGGTTAAGCGGGAGGTAAGGTAGGTTTCGAGTTTGGTCTTGTTTTTCTTTTCGAGTATTGCAATCAAACCATCGTAAATAACCGGACTGCCATGCTCCTGCAAGTACAAAAAGAAGGTTTTGTACCCCGTTACCGGGTTTAGCCCAATGCCCCTGTCCGTTTGGGCCAGCATGAGCATACCCCTTACCGAATCTTTATTATTGAGCATGGTACGGGCCGTCATTAAGATCAACTGCTGCTTAAAAGTGTAGCCATCTATTACCGGAATGGTACTATCGGGTTGCTCCAGCACCTGCATCAAAAAGTTTTCGGATTGCGTATCAAACTGTTTCGATGCCAGCATGCGCATCAGGTATTGCCCTGTTTGCCATTGCAATCTCTGCGTGGGCAAAAGGTCTTTCTGCAACTGTACGGCATCAAGATGCTTTTTGGCCTCTTCGGTATGGTTCAGCATCAGGGCGATCTGCGCCGCGCACAAGTGCAGGTTGGTTTGTGGTGCTTTTCTTCCGGCAATCAAAGTGTCAATAAAAGCATGCACCGCTCCGGCATAAGCCACATCCAGCTTGTGCTGGTTTCTGATGTCTCCTTTAATGGACAGGTACTCTTCCAACCCGCTTACCTGGAACCAGGAATCGGTAATGGCAGGTGCAAATTCATAATCGGTATACTCCGGCGTTTTAAGCATATCCTCCAGCTTATTTACCTCGCGGATGAGCATAAAATCCATATCGGCATTCTGCGGATCGAGCCGGTAAATTTCCCGCAGATCGTCCAGCGATTTTCCGGGAAACTGCATGGCCCTGGTAGACAGGATTACCGCGCGCTGGTGGGGCGTGGCGGCATAAGGCAGCACGCTATCGATACCCAGCATCGGAATTCTGCGCAAACAGGCGCTGCGCTTGTTAGAGAAACCATCTATCGCCAGCGATAACCGGTAGTAACTCAGGTTGGGATTAGATTTTTCGCACAGCAGCGCCCAGTAGAAAGTACCAGCGCCTTTAATCCACGATTGGGCGGGCACTACCGGCAAAAACATTTTTTCGTACACCCGGTTTCCTTCTTCTTCTAACCGGTTAAACATGCACAACCTTATCAGCTGGTATGCAATACGGTATTGGAGAAATGCAGATCTGGTGCTGCGGTATTGTTTTTCGCCTTCGGCAATGAGTTTATCAATTGCAGCTGCATCTCTTGGTTCATCCAGCTCATTAGACCAGGGATCGAAGGTAGAACTGGCTTCTACCTGCTTGGCCAGTTTAAAATACGCCCACTCTTTACGGTACTGCTTCCTGCGCAGCAAGGTGATAAAAGCGTTTTGTTGCGCTGTAGAATCGGGCACCAGTACATCTTGTGGGTCTATTTCATACTGCGCTTCATAAATAGCATCTTTACTCACCTTTCCTTTAAGGTAAGTGTACCACTCCTGCACATTATCGTCGTAATGCACGGTTTCGGCTTCGGGTATGTTGCCTCTATAATTATAGTACGATGAAAAGTAGAACGGTGACAACGCCACCTGCGGTGCAATCAGCGGCTGAAAGATCGAAAAACGGTATTCGCCCGGCTCGGCATGAAAGCCACAAGCCCTTGATGATTGGGTAAAAAACAAGCTGCTAAAAGCCAGCAAACAAATGCTCAATCGTTTCATAGGTCGATAAAGAAAGTTGACTCTCGTCAAGGTCATACAATGCTATGGTTCCGGATTCGCCTCCGGATACCTGTTTGATTCTTTTGGCGGCGGCTTGCAACTCCCGCGCGCCAATGCGTTCTATCTTAAACACATCGCCCGTTTTGTATAACGTGCCCTGCATCACCGTATCTTTCCGCAACATATACCAGTCGCTCAGTTTTCTAAACGCTGCTGCATCCTGCAACATTGCTTCGCTGTACCTGCGGTTAAGGGTAAGCAATTTATGGTTGCGGTACACCGTAAGCCAACTGTATAAGGGCACCACAGCATCTAATGGCAGCGGGTAAGGCTTTACCTTATCGAGATACAGCCCGGTAAGCGAGTCGGAGTAGATAGAGTTTACCTGGCTCAGCTGCTCTACCTTTCCCATGTTGTACAGCATAAGCATACAACGATCGGCAGGCGGTACACCCGTTTGCACCGGGTACTTATACTGGTGCAGGCGCAGCGTAATAGACAATGCAATATTACGGGGTTTGAGCTGTTGTTTGAGCAATGTAAGAAAACGGAAATAACGGTCGTGGCTGGCCTTACTCCAATCGCAATCGATCTGTATTTCTTTGAGCAAAGCGAACTGTGCAGATTGACTTTTGATCTGGGCCTGAATGGCAGTTATGATACGCGTAACCAGCACCGGCAGGGAATCCTGGGGCAAGTTCAAAAAACATTCGTTGGTGATGTATACCACCGGCACCCAATGGCCACTGCGGCACATAGCACCATACACTTCATTTACTTTATTAAAATCGGGGAAACGGGTAATGCTCAGCGGAACAGCTCCCGCCTCCGGACTCCAACCAATATCAAGGTATTTAACGTAGAGTTTATTAATGTGGTGCCGGAGCACAAAACTGTCTTCGGCAGCGGTGGGGTTAAAAGTGGTGCGCCAGTAATACATGGCCCGGTCTGGTTTATGGCGGGGCTTGCAGGCTATGCAGAGCACACAGAGCAATAACGCCATCCATCCCAACCAACTTTTTTTCATAAGCTATCGTTTAAACCGGTATACCGTTCCCTCATCGCCGCAAACATATACATAACCATTGTGGTAGGCCACGTTTCTCAAATGTTGGGAGGTAAAAGACTTTACCACTTTCAGATCATACCAGCCGTTGGTGGTATGCACTACCAGGCCGTCTTCGCCCACGGCATAAGCTTCATCGCGGGTAATAAAACATACCGACTGGAAATGCATGCGTTTGGCCGCAAAATCGTTTCCATTGCGCAGGCGCTGCCATTTTTCTCCTCCATTATCGGTTTTAAAAATGCTGCCCTGGTAGCCAAATACATACCCGGTATTTGCGTCGAGAAAGTGCAGGTCTTTAAAGAAATCGCCTTTAATATCCAGGAAAGCCCAATTCTGCCAGCCATCGGTGGTTTTAATCACACAGCCATACCCGCAGGCATAAAGGGTTTGCGGGTTGGTGCTGCAAATATCGCTCAGCTCAAAATTGAATTGGTGCACATTGCCGGTTTTGCCATCGGCATCCAGCTCGGCTATAAAACCTTCTCTAAAGCCGCCGCCGCCGGTTACGTAGCCATGCTCCTGGTCGGCAAAGGTTACGTTTGTAAATTGTTTCCAAACGCCGCTCTGCTCCAGCCGCCAGCTGGCACCTTTGTCTTTGCTGGTGAGCACTTTAGCATCGTAGCCCACCATATAGAGATTGCCCCAGGGGCTTAGCGCCATGCCATAAATGGCCTTGCCCGCATCCGGAAAACTGGTAAGCGACCAGCTCTGCCCCCCATCGTGGGTGGTAAGCAGGTCGGCATCGGAATACCGCTCACCCCCGGCTATAAAACCCAGCGTATCATTTATAAACAGGATCTTGTTTAACCGGTGAGCAGTAGGTACCTGCACCTTTTCGGCTCCGTCTTCCAGCTTCTCTTTACGGCACGATACCAGCACAGTGCAGCAACAAAGCGCTATTGCAGCCCATACCATTAACAAACGTTGCATTGGGTAAAAATAAATATCTAATGCTAACAAACGGCGGTAAGGTTGATTATTTTTACTGAACTAACTTTGCAGTATGATTTTCCCTTCGGCTTTGATAGAAAATGCGGTGAATGAGTTCAGTAAACTACCCGGAATAGGCAAAAAAACCGCATTGCGGCTGGTATTGCATATGCTGAAGCAGGAAACGGACGCAGTTACGCAGTTTAGCGAAACCATTGCCCGTATGCGCCGGGAAATCCAGTTCTGCACCAATTGCCACAATGTAGCCGATGGCCCGCTGTGCCGCATATGCCTGGAGCCGCACCGCAAAAAAAGCCTGGTGTGCGTGGTAGAAAGCATAAGGGAAGTAATTGCTATTGAAAACACCCAGCAATACAGCGGCTTGTACCATGTGCTGGGCGGTGTTATTTCTCCGCTGGATGGTGTAGGCCCCGATCACCTGGAGATCCAGTCGCTGGTAGATAAAGCAGAGAAAGGCGAGGTGGAAGAGCTTATTATGGCCCTGAGCCCTACCATCGAAGGCGATACCACCATTTACTACATTTCGAAAAAACTCAAGCATTTGCCCATAAAAATCACCACCATAGCCCGTGGCATCGCTTTTGGCGGCGAGCTGGAGTATACCGATGAGCTTACCCTGGCCCGCAGCATTGCCAACCGGATGCCGCTGGAGAATTATGTGGGCGGATAGGCCTTCGACAAGCTCAGGCACCTTAGGTAGATGCCCCAGACCTGTCAGGCGCGGAACTCCTGCCAGGTCTTCGTTAAAGCGTAGCAAAACCAACGGGACTCAGGCATCTTAACCATATACCCAGTAACAAAACTATAGCCGGATGAGCCCCCGCATGGGCGAGGCAGGCCTTGTCGATGCCCAAACAAGGAACGCAGACCTGACAGGTCCAGGTGTCTGCCTGGTCTCCACTAAGAACTATCGAAAGAAAAACATGAATGAGGCCTGCTTCATACTAAAATGCATTCTGGAGCAAAAAGAACGCCTTAGGCGGCTGAGCCTGTCGAAGCCTGCTTTTGCCCTCCCACCTTTTTGCCATCAAATCATTTCTTATTGATATTTTTGCGCAACTTTCCAAATCCGGAAAACAGACTGTTTTAAGCATATTGTATGATGACCGCCGCAGAGATACGCCAGGCTTTCCTGGACTTTTTCAAATCTAAAGGGCACGAGATTGTGCCTTCTGCACCCATTGTGGTGAAAAACGACCCTACCCTGCTGTTTACCAACGCGGGTATGAACCAGTTTAAAGACTGCTTCCTGGGCAATAAACAGCCATCCAGCACCCGTATAGCCGATACCCAGAAATGTTTGCGTGTAAGCGGTAAACATAACGACCTGGAAGAAGTGGGCGTAGACACCTACCACCACACCATGTTCGAAATGCTGGGCAACTGGAGCTTTGGCGACTACTTTAAAAAAGAAGCTATTGAATGGAGTTGGGAGCTGCTCACCGGTGTATACGGCATTCCTAAAGACCGCCTGTATGTAACCGTATTTGAAGGCGATGCCAAAGAAAACCTGCCTAAAGATGAAGAGGCGTGGAACTATTGGAAACAACATATTGCCGAAGACCGCATTCTGCTGGGCAACAAAAAAGATAACTTCTGGGAAATGGGCGATACCGGACCCTGCGGACCTTGCTCTGAGATCCACGTAGACTGCCGCACCGCAGAAGAAATGGCCAAAGAAGATGGCGCCAGGCTGGTAAATGCCGACCACCCGCAGGTGATCGAGATCTGGAACAACGTATTTATGCAGTTTAACCGTTTAAAAGACGGCAGCCTGCAACCTCTGCCTGCGCAACACGTAGATACGGGCATGGGCTTTGAGCGCCTGGTACGTGTGTTGCAAAACAAACAAAGCAACTACGATAGTGATGTTTTCTCCGGCACCATCCAGGCCGTAGAAAAACTTACTGGTAAAACATACGATGGCAGCGACAGCAAACAAGCCATCAGCTTCCGGGTACTGGCCGATCATATTCGTGCCATCAGCTTTACTATTGCAGATGGGCAATTGCCTGCCAGCAACGGCGCGGGTTATGTTATCCGCCGCATTCTGCGCAGAGCAGTGCGCTACTATTACAGTTTCCTCGATCGCAAGCAGCCTTTGTTGCACGAGCTGGTGCCTGTAATAGCCGATCAGTTTGCACACGTGTTCCCCGAGCTGAAACAGCAGGAAGCATTTGTACAAAAAGTGGTGTTTGAAGAAGAGAACGGTTTCCTGCGCACACTGGAAAGTGGTATTCGCCGCATCGAAGATTATTTCAATGCCAATGCTGCCGGTACTACTGTAGATGGCAAAACCGCTTTTGATTTATACGATACCTACGGTTTCCCTTACGATCTTACAGAAATGATTGCCCGTGAGAAAAACTGGACGGTAGACGAAGCGGGCTTCAAAACCGAAATGCAAAAGCAGAAAGATACCAGTAAAGCCGCTACCGAATTAAATGTAGACGACTGGGTTATTCTGAGCGATGCTTCTTCGGTTTTTGTGGGCTACCATAACCTGCAAACCCAGACCCGTGTAACCAAATACCGTAAAATAAAATCGAAGGGTAAAGAGCAATACCAGCTTGTGTTGGAAACCACTCCTTTCTATGCCGAAAGCGGCGGACAGGTGGGCGATACCGGAACATTGCTGGTAAATAACGAAACGGTGATCATTACCGATACCAAAAAAGAAAACGACCTTATCGTTCACTTTGCAGATGTGCTGCCAGCCAGCCTCGAAGGCGAAGTACTGGCCCAGGTAGATCCCGAAAGCCGCAAGGCATCGGCCATCCACCACAGCGCTACACACTTGCTGCACGCTGCATTGCGCCAGGTATTGGGCACGCATGTTGCGCAAAAGGGTTCTTTGGTTAACACCGAATACCTGCGCTTCGATTTCTCTCATTTCTCTAAAATGACAGATGAAGAGGTAGCCCTGGTAGAAACCATCGTAAACCAGAAGATCCGCGAAAACATTCCGGTAGTTATTAAAGAACTGCCTAAGGAAGAAGCGTTGCAACTGGGTGCTATGGCCTTGTTTGGCGAGAAATATGGCGATGTGGTGCGTGTAGTGGTTATGGACCCTAATTACTCGGTAGAGCTGTGCGGTGGTACCCATGTGGGCGCTACCGGCGAGCTTGGTTTCTTTAAAATCATTAGCGAAGGTGCCGTTGCGGCAGGTGTACGCCGGGTAGAAGCGGTGAGCGGTGCTAAGGCCGAAGCATGGGTTGCAGAGCAATCCGAAGCGGTAAAACAAACCAAAGCCTTGCTCAAAAACCCTAAAGACCTGGCCAAAGCGGTAGAGCAACTGGTAAATGATAAAGCCACACTGGAAAAACAACTGGCGCAACTCGAAGGCCAATTGCTGGCGGGTGTAAAAGCAGAACTGCTTACCAAAGTGCAACACATTAATGGTGTAAACTTTATTGGCGAAGTGCTTAATGTAACCAGCGCCGATGCATTGAAACAACTGTGCTTTGATCTTAAAACAGATTTGAAAGATTACGTTGTTGTATTGGCAGCCAATATTGCCGGTAAAGCCAGCGTAGCCGTATTGCTCGACGATAGTATTGTTTCGGGCAAAGGTCTGGAAGCACCAAAGATTATTAAAGAACAGGTTTCCGGCCTTATCAAAGGCGGCGGAGGTGGTCAGAAAACACTGGCCCAGGCCGGCGGACAAGATGCCAGCAACCTGCCCCAGGTAATCGAAAAAGTAAAAGCGTTACTGTAACATACATGATGAGGCGGTCGGTATACGACCGCCTCTTTTTATACCGCTATTTTCAGAACCCAATCATCTCTATTCATGCACTACAGGCATCTTCTATTGCTTTGCGCCATACTGGGCAGCATCCTCACTTCATGCGGCGGAAAAAAGGACACCGCCACCATAACGATCCCCACAAATGATAGTATTATCCCAAACCTGGATAGTATAGCTGCCCAACTGGAGCAAGCGCACCATTACCGTTTTCTGTACGTATCTCCGCTTAGTCCCGATTCTACTTTTACAGGTATTTACATCAGTCCGGCTGCGCGTACCGACCGTTATTTTTATGGCGACACCCTCGTTGCGGTTTACGCCGCACATTACCGCCTCGCCGGCAACCAGGCCACCAGCCTGCAATCTCATAAACTGGACGAAGTAGAATGGACGTATTTTGAGGTAGACAGCGCTTCAATACAAACGCTTACCATAGACCGTAAACCTTACTTTTATTTCGCGGCGCAAAAGACATACATGGGCAAAGCCGTGCGGGAGCAGCAAATAACTTTTTACCTGATTGATATTAATGCTACCAGCGGTCACCTGCTTACCTATACCGGCTTACACGATTTTAAATGCGATGAGTGCATCCTGGGCAGCTTTCCGGACAAGTCTGCCTGGAGCGGACCCGCAGCACTCTACGATACTCTGCTGGCGCTGAGCAGCAAAAGCAAACTCATTTACCATCCTGGTAGTGAAGATGCCAATCCTTACGCCTGGCAGAACTACGAAACCAAATGGAGCACCGACAATAAAAGCGATAATACTTTCGGAGCCGGCCATGCCAGTCTTGCAACACCCATTCATACTACTTACTACCAGACCAATCTCTTTGGCCTTAACCAGGGCAGCGTTACCGATTCTATAGACAATGAACGGTACACCATCGTTTCTTATTTCCGCTCCAACCTCGTGGGCTACGACAAGCAAAAGCGGTTATACTTCCCCATAGTAATCGAAAGCTGCAACTATTCCTGTGGTAAAGCTGTAACCTTCGTTTCCGGTGACCGCATTCGCATTTCCTACGAAGATGAAGACGAGGAAGCTACTGAGCTATCGCTAAAAGATGATCTTATTTTTGATGCCAGCATAGGCAAGTAAAACAAAAGGCTGCTCTTTCGGGCAGCCTTTTGTTTTTATATCTACAGTCTTTTCAAATGGCAGGCCATACTTACGACTTTCCTCTACCAATAGCCATAATAATACCGCCAACAATGGCAATGAATAATACCACTACAACAATGCCGGTTACATACCCGGCTTTAAAAATACCGCCTATCAGTTCGCAGGAGCTTAAACCAAGCATGAAGAGCAGCATCAGGGGCAAAAGGTTCCTTTTCATAATAATGGGTTTTGATGTATAGTAGCCAATTATTATACCAAAAATGCAATGGTCTGAAAACCAATACCCTCGCATATTAAAAAAGCGAAGCCCCTTCCGGAGCTTCGCTTTGGTCATCTCTTAAAAGATAAATTATCTCGTAGCCAGTAACTCTACATCAAAGATCAATGTAGCATTGCCGGGAATGGGCCCCGTGCCACCACTGCCATAACCGAGGTTAGGCGGGATGAACAAACGCCATTTAGAACCCTGGGGCATCAGTTGCAGCGCTTCTGTCCAACCGCTGATAACCTGGTGCACGCCAAATGTAGCAGGCTGGTTGCGCTTATAAGAGCTGTCAAACACTTTACCATCCAGCAGTGTGCCTTCGTAGTGCACGGTTACCATACTGTTGGGGCCGGGTTTAGGACCCGTACCTTCCTGCAGTATTTCATATTGCAAACCCGAAGCGGTTGTAACCACGGTATCTTTTTTACCGTTTGCTTCCAGGAATTTATTGCCTTCTTCCAGTTGTTGCACAGATTTTTGTTGCATAAATTTTTTGAGTTTATCCTGTAATCCCATAAAGCACAATTTCGTACAAATTTAGTTTGGCTTACGCATCTTGCCAACAATCTGCAAATCCTATCTTTGCACCATGTCATTAGCTCAAGAAACCCGTATTCAGGATACACCGTTCCCGGAACAGCCGGCCTGGCTCAGCTTTCCTGCCAAGATCATAACTGTTATTTGCCATCCGGTATTTATGCCGCTGGTGATGAGCGCCTGGCTGATTTTTGGTTTCCGGACAGATTATGCAGAGTTTACCCCCAGCGGTAAATTGCGCCTGCTGGCCGCCGTGGGGTTAAACACCATCTTCTTCCCGCTGTTTACCACCTTTCTGCTGCGCAAGCTAGGCTTTATGGAGAGCTACCATATGCGCACCGCCAGAGAGCGTATTGTGCCCCTGCTGGCCTCTATGATCTTTTACTTCTGGGCCTGGAACACCTTCCGCAACCTGGAGGGCATACAACCCAGCCTGCGCAATTTTATGTTCGGCAATTTCATAGGCATTGTAGCCCTGTTCCTGCTTAATATTTTTATTAAAGTAAGCCTGCACGCCGGAGCTGCGGGAGCCATGATAGGCCTGGTATTTATGGTTATGCTGCAAAACGCTACCGATCTTTCGCCTATGCTGTTTGCCGCCATCATTATTGCCGGACTTATGGGCACCAGCCGTATGATTCTTAAAGCGCACTACCCACTGGAGATCTGGCTGGGCTACATTACCGGTATTCTTACGATGGTGATCGCTTTCCTCATTTAACCTATATTTATTTACCCTTGCAACCGGGTAATGCTCAAGTTTTTAATGCATGGCTAAAACCACCAGATCCGGCTTTATGCGCTGGGTGAAACGTATTTTCCTTTTTCTGCTCATCTCCCATCTCAGCTATGTGATAGTGCTGCGTTGGGTAAATCCGCCGTTTACCGCACAAATGGTGGGCAGCTTTTTCAGTCATGTGGGCAATAGCGGCTTTCACCGCGATTATGTGAACTACAGCGAAATGAGCAGCAATATGAAGCTGGCCGTTATGGCTTCGGAAGACCAGTTGTTTCCCGACCACAATGGCTTTGATTGGGATGCCATTAACAAGGCCATGAAATACAATGAAAAGCACGCCAATAAAAAGATACGCGGTGCCAGCACACTGAGCCAGCAGGTAGCCAAAAACGTGTTTCTGTGGAACGGGCGCAGCTGGGTGCGTAAAGGACTGGAAGTATATTTTACCTTCCTTATCGAAATCTGCTGGAGCAAACAACGTATACTCGAAATGTACCTGAACGTGGCCGAAATGGGGCCTGGCATTTTTGGATGCGAAGCCGCCGCCCAGCAATACTTTGGCAAGCCTGCCAAAAACCTTACCCGCAGCGAGGCCGCCCTTATTGCAGCAGTATTGCCCAACCCGGTACGGTTCAAGGCAGATGCGCCTTCGGCATTTATTAAGAAACGACAATCGTGGATTATAAGGCAAATGAACAACCTCGATGGCGATCCCGATATTCAAAGAATAGTAAACCCTAAATAATAAAACCCGGCTCGCAGGAGCCGGGTTTTATTTTGATCAAAGCATTTGCAATTACCACCTGGGATCTTCACCCCATTTGAATAAAATGCCGCCTTGTATCAGCGACTTGGCATAACCCATTTCGAGGTATGCGCCGCAAGCTTTATTAAACATTACTTTGGCGCCCAGGGTTCCTTCATAAGCGATAGGAAACAGGTTCTGAAGTGAAGTGAGCGATTCTCCTGTAAATCCATCGTCAGAAGGATCGTTGGTTTTATATTCCAGCCCGCTGTAATGGTAGCCCATACCCACGCCAGAATACAACTGCACACGGCCGGTATTTAAGAAGTAATAGTTAAAACGCACGTTTGCCGCAATCTGCGGGCCACGTATAGATTCTTCGTAAGTGTGCTTGTTCGTAAACCCGTCTCCATCCTGGGTCTCTTCGGTATAAACATGTTTCATGCTGCTAAAAGCCGCATTAACGCTAAGGCCCAGCGTAAATCTTGCAGAGAGCCCACGCTCATATTTCACATGAAAAGGACCTGCACCCTGAAAACTGTAACCCGGCTCCCCTCCAGTGGCCAGTTTAAAAAACCAGGTTGTGGTATTGGGCAGACCAATGCCAAAAACCAATGAATTTGAACCTCTGATAACCGTTTCCAGCTGAGCTTTGGCCGGCGCAGTAGCCAGCACAATAAGACATAATACAAAAAAGTGTCTAAATAGTTTCATATCCCAATTTAAAATTAGGTTTCAAATATATGTAACACTAAGAATAAGACGAAGCTTTTTTTCATATTAATCCAGTACGAATACCTATTCACCCGGGAATGGGCTGTTTGGCACACAATTCAAAAGTCTATGAGGATGGATTAAACGATTTTTTTTTGTACTCATTTAAATATTCCTGCACAAAGTGAGGCAGAATATCTTCGCCAGAGATGCAGCTCCTGCCAGGCGGCGGGCAATAGCCTTCGCAATAAAAATGGGGCTAACCTTGCCGGTCAGCCCCATTCAATATTTTATGGATAGATCATTGTTATACTACCATCTATCGTCATAGTCCCATTTAAAGAACACGCCCATGTTAACCAGTGTTTGGCCATAACCTACTTCGCCATACAAACCTATGCCATCGTTGAGCAGGTATTTTAAACCAAAGATGGTTACTTCATACCCTACCGGCAGCATATCTTCAAATTCCTTAAGGCTTTTTCCGGGTACTGTTTTAGTAGAAATATCGTTGGTGGTATACTTCAGGCCATTGTAGTGGTAACCCGCACCAATGCCGGAGTACATCAAAAACCTATTGTTGTTGAACCAGTAGTAGTTCAGGCGCAGGTTCAGCATAATGTCGAACCCTTTTACCCTTTCGGTGTAATATACCTGTTGGGTCTGGTCTGCAGCCAATGGTTCGGTACGGGCATATGTATAACGCATACCACTATATGCGCCGCTCAGGCCTACACCAAAGGTGAGTTTATTAGACAAGCCGCGCTCGTACTTAATGTGAGCAGCGGGGTAAAGGTTATACACATAACCCGGTTCTCCGTTTTGCATTATTTTAAACATGTAGGTTGGCATGTTCGGATAACCGGCACCAATGGAGAACATATTGGTAGCCTTTAAAATGTTATCCTGGGCCTTCAGGGAACCTGCTCCCAGGGTAGCCAGCAAACCCGCTAAAACAACGTGTCTAATTACTTTCATACAAAACCTTTAATCAAGAGTCGAATATATAAAATTATGCTGATAACATATAGCCTTTTTTCTTTCCGCACCTTAGAATTTTACCTGTATTCCCGACTGTATAATGGCCAGGTTGCTGTAACCCACCTGCAGGTATAACCCGGCAAACGGAAACGGATACAATTTTACCCCCAGGCCCAGGTCGGGCACCAGTGGTGTAAAACGCGCGTTGCTTACTTTAAGTTTCGAAATATCGGGGTTATGGTCATACAGGTAACTCTCTCCTGTTATTATACTGTAGCCCAGGCCCAGCCCTCCATATATCTCTACCACCTCGCGGCGGAAAAAGTGAAAATTAACCTTAACTGTGGCGGCAGAAGCCTGGTAGTGCACCCCGGCAGTATCTGGCGTGCGCAGCGGATCGCCGTGGCGGTCGGTCCACGACACCTTGCCCTTGAGCCAGGTGCCCGATACGTTAATGCCTATCAGGTTGGTGAGCGCATATTCGTAATTAAGGAAAAACGGCCCTACAGACCCTACCTTAAAATCGTCGCCCATATTGCTGTAGCGATCCGATAGCGAACTTACGATATTGGGAAAACCATAGCCCGCAGAGATGATGTGGTTGCCTTTTTTGAAAGCAGGCTCCGGCCCATCCGAAGATTGGGCAGATAATTTGAGGGCAGACAATAAACCCAGCAGGAAACACCACCTCACCATGCGCATTTAGAACATTTGAATGAGGAGTAATTTACAAAATTATGTGGGGTATCTATAACTCGCCCTTACCTTCCCGTACAATTTCGGGCTCGGGTCCGGTGCAATCTACCACCGTAGACATTTGAATGCCGCCGCTACCGCCATCGATCACCATATCTACCAGGTGGCCAAATTTTTCATAAATCATTTCCGGATCGGTATACTCCTCCACATAATAATCAATAGGCAACGTAGTGGTCATAATAGGATTGCCCAGGCCTTCGATAATAGCCATGCATATATTGTTGTCCGGAATACGGATACCCACGGTATCTTTCTTGGTTTTGAGCAATGCCGGTACCAGCTTGCTGGCGTTGAGAATAAAAGTGTAGGGGCCGGGCAGCACCTGCTTCATTAAACGAAACGTAGGCGTATTTACACTTTTGGCATAATCGCTAAGCTGGCTCAGATCGTGGCAGATAAAAGAGAACTGCGCCTTTTTGGGCTGCACGCCTTTTATCTGGCATACCCGCTCAATAGCGTCTTTGTTTAGAATATTGCATCCAATACCATACACCGTATCGGTAGGATAAATGATTACCCCACCCTTGCGCAAACAGTCTACTACTTGCCCCACCTGGCGGGTATTGGGATTATCGGGATGGATTTGCACTAACATAGGCTCAGGGTTTTATCTGGTTGGTTAAAGAATCTGGTCAATGGCGGCTGTGGCGGTTTGCATGCGCTCTTCCAGCGTACCGCGCACTTCTACCCAGGGCACACCGCTATTTTGTACAATGTCTTTATAAACGTCGTAAAAATAGTGCCGCATCTCCGGCTCAGGATGTTCGCGTTGCGGATCATCCTGCCAGGGAATATCAATATAAGTTAATAAATAAAGATCATATTTACGCCGCGCAATCTCATTCAGTATCCACGCAGCGCAGCGCCCATACTTGTGTTCGCTCCATACCTTTAACACATACAGATCGGTATCGGCTATCAGCAAGCCTTTCGCCTGGGCCGCGCTTTGCTCTTCGAGCAGGATCTGCCCCCGGGCAATTTTCAGCAGATCGGCTTCGGTATACTCGCCAGCAAGTCCATCGAGGTATTCCCGGGCATATTCCGGCACCCACAGTGTATTATACTGTGCAGCCAGCGCCGCGCTCAGCGTGCTTTTTCCTGTGCTCTCAGGGCCTATTACCACTATTTTGCGTATAGCCTCCATTTAAAATGCGGTTACAGGCTGCGCCTGTGGTTTTTGTAAAAAATGCTTTCGCAGCATGCGGTGCACATAGTGATTGGCTACTGCAGCTCCGGTTCCTATCAAAGCGCCACACAATACATCGCTGGGGTAATGCACGCCCAGCTGTAGCCGGGAGTATCCTACCCCGCTTGCCCATACATAAGCCGGCACCGCTATATACCATTTGGGGTATGCGAGTGTAAGGCTGGTAGCAGTAGCAAAAGCCGCTGCGGTATGCCCCGAAGGAAATGATGGACTATCTTCTGTATGGTAAGGTACAATATCGGGATAGGTTTCGTATGGCCTGGGCCGCTGCACGATGTATTTAATGGCCGTGTTGAGGGCCAGCGCTGCCACAATGCCCGTACCCACTTCGGCACTCTTAAGCATCATCTCCTTATCGTGCCGTATGGCGCCAGCAGTAAATAAGCCCAGCGGCACAGCAATAGATATAGGGTAAGTGGTTTGGCTCCATACATACATGCCATGATCCAACGAGGCATAACGGTTGTTGTAAATACTGCGCAACAGGCGTATGTCGGCGTTTTGCGCCTGTAAGCTGGGCATCAACGCCCCAAAACATACTATCCAGAAACATTTAAGCCAGAGCCTGTTCACGTTGCAAAG
The DNA here is from genome assembly GCA_031546985.1 of Chitinophagaceae bacterium. Classification (GTDB taxonomy): domain Bacteria; phylum Bacteroidota; class Bacteroidia; order Chitinophagales; family Chitinophagaceae; genus JAVBJN01. The sequence goes on from JAVBJN010000049.1 coordinate 56,546, forward strand.
CGGTTTTTCTCCAGCTAAAGTAACCGAAAATGGCCACAATAAACAGGAACAGGGTAAGCAACGACATGAAATACAAGCCTTTGTACCACAATAGGAATATGGCTACAATATTAGAAAGGTTGAGCAGCAGCCAGTTTTCTACCTTCCGCCTGGCCATGAGCCACATGCCACACCAGGCAGTAGCCGATACAAATGCATCCAGCACAGGCACGGTACTATTGGTGCCATAGTAAAGAATAGCCCAAAGCACAGGCCAGCCAATAGCTACAAACAACAGGGTATACAGCCAGTCTTTAGCGTTATTAAGGGTTACAGGCAATGGTTCATCCTGCGCAGATTTACGCGACCATTTCCACCAGCCATATACGCTCATCACAAAATAATAACCATTCAAACCCGCCTCGGCATACAACCCGGTTTGCGTAAACAGCACTATGCTTACCAATGTGCCTGCAATACCGGTAGGATAAGTATAAATATGATTGGCCCGGGAGAGCAGCACACTGGCCATGCCCATAACCACGGCAAAGTACTCCAGCCATGAGGTAAGCCTCAGCTGCTGGCCAATCTGTTCTATAACCTGTTGCAGGGTAGTGAGTAGCATCATTTGCATTTACGAGGTGCAAAGGTAAAGGCTTAGCGCCGCCCTTTAAGCATGGCGCAAAAAAAAGAGGACCGGTATGCAACCGGCCCTCTTTTAATACTTACAGTAGCTGTAATTAGTGTACAGTACCTTTGATGGTGGTATTACCTTTCACATCAATGGTCATTGCACCATTCATTTTCATTTTCAGATCTTGTTTCAGAACACCGTTGTGCAGCATACCCGATTTGGTATCTACATCCATAGTTCCGGTTATGGTACCATCTACTTCCATTTTAATTTTCTGTCCCTGAATTTCCTGCTCGCCGCTACCCAGTGTAGTCAGTTTACCAGTTACATCCAGCACTACCACATCTGCCTTTACCTCTTTCACTTTGTAGGTCATGTCCATTTTCATCGGCATCTGGCCTTTCATCTCCAGCGTTCTGTTCCAGCTATCGCCTTTGCCTACCGCATGATCGGGATAGATGTTGAACATCTGGCCAAATGAACTTTTCAGGTTATCATCGTTCAGTTGCTGGTCGAGGGTAGCTTTCATTTTCGCTCTTTCGGAGCTGTCTTTGGCTACACTGTCCAGGATGCCGGTAATCATTTCATTGTATCCTTTTACCGATACCAATGCACCTTTGGCATCTACCGTTACATCGATAGGTTTGTTTACCAATCCGCCAAACACCTTATTCATCATCACAGTAGCCATTTTCATCGGATCGGCAGTAGCACCTGCGGTATCTACCGGGTGGTCGGTATCCAATTCCAGTTTCATAGCACCTGCATCTACCTTCATTTTGATGTGGCTGATGTTGGTAGCCAGCAAGGTATTGCCTGCATCTGCCGGAGAAGCCTGCATCACATAATTAAAGTCCATAAGGGTTTTGGTTTCCATACCCCCTACCGACATAGCAAGGTCTACAGCATAGTTGTACTCATACTGTTTACCTTTTTCAAAATTCAGTTTAAGTTCTGTTTTCTGAGAGCCGCAAGCGCCCAGCATTACAGATGCCACAAGCGCCACCGCGCCAAAACGTTTAAAGTTCATATTGATTGATTAATAATTAAGCAATAACAAGATCATCGCCCTTGAGCACCGGCACTACCGGGTGCAGGTTAGGCGTTACACAATACTCCATATCCTTTTCCAAGCCAAACTTAGACAGGCGCAGGAAATGCGAACTATCCTGGATAAAACCATACAGATCGTCTTTGGCAGCCAGGTATAAATGCTCCGAAGCACGGGCGCTGTCGCAGTTCATATCAAAAGCATGCTTGATTTTACTTACCACAGCTCCTGCAAAAAGAGAATCTTCGAGGTTGTAACGGTCTTTCCAGGCTGCACAGCCCAGCAGCACGTTCTTACCTTGTTTGAGCAGGTAATCGCACACCACATCCAGGTTAAGGAAAGAACCAATAATGATGGTATCGGCATGTTTGGCCATATGCAACAGGCGTGTACCATTTGTGGTGGTAAGCACCAGCGTTCTGCCTTTTACAAATTCTGCAGGGTATTCCAGCGGCGAATTGCCATGCTGCAACCCTTCGGCTACTTTACCATCCCGCTCGCCAGCGGTAATGCTGTTGGGGATATGCGCTCCTATTTCAATACACTCGGCTACAGCAGCAACGGGCACTACTTTTTCGGCTCCATTGTGCAGGGCCGCTGCAATGGTAGATGTGGCACGAAATACATCGATTATAACCACCACACTCTCCCGGATGTCATACAAATGCAATAACGCGGGAGACAAGCAAACTTCCAGTCTTGGCTTCATGACTCAGATTCAAATAAGTTAAAAAAGGCTACCCGATGGTAGCCTCTCTATGCTGTTATTATTTATTGTTGTAGAAAGGGAGTTTCACCACTTTGGCTTTCAACGCTTTGTCGCGTACTGCAATGAAAATTTCTGTATCCACAGCAGCGTTGGCGTTGGTTACATAACCCATACCAATGGCTTTGCCCAGGCTAGGCGCTTGCGTACCCGAAGTTACTTTGCCAATTACGTTACCTGCCGCATCTTTAATTTCGTAGTCGTGGCGGGGAATACCTTTGTCTACCATTTCAAAACCTACCAGTTTGCGTTGCACACCTTCGTTCTTTTGTTGCTCCAGCGCAGCGCGGTTGGTAAAGTCTTTGGTAAACTTGGTGATCCAGCCCAATCCGGCTTCGAGCGGAGAAGTGGTATCGTCAATATCGTTGCCATACAGGCAGAAACCCATTTCCAAACGCAGGGTATCGCGGGCAGCCAAACCAATTGGTTTAAGACCTGCAGGCTCTCCTACACGGAAGATGGCTTCCCATATTTTATCGGCAGCGCCGTCTTTGTCTTCAAAATAGATTTCTACGCCACCGGCACCGGTATAACCTGTGGCGCTTACCAGCACATTGTCTACACCGGCAAAGGTACCTTTGGCAAAAGTGTAGTATTTCAGGTTTATCAGGTCCAGATCGGTCAGCTCCTGCATCAGTTTTACCGCATTAGGGCCTTGTACCGCCAGCAGACCGGTTTTGTCAGAAATGTTTTCCATGTCTACACCTTCGGTGTTAAACTGCTGAATCCAGTTCCAGTCCTTTTCAATATTACTGGCGTTTACCACCAGCAGGTATATGTTGTTTTCTTCGATGCAATACACCAGCAGATCGTCTACAATACCGCCATCATTATTAGGCAGGCAACTGTACTGGGCTTTGCCCACCGTCAGTTTAGACGCATCGTTGGTGGTCACCCTTTGAATCAGGTCAAGCGCTTTGGGACCTTTGAGGATAAACTCGCCCATGTGGCTCACATCAAATACACCAGCATTGTTTCTTACCGTATGGTGTTCTTCATTAATGCCGGAATAAGAGATGGGCATATTATATCCTGCAAAAGAAGCCATCTTGGCGCCTAACGCAATATGCTTTTCAGTAAAGGGTGTATTTTTCATTTTTCTGATTTTGAAGGACAAATTTAATGGGTATTCGCACAATTTCCGCTTTTCCTTGACTGACATTGCTCATCTTTACTTTTACCCACCATGACCCATTCATCCAATGACTGTATTAACTTTGCAGCACATCTCATTTTTAGCCACATGCAAAAGATAATTCTGCTCGCAACCGCTCTAGCGGCTTCTACCGCTTTGGTGCACGCGGGCGAGCGTACCGACAAGAAAAGGATCAAACAACTGAAGGCCGATATCAGCTACCTGGCTTCTGACAAACTGGAAGGCCGCCGCACCGGCGCTGCAGGAGAGAAGCTGGCTGGCGATTATATTGCCGACCGTTTCAAGAAAATAGGTTTGCAGCCTATGCTCAACAGCGGTACCTATACCCAAAAGTTCACTTTTGCATCTGGTAAAACCGTTAAGCCCACCGCTTATGTGAAGTTTAATGGTAAAAGCCTGCGCCTCAATGCCGATTATTTTATTCTCCCTTTTTCGGCCAATGCCGAGGTGAGCGGTAATGTGATCAGCGACTTGCTGGAGTCCGAAAACATATGGCTGCTGCCGGTATACGAGCACCTGCAAGATACAGCCAATGCACAATTTAACCTGGCCGGCAACCTCCGCGACCGTACCCGCAAAGCCATTAAAGGCGGTGCAACCGGTGTGGTGTATTACAACAATGCGACCGACTCCCGCGCCTTTAGCCAGGAGCTGCTCGATATACAATTGCAGTCTTCTGCCGAGGTACTGAGCATTCCCGCAGTGGTAATCCTGCACAGCAGCTACAATAATTATGTACAAGATAATTCTGAAATAGAGCTGAATATAGACCAGGAAGGAAAACAACGCAACGGCATTAACATTGCCGCTATGATCAACAACGGCGCTAAGAAAAACGTGATCCTGGGCGCCCATTTTGACCACCTGGGCTATGGCGAAGACGGTAACTCTGCTTATAAAGGAACCGCTAAGCAAATCCATAACGGGGCCGACGACAACGCCAGCGGTACAGCAGCGCTACTTGCACTGGCAGAAGATATTAAACTGAGGGGCAACCGCAATTACAACTATATTTTTGTTGCCTTTGGCGCACAGGAGCTGGGCATGCAGGGCAGCCGTCAGTTTACCGTGCAAAACCCCGATGCTGTGAGCCATACCAACTACATGATTAATATGGATATGCTGGGCCGTCTTAACGAACGTAAGCAAAACCTTACCATCTCGGGTGTGCAGACCGCCGCGCAATGGAACAATGTGATCAGATCCATTGTTTTGGGCATTAAGGTAAAACTCGACAGCACCATTGTAACCAATTCCGACCAGGCTGTTTTTTACCACAAAAATGTACCTGCACTACATGTAACCACCGGTATGCACAGCGATTACCACAAACCATCCGACGATACCGATAAGATTAATTACGAAGGAGAAAATGAAATCATCCGTTATCTTCTGGAGCTGACCAGCAAACTGGAAGCTATGCCGGCACTTACTTTTTCTGAATCCAAAGAAGCAACCAAAGCCAAACCGGCTTCTAAATAATCCGATTTCATCTCTCAACATAACAGAAAACACCAGGAACACAGCCTGGTGTTTTTTTGTGCCATATTGTACTGATCTAAATCATGTATGTGCCAGTAACAGCACAAAAAAGCTGTTTTGGCAGACTTCTTTTAAACAACGTTATAATTGCATAAACAACTAAACAAATCACATTTAACTAATAAACATCAATATACGCATATTAAAATAAAAACTGGAACAGGATTTGAAAGGGAGGTAAGTATAAATTTATATTTTATGAAAAAGGTAATCTTAAGTTTAACAGCCCTTGCCGCATCTGCAGTAATCGCTCAGGCCCAGGTAAAATTTGGTGTTGTTGGTGGTGGAAACCTTTCACATCCCAATGTAGAAATTGCTAACAATAAAGCAGAAAATAAATGGGCGCCGGGCTTTTATATAGGCGGTATTGCCGATATTCAGCTGCACAAAAACTTTTCGATCCAACCGGGTATCCAGTTAAGCTATAAACCTTACTATAATAAAACAGAAACCACACTTGGCCCTGCTACCATTACTTCTAAATCGCGGGTAAATCCTTACTTTATCGAAGTACCCGTTAACCTGGTAGGTAAAATGGAAGCCGGTAATGGTAAAGTATTTGTAAGTGCCGGTCCTTATATCGCTTATGGTATTGCAGGCAATATTAAAACCGATGTTACAGGCAGCATTGGCGGTGTTAATGGAAATACTTCTTCTGACGAGTCTATCAAATGGGGAAATGAAAAAACAACCCTTACCAACAGCGGCGATAACCTGAAACCTTTTGATTTTGGTCTGAACTTCGGTTTGGGTTATGAATTCAACAATGGTTTGCTGGTTAATGGTGGTTACCAGCTTGGTTTAACCAACCTGAGCCCAAATGGCGACGACAACAACCATTACAAAAACGGTATGCTTAAACTGGGTGTAGGTTATATGTTCTAAATCATCCTGCATATAATTTTGAGAAGCCCATTGCCCTTGCCGGTGATGGGTTTTTTCTATTCTGCTGCACAGGTTTGGGTTTCTCTCCAGATATTTTCAGTCGTGCAAAAGGCCACCATTAAACTGTCTTACGACTATTTAATACAAATAATATATTTGCACCTAAATTAAATATCTTTTGAAAAAAATTCTACTCTGCCTGGCTACAACTGCATTGGGCGTATCGCTGCAGGCCTAAGACAATTTTGTGCTTGTTGGTGGTACCACATTATCCTTTCCCTACATAAACTCTAAATATTATAATACTAATCTGGCGCCATCTTTTTATGTTGGAGGGGTAGCCCGCATTAAACTCAATAAAGTTTTATTCATAGAGCCGGGGCTTAATTTCAATATAAAACGGTATGTGTTTAGGCTGCCGCAATATATGTACACCGCAAAAGTGAAATATAACCCTATCTGTGCCGAAGTACCGGTGAACCTGACTATAATGTTGCGCGCAGATAAGGAGAGCAGTTTTCTCTTTAATGCCGGTCCTTATTTCGCAGTTGGGTTTGCGGGCAAAAGAAAAGAAATTGCCACCCAAACCGTCTCTGGCCAGCAGGTAACGGTTTTACTCAAAGAAGACCTTAACTGGGGCAACGACCGGGCATTTGATGCGCTTAAACCCCTGGACTTTGGCGTGCAGGCGGGAGTAAGTTACCAGTACAAACGCGTATTGTTCTCTGTAAACTACCAGCAGGGTTTAACAAACCTTCAGCCAGGAGCCAAAGAAGGAGAGAAGTACAAAAACAGGGTTGCGCGTATTGGAATGGGTTACCTCTTTTAACCCACAATCCTATATTTTTAAAAGGCTTCCTTCCGGGAGCCTTTTACTTTTGACCTATACCCCAATACAAAACGCCACCTGGAAAGGTGGCGTATGTACTATGTATCCATTAACTAAAACTATCTAATTGTTGATCATCAGCGGCATCAGCAGCATGAGCACTTCCTGGTTATCGCCTTTCTCTACCGGTTTCAAAATACCGGCTTTGGTAGGTGTGCTCAGCTCTACGTTTACTTCACCACTGTCGAGAGCGTTGGCCATTTCTACCAGCAGTTTGGCGTTAAATGCGATCTGCATATCCTGGCCATTGTACATGCAGGACATACGCTCACTACCTTCAAAAGAGAAATCTACATCCTGCGCGTTCAGTTGCAGTTCGTTTCCTTTAATAGACAACGCAACCTGGTTGGTGGTTTTGTTGGCAAATACGCTTACACGTTTCAGCGCACTTACAAAGTCGGTACGGTTTACGGTAAGCAGGTATGGATTATCGGGAGGAATAACTACTTTATAATCAGGGAAACGGGCTTCGATCAGGCGGCAGCTCAACGTAAGGTTGCCGCTTTCTACAAACAGGAAGTTATTGTTGTAAGCCATTTTTACCGGCGTACCGTCAGATGGCAGAGCGCTTTTCAGCTGCTGCAATGGTTTGCGCGGTACAATAAAGCTATCCTGTTTAGGACATTGAATATCGTTGCGGGAGAATTTTACCAAACGGTGTGCATCGGTGGCCACCAGGGTAAGATCGCCGGCATTCAATTCAAAATATACACCGGTCATGGCAGGACGCAGATCGTCGCCGCTTACCGCAAAAATCGTTTTGTTGATTCCCTCGATCAATACGCTGGCAGGCATAACGAAAGAAGTACTTTCGTCGGCCATTGGCTCTTTAGGGAAGTTTTCGGCGCTTTCGCCTACAATTTTATATTTACCCTGGTCGCTGGTGATGTCAATGCTAAAATCGTTTACATTAATATCGTAGGTCAGCGGCTGCTCGGGCAGGTTTTTCAGATAATCGATCATGATCTTGGCCGGGATACAAACCCTGCCGGAAGATTTAGCCTGCACCTCGATTTTAACCTTCATGATGGTTTCGAGATCGGTAGCCATGATGGTGAGCTGATTTTCGTCTACATCAAACAAGAAATCTTCCAGGATGGGTAATACGGTGTTAGAACTAATTACCCCGCTGATATGCTGCAGGTTTTTCAATAATGTAGAGGAGGAAACTATAAACTTCATATCAGTAAAAGATCGGTTAATGCTTTGATAGTAAACGTAGTCCGGACAAAGATAATTATTAAAACCTTGCTCCCGGTATAACTTATGCACACATTACCCTAGAAAATATGCCCGTAAATAGGGATTAAGTGACAACTTTTTCACAATTTTGCCGGTAGCATATAAAAAGATAAATTTTTTAAGCATGAGCGCTATTTCCACATTGGCCCGTACGCTTATCCCATCTGAGATTATCAAACTGGGTAACGAGATCAACGATAAGATCCGTGCAGGCGAAAAAATATACAACTTCACCATTGGTGATTTTAATCCCCAGGTGTTTCCGATTCCGCAGGAGTTTGAAGACGCTATTGTAGACGCTTACCGCGCCAAACGTACCAACTATCCGCCAGCCGCGGGTATTATAGAACTGCGCCAGTCGGCAAGCCGGTTTATTGAAAAACACCAGGGCTTGACCTACAGCCCGGATGCGTTTCTCATTTCTGGTGGTGGCCGTCCGCTGATTTACGCGGCTTACCGCACTATTGTAGACAAAGGCGATAAAGTAATTTACCCGGTTCCCAGCTGGAACAACAACCACTATACCCACTTTGTAGAAGGTGAACACGTAATGCTGGAAACCCTGCCCGAGCATAATTTTATGCCTACGGCAGAAGAGCTGAAACCCTTGCTGCCAGGGGCTACCCTGCTGTCGCTGTGCTCTCCGCTTAACCCTACCGGTACCACCTTTACCAAGGCTCAACTGGAGCAGATCTGCGACCTGGTAATTGAAGAAAACCAACGCCGTGGCAAAGATGAAAAACCGTTATACATCCTGTACGATCAAATATACTGGACACTCACTTTTGGCGAAACCGTACACTACAACCCCGTAATGCTGCGCCCCGAGCTGAAAGAATATACGGTGTTTATTGATGGTATGAGCAAAGCGTTCTGTGCAACAGGTGTGCGGGTAGGTTGGGCATTTGGTCCGCAAATCATCATCGACAAAATGCGTGGTATCCTCTCTCACATTGGCGCCTGGAGCCCAATGGCCGAGCAGGTTGCTGCCGCACAATATCTGAACAATGAAGTTGCAGTAGAAAAACACCTGGATTGGGTGCGTAAAGAACTGTTTGATCGCCTGCTGGCTATCTATAATGGCTTTAACGATATGAAAGCTGCTGGGTTGAAAGTAGATGCTATTGCGCCGCAGGCCGCGATGTACCTTACCATTCGTTTTGAGCTGAAGGGTATGAAGACTGCCGAAGGCAAAGTGCTCGAAAACACCAACGACATCTCTGCATACCTGCTCAACGAAGCCAAACTTGCAGTTGTACCGTTCAAAGCATTTGGTTCAGATGATAATTCTACCTGGTACCGCTTGAGTGTAGGCACCTGCAAAATGGAAGAAATTCCTGCATTTCTGTCGCAACTGAAAACAGCGCTGGAAAAACTCAGCTAAGATTTAATCATCTTCATATTTATAAAAAAGGAAAGCTTATCAGGCTTTCCTTTTTTATTTCAGCTATTTTTTCAATGTATGATTTTGGAATGATTTTTCGATCTCGGATCTGCGATCGCTGATTTAAAGTGAGAGGTGAGGGGTCAGACGTGAAAAGAAACCTCCGAAGTACGATCTGAGTTGAAAGGTAAAACGTGAGAGGTCAAACGTCAAAAAGAAATCTCCGAAGTACGATCTCCGGTCGCTGATTTGGTGTCAAAAGTGAGAGGTGAGAAGTGAGCAGACAACGGTTAAAAATCAGAGTGGGTGCTTACCGAAGCTGCGCGCGAAGCGCGCAGCAAGCCAGGAGAGGTACACCAGGTGCTGCAACCCGCGCCCTTTCACGGCTCACTTTTGACGATTCACGATTGAC
>JAVBJN010000117.1:0-22022 GCA_031546985.1 Chitinophagaceae bacterium
TCCGCTAAGCTATAGAGTGATTGACAATCGCTTACGATGTCATGCTGCCCCGGTAAATGTAGGCAAACCGAAGTAGGTAAGATAAACGGAGGGAGCAGCATCTCAGGTATAGAGATCCTGCATTACACTACGTTTCACGCAGGATGACAAGCACTTGTTATGACGCAGATCTAATTCGTAATTCAGTAATTCGTAATCCGCCAATCCGCAATTCGCTAAGCTATAGAGTGATTGACAATCGCTTACGATGTCATGCTGCCCCGGTAAATGTAGGCAAACCGAAGTAGGTAAGATAAACGGAGGGAGCAGCATCTCACTTATAGAGATCCTGCATTGCGCTACGTTTCACGCAGGATGACAAACACTTGTTATGATGCAGATCTAATTCGCAATTCAGTAATTCGTAATCCGCCAATCCGCAATCCATTAACCCACCAAGCCATCAATCGCTTTAGCCAGGTCTTTATCTTTTTGTGTAACGGTATTGCCCGCGCTGTGCGTGGTGAGTTCGATATGCACCTTGTTCCACACATTGGTCCAGAAGGGATGGTGGTCAGCTTTCTCTGCCAGCAATGCCACGCGGGTCATAAAGGCAAAGGCTTCGCTAAAATCTTTAAATGTAAAATCCTTGTGCAGGGTATTGTCTTTTTCGGTCCACATAAGTTGGTAGTTGATAATGGAAGGTACAAAAAGGTTAGTAAAACAGGTTCTGCTTGTGTTTGATCTGGTCTGGCTCAATGGAAGACAAGTGGCGCACAATAGGCAGTTGTTTTACGATGGACTGTATCAGCTGAAAACGCTCAAAAGGCAGACTGCTAAAGCCATCTATCTTCCAGATATAGTCAATGTGTTTCAGCTCCGGCAGCAGGTACTCGCCATTAAACCGGTTGTTGTAGATGAGGTGGCGAATGCTGCTCAGCGGTTCTTTATGCTCATACACCCGGTAGTAGTAAAATTGTTTTTTACCCTTAATCTCCAGCTCCATCTCGTTGTTTACTGCAAAGTCAAAGTTCAGGGCATTGTTCAGGTGCCAGCAAAACTGAAAATCATCCGTACCCGAAATAATACCCAGTATCACGGTGTCTTCGAACAACTCTTCTTCAATCGCGGTATAATTCAGTACCAGTTTGGCCATAGGTTATGATTTCGGTTGGGTGGTTGTCTTTTTTGCAGACGTAGCCGGTTCCCAAAACAGCTTTTTGAAATCCTTTACTTTTTCGTTTTCCACTTTTATGCCTTCGGCTTCCAGCAGTTCCTGCATCAGCGTAGGGGTGGCAAAATGGTGCTTGCCGGTAAGCAGCCCAGCATGATTAACCACCCGGTGTGCGGGTACCGCAATTTTTGCAGTGCCTGCCGCATGCATAGCCCAACCTACCATACGGGCCGAGAGCCGCAGCCCGCTGTGCTCCGCGATGGTACCATAAGTGGTAACCCTGCCTTTGGGCACCTGGCGCACCAGTTCAAAAACCTTGTCGAAAAACGAGGTTTTATCTGCCGGCTTCTCCGTTTTCTTTGTGCCTGGCCCTGAGTTCAGAGCGGCGGGGTTCTTTGACGTTTTCATAATCGAAAGGACAATGTTTACATCCGTTGCCGCAGCAGTAACCCCTGTCCAGGTGAAACTTTGCGGTCAGTACCATCAGGCCCTGCTCATTGTAATAAAAATCAATTCCCTCCTTCAGTTGCGGCTTCACTTTTCTCTTTTTTGGACGGAACTACAATCTCGTGCTCGGGCAAAGAGAAGCTGATAAACTTAATGATGCGTCCCTCTGCCAGGTGGCTCTGCTCGTAAAATGTTTTAATAGACAGCAATCCGCCGGGTTCGCCATTGGCGTATACATTGGAAATATCCTGGTGCACCGTACAGCCTTGCTCTGCAATTACCTCTCTGGTAAATTCGTACAGCTCGGTAGAATCGGTTTTTAAGTTAATGGTAGCGCCTTTGGGCAGCACCTGCTGGTACAGCTTCAGGAACTTAGGGTGGGTAAGCCTGTTTTTAGCTTTGCCATCGCGCAGGAAAGGGTCGGGAAAAGTAATCCATATCTCCTTTACCTCGCCGGGTGCAAAATAATCGAGCAGCTTGCCAATCTGGGTGCGCAGAAAAGCGGTGTTGGTAATGTTTTCCTGGATGCACCTGCGTGCGCCAATAAACATACGGTTGCCTTTTACATCTACGCCAATAAAGTTCCGGTCCGGAAACATGATGGCCATATTCACAGCATAATCACCTTTGCCGCAAGCCAGCTCAAGGGTTACCGGATTGTCGTTGCCGAAATGTTCGTGCCATTTGCCCGCCATATTTTCGGGATACTGCAATACGTTTGGAAAAGTTTTGATTTGCTCGAATCTCCAGAGTTTATTTTGTCCCATGCGGCAAAATTAATACAATAAAACGCTTGCACCAGCTAAATGATGCAGGCTGTTAAATGAAAGAAAACTATCTGTGTTTAAACATATACCGTATATTAGAGATGAAAAGCTTGACACATGAAAGGAAAATATACTTTAATGGCAGCTAGCCTGGTTGCAGCAGCAACCTTATTTATGTCGTATGCCAGCGGCCCTACCTCTTCTACAGGTGATAGAACAGGCAGCCCGGCTTCCAGCGGTTTAACCTGTACCAACTGTCACAATCCGGGCAACAACAGCCGTCCTGCACTAACCATTACAGTGGTAGATGCGGTAACAAATTACCCGGTTTTGGGGTATGAGCCCGGTAAGCAATACAAAGTAAAGCTTACTTGCGTGGCACCCGGTGCGTTGGCTAAATTTGGTTTTCAGGCTTGCATACTGCGCGCTGGAAATGCCCAGGCAGGTGTATTAACCACCAGTATGGCCAATACAAAAATAACCCCAAGAAGTGGCGTACAATATGCAGAGCAGTCTGCTTCGCTGAATACCAATGCTGGTAATAACGACGCAGAATTTTTGTGGACAGCGCCCAGCCCATCGGTGGGTAATGTAACGGTGTATGGCATCATCAACTGTGTAAATGGCAATGGCCAGGACAATGGCGATATTCCTTCACAATCAGCATCCTTTACCTTGTCTGCACCTACCTCGGTAGGCTCGGTAGCATACCAGCAAGCCGATTTAAACATTTATCCTAACCCATCGTCGGGCAATTTTACGGCGGCGCTTACTGTACAGCAATCGGGCAGCGCGGTAGTAGAAATACTGGATATAGCCGGGCGTAAAATATCGGTGATGCAACAACCGGTACAACAGGGCCAAAACAAGATAACCCTTGATGGCACTGCGTTAGAGCGTGGCATTTATGTGGTAAAAATCAGCGGCGAGCAATTCAGCGTAAGCCGTTCCATCATCCGTCAGTAACAGAAATGTAAGCATAAGCAACAGGAGGCAGCACTATGTGTTGGCCTCCTGCTTTTTTTGGTGCAGGGTAGACTACGATGGTTTTCGCATTTTTTGTACATTTGCCTGCTTAAAAATAACGGCATTATGGCTGAAGAATTAGATCATATCATTGCTGATACCGACAGCAGCATGCAAAAAGCAGTAAACCACCTGGAAATGGAACTGATCAAAATCAGGGCCGGTAAGGTTTCTCCGCAAATGCTGGATGGTATTACAGTAGAATACTACGGTAATCCAACCCCTATTAGCCAGGTTTGTAATATTTCTGTGGCCGATGCGCGTACCCTTACGTTGCAGGCATGGGAGAAGAACATGATTGCGCCTATCGAAAGGGCTATTATGGCTTCTAACATTGGTGTTACACCTCAGAATGATGGTGTTATCATCCGCATCTTTATGCCACCGCTGACCGAAGAGCGCCGCCGCGAACTGGTAAAACGTACCAATGGCGAAGGCGAAAGTGCTAAAGTGGTGGTAAGAGGCATACGTCGCGATGCGATTGAGAAAGTGAAAAAAATGCAGAAAGACGGCTTGAGCGAAGATGCTGCAAAAGACGCAGAAGGCCGCATTCAGGGCATGACAGATAAGTGGATTGTAGGCATTGAGAAGCACCTGGAAGTGAAAGAAAAAGAGATTATGACCGTATAAATTTACAGCCGCTTGTAAAAGCGGCTTTTTAGTTATGTTAGACGATTACAGGATACAGCTCTTACAATTCTGGTCAGCTCCGTTTTATTTGGTTCTGATACTGGCAGAAATTCTGATAAGTAATTTTAGCCGAAGGGGATTTTATTCTTTTAAAGAAACCCTGCTGAATGTATACCTCAATCTGGCCAATGCCAGTATTGACTTACTGTTCAGAGGCGTAGGGCTTTTTATTATTACATTCTTCTTTACCCACCGGTGGCTCGATTTTCCGCACGAGACCTCTTACTGGCCTGTGCTTTTCCTGCTGGTAGATTTCTCTTTTTATTTCGAACACCGGGTAGATCATTTCTGCCGTTTCTTTTGGGCGGTACACGTTACCCACCATTCTTCGGAGGAGTATAACCTTACCACCGGTTTCCGGTCGTCGGTATTTATGCCACTGTACAAATGTTTTTACCTGGCGCCTATTGCCCTGCTGGGTTTTGAGCCGGTAGATATTTACCTGATGTTTGCCGCTATCCAGATCTACGGCATTTTGGTGCATACCCAAACGGTAAAGAAACTGCCCGAGTGGATAGAAGCCATTTTTGTAACCCCATCGCACCACCGCGTGCACCACGCCAGCAATGTGCGCTACCTGGATAAGAACATGGGCATGACCCTTATTATCTGGGATAAGCTGTTTGGCACTTTTGAAGAAGAAAAGGATTACGATCCGGTAAGGTTTGGACTCACCACACCGCTCCCCGATCCGCACCACCCGGTTAAGATCATCTTTCACGAGTGGGTAGCTATTGCCCGCGATCTGAAACGCAAGGATATAGGGCTTATGAACAGGCTCCGATACTTATTTAACCCGCCCGGCTGGAGCCATGATGGCTCTACCAAAATCGCCAAAGTGCTGCAGGCCGAATTGCAGGAGAGTGAAGAGCTAGGCTCCGCGTTGCCTATTAACAAGGTAAACGCCAAAGAGAATAACCGATAAAGCCAGCAGGTGTATTAAACCTACACTTTCGCCGGCCATACGGCCCCATGCCAACGCTACTATGGGTATACAATATGTAACCATACTGGCCAGCATGGGGCCGCTTTGTTTGATAAGGATGTAAAAAAGTATAGAACTGAGTGTGGTACCCAATATGCCCAATGCAGCAGCGCTCAGCAGGCTGGTGGTGAGCACGGTGCCGGCCGTCCATTCATAACCCTGGAAGGTGTATATAAATACAGGTATGGCAAACAGCATGAGGCTAAAAAACGCTACAGACGCGATTTGCAACGAACTCAGGTGTGCCAGCTTATGGCGAATCACATTTACATTAAGCCCGTAGCAAAAAGTAGCCACCAATATGTAGCCCGCGTATTTCAATTCGGTAGAAAAATCCAATCCCTTCTGCATCATCAGCAGCAATACACCGCCAAAACCAATCAACACACCCAGTGCCTGCATCGATTTTATCCGGGAACGGAAAAACAAGATGCCGGTAATGATGGTAAACACTGGTGTGGTGGCATTAAGTACGCCTGCCACGCCACTATCCAGGTGGGTCTCCGCGGCGCAAAACAGGTAGGCCGGAAACCCGCTGCCTAGCAAGCCAGAGAGCACAACCCATCCCCAATCTTTACGCGGAATTTTCCTGCCCAGTATAATGGTGAGTGGCAATGCAGCCAGCCCGGCAAACAGGAGCCTTAATGAGGCCAGCTGGTTGCTGTTAAAAGCCTGCATGCCGGTTTTCATAAGAATAAAAGAGCTGCCCCAAACCAGGGCCAGAAATATGAATATGACCCAGCTGGTCATCTTTTTTGCGTTGGTATTGGTTTGCATAACTATGATGGCACGGAATTTATACTTAATTTATTCTCAAAATACTGCCCATGTCAGCCATTAAACTCAGCGCCATAGATACCCGCGCGCCTAAGAAAGCAGATAAAGAGAAAACCAAAGTAAAAACCGCAAAATTACTGGAAGAACTCGATGAGTTGCAGAATCTTTTATATGCCGAGGGTAAGCATAGCATACTGGTAGTGGTGCAAGGCATGGATGCCAGCGGTAAAGACGGGCTTATACGCGATGTGTTTGGCAACCTTAACCCGCAGGGCGTAATGGTGCATTCTTTTAAAACGCCTACCGAAGAAGAGCTGAAGCACGATTTCTTATGGCGCATTCACCAGCGTACGCCAGCCAAGGGCATGATCCAGATCTTTAACCGCTCGCACTATGAAGATATCCTTATTACAAGGGTGCACAATATGATAGACGACAAAACCGCCAAAAAGCGCATACGCGCCATCAACGATTTTGAGCGTATGCTTACCGAGCACAACAATACCATTATTCTGAAACTGTACCTGCACATCTCGCACGATACACAACTGGAGCGCCTTAACGAGCGCATACGTATGTCGCATAAAATGTGGAAGTACAACGAATCGGATTTTGAAGAATCTAAACTTTGGGACCTCTATATGCGTTGTTATGAGCAGGCTATTAACGAGTGTGGCGAAATACCCTGGCATGTTATACCCTCGGACCAGAACTGGATCAAAAACCAAATGGTGACTGAACTGCTGCATAAAACGCTCAGCGGCCTAGATATGAAATATCCGGGTATGAAGAAGTAATAAGTATAATGTGTATCTTAGCGGCTATTAGAGATATAGAACAAAAACATTCATCAACAAAACATTTTAACTATGGGATTTCTAAAGGAATTTAAAGAGTTTGCCATGAAAGGCAATGTGATGGACCTCGCAGTGGGTGTGATCATTGGTGGTGCCTTCGGTAAAATCGTTACCTCTCTGGTAGATAATATATTGATGCCGGTTATCGGGTTGCTCACGGGTGGCATAAGCTTTACAGATAAGTTCTGGCTTATGAACGACAGCAAAGGCACCGGCTTTAAATCGCTGGTAGAAGCCAAGGCTGCGGGTGCGCCTGTTTTTGCTTATGGTGCTTTTATCCAGAGTGTGTTCGATTTTCTCATAATCGCCTTCTGTATTTTCCTGTTGGTTAAGTTTATGAACCGCCTTACCAAGGCCAAAGAAGAAGTGCCAGCCACACCTCCCGAACCTACAGCACAAGAAAAATTGCTGATGGAAATCAGGGATGAGTTAAAGAAACGATAATCTAAAGCTTTTATCTTTGTCCCGGTTGTTGTTTAAACAACCGGGATTTTTTTAATTAAACCGTTGCATATGAAAAAAGTGTTTTTTACCCTGCTGGCAGGATTGGCATTATGCTCCAATATGGCCTTTGCGCAAATCGACAAGGTAGACGACTGGAAGAAAAACCTCAACCTGGAAGAGAAAGATACTGTAGCCTGGCTTTACGGCGGGCAGTTTAACCTGGGTATTAACCAGGCATTGCTGCACAACTGGGCAGCCGGGGGTGAGATAGCCTCTGCACAGGTTAGTGGTATCTTAAATGGCTTTCTTACCAGGGTGAACCATAATACACTTTGGAGCAATAATTTAGATATGGCATATGGCCTGAGTTACCTCTACTCTAACAGCTTTGTGCCGGTAAAACTCGACGACCGCTTCGACTTTACATCTAAATATGGTGTTAGGTCCAGCAAGATGAAACGCTTATATCTTACTGGTTTGTTTAATTTCCGTACGCAATTTACCAAAGGGTACGACTATAAATTGCCCAACTGGCAGCTGTACCCGATCTCTAATTTCCTGTCGCCGGGCTACTTAACCCTGGCTTTGGGTGCGGAGTACCGGATTGGCGAGATGTTCTCTGTGTTTTATTCTCCCCTCGCGGCTAAAATGACCTTTGCCGATGCGGTATATACCCGTATGTATCCCGAAGGCGCTTTTGGCATCGAAAACGGTAAGACTTTCCGGTTCGAGCTGGGTAGTTACCTTAGCGCCCGGTATAAAGTAGACATTACCAAACAAATCTTCTACCGTACCCGCCTGGATCTGTACACCAACTACCTGGCTAAGGATACGAAAAATGCAGATGGCGTGATTGTAAAAAGAGACAACCCCGGCAATATCGATGTGCTGTTCGATAACTTTGTGGGCATTAAACTGGGCAAATATGTGAGTATTGCAGTAGGTGCCACCTTTGTATATGATAACGATTTTCCGTATGTTAAAACCTATACCACAGCCTCAGGTGAGGTAATCAATAAAAATGAACCTGTAGCCGGCCTGGGCTGGTGGCAGATGAAGCAGATCATGAATATTGGTTTTTCTTATAAACTGTGATGTGTCTAAAAACATTTAAATTTGCAAACCCTGCTTGTGTTAAGCAGGGTTTTTGTTTACTATGGCCGGCGAAACCTATCAGATAAAATTACCTCAGTTTGAGGGCCCCTTTGATCTGTTGCTGTTCTTTATAGAACGCGACGAGCTGGACATATACAATATCCAGATTAACCAGCTTATCAAGGATTTTACCGTTTACATTCACCAGCTGGAAACGCTGAACATTGAACTGGCCAGCGAATTCATCCTGTTTGTATCTACCCTCATGCGCATCAAAGCCAAAATGCTGCTGCCCCGGAAGGAGAAAGATGAGCATGGCAATGAAATTGACCCCCGCCAGGAACTGGTAGATAAACTGCTCGAGTATAAGCGCTTTAAGGAAGCCTCGGAGCAGATGAAAATGCTGGAAGCAGAGCGCCTGTTGCGGCAAAAACGGGGCAACATACGCCGCGAGCTGCTCGATCTGGGTGAGCAATACGCCGAGGGTACCGAAATACAAACGCTTACGCTGTTTAAGCTGATGCAGACGTTTGAACGGGCCATAAAAAAATACCAGGACCGTACCGATAAGCCCCAGCACGTAGTGGTAAAATATAACTACTCGCAGGAAACCCAAAGGGTGTACTTGCAAGATTACTTTAAGCTGGAAAGAAGATCGTCTTTTGTAAAGTTGTTCGACATGTGCGAAGATCGCATTCATGCCATCTTTACATTCCTGGCTATGCTGGAGCTGGCACAGCAGCGTTACCTGCAGGTAATGGTGGGCGAAGGGCGCAACAACTTTATTGTAGAGTACAACGAAAACTGGCAGGATGAGCAGGAAGCCGTAGACCACGGCGACGACTCCAGCCATATGGAAGAAGAAGCCAGAAATGCTGCCATACAAAGTATTCTGGCAGAGGAAGAAGGCCGTGTAAATGAGGAAGAAGAGGAAGAAACAGATGAGGATGAAATAGCGGAAAATGATAATGGAGATGAAGATACCCCGGAGCCCGACGAAACAGATAAAGCGCAATAAACCGGTGATGGAATTGATATAGTTTAAAAGCGAAACCTTTGGGTTTCGCTTTTTTGTTGGTACTGCGGTGGCGGGCCAGCAATGCGCAGAAGTTTTTATATACACTTAATTTTAATAAATAATATTTTTTTGTATTTTATGCGATAATTCCATCCCTATGACTACTCGCCGCAGTTTTATCAAGCAATCGGTGCTCGCTGCCGGAGGCTTGCTGCTGTCTTCCTCCGCTTTGGGCGGATTTTTTATTGGCAAAAAGCCCCGCGTTATTATACTGGGTGCCGGGCTGGCCGGCTTATCTGCAGCCCGTTACCTGCGCAAGCAAGATGTAGATGTGGTGGTGCTCGAAGCCCGCGGGCGCATTGGCGGCAGGGTGTTTTCGCACAACATAGATCCCAAAGAAAAACTGGTAACCGAATTGGGTGGTGAATGGATTGGCGACCACCACACCCGCATGAAGGAGCTGTGCGAAGAGTTTCACCTGCCACTACTCAACAACCAGCTCGATACGCACCTCATATACAAGGGGCGGTATTACCGAAAAAATGAGTGGGATTATACCCAAAGCTGGAAAGAAAAACTGGAAAGCCTTTTAGAACAATACCGCAAAATGCCCGATGAAGAAAAACTGTCGCTCGACAGATTGGACTGGTGGCGCTACCTGGTAAACAATGGTTGCAACGGCCGCGATCTCGATATTCGTGAGTTGCTGGACAGTACCGATTTTGGAGAGAGCATACGCCATGTATCGGCATTGGGCGCCATCTCGGAGTATGCCAGCAGCAGTCCTAAAAACGAAATGGATTTGAAAATTAAAGGCGGCAATGGTACGCTGCCAGAGAAGATGGCCGCCGAGCTGGGTGATATTGTAAAGCTGAAACACGCGGTGGCCAAAATAGAACAAACGCCAGGCGGTGTGCGTGTAACCTGTGCCAATGGCCTTACTTTCGAAGGGGATAAAATCATTTGCACCATACCTGCATTTGCATTGGATAAAATAGACTGGCAGCCGGGCCTGCCCGCCGAAACCATAGCTGCGGTCAACGAGCTGCAATATGCCCGCATCAACAAAAACGTATTGCTGTTTCGGGAGCGGTTCTGGAAAGATGAAGCTTTTGACCTTATTACCGATACGCCTGCCCAGTATTTTTACCATGCCACCAAAGGCCAGCCATCCCGCAAAGGAGCGCTTATCTCCTACACTATTGGCGATAAAGCCGCTGTGGTAGCGGGCCAGAGCGAAGCCTGGAAGTTGCGCATGATACAGCAAAGCGTAGAGCCGTTTTACAAAAACATTGGAGGCATGCTCGAAAAACAGGAGAACTATTATTGGGGCGAAGACGAGTATTCGCGTGGGGCTTATGCCATGTATGGGCCGCACCAGATAACCAATGTAATGCCGGTATTGAAGCGCCATTTTATGCATACTCATTTTGCAGGTGAGCACCTGGCCGATTGGCAGGGCTTTATGGAGGGCGCCGTGGTTACCGGCGAGGAGGCCGCTGAGCAGGTTTGGATGTGATGGCTATAACATAAAAATGTCCCCGCAGCATTGCGGGGACATTTTACTATCTGCACAAATCGTTATGCTTTCTTTTGTTCTTTAGCCCAGCCGTCTTTAAGGGTTACGGTGCGGTTAAAGATCAGGTGGTCTGCGGTAGTATCTGTATCTACGCAGAAATAACCCAAACGCAGAAACTGGAAAGTATCGCCCGCTTTAGCCTCTGCCAGCGCAGGTTCTATGTATGCTGTAGGAATTACCTTCAACGAATCGGGGTTAATGAAATCTCTGAAATCGCCATCCTCAGAAGAAGGATCTTCTACACGGAACAAACGGTCGTACATACGAATCTCGGCAGTTTTGGCGTGCGGGGCGCTCACCCAATGAATGGTGCCTTTTACGTTAATACCGCTGGTATCGTTGCCGCTTTTGCTTTCGGGAATATAGGTGCAGTGAATTTCGGTTACGTTGCCTTCCGTATCTTTTATCACTTCCTCTGCCTTAATGATATAGCCGTGTTTCAGGCGTACCATTTGTCCTGGCGCCAGGCGGAAATATTTCTTGGGCGGATTTTCCATAAAGTCATCGCGCTCAATCCACAGTTCGCGGCTAAAAGGCAGTTCGCGGAAACCCGCTGCAGGATCTTCGGGATTGTTTTCGCAATGCAGCATTTCGCCGTTGCCTTCGGGGTAATTGGTAATCACCAGTTTTACGGGGTCCAGCACCGCCATTACCCGGTTGGCTTTTTTGTTCAGGTCTTCCCGCACAAAAAATTCCATCAGGCTCATGTCGGTTACGTTATCGCGCTTGGCCACACCAATGCGGTCGCAAAAATTGCGAATGCTCTCGGCAGTAAAACCACGGCGGCGAATGCCGCTTACAGTAGGCATACGAGGATCGTCCCAGCCGCTTACATATTTATCGGTTACCAGTTTAAGCAGCTTACGCTTACTCATTACCGTATAGCTCAGGTTGCGACGGGCAAACTCGTACTGGTGCGATGGGAATATCTCCAGTTTTTCGATAAACCAATCGTACAGCGGCCTGTGGTGGATAAACTCCAGTGTGCAGATCGAGTGGGTGATCTGCTCCAGGCTATCGCTTTGGCCGTGTGCGAAATCGTACATCGGGTATATGCACCAGGTATTGCCGGTGCGGTGGTGGTGCGCATGTTTAATGCGGTACAGCAGCGGATCGCGCATGAGCAGGTTGGGATGCGCCATATCTATTTTGGCACGCAGCACCTTAGCGCCATCCGGGTATTTGCCCTGGCGCATTTCCTCAAACAGTTGCAGGTTTTCTTCTACACTGCGGTTGCGGTACGGGGTTTCTTTGCCCGGTACGCCAATATCGCCTTTGGTGGCGGCAATTTCCTCTACAGAAGAATCATCTACATAAGCCAGTCCTTTCTTGATCAGGGCTACCGCGTAATCGTGCAGCTGACCAAAATAGTCTGAGGTAAAATGCAGTTCATCCCATTCAAAGCCCAGCCATTTTACATCGTTCATGATACTTTCCACGTATTCGGTTTCTTCCGTAATAGGGTTGGTATCATCAAAGCGGAGGTTGCATTTACCATTGTATTTGCGTGCCAGTCCAAAGTTGAGACAAATGGAAGTAGCGTGTCCGATATGCAGATAGCCGTTGGGTTCTGGAGGGAAACGGGTGTGTACCCTTCCGCCGTTCTTACCTTCGGCCAGGTCTTGTTCAATAATCTCCTCAAGGAAATTCAATGATTTCTCTTCGCTCATAGCATTTCAATTGATATGCAAATGTAATAAGCAGGGGCTACATTTCCTTAATATCACAAATCCGGCGCGAGTTTGTAACTTTCTAAGACCTATCACGTTACATAAGAACCATACATCATGTAAAAGTGCATCCGTTTGTGTAAAAAACTATCTTTGTTTCTAATTTGACGATTGTAGCATGAACAGACCCGTTAGAGTACTGGTAGCAAAAGTGGGCCTAGATGGCCACGACCGCGGCGCTAAAGTGATTGCCGCTGCACTGAGGGATGCAGGTATGGAAGTGATTTATACCGGCCTGCGCCAGACCCCCGAAATGGTGGTAAATGCCGCTTTGCAGGAAGATGTGGATGCCATAGGCATCAGCATTCTGAGTGGTGCGCACATGACGGTATTTCCAAAGGTGATGCAGATTATGAAGGAAAAAGGATTGACTGATGTGTTGCTGACCGGCGGAGGAATCATTCCGGACGATGATATGGCAGAACTTAATGAACTTGGGGTGGGCAAACTATTCGCCCCGGGTACACCTACTTCCGATATCTCGGGATATATCAGGGAGTGGGTAAAGGAACATCGCAATTTCTAAACCCATATAATATGAAGAAGATTTATGCAATGGCTCTGTGCGCTACAGCCTTAGCCACTAATGTACAGGCACAGGACGAAAACCCTGCCAAAAGCATGTACTTCAATAAAGAAGGAAGAATCAAAGAATTTTACCTCACCAGCGGTGGTGATGGTATGCTGTTCTCTCTCGGTAAAATACAGAATGTAAACAATGGTGTAACCAAAGATGATTGGTCTAATGTGCGCTTTACCTGGTGGTTAAACATTGGCGAGCACGTACACTACAATTTCAACAACACTGTTGGTTTGTACTCTGGTCTGGAACTGCGTAACATTGGTTACAATTTTCACGAGATCCGCACCGTAGCTATTGAAAACAGCACACCTCCTGCTACCGTAGATAAGGAGTATGTTGTGCGCAGACGTACCTATAACCTGGGTATTCCCCTGGCGCTTAAAATTGGTAACATGCGCAACAAAAACTATTTCTTCCTGGGTGGTGGTATAGACATGGCTTTTGCTTACAAAGAGAAAAGCTGGGAAGTAGACAATAAAAAAAATACCAAGGTTAAGCACAACGAATGGTTTAGCGATGAGGTAAACCTGTGGCAGCCATTTGTATTTGCAGGCTTTGTGGTAAAACCAGGTATTGGTATTAAGGTAGCTTACTACCCGTCTAACTACCACAACGAGAATTATACAGCTTCCAACGGTGCCAAAAAATACAATGGCACAACGGTAAACCTGTTTGCAGCGGGTCTTACAATGGATATCAGCAACAATAAAAAGAAAAACTAAGCATGTACGCTACTATTTTAACGGATCTGAACAACGGTGTATTTACAATTACGGTAAACCGTCCTGATAAGATGAACGCGCTGAACAAAGATGTGATTGCAGATTTGGGTAAGGCGTTTGAAGAAGTATACAACAACGACGATATTAAGGTGTGCATCCTTACCGGTGCGGGTCCTAAAGCGTTTGTTGCCGGTGCCGATATCAGCGAGTTTCTGAGCCTGGGTGCCGATGGTGGCGCCGATCTGGCCCGCGTAGGCCGTGTAAATGTTTTCGACAAAATCGAGAACTGCCCCAAGCCCGTTGTTGCTGCCGTTAATGGTTTTGCGCTGGGCGGAGGTTGTGAGCTGGCTATGGCCTGCCACTTCCGTGTAGCGAGCGAAAACGCTAAGTTTGGCCAGCCAGAAGTAAACCTGGGCCTTATTCCCGGATACGGTGGCACCCAACGCCTGACCCAACTGATCGGGAAAGGAAAGGCTATGGAACTGTGTATGACCGCCGATATGATTGGCGCGGCAGAAGCCAAAACCCTGGGCCTGGTAAACCATGTGTACAGCATCGAAGAGCTGATGCCTAAAACCATTGAACTGGTAGAGAAAATTAAGAGCAAAGCGCCTGTAGCGGTATCTAAAATCATTGCCTGTGTAAACGAAGCTGCCAAAGGCGACGCCAAAGGTTTTGACAACGAGATTGCCCGTTTTGGCGAGTGCTTCGCTACCGGAGATATGAAAGAAGGCGTAAGCGCTTTTATGGAAAAAAGACCAGCAGACTTTAAAGGGAAATAACCTTTACCGTTGCTAGTATTATATTGAAAGCCCTGCATTACTGCGGGGCTTTTTTCATTTAAAACGGGATATTGCGCCGGCCTTCGACAAGCTCAGGTACCGTCGCGGGGTTTTATCAGTTGGCTGAGCTTGTCGAAGCCTCCTGACAAGCTTTGAGGTGGAGCAGGGAAGAAGTATTGGAGGTACTTACAATAATGGCGATAGCAACCTGGCGGTTTTCTCCATCAGCTGCCGGGTGCGCGATCGTTTATACCAGCGGGCCGTATCCAGCACCTCGGCATATTGAAGATCGGCTTCAAAAATTTCTGCCAGCTGCGTTGCGAGCACCTCATTGTACATAATCGCGTTCACCTCAAAATTGAGTTCAAAGCTCCGGTAATCCATGTTGGCCGTGCCTACCATCGCCATCATGCGGTCTACTACCATCGTTTTGGCATGCAGAAATCCTTTCTTGTAACGGTAGATCTCCACACCCGCTTCCAGCAGGTCTTCGTAGTACGATTTGGCCGCCAGGTTTACAAGAACAGAATCGGAATGCTCGGGTACCAGCAGCTTTACTTTTACACCACCCAGTGCGGCCGATGTAAGCGCATCCAGTATACCATCACCAGGAATGAAATAAGGCGTGGTAATCAGCAGCTCTTCCCGCGCAGCATAAATGCCTTCGAGTATGCTCAGCATTAAGGTGGGCCGGGAAGAATCGGGTCCGCTGGCGGCGATTTGCACCATCACATCGGGCAGGTTGCTCTCCGGGTATCTGAAATATTGCTGCTCGGGTTGCAGGGTAGCTTCGGAGCAGAAATTCCAGTCGCAGAAAAAAAGGTATTGCAGGTAAAAAATGCCGGAACCTCTTATCATCAGGTGGGTATCGCGCCAGTACACCTGGTCTTTACCATTGTTGATATAGCGGTCGCTGATGTTGATGCCGCCCACAAATGCCTGCTGCCCATCTATGATGATCATTTTGCGGTGGTTGCGGTAGTTGAGCCGGTTGGCCAGCAACCAGAAATGAATTTCATAAAAAGGATAGGCCTCCACCCCTGCGGCTTTAAGCTCCGGTACCAGTTTATGGCGAATGCCGTTGCTGCCAAAATCGTCGTACATAAACCGAACCTCTACCCCTGCCTGCGCTTTTTGAATAAGTAGGTCTTTGATTTCGTTGCCTATACCATCGTCTTCATAAATGTAGTAGGCCATGTGAATATGGTGCTGCGCGGCACGCAAAGCCTCCAGCACTGCCGGAAACTTTTCTTCGCCATTTACCAGCAGCTTTACCTCGTTTTTAAGGGTAAGCGGGCTCATGCCATCGTTAATGAGCAGGCGGGCCATTTTTTGTTGCCCGTTCAATGCTTTTTGCTGTTGCTCCATTATCATTTCCGAGCCATTGGCTACGCGGTGCTGCAATTGCTGGAACAAGGCTTCATCTTCTACCAGCTTTTTACTGTACAGCTTGCGTTTGCGGTAATTGATGCCAAAAGAGAAATAAACGATAATGCCCGCTACCGGTACAAAAATAGCAAGCAGCAGGTAGGCCAGTGTTTTGGTCGAGGTACGGGTATCGTACACAATACGGATGCATACTGCCAGTACGAGCAGAAAGTATGCGATTTCGGAAATGAGTAACCAGTTCAGTTGTTTCATAACAAGCCGGAGGTATACGGTAGTAAATTAATCATTAATGCATTGCATTGTCCTTTTGTGCAGGCAGAAGTTTTTAAAAACAACTATAAAATGATACCATTGCGGTGCAAATGGTATTGTATTTGCGACCCGGTATTGTGTAACCACCATTAATCCGAATATGAAAATCATTACACCATTCATGCTGCTGGCTTGCACCACAGGCCATGTTATGGCACAGGAAGAGAATCATTTGCCACTTCGCCAGGGCTGGAGCCTGCAGGTGCAGGGCGGGGTTGTAAACCTGTGGAGCGATCTGGGTGGCCAAAAGGGCGCAGGAGCAGGGTACTTAAAAGACCTGAATATGAAAAGCGCAGGCCCTGTATTTGGCGCGGCCGTAACCTGGGACCGCTACCGCTGGGGCGGTATAAAACTGGAGCTGAATGCCGGGGTGTGGCAAGCCGATGATGGCTTGCTAAAAGGTGTATCGCCCTCCGACCCGGCATATGGCCGCTACCTGCGCAATCTTAACGTAAAGGCGCCTTTCCAGGAAGGCTTGTTACTGGCCGAGATAAGACCTTTCCAGTTTGCAGACCGTTACCACCCGCTGGCTTTAACCCATTGGCAACCGTATGTGGCGGTGGGTGCAGGCTTGTTTCATTATAACCCAACGGGTTTGTATACCCATCCCGATGGGCACACCGAGTGGGTAGATCTGCAACCTTTGCATACCGAGGGGCAGGGTTTTGCAGAATATCCCGATCGCAAACCCTATAATCTCACCCAGTTCAGCATTCCCATGCAAATCGGGTTGCGGTATCATATTAATGAAAACTGGGCTTTGGGCGTGCAGTTTACCTACCGCAAAACCTTTACCGATTACCTCGACGATGCCAGCACCACTTATATTAACCCCGATCTGTTTGCTAAATATGCCGGCACCGATGCCACGGTTGCCCGGGCCATGAGCGATAAATCGTACCTGCTCACCGCCGATCAGCAGCCCATACAACACGCAGGCGATATGCGGGCCAGCGCTTCCAGCAAGGATGCCTACAGCTCATTTACAATATCTGTAAAATATAACCTGTACCGCAAGCATGGTTTATGGGATTAGGTAAACGGGCCTGCAAATAGTTTGTTTTGAGCAGATTAGCATTGCAAAATGCAAAAAAGAGCCTTTCGGGAGACGAAAAAGGAGCCAGAAAACCGGTGCGAAATGGCTGGGAATGACCATATTAGAATAATTTTAACGTGTAGCTTGTCTATATTTTCCTAATTTTGACCGATTAAACGCTGTGTGAATGGAAATCCAGGCCGGACCTTTATTAAGTAATATAGAATTTCCCAGTGATCTGCGTAAGCTGGATAAAACCCAGTTGCAGCAGGTAAGTACGGAGTTGCGCCAGTTTATTATCGATTGTGTGAGTGTGCATGGTGGCCATTTTGGGGCCAGCCTTGGCGTTGTAGAGCTGTCTGTAGCCCTGCACTATGTATTTAATACACCAGATGACCAGCTTATCTGGGATGTAGGCCACCAGGCTTATGGCCATAAGATCCTCACCGGCCGCAGGTCTGTGTTTCATACCAACCGTAAATACAATGGTTTAAGCGGCTTTCCCAAACGTACCGAAAGCGAATACGATGCTTTTGGCGTAGGGCACTCCTCTACCTCTATTTCTGCGGCATTGGGTATGGCCATGGCCAGCAAATACGCTGGTAATACCACCCGCCAGCATATTGCCGTAATTGGCGATGGCGCTATGACGGCCGGTATGCCTTTCGAAGCGCTGAACCACGCTGGCGTAAGCGGTACCAACCTGCTGGTGATCCTTAACGACAATAATATGTCTATCGATCCCAACGTAGGTGCGCTTAAAGAATACCTTACTGACATTACCACTTCGCATACCTATAATAAACTCCGGGATGAAGTCTGGCATATGCTGGGCAAAATTCCAATGGCGCAGGAACTGGGCTCTAAGATCGAAGCCGGCCTTAAAGGCATGGTATCGAAGAGCAGCAACCTGTTCGAAGCCCTCAATTTCAGGTATTTTGGCCCGGTAGATGGCCATAATGTGCTTAAACTGGTAGAAACCCTGCGCGATCTTAAAGATATACCGGGTCCTAAACTGCTGCACATTAAAACCGTAAAAGGAAAAGGATACGACCTGGCAGAGAAAGACCAGACCCTCTGGCACGCGCCAGGCACCTTTGATAAAATTACCGGGCAGATCCACAAAAAGACTTTCGACACGCCACAACCGCCTAAGTACCAGGATGTTTTTGGCTGGACGATGATAGAACTGGCTAAGCAGAACCCGAAGGTAATGGCCGTAACACCGGCTATGCCCAGCGGCTGCTCGCTTAAATATATGATTGCCGAAATGCCCGACCGTGCTTTTGACGTGGGCATTGCCGAGCAGCATGCCGTAACCGTTTCGGCGGGTATGGCCACGCAGGGCCTGCGGGTGTTCTGCAATATTTACTCTTCGTTTATGCAGCGGGCCTACGACCAGGTGATCCACGATGTGGCCATCCAGAAGTTGCCGGTTGTTTTCTGCCTCGACCGTGCAGGTCTGGTGGGCGAAGATGGGCCTACGCACCACGGTGCGTACGATATAGCGTTTATGCGCTGTATTCCCAATATGGTGGTGAGTGCCCCTATGAACGAAGCCGAGCTGCGCAACCTCATGTACACCGCCCAGCTGGACGAAAACGAATATCCGTTTGTAATCCGCTACCCGCGTGGCGAAGGTGTAATGCCCGAATGGCGTACGCCTTTTGAAGTGGTAGAAATAGGCAAGGGCCGTAAAATAAAAGACGGGCAGGAAGTAGCGATCCTCACCATTGGGCACCCGGGCAATTTTGCTGTAGAAGCCTGCCGTGCGCTGGCTGGCGATGGCCTTACCCCTGCGCATTATGACCTGCGCTTTGTAAAACCGCTCGATGAGCAGTTGCTGCACGAAGTATTTACCCGGTATAAAAAGGTAATTACGGTAGAAGATGGCACTATTGTAGGCGGTATGGGCAGCGCGGTACTGGAGTTTATGGCTGCCAATGGTTATAAAGCAGATATTAAGATGCTGGGCATTCCCGATGCGATTATTGAGCATGGCAAACCGGCCGAGCTCTTTGCAGAGTGCCATTACGATGCCAAAGCCATTGCCGATGCGGTTAGGGCTATGAGCGGTGTAGCGGTAAAGCAACAAACCTTGTCGGTATAACACTACTTTAT
The DNA here is from genome assembly GCA_031546985.1 of Chitinophagaceae bacterium. Lineage (GTDB taxonomy): Bacteria > Bacteroidota > Bacteroidia > Chitinophagales > Chitinophagaceae > JAVBJN01. The sequence continues at coordinate 19,514 of JAVBJN010000117.1, forward strand.
TTACAATAAATAGCAAGCGGCTGCCATTGGGTAGCCGCTTTTTTGTGCCATTAAATTTTAAAATAATCGACTTTGTTATAGATATTTTACTGTTACACAATCGTTTGTGTATTTGTTTTCGTACTTTTTTCTTGTAGTATTTATACCACAATTCTAGTCAATAACCTCAGAATACTCATCCAATTGAGCTGAATGCTCAATCTCCCAACCGGCCCCCTGCTGCCAGAGTATGTTTGTGTCAGAACTTTAAAACACAATGATATGACAACTCCTGTACGCTTTTTAAGCTCAACTGTTCTTGCCCTGACTATTGCAGGAACAACTTTTGGCCAAGCCGCCAACAATCCGGTAAACCTGGATTTTAACTCCAACAACTCGGCTACTTACCGCACCAATGCGCAGGCTATTCCTGGTACTGTTCTCACCGTAAGTACAGCTGGCAGTGATGCCGCAGCATTGTTGAACAACAACAGGCTGGAGCTTACTACCGACAGATCTGGTGATGGTGATTTCTTTGACAGCGATGGATTTGTATTTGCCTACGGCAGTGTAAATGGTATAGATACCACTTATTTCAAAAAAGGATTTAACCGTGTAGCAACAACCGGTAGAATTGAATGGACTTTCAATATGCGCCAATCCAACACCAACCCAAGTGGTTTGAATGGTAGCGGAGAGGCGGGTGTAGCTATGATTTTAGGAGGTAGCAGCACTACCGCCAATAACGCAGGTCACGGTTATGCCGTGGTGCTGGGTAGTGGTAACGCTAATGACTTTGTAAGACTGGTAAGCTACAACAATGGTTTGGGTGGTACCCTCACTGATATCGTAGCCGGAACTACTGACTATGCTACGCAATACCTGTCTATTAAAGTGACCTATACCCGTGCTTCCAATACCTGGTCTTTATATGTAAGAAATGATGGTAACTCAGCTTTTGCAGATCCTGCTACGCTGACCAATGCCAACATTATCACCGGTAGTAACGCGGTTAATACCACCTATACCACCAGCAATGATCTCAACTTCTTTGGTCCTTACCTGAGTGGCCGCGATAATGGCGATAACGCTTACTTCGACAACTTTAACATCGCTATGGCCAACGCTGCTTCTGGCGCTCCGCTGCCGGTAACCCTTACTTACTTTAAAGGTAATGTGCAGGACAACCTGGTAAACCTGAGCTGGGAAACCAGTGAAGAAAAGAATTTCAGCCACTACGAAATTGAAAGAAGCACCGATGGTAAAGCTTACAATACCGTAAATGAAGTAAAAGGTAAAGGCGCTTACAGCGAGTATGATGTAAACGACAACATTTCCGGTATCAGTGCAAGTACCATGTACTACCGCCTTAAAGCAGTAGATGCAGATGGTTCTTTCAAATACTCTTCTGTTGTGCGTCTGAGCAATAAAGCTGAGGGTTTGGGCGAGGTGTCTGCTTATCCTAACCCTTTCCGTACCGAGCTGAGCGTTCAGATCAGTACAGAAGAAGACCAACTGGCAACCCTGATGCTGTATAGCCTGGATGGCCGCCTGGTACAACAAAGAACAGAAAATGTAAAACAAGGTAGCAATGTAGTTACCCTGAGCGGACTCGACCAACTGGCCAACGGCATGTATGTACTGAATGTACAGTGCGGCGGCGAAGTAAAATCGGTGCGCCTGGTAAAATAATACCCACGGATGATTCAATACATAACCCCATCTGCTTTTGCAGGTGGGGTTATTTTTTATTACGCTTAATAAAACCAACGTCTGTTGGTAGTGATATGTGAAATCTATGCTGGTGTTTTTCTGTGGTATCCTAAAAAGGTTTGTCATGCTGCCCTGCAAGGAGCAGCATCTCTTTAATATAATAATGGTTGTTGTTTTGTTTTAATATGATAATCTGGTTGCATCCCAATGCTCTGGGAGGAGTAAAAAAGCTGAAAAATTCCCTTTTTTAGCCCCCGTTTGCAATGCCTGAATGGTTGTCTCCCCAACGGGTTTGGCCTATCTGTTTAACTGTTTTTATGGCTTTTTGTAATGTGTTGGCAGCAGGATCTGGGATGTAAATGCGCTGAAATGCCCGTAAATACTACGTTATGTTGTTTTGTTGTCATGCTTCATGTCAATTTGTATACCGTTAAAAGACGGTAAATAGAAGTGCTCAATTCTCATTTAAACTGCACAATACTCAACAGGAACGTAAGAACACTCAATGTGGTTGTTGCCGCAACTGATGTCGCAACATCTTTGCTATCACAAACGGGGAATGAACCTCTCCGGAAAAACATAAAAACCACAAAAAAATGAAAAGAATACTTTTTGCTCTGACCCTTGTAGCCGCATCCGTAAACACATTTGCCCAACAAGCCGCAGGTTATTTTGCAGTACCGGCCACCAGCCGCAACGCTGGTTTCTCAGGCGATGGTAACTTCAACGTAGTATCTTTCGATGATATGATCTCTGGCGGCGGCGACATAAAAGGCCGTATCGCGGTAAATGGTAACCTTAGCTTTAGCGGCGGTAT
>JAVBJN010000085.1:0-4253 GCA_031546985.1 Chitinophagaceae bacterium
CACCGCCGTATCCCGTTCAGCTGGCTTAAGTTCTTCGACTTTAGCCAATGCGTTAGCGCGTCCCTGGCCCAAAGGGGAATGGCTTATCGCTGACGCAATTGGCATACATCCCTCTGACATCTGGCCGAGCCGCTATTTTGACGATGACGGCCAGCCAATTGAACGCCTGCCGCGACTTTCTTAACGTACGTTTCCGCGCCGTTGGGCTTGAAACCCTTATGTGTATTTGTGTTAGGAAAGGCTGTGATAAACTCCGCGCCGGTGGTGGTGATCGGCTCACCCCTGATCGCCATCCAGAAAAAACCCCGCTTCGGCGGGGTTTTTTCGCATTTACATAATGAACGTCCAAAGATCACCCTCTGAACGTAGCCAGGCTAATCACGCGTGACACAGCTTCTTCCCGGCCTTTCCCTTCGGGGTAAGTATTCCGCGCCATAAATCCGCTTACTTTAGCCGCATCAGCTTCAAATTCTCTTTGAGAGCCACAATCAGTCATGCGCCATCCTTTCAAGTGCCACAGCTTCAGATAAAATGCGTCTAACTGAGGCAATTCCATTGCTGCGGATAACACCTCTACGCGCTTGGTCAGGTTCATTATTCAGCTTCTCCGATAAAATTTTGATGGCAGATAACACGATGTCTATTTGGTAAACGCATTAACGCCTCCTCAAGGCGCGTTAATGCGTTCATGCTGCAATTTCCCGTTCCAGCGCAGGACGCTTTTCTTCTTCTTCTGTCAGGCGTAACACTGCGCCAAACTGTGGGCTGTAATGCTTGGCTGCCTGAACAATTCCGGCTTTGCCTTTGTAATAAATCACAGCCTCACCATCAGTCAGCGCCTGAAGTTCTGACGGTTCAATCACCAACTCCATACGGTAACTAGAGCTTGTGCCGCTTGTCTCCGTTCTGCCGTGGCTAACGTGCTTGCCACCCGGAACATTGGTAGCGCTGATCCCTTGAGATGAACTCTGATTAATGGTTCGGGTAACAGTTTTGCCGATTTTATCGCTGATATATTTAGCGGTTTCATTGTCGCTCAGTCGGAAAACGGCCTGAACGTTGGCGGAAGACATAAAGCGGTCACCCGCTCCATATCCATAAATATCATCAAGTTTCGCCAAGTTCTGGAGATAGAGAAACGTTGGCATCTTTCGGCTACGGATGGTTTGTAATTTTTCTTCGAATCCCTGAATTGGAGCGCTGTTTATGATCTCATCAAAGAAGAGATGCACAGAGTCTCGCCCCTGATCGTTTACCATCAGAAAACGCATAACGTGAGTCACCATCAAAGAAAAAAGCTTCTCTGTGACCTGCTTTTTGGACTCTTCAAATTGCAGAAAAAGCGCGGTTTTGGGCTTCAATAACTCACGCATAGAAAAGTCAGAAGCGGCACAGGCACGTTTAACGTTTTCAGTGCGTAAAAAACCCGTTTCTGTCATCAAATTTGTATAGATATTAGACAACAAACGAGGGTTATCGGCTGCGGCCTCAACCTCGATGGCCAGTTCACGTGCCATATAATTTTCACTGGCTTTCAAATCTTCAAGCAGCGTCATTACAGAGCCGCTTTCGATAATGAATTTACGCGCTTCTGGGAAGCTTTTTTCACGACCAATGGTAGGCAAATGGAGGATAACCGACTCAAAAATTTTGCGACCGTTCAGCGGAAAGACAGCTGTTTCCTCGTCAACAACAGGCAGGAAAGAGGCTACCAGCTCGGTTAAATCTTCCTCTTCACCTGTTTCTGAAAGCATGTTGTAACGGGCTGTCGCTGGTGACGTTGGATTAAAAACGATGGCCTGATAACCGTATTTTTCGAACAGGCCATTTTTACGCAGGATTCCCCATATTTCCGGCTTAATGTCCGTCACTACAAACGAACGCCCGGATTGCATCCAGTCAATGACCTGAGCAATGAGAAGGGATGTTTTACCGGTTCCAGGAGGGCCGATAATCAGGCCGCGATCCTCGATGCTGACTCGCTGGCGTAGCTCTGTATTTTTCTCTATCCCCTGTTTTTTTTCCTGTGGGGTAGCATCATTCCGATAGAGACTGAAAAACATCGCCCCGTCTGCATCAGGTTTCAGCACTTCCAGAGCTTCAAGACGCAAATCCCGCTCTTTCTGAATGGGTGAAACAGGTGCTAAATCAGGATGTCCAGCAAGCAAAGCAAGCTGAACCATGCGCCATACCAAGAGCAGCGCACCGGAAACGAAGAAGGAAACGAATAGGCTACCAGCACCAATCTTGGGTTCAATGAAGTAGAAAGCAATCGTGAAAAAGGAAAGACAAGGGAAGAAAAAAAGCGCCAGCCTTGCACTCAATGCCTGTCGGATATTGCGTTTATCCACTTTAGGATAAACCGCGTTAACTACGCCCAGAGTCAGTGCCAGCACGAACAAAGGAGTGGCAAGGCACAATATTAATTTAAGTAGCATTATCATGTTCAAATCTCACCCAAATGAACAAGTTATTGGTTAATCAGGAAGCAAATTTATCCAAAATATTGCTCGCGCTGATCGCGTGGAATAGCTGTTTCTATATCTTCAAAAGCATCACAGGACTGCATTTTCATGGGTTCCGGGACTGATGATTTCAGCCATCCGCAGCGCACATGAATTACATCTTTTTTCTCACGATCAATTTTGAAAAATTGACCATTTTTAGAACTTGTTGCGAGTTTATCAGCCCCCTCATTCCAAATAATTAATTTGCATTTCACACACTTACCACAAAGAAAATGCTTCCTCGCTTCTTCTGCTGTCATTGCCATATTACGACCCTAAATAAACGGCAGTTATTGCCGTGCGCCCATGTCCCAGCTCGGCGGTGATTATCCGCCTGGCTTCTCCGTCTGCTGCTCGTTGTTCCGGCGTCATGTCACGGCAACGAATACCGCTAACCGCCGGAGGCTGAAAGCCGCAAAGCTCCATGTAACGGCGCTGCGCGTAATCATGCCGCAAACCGTGCGTATTACCGTTGCCAGCGTTCCGGCTTTCAGTCTCGAAGGTATTCAGATGCTGTTTGTAGGTTTTTTCAGGGGGGATAAGACTTCCGCTTCCGGCAAGGCGGGTGGCCTGTAGCAGCACTTCTCGCTGCTGTTCATTGGTGATCGGAATTTCGCGTTCCCTGCCGCCTTTCGTCCAGCTCCCTTTGAGTCGGATTTTGTCGGCGTTGTCGATATTCTTACCGTCCAGAGCGTAGGAAGGCTGAAACTTCATAGCCTCTTCACGACGTAAACCGAAAGCAGACTGTAACTGTAGAGACGCCCGGACGTGATCGGATGCCTTAGATAAATTCAGGTCAGCGAGTTTGACCGCTTTATCTTCATTTGTGACGTATTGGCGATTATCGATACCGTAATCAGCGTTATCTGCTTTGATAGCGCCCGAATTGCCAATTTTTTCAGCCCACCAACGCAAAACCGCCATACGATTTTTTATCGTGCCTGTTGAAATACCTTCCTGTTGCCACTGAGCAAGCAACCGGTTTACATGCCGGCCTTTTAAATCCTGCGGCGTCATCTCATTTGTTTTAAACCCTACGGCGTCCAACTGGTCAGCCATCAGGGAAAGCATTCTTGCGCGGTTTGCCTGCGTAGCATACGAGCCGTCGCGGTTGCGCTCAGTCATTTGACGGAGCATGTAATTGAGCTTTTTCATGCTGAAGTCTGCCTTGTCTGGTCAGTGATTCTTGAAGATGTAAGCGTAAAAACGTCACATCGGATTACTTCAAAAACTTCAGCTAATTTTCTCGATATTAATAATTAATTAACTTTTACGAGTCACTAGCACATATGTCGCCGGGGGCGTCAGGTGTAGCGGTTTTGGGGTGTGGTCAGCTCCTGTTATGGGTGGTGCGAGAATAATAATAATACGAGAATAAGAACCTTTACCTTACTATAATTCTCGTATAATTCAAAATATTCCAATATATACGGGCTATGTAGTGGTTTTTTAGGTGCGTCACTACTGCTAGCGCGTAGTGACGCACCCAGTCTATCGTCTGTGAGCCAAGTCAAAGGCACGCAATGCCCGCGCCAATGTCTCGCCTAACGGCGACGACAAAGGCGCAGACAAAGCGCAACGGCAAAATAGCGAGGGGGGTCAGTTGTTAATTTATTGCTAACGCTCACCGCAAGCGTTGCTGAGGCGTAGCGCAGCGTCAGCGAGCAACGAACAGCAGCGCGAGGAAGCGGAAAAGCGCCGATGCTGAATGCAGAAAGTTCACAACGAAATGAAGCTGAAGCTACA
>JAVBJN010000064.1:0-136662 GCA_031546985.1 Chitinophagaceae bacterium
GGGATTTTTGTTGGGTAGACCTGGCTTCGACAAGCTCAGCCACCGTGGTGTTTATTATTACTTTTCATTTCACTGCTCAGGTGCGTGAGCCCCGCATAGGCGTGAGAGGCACCTGACAGGTTATTGCCTATTCACCATTCACTTTTGACTTCTCACTTCTCACCATTCACCTCTCACCTTTGATCTTTCACTTCTCACCTCATTGAATCACCGCCTGTTTCGTAACGGTTTGAATAATCTCCCCGTCTTTCATAATCAGTTCCCGGTCGGCCATTTGCGCCAGTTTCTCATTGTGGGTTACGATCAGGAAGGTTTGGTTCAGCTCGTTTCGCAGCCGGAAAAAGAGTTCGTGAATATCCTGCGCATTGTGGCTGTCGAGGTTGCCCGTAGGCTCGTCTGCCAGCACAATAGCCGGCTGGTTAATTAAAGCGCGGGCTATGGCTACTCTTTGCTGTTCTCCGCCTGATAAAGCGCCCGGCTTGTGTTCGGTACGCATACCAAGGCCAAGCAGTTTGAGCAGCTTAATGGCCTCCTCACGGGCCTTAGCATTGCGTTCTCCTGCAATGAGGGCAGGCATCATTACATTTTCGAGTGCGGTAAATTCCGGCAGCAGGTGGTGAAACTGGAATACAAAGCCAATGCGTGTATTGCGGAATTGCGCCAGCGCTTTAGGCGGCAGCGTATTAACCACCTTGTTTTCGATAATGATTTCGCCGGAGTCGGGTTTGTCTAATGTGCCAATGATATGGAGTAAGGTACTTTTGCCTGCGCCGGATGCTCCCGTAATGGTTACAATTTCTCCGCGGGCTACTTCCAGGCTTACATGTTTAACAACTTCGAGGTGCGCATATTGCTTACTTAGGGCTTTTACGGATAGCATGTCGCTAAATTGGCACAAAAAGTTAATTATCGAAAATTTGTTTTTGTAAACAGAAATTCTACTTTTGCCGTATATTCATAACGAGTTAAAAATTAGTGAAATATGTTCTGGAATCTAGAATTGGCATCATACCTTGAAGACGCCCCATGGCCTGCAACTAAAGATGAACTGATTGATTACGCCATCCGTTCCGGTGCTCCGCTCGAAGTGGTAGAAAACCTGCAAGAACTGGACGACGAAGGCGAGATCTTCGAAAGTATTGAAGATATATGGCCTGATTATCCAACACAGGAAGACTTTTTCTTCAATGAAGACGAATATTAAATTGATCTGATTGTATTTAAAAAGCCGTCCCGGCAGTATTGCGGGGACGGCTTTTTTATGCGTCGAAGTTTATTTGTTTTCCGGATCTCCCGGAATGAAAAGCTGCTAATTTAAAATCAGTTCTTTCGCGTTTTCCAATGCGGCTACCGTTGGGTTTTCGCCACTCAGCATCTGGGCTACCGCGCGGATGCGCTCTTCTGTAGTAAGTACCCGTATCTTGGTATTGATCTTACCGGTATTGTCCTGGCCTTTGTACACAAACAAATGGTAATTGGCCTTGCCCGCAATTTGTGGTTGGTGCGTAATGCAAATGATCTGGTGATACTCGGCCAATGCTTTGAGGATAATGCCCACTTGCTTGGCGGCTTCGCCGGAAATACCGGTATCGATCTCATCAAAAATAAGCGTAGGCAATTCAATGGCTTTGGCCACCAGGGTTTTTACACACAGCATTAAGCGGCTCAACTCACCACCACTGGCCACTTTGCGCAGCGGCTGGAAATTGCCGATGGCATTGGCATCGAACAGGAACTCTACCAGGTCGGCGCCATCCGCAGCCAGGGCTTTGGGTGTAAGTCTTACCTGCAGGGTAGCATTGGGCATACCCACCTGGTGTAGTAGTGTTTTGGTCTTGTGCTCCAGATCGCCGATCTGCGCGGTACGGTTAAGGGTAATTTGCGCAGCCAGTGTTATGGTTTTGTCCAGCGACAGTTGTACTTCTTTCTCCAGCTTTTCGATCTGCTCTTCGAGCTGCACGGTGTTTTGCAATTGCTCTTCCAACTGCTCGCGTATCTGTAGCAGCTCTGCTGTAGCCAGCACATTATGTTTCTTGAGTAGTTTGTTACCCAGGTTTATACGGTCGTTGAGCCAGGTTTGGCGCTCGGCGTTAAATTCAATGGTGCTTTGCAGGCTATCCAATTCGGTCGCTACATCTTTCAGCTCTACATAAGCGCTCTGTAATCTTTCTGCCAGCGGTTGCAATGCGGGTAAAAACGCGGCCATTTGCTGCAATTGCTGGCTGTTGCTGCGCAGCAGTTGCGTTACAGGTTGCTCGCCTTCCTGCAGCATCCACGATGTTTTACTAATGGCTTCCTGCAATACCTCGGCATGGCTCATGCTTTTGAACTCAATATCGAGGTCTTCGATCTCGTTGGGTTGCAAAGCGGCCTCTTCCAGCTCGTTAAACAGAAATTGGTTAAAGTCCTGCTCCTTCTGCTGCTGTGCCTGCTCGGTTTTGAGCTGCACCAATTGCGATTGCTGGTTTTGCCACTGGCGAAACTGCTGGCGATATTGCTGCAATAACTCCGGGTGCTGTGCCAGCGCATCCAGTACTTTGGTCTGGAAATCGGCTTCGCCGATAGACAGGGTATCGAACTGGCGGTGCAGGTCTACCTGCAGGTTGCTGATGGCTTGCAGTTGGGTAAGATTTACCGGGGTGTCGTTTACAAAAGCCCGGCTCTTGCCATTGGCGCTGATCTCTCTGCGGAGCAGCAGCTCGTGGCCATGATCGAGCTCTTCGGCTTTAAGCCATTCCTGGGCTATGGTATTGTGTGTAATGTCGAAGGTGCCTTCGATAATACATTTCTGTTCTTTATGCTTGAGTACGGAGGTGTCGGCTCTTTCGCCCAAAATGAGGCTCAGCGCGCCCAGCAGGATCGATTTACCTGCTCCGGTCTCGCCCGTAATGGTATTGAATCCCGAAGCGAAAAGCACTTCCAGTTCGTCGATGATAGCGTAATTGCTGATGTACAGTTTCTGTAGCATAACTTGATTTCGGTTCTAAATTACAAAAGCTATGGATCAGTTTTGGGAAATCCGGTTTATGGCCGCTTTGGCCCGCTGGTCGAGCGAATTTTTATAATCGTGCCCATGCATCGCCAGGCATCGGCGGTAAAAAGCCAGGGCCAGGGTATTGTTGTGCTGGCGCTCATATATAGCGCCTACTTCGAGCGCTGCTCTGGCCGCAAAGTGCTCGGGCTGGTTCTCGCCTGTTTTGATGGTGGTAAGGTAGTAAGGAATAGCCTTGTCGTCTTGCCCCATCAGGTCATAAATGCGGCCCAGGCGGTAAGAAAATTCTGTTTTCTCCGCATTGGTGGTAAACGAAGTGCTGCTTTTACCCGCCACCAGTTGCAACGCGTCGGCATAATAGCCGCCATCGCAAAGCAATCCTGTTTTTAACAGTAAGGCATTAGGGTAGGCTGGCAGTTTGGCAAAACGGAGGGCCTGTTTATCGGCATCGGTTTCGGTATTGCCTTTAGAGATAACCAGTTGTTTGTATTGGTTGGCCTTAGCAATATTACCCTGTAGGTAAGCCAGGGTAGACAGTTTCTTGTACGCATCCTTCACATAAAACTTGCCCTTAAAACCTTTGGTAAAAGCCAGCAGGTAAGGTTCTGCCCCAAAATCGAGGTGGTAGAGCAGGGCAGAGCCAAGCTCATAATCCATCATAGGCACATTCAGGTAAGTATTGCCATCCTCAAAATTGCGGATCACCTGCACGGTTTTGGCGGCCTGGTGGTTGTTAAGGCTCAGGTTGGCCTGCATAAAGGTCATAAGCAGGTTGTTGCGGGTAGCAATGCCCGCTTTGTTGATGAGCTGCCAGGCTCTTTCGGGGTTATTGCCCAGGTATTTTTGCGCGTATACAAAAAGGAATAGCGCTTCGCACTTGTTCCACTGGTTAAGTTGTATGGCTTTGTTGATGCCGGTTTCCAGCTTGGCAATGCCCTGGTCTACATTGCCTTTGATGCCCAATACACCCGCTACCCATTTATACCCATCGGGCACGGTGCCGGCAATGGCTTCCATAGCACCCAGGTAGGGCAGGTTGTAATAGAAGTTGGGGAACTTGCTGTTGTTGTCCTTAAACAGTTGGTAAGCCGTGCGGAAATCGGTAGCTGCCCGAAAGTATTCGCCAAACTTAATGCGCATGGCGCAGCGTTGAAAATACACAATGCCTTTGCTGTACCGGAAATACGGATCATTATCGGGGCCCTTCTCCAGTTTATCGAGCCGCTGGCTCATGCGGGTTTTACAGGCTTCCCACTGCGAGGCATCTTCATTAAAAAATAAAGGGAAAAAATCGCTGTAGTTGTCCAGCATTACTGGAGCCAGGTTGGCGGGATGGGCTGCCAGTTCCTGGTTCAGCTCCTGCTTTCCGGTATTGATGCGCAATGCCACCAGGTTTTCATAGGCCTTTTTACAGGATTCGTTAAAATCGAACGAGGCTGCAAAAACGGATGGCGCGGCACTGATTGATAAGGTTAAAAGTAAAATACGAAATCGCCACATGGGGGCGAAAATACAGAATTCGGGTCGAAGAGGCGGCGCTGTGGTATTCGTTAAAGCATTGTTGTATAAAAAATAATATGGTGCGCCCGGTAAGCGTGACGGTAATAAAACAAATGCCTGCAACTATTGCAGGCATTTTATAATAAGATAATTGAGGTAACGGTTACAGCCATTTGAGCGGATTTCTCCGGGCGCTGAGTATATATTCTTTCAGATTAATCCAGAATGCGAGTACCATATAAATGATAACCGGCGATCCCATGGTAAGGAATGAAATATAGATGAACCATAAACGGATGCGGGAGGTAGCTACGCCCAGCTTTTCGCCAATGGCGGTACAAACCCCGAAAGCTTTCCATTCTACAAATTCCTTTAAGCGCTTCATATGTCTGATAGGTGGATAATCTGTTAAATATATAAATGAGATGGTCTGCAAATTTATTGAAAATACTGTTTCGCGGGGGCAGGTTAACGAATCCTTAGCAATAAAAAAGTCATTGTCACATTATTATCATGCCATATTGCAGGTAGTGCTTTTCCTTTTGACGCAATATGAGTAACTTCGCGGTACTTTTAATAATCTCTTACAAATCTTGTTCAACTATGGTTTTCGATTTGGATATGATCAAGAAGGTGTATGCGGAAATGCCTGCCAAGGTTGAAGCTGCCCGTAAATTGCTGGGCCGCCCGTTAACCCTCACCGAAAAAATCTTGTATGCTCACCTTGATCAGCCCACCGCGACTGCATTTGAGCGTGGTAAGGACTATGTGGATTTTCGTCCTGACCGTGTGGCGATGCAGGATGCAACTGCCCAGATGGCCCTGTTGCAATTTATGACCTGCGGCCGCGACAAAGTTGCTGTTCCCTCTACTGTACACTGCGATCACCTGATTCAGGCCAAAATTGGCGCTTCAGACGATCTGGACCGTGCAGTAAATGAAAATAAAGAAGTATATGATTTCCTGGCTTCTGTTTCTGACCGTTATGGTATCGGATTCTGGAAAGCAGGTGCTGGTATCATTCACCAAGTGGTACTGGAAAACTACGCCTTCCCCGGTGGTATGATGATCGGTACCGATTCTCACACGCCTAACGCGGGTGGTTTGGGTATGATCGCTATTGGTGTAGGTGGTGCCGACGCGTGCGACGTGATGGCTGGCCTGCCCTGGGAGCTGAAAATGCCTAAACTGATTGGTGTACACCTGAAAGGTAAGCTGAGTGGCTGGGCTTCTGCCAAAGACGTTATTCTGTGGGTTGCCGGTAAACTGACCGTAAAAGGTGGTACCGGTTGCATTGTAGAGTACTTTGGTGAAGGTTCCCGCAACCTGAGCGCAACCGGTAAAGGTACTATTGGTAACATGGGCGCCGAAATCGGTGCTACCACTTCTACCTTCGGCTACGACGAAGCTATGGAGCGTTACCTGCGTGCTACCGGCCGCGATGGTGTAGCAGATGCTGCCAACACTATTAAAGAACACCTGACCGGTGATGCGGAAGTGTATGCTAACCCTGAGCAATATTTTGACCAGGTTATAGAACTGGATCTGAGCACACTGGAACCCTATTTGAATGGTCCTTTCACGCCGGATCTGGCTACGCCAATTTCTAAAATGAAAGAAGTAGCTGCAGCAAACGGCTGGCCTACCACTATCGAAGTGGGGCTGATCGGTAGCTGTACCAACTCTTCTTACGAAGATATCAGCCGTGCGGCTTCACTGGCCGAGCAGGCTGCTGAAAAGCACCTGGTTGCTAAAGCAGAATATACCATTACCCCGGGTTCTGAACTGGTACACTATACCATTCAGCGCGATGGCTTTATCGATACTTTCGATAAAATCGGTGGTAAAGTATTTGCCAACGCCTGCGGTCCCTGCATTGGTATGTGGGCACGTGTAGGTGCGGAGAAAAAAGAGAAAAACACCATTGTTCACTCTTTCAACCGTAACTTCCAGGCCCGTCAGGATGGTAACCCCAATACCTACGCTTTCGTAGGTTCTCCTGAACTGGTTACTGCACTGGCTATTGCTGGCGATCTTACCTTTAACCCACTGACAGACACCCTCACCAACAGCCTGGGCGAACAAGTTAAACTGGACGCTCCTACCGGTGAAGAACTGCCTCCAAAAGGTTTTGATGTAGAAGATGCCGGTTACCAGGCTCCTGCCGAAGACGGTAGCCAAGTGGTGGTTTCTGTTTCTGAAACCTCTTCCCGCCTGCAACTGCTGAGTCCGTTTACCCCATGGAACGGTGCAGACCTGAAAGGTTTGAAACTGTTGCTCAAAGCAAAAGGTAAATGTACCACAGACCATATCTCTATGGCCGGTCCATGGTTGAAATTCCGTGGCCACCTGGATAATATCTCCAATAACCTGCTCATTGGCGCTACCAACTTCTTTAACGAGAAGATCAACAGCGTTAAAAACCAGGTAGATGGTTCTTATGGCGAAGTACCTGCAGTACAACGTGTGTATAAAGCACAGGGTATTGGTACCATCGTGGTAGGCGACGAAAACTACGGTGAAGGATCCAGCCGCGAGCACGCAGCAATGGAGCCCCGCCACCTGGGTGTACGTGTAGTACTGGTAAAATCATTTGCCCGTATCCACGAAACCAACCTGAAAAAACAAGGTATGCTGGCTATTACCTTTGCAGATAAAGAAGATTACAACAAGATCCAGGAAGATGATGCGATCGATGTTGTAGGTCTCACCGAATTTGCTCCTGGTAAGCAACTTACCATGGTACTGCACCACAGCGATGGTACTACAGAGCAGTTTGCTGTAAACCACACGTATAATGCACAGCAGATCGAGTGGTTCAAAGCAGGTTCTGCGCTGAACGTAATCCGCAAAGATTTTGGTGTAGCTTAATTGCCACGCTAAAATATTTATATGTTGTTTCCAAACCCGGCCCTTGTGGCCGGGTTTGCTGTTTATTGACCCAATTAGAACTACCGCCTGTGGCGGTGGAGGCGTATGATGGCCAGGCTGGTGCCTTTGTAAGGTATTAGAGGCTGTCGCGCTACAATGAATGGGAATGAGGATGCAATATCTGTGCGGAAGAGATCCTGCATCCCGCATGGGCGGGACAGGTTACGTTCGTGCCTCACTTCACCCAGATGACAAGCTGAATAGTGATTTACCGCCATTTGCAAGCTGTTAACAAAACAAAAGCCTTAAAACGCGGTTCTGGCACAACATTGGAATTCTGTTCATCAAACGAACCTAATATGAACAGAAACACTTTACTCACGATCGGATTTGCTGCAGTAGCTGCAATATTCACCTCTGCCAGTGCCGGTGCGCAAGGCCGCGGAAACGGACATGGACGTGGCAATGACCATGGCAATTACGAACACCGTGGTGGCGATAGAGGGCACGATCACAGAGACAATAGAAATGATGGATACGGAAACAACAACCGGGGTGGTGGTTATGAAAAACACGACCATTACGACAGGAACGACCGTTACGCCAACAGAGGAAGGGGATATGATAAAAGAGATTATGGCTACCGTGGCCGTGGCAATGGTTATGCATATGGGCATGGCGGCCGTAGTTGTGGTGCCGGTTACATAGCAGCTCCGCCACGCTGGGCTTCGCGCTGCGGCTACCAGGGTTACAGCCATGTGTACTTCCCCGACTACCATACTTTTTACGATCCTTACCGTGGCGGTTATGTATACTGGAACAACAATTGGTGCTTTAGCCGTACCGTACCTGGTTTTATGGCCCGTATAGACCTGGGCAGCGCCCGCAGGCAAATGATGGACGATGTGCCTTTGGATGCAAGACCCGAATCGTATTATGATAATTGTGCCCGGAGCTATCCCGCCCGCAGGCTTAGTGTGGAGATTCCTATTCCGGTTCCCCGGATAGTAATCCGATAAAAAGAAAGCACCCGTAAGGGTGCTTTCTTTTTACATTGTTGTCATCCTGCGGAGCGAGGAATGAGCGAATGCAGGATCTCTATATATAAGATATTCCTTCTTTATCTCATGGCTGTTAAGCGGTTTGTTTATAAGGCTACCTGTTTTTAAACAAAAGCGTAACGGTAGTGCCTTTCCCTGTTTCGCTGTCAAAACCAATCTCGCCATTCATTCTTTTCATAAAATCCATGGCTAATAAAATGCCCAGGCCCGATCCCTTTTCCTGGCGTGTACCGTTGCGGGTTTGCGCTGTGCCATTCAGCAGTTGTGCCAGTTGCTGGTTGTTCATACCAATGCCATAATCCTGTATCGACAATGCGGTGTGTTGCGGATGAAAGAGTAGGGTCACTTCAATCGCGCTTTTTTCGGGTGAGAATTTGATCGCGTTGTTGATCACATTTCTCAGTACAATGCCCAGCAGGTGCTCGTCGGCGAGTATCTCTGCATGATCGGGGATGTTGAGGTTGATGTCTATCTTCTTTTCGGTAGTGGCATGCTCCGAGAGCGAAAGGTTTTTTTCTACCACCGATTTAACCAGTATGGGTTGCAGTTGCGTATGCATCTGTTTTAACTGGCTTTGCGCCCAGGTAAGCAGGTTGTCGAGCATGGATAAGGATACCTCTGACAGTTTCAGTAATTCGTGGTTAATGCCGTTTTTTTCTTCTGTACTGAGCTGCGCGCCATCGTTGAGTAATTGCAGGTAGGCATGTTGTGCCACCAAAGGATGCCGTATGTCGTGAGAGATAATAGACAGGATGCGGGTTTTGTATTGGTCGTGTGCAGCCAGTTGCTGGTTTTGGGTTTTAATAACCAGGTGGTGTTCTTTAATAGCGCTGGCCTGGCGCGATACGATGGTTTTCTCAAAATCGTACTGCTGCTTAAGGTAATTGGTAATAAGGTAGGTAAAAACGATTACTGTGCAATAAGTAATGTATTGGTCAATGTACTTATCATCGGGATGCAGGTAGGTATTGGGTGCAAAATCGGGTATCTTCTTTTCGAGTATAAACAGGAGGAGTAAGATTGACAGGTGAAAGAATATCCAGTATTTATAGTACTGCTTGGGTGAGCAGGCCATGAGAATAACAAACGTGAGAATAAAACAAAAGTCCGTAGGCCCCACCGAGCCCGAGTTCCACAGGTAGTTAAAAATAAGGAACAGGTATACGAATAACCCGAACAAGAATAGCGGTGTTTTAAGCAGGTGCAATACCCGGGAGCAGTAGTAAATGCCGGCAGATGCGAAGAGCAGGCTACCCAGCAACACACTAATCGGGTACAAGCCCAGTGCAATGTTGGCCAATACCATTGCGGTCATCAGAAAAGAAGTAATGATGAGCACTGCATTAAATATCCTGTTTTCCAGCGGCGTGCTGTAATGCCCGCCAATTGCCTTACTCCAAAATTTGTTGAAGGTCCTAATCAGTCTTTGGTTCATAAATCCGGTTGGTCATTAACAGGGCGTATTACTCCCGGCCGCTTTAAATGCTAAAGCTGCACCGTTTGTAAAACGTGTTACCACTGATGGTTGGTTGAAATATATGCGTTGGTTCTGGCAGGTTCTTATGATGAATGTATTGTTTAAAATTTTATAAAGCAACATTTGAGGATAGTAATTTTAAACAAAGCCAGCTATCTGATGCGAAAAAAATACAGGAGTAAAAACTCCTGTATTGCTTGCCTGTAGCGGTTTTTATGGAAATCAGTTACAATGCTGGGTTGTTTTGTGCAGTTGGGTAATGTCGTAACACTTGGCCTGAATGCGTTGTACAATTTGTTCGTATTGCGCCTGCGGCATGTCTTTGGAGCGACTCAAAATCCAGAGGTATTTACGGCTGGGGTGCCCCACTACAGCATAGGAGTAAGCATCGTCGAGGTCTATAATCCAGTATTTGCCTTTGAAGGGCCAGAAGAACTGAACCGATAGTTTGGCATTGGTAGCCGGGTCGGTCACTTTAGCTTTGGCGGTGCGTACTTTCCGCTTCCCGTCTTTGTTACAACTGTTGGTCACCTTTATACTACCATCATCATTCTGGCGGTATTCGGCAGTGGTGCAGCTGCAACCTTTCTGAAAACTTTGGGGAAAGGATGCTATTTCGTACCATGTGCCCAGGTATCGCTTAAGGTCTACACGCTCTACGGTTTCGAGCGTTTTGTTTTGTGCAGCAGCGCCAATAGATAGCAGGCTTGCTATCCAGGTGAGTAGGTTACGCATGGGTTGTGGTTTTGGTGTTACTGCTATAGTAACAAAAACCATCCCGAAATGTTGGGTAGTTGTATTAGCTGCTTTTTCTCGGTAGTTCTATAATGGCCATGTTCTGGGGTTTGCCTTCTTCGCTTATCTCAAAATTGATAATGGTTTGTTGCTTATGCCAGCCATATATGCCGCAGGCTCCCGGGTTTATGTGCAGGCATTGCAGCGCAGGATCAAACATTATTTTAAGAATATGCGAATGGCCGCAGATAAACATACCCGGCCGGTTTTTTAACAGTATGGCTTTGGCCCTTGCATTGTACTTGCCGGGATACCCGCCAATATGCGTCATATAAATAACCAGACCGTTCAGAGTAATAAATTCATCTTCTTTATACTTTGCCCGCAGCTCCTGCCCGTCTATATTGCCCCATACGGCTTTAAAAGGTTTAAACTGCTCCATGGTTTCGGCCAGCTCAAGCGTGCCAATGTCTCCGGCATGCAGCACAATATCACGATCTGCAAAATGATGCTGCACCAGCGGATGCAGGTAACTATGCGTATCGCTCATTAAGCCAACTTTAATAACGGGCATCGGGGAAAATTTAGAAATGGAAAATTAAGCTTGCACATCAAACCATACCGGCGTAGCATCGTTCCAGTCGCCATTGTAATTGATGGTTACCTCTTCGTCGGCAGCAATAGCCCTTACCGCTTTAATAAACATCATGTCCGTATCGTAATCCATAAAGTATTCGCAGTTGCTGGTATAACTGTGGTTGTATACCGGTACCCAGCCCAGCGCCATGCAGCATTGGTCTTCCTGGTGCCCCCATACAAAAATGTAATCGTGCAGGCGGGTTTGGTCCAGCAGTGGCCGGTCTTTGGCAGGCATAGCAATTACAGGGGCAATTTCAATCACCGTTCCTTCGGGGATAAGCTCACGGGTAAATACACCCCGGCCTTTGTTTTCGGTCTGCGCAATAAAAAGATACGGCTGAATCATAGCTGTAAAAATACAGGGCGCAGCGCGCTAAAAAAAATGAAAGCGTCAAAAGCCATAGTTTACGGACTGATTTTTGTTAATGACCCACATGATTTTTAAATTAGTGTTATGGTAGATTATAACCCGAAGGATTGGTTCACATTTATTTTCCGGATTCACAAGGCAGATACCGTGCGAAAGCTGATGCCGCTGATGATTGGCATAGCCATTTATGCGGGATTGATAGCCGTGCTGGAGATGCGCGTGTGGAAATTATCGGATAAATCTTTTCTGCGCAATGTGACCACGATGCATAGTGTGTTAACATTTGTGATTTCCATGCTGCTGGTGTTTCGTACCAACTCGGCATACGACCGCTGGTGGGAAGGGCGTAAGCTATGGGGTAGCCTGGTAAACCACAGCCGCAACCTGGCCATTAAACTAGATGCTTATGTGCATGATGAGCACGACCGTAAATACCTGGCTACGTTGCTGGCCGTGTTTCCATACGCGTTGAAAAACCACCTGCGCGGCGTTTATAAACCCGAAGAAATTAAACCGGTAGATGCTATACTCAATACCCAAAAGCATATTCCATCGCAGATAGCGGCAGCCATTTTTCAGCGATTGCAACTGTTACAATTACAAGGCACGCTAAGGCCGGAGTCGATGCTGATCCTTAATCCCGAATTTCAGGGCCTTATGGATGTGTGTGGTGGTTGCGAAAGGATTAAGAGTACGCCCATTCCATTCTCCTATTCCATATTCATCAAAAAATTCATCTTCATATTTGTAATGACGCTGCCTTTCGGGTATGTGTTCATCCTGGGCTATTGGGTTATTCCTATTGTTACTTTTATCTTTTACGTATTGGCAAGTCTGGAGCTGATTGCCGAGGAAATTGAAAACCCGTTTGGTGTGGATGCCAACGATTTACCGCTGGAAAAAATAAGCGAAACCATTAGCCAGAATGTACATGGATTGTTAGATAACTAAGTAAAGAGTGTAGGCGCAGACCTGCCAGAGCTTATCGCACATAAAAAATCCCCAACAGCACTGTTGGGGATTTTTCTATTTTTCGAGCAATAGGTGGTATTGCAGAAGTTTGTCCATGGTTTCCAGAAAATTCGTGTAATTGTCTTTGCCCACCAGTGTTTCATGGTCGCCCATCAGGTTGGCTACACACTGGTGGATAATAGTAATCAGCTCTGCTCCCCGGGGTTTGAGGGTAATGAGCTGGCAGCGTTTATCCGTAACATGCGGTTTAATGGCGATGTAGCCCAGGTTTTCCAGCTCGCGGATCACCTTGCTCATGGCCTGTTTCGTTACCCTGGCGCGTTCTGCTATCTCTTTATTGGTAGAGCCTTCAGGGCCTATGTTCATCAGAAAGGGCATGTAGCCCATTTTAAAATCTCCATATCCTTCTTTGGCCAGCCCTTGCATGGCCCAGGTGTCGAATGAGTTCCGCAGCATGCGTACCATTTTTCCGAAATTATAAGGATAAGGACCGCAACCTTTAATCTTAAAGCCTGTTGTTTCCATTGTCATAGCATTAAATCTCTGTTACCAAAACAAAGTTACAAAAAAATAGTCAACCTGTTTGACTATTTCGTCAACTTGGTTTACTTTTGTGTTTGAATTCAATATATCGTTATGGAAAACAATCCCACTACTACTGTTCCTCCAAAGAAAAAATCGCCCCTCGTTCCCATCATATTGGGCATTGTGGCGTTGCTGGCCGCCTTCTTTGGCGTACGCAAAATTAATCATGCCATGCATTATGAAGAAACAGATAATGCCCAGATCGAAAGTAATGCAGTGCCGGTACTGAGCCGCATTGCCGGTTATGTAGATACCCTGAACCTGGCCGATTACCAGGATGTAAAAGCTGGTCAGCTGTTGCTGTCGATCGACAACCGCGAATTTGTAATTGCGGTACAACAGGCAGAGGCAGACCTGCTCACCGCACAGGCCGACCTGGCTACTGCGGAGGCCGCGCTGCTCAATACCAATCAAAACCGTAGCCTGGCATCTGCCAACCAGGATGTGCAGCAAAGCCGCCTGCAAAAAGCAGTAAGCGATCTTAAAAGAGACGAAGCGCTGTTTGGCGAAGGTTCCATTACCCAAAAGCAATACGAAGACAGCAAATCCGGCTATGAAACGGCTCTGAGGCAACTAGGCGCCAACAAAGAGCAGGTAGCTGTAGCCGCTTCGCAGAATGGTACGTCAAGAGCGCAGATCGAAAAAGCCCGTGCCATGATTAAGGTGAGGGAAGCGGCTCTGGAGAGCGCTAAACTCAAGCTCACTTATACCCGCATTGTAGCTCCGGCATCGGGCAGGGTAGGTAAAGTAAACCTGCACCCCGGCCAGTATCTGCAGCCCGGCGCACCCCTTTTTAGCATTGTAAACAATGAGCAGTTTTGGATCATCGCCAACTTTAAAGAAACCCAACTGGCTAAACTTAAAATAGGCCAACCGGTAGAGATCAGCATGGACGGGTACCCCGATCAGAAGATTACTGGTAAGATCAGTTCATTCTCCGATGCTACAGGCGCCAAATTTGCCCTGCTGCCTGCCGATAATGCTACCGGAAACTTTGTAAAGATCACACAACGTGTGCCTGTTAAAATCGATTTCGATAATGCCTCCGCCTATAAATCTTTGCTGAAAGCGGGTTTGAGCGTTAAGGTGGATGTAAAAGTTAAATAATCTCCCCATGCAACAGGTATCGGGCTTTGCCCGTTTTATCATAGTGATTACCACGGTTTCGGCAGCGATCATGGAGCTGATAGACACATCCATTGTGAATGTGGCTTTATCCCAGATCAGCGGTAACCTGGGCGCTACCATCGAAGATACCAGCTGGGTGGTAACGTCTTATGCCATCGCCAACGTAATCATTATCCCGATGACCGGCTTTCTGGCCCGTTATTTCGGACGAAAGAATTATTACGTCGCTTCCATTATCCTCTTTACCATCGCCTCTTATATGTGCGGCAACGCCGGAGACCTTAACAGCCTGGTGTTCTGGCGCTTTGTACAAGGTATAGGAGGTGGCGCGTTGTTAAGTACTTCACAAGGCATCCTGTTCGATGCTTTCCCACCTCATCAGCGCCCTATGGCCGCAGGTTTGTTTGGGATGGGATTGGTAATTGGTCCCACCATTGGCCCTACACTGGGTGGCTTTATTGTGGATAACTACAGCTGGCCTTTGATTTTCGATATCAATATTCCTTTTGGTATTGTTGCCACGCTTCTTGCTATGCGTTTTGTGGATAAGCAGGACTGGGAATTTCATATCGACCGTAAAAAAATTCATATCGATTACCTCGGTATTGCTTTGCTGGCCATTGGTATTGCTTCGCTGCAATATGTGCTGGAGCGCGGCGAGTCGGACGATTGGTTTGCCGATGGATGGATTCGCATTTTGAGTGTGGCTGCCGTAGGTGGTTTAGGTGGTTTTATCTGGTGGGAGCTTAAAACAGAGCATCCCGTCGTTAACCTTCGCGTACTCAAGAGCAAGAACCTCGTGGCGAGCAACATTCTCACCTTTGTGTGCGGGTTTGGCCTCTTTGGTTCGGTATTCGTGTTCCCCGTAATGGTGCAGCGTATATTGGGTTATACACCCACCGAAGCCGGTATTGCGCTAATACCCGGCGCGCTGGTAGGCCTAATAATGATGCCCGTCATAGGCCGGTCGATGGGCAAAGGCGTACCGCCCTTCCTGTTTGTGGCGCTTGGCTTTGTAGCGTTTATCCTACATGGTTATACATCGTCACTTGCTACGCCGGATGCGGGTAAAGACTTCTTTATCATTCCCCAGATTCTGCGGGGTATTGGTACCTCCTGTTTGATCGTACCGCTGATTCAGCAAGCCGTGGTGGGGCTTAAACCCCAGGAAATGCCTTATGGTATTGCGCTTACCAATATGCTGCGCCAATTGGGCGGGGCCTTTGGTATTGCGATGATGAATACGTACATCACCCAGCGGTATACCCTGCACCGCACCGATCTGGTGAGCAACCTGCAAATGAACAATCCCGAAATGCTGCAACGCCTTAACCAGATGCAGCAAGGCATGGTAGCCAAAGGCATCAATGCTACATCGGCTACCGATATGGGCTACCGTATGCTGGATGGCGCGGTTACCAAACAGGCTTATCTGCTCAGCTACCTGGATGGTTTCCTGGTTATAAGCCTGTTCTTTATTTGCGCCATTCCGTTCATGTTTTTATTGAGTACTAAAAAGCTGGATTCTGCCGCCCAGGCAAAAGTGGCCGAAGAATCCCATTAATACAGCATTGTTATGAAAAAGATATTATCCGTTTTATCCTTACTGTTGGTTGCCGCTGCAACCAACGCCCAGCAGGTACAGGCCAATACCGAGCTGCAGGGCATAATCAGAAAGGGTTTCGTGTATTTTCCTAAAATGAAGGAGCTGGAGCAGGTTACCCGGATCAATGAAGATAAGATTGGGGTAATGAAAAGTTACCTCTATCCTTCAGTGAATGGTAGCGCCAGCTACAACTATTTAAACCCGGTAGGGCAGGCGTCTTTCCCGATAGGGCCTTCGCAAACGCAAACCATCCAGTTTCAACCTTACGACAACTGGAATGCAGGGGTGTCGCTCAATTATGTGGTGCTCGATTTTGGCCGCGTAGGCGCCAATATCCGCAAGGCCAAAGCCGATCTGCAATTGGGTCAGCAAAATGTATCGTTGCTGCAAAACCAACTGGCCGCACAGATCTCCAGCGTATACTATGGTTTGATCTACCTCAAAAAAGCCGTAACCATCCAGGATAGCGTAATCGCCTTTTTGGAAGAGAACAAGCAATTGGTAGAAAGTAAATTCCGCCACGGCGACGCGTTGAAACTGGATGTGCTCAACATTCAGGCGCAGATCGATATTGAAGAAAACCGCAAGGCAGAGCTGCAATCGCAACTTGAAAAGCAACTGAACCTGATGGCTTATGCCATTGGCGAACGTTATATGCCAGAGGGGGCGGAATTTGATTTTAACATCAAAAATACGGTAGGCGTTAATGGCCTGGAACTGGCAGAGGAGCAGCACCCGGAGTTTAAACTGGCTGCTACCCGCATACAATCTGCCAAAGCCGATGTGCAACTGGCCCGTGCGCAGAACATGCCTTTGCTGAGTGTGCTGGGCTCTACCGGTTACCGCAACGGTTACCAACCGGCTATCCAGGATCTGCGCTTTAACTACGGTGCAGGTGCGGCATTATCGGTGCCTATCTTTAACGGTACCAGAATGTACAAGCAGGTAAATATGGCCCGCAATGCGCAGCACTTAAATGAGCTGGCCGTGGTTACATTGGAAGACCAGTTTAAGAAAGATATTGGCCAGGCTGTGGTAGAGGTAAAAACAAACGAAGACCGTTTGCAATACGTGCAATCACAGATAGACCAAACAATGATGGCGCGTACGCTGGCCGAGAGCCGTTTTCGCAATGGAGCCGGTACCAACCTGGAGCTGACTACTGCAAGTACCAACGTGCAAAGAGCTTACTTTACCAGGCTGCAATACCAGTACCAGCTTTGCCTGGCGCAGGTAGAACTGGCCCGTCTCACCGGACTTTTGTATTACTAGTTTAGGTTATAGGGCGATCAGGATTTAGCGTGTTTGGTTAGAAGACCTGTTGGGCGTAAGCCTGGCAGGTCTTGTTTTTTGTTTTAGCAGGGGCCGTACGATACTAATGTCATGCTGCCCTGAGGATACGAAGCAGCATCATCTCTCCTGTGTTCCCAAACGATTCCGATTAACATCCCATTAAATTTTACAGGTATCGTTTCGGCAGGTGTCGGATATGCGGGGATTAGCACGTATTTTTGTGCCCCCGTTAAAGGCAGCTTCCTTGTTGTAAAATAATTGAAGCCTGCCCAGGGAGCCCGAAATTCTCATATTTACCTATTAAACCACAGCCGTTCGGATTATGAGGGAAGAAATCGAAATGCTGATAAGCCGGGTAGAGCAGTTGATAGAACTGGAAGCCCGCGACGAACTGGTGGAGCTGATCAACGATCAGAATATTTCTGATGTGGCAGAGTTAATCAACGAGCTGCCCGATCATAAGAAATATGTATTCAGTTGCCTGGAGATGCAAAGGGCCGTAGGCGTGTTCCGTATCCTGGAGTTTAACATCCAGGCCAATATTGTGAAACACTTGCCGCCTTCTAAAGTAGCGGAACTGATTAACGAACTGGCGCCGGATGACCGTACGGCCTTCCTGAGCGAAATGCCCAGTTCTGCTGTAAAGGAACTGATTAAACTCCTGGTTCCTGAAGAACGTAAAATTACCTTATCGCTGCTGGGCTACCCCGAAGACAGTATAGGCCGTATCATGACGCCCGACTACATTGATGTGGAGCCGGAATGGACGGTGAAACAGGTGATGGAATACATTCGCCATTATGGGCGAGATAGTGAGACCCTGGATGTGATTTATGTAACCGACCGTAAAGGACACCTGCTGGATGATATCCGGATAAGAGAGTTCCTGCTGGTAGATCCTTCTACGAAAGTGCAGGATCTGATGGACGAACGGGTAATATCGCTCAATGTAATGGATACGCAGAGCGATGTGGTAAACGTGTTTCAGAAAAACAACCGGGTGGCCTTGCCGGTGGTCGATGATAAAAACATCATGCTGGGTATCATTACCGTAGATGACGTACTGTGGCTGGCCGAAGAAGAAAGTACCGAAGACATTCAAAAGATAGGTGGTACCGAAGCATTTGACGAACCTTACCTGGATGTGCCGTTGTTTAAACTGTTTAAGAAGCGGGTAGGCTGGCTGGTCATTCTCTTCCTGGGTGAGATGCTTACGGCTTCGGCTATGAGCTATTTTGAAGGGGAGATC
The DNA here is from genome assembly GCA_031546985.1 of Chitinophagaceae bacterium. Classification (GTDB taxonomy): domain Bacteria; phylum Bacteroidota; class Bacteroidia; order Chitinophagales; family Chitinophagaceae; genus JAVBJN01. The sequence continues at coordinate 18,479 of JAVBJN010000064.1, forward strand.
GAAAAAGCCGTTTTCCTGGCGTCCTTTATCCCGTTGATCATTTCTTCGGGTGGTAACAGTGGTTCGCAGGCATCAACGCTCATCATCCGGGCTATGGCGCTGGGCGAGGTTACGTTGCGGGACTGGTGGAATGTACTGCGCCGTGAACTGTTATCGGGCCTAATGCTGGGCTCTGTATTGGGTGTGATAGGCTTTTTCCGGGTAGTTATCTGGAATACGCTGTTCCATTCTTATGGTGACCATACGGTATTGGTAGGGTTAACGATTGGCTGCTCTCTGTTAGGTATTGTGCTGTGGGGAACCATTTCCGGCTCCATGCTGCCCATCTTCCTGAAAAAACTGGGTGCCGATCCTGCAAGTTCATCCGCTCCGTTTGTAGCCACCCTGGTGGATGTAACCGGATTGGTTATTTACTTCAGCTTTGCATACATGTTCCTGAGTGGAATCTTGTTATAAATAAAAGACCTGCCAGCGCCGGTTCCGTTACTGCGGAATGCGCAGCTCCTGTCAGGGCTGCCTTTGCATTAAGATCAATTGAAGTTGCCATAGTTGAATCTACAGTAGTACTGTTTTTCTGCAAAAAAAGTAACAAGGAGATTGGTCAGGGATCTGAATATTTATGTTTTTGAAGCAAGCTGGTTGATATTCGAAGTTTTCCGGAAATCCGGCACATAAACATACTGTAAAGAAAAAGCCAGATAGCTATAAACTATCTGGCTTTTTTCGTGCCTTTTAAAGCAGCTTCTTCTTTTTTGTGGTTAGGCGTAATGTATTTCATCTGCGCTTCAATCCACTCCTTGCCTTCCTCTTTCGGAATCACTTCGAGCCGGACTTTGGTTACGCCCTTGCTCATCAGTCCAAGCTGTTTGGCAGCTCTCCGGGTAAGGTCTACAATGCGTTTATTGCTCTGGTGCAGTTTGTCGTTTATTCGAACCACCACCCATTTACCAGTACGTGTGTTGGTTACTTTTACATAGGTGCCGAATTTGAGCCGGTTGTGGGCTGCAGTGTACCCGTTGTTGGTAAACTTTTCGCCGTTGGCTGTTTTGCGGCCTTCGAACTTGGTTGAATAGTAACTCGCAACACCTGTCTGCTTAAAAGTATTTTGCTGGGCGCTCACATGGAGGCAACCCAGCAAAATCATACAAATAGATATTAGTAGTTTGTGCATAAGTTAGTCTGTTTAGCTAACATCGTGCCACAACAACCGGATTAATCTTCAGAACGGCCTCTTTTGTAAGAAGGTTTGCGATCTCCGCCGCCGAAACGACTGCCGCCACCGCCACTGTTACTGTCTCTTCTTCTGAAGCCTCCGCTGTCGCCGCCACGGTCTCTTCCACCGCCACCAAAACGACTTCCGCCACCGCCGCCACCGCGGGGACTATCGCTCAGTTTGCGTTCTGCAACATCTACACGTAATTTACGACCTTTCATCTTCTTGTCCTTGATTCCTTCAAAAATGATAGGAACACAAGCTTTGTCTACTTCGAAGAAAGTAAAGGTTTCGCGCAGCACGATCTTACCAATCAGGTCAGAGCCTACTTCGGTCATTTCGTGAATAAACTGCAGGAATCCGCCTTTGTCCACACCGTCGGTAGTACCTACGTTGATGAACAGGGTTTCTGAAGTGTCGGAACGTTTGTTACCTGCACCGGCGCCAGCATTGCTGTATACGTTGAGGTCTTCAGCGTCTTTATAGGATTCAAAGAAACGGTCGAACTCAAGCGCGGCCATTTTTTTGATCAGTTCTTCTTTGCTGATGTCTGCAAATTTCTCCTGCAGGGTTGGCAGATAGGTTTCAAACTCTTCATGATCCGCCTGCACATTCAGCAGTTTGTCGGTGAAGTGGAAGAATTGTTTTCTGCATACTTCGCTACCGGAAGGAATATCCATGCGGCTGAACTTCGCTTTAGCGATACGCTCAATGGTACGGATTTTAGATACTTCGCGGGTGTGCAGCAGGGAGATACAGATACCGGAACGGCCTGCACGTGCAGTACGGCCACTACGGTGGGTATATACTTCCGGATCATCCGGCAGTTCGTAGTTGATAACGTGGGTAATGTCTTTTACGTCAATACCACGTGCAGCCACGTCTGTAGCGATCAGGAGTTGCAGTGAACGGTTACGGAAACGCTCCATTACCTTATCACGTTGTGCCTGGGTCAGGTCACCGTGCAGGGCATCGGAGTTGTAACCTTCTTTGATCAGTTTTTCTGCGATATCCTGGGCATCCAGTTTGGTACGGGTAAATACCAGACCATAGATTTCGGGGTTGAAATCGAGGATACGTTTCAGGGTAGAAAAACGCTGGTTAGCGTGTGTTACGAAATACTGGTGATCAATATTCGTGTTCGTTGTATTAGCAGGCGCTACAGAAATTTCTGCAGGGTTGTTCATAAAACGCTTGCTGATGTTACGTACTTCCGGAGACATGGTTGCAGAGAACAACCAGATGGATTTACGGTTAGGTGTGTTTTTCAGGATGAAATCGATATCATCGCGGAAACCCATGTTCAGCATTTCATCGGCCTCATCGAGAACGATGTACTGAACTTTTTCCAGGTCGATAGCTTTACGCTCGATCAGATCGATCAAACGGCCTGGAGTGGCAGCTACCACGTTGGCACCTTGTTTCAAAGAACGGATTTGCGCACCGATGAAAGTACCGCCATAAACAGGCACTACTTTAATACCTTTAACACCGCTGGAAAATTTTTCGAGATCTAATGAAATCTGGAGACACAACTCACGGGTAGGACTCAGAATCAGGGCCTGTACATCGCGAATATTGATATCAACGTGTTGAATCAATGGTAAACCGAAAGCTGCTGTTTTACCAGTACCGGTCTGGGCCAAACCCACGAAATCGGTGGTTTGCTCCAACAATACCGGGATGGCTTTTTGTTGTATAGGGGTTGGTTCTGTAAATCCAAGTTTGGTGATAGACTCAACGATTTGTTCTTGTAAGCCTAACTGCTGAAATGCATTCATACTGTAGAATGATGTTATTGAAAAAATGAATATGTATACGAATATACCGCAGCATTAACGGGGCCCGTAATGAGCTATCATTAATGTGTAATGTGAAGGTTAGAATACGACGGAAATACCTTGTTTACTTTTCCAGTGCGCTGAAATTCGCTTCAGCAGCCAACCCTTACCGTTGCGGTAATTAAAGTAACATGTATCCATCCGCCAGAAATACTTTTAAGAGGAGAATGCGAATTATGTTACCGGGCGCAAAGGTAATGATAATATCCGGGTTATAAAGAATTTTTTTTATAACAATGCCAGATTTATCCAAATTAGGGGAGAAGATAGGGGCTGTACTATATAATATTAACCTCCCGCTCGAGTATTACACCAAACTTTTGCTGTACGCTATCTAATATATCGGAGGACAGGGCATAGATCTCAGATCCTGTAGCCTGGCCATGATTGACCAGCACCAACGCCTGCTTATCATGCACGCCGGCTTCGCCTTTGCGGAATCCCTTCCAGCCGCATTGCTCAATTAACCAGCCAGCCGCCAGTTTATAATTGCCATTGGCCAGCGCATAGGCAGAGATAGTGGGGAATGCCGATTTAAGGATCTGGTATTGTGTAGGGGGCACTTCGGGGTTTTTGAAGAAACTGCCTGCATTGCCAATAACTGTGGGATCGGGCAGTTTGGACGTACGGATATTAATTACCGCCTGGCTTATGGCCTGTATGCTCAGGTCTTTAACACCCATGCGCTCCAGCTCTTGCTCAATAGCGCCATAAGTAGTATTGAAGGAGGGTTTTTTATGAAGGCGGTAAGTGACAGAGGTAATAATATATTGGTTTTTGAGCGTTCTTTTAAACACACTCTCGCGGTAGCCAAAAGCACAGTCTGCGGCAGAGAAAGTAACCATGCTGCGATCGGCAATGCACATGGCTTCCAGCTCGTGAAAAACATCTTTGATCTCTACGCCGTAAGCGCCTATGTTTTGCATAGGGCTGGCACCTACCAGGCCGGGTATGAGGCTCAGGTTCTCCAGTCCGCCATAGCCACGGCCAATGCACCATTGCACAAACGGATGCCAGGGCTCACCCGCCATTGCTTTTACATACACATGATTATCGCCCTCGGCAATTACGGTAATGCCTTTGAGCTCATTGCGCAGCACCAGGCCATTCCAGTTTTGGGTAAATAATATATTGCTGCCGCCACCCAGCACCAGCAAAGGTACCTGTGTAAAATTCTTATCGCTCAGGATCTGCTGTATCTCACTCACTTCGGTACAATGAGCCAGCCATGCGGCCTGGGCATCAATACCAAACGTATTAAAGTGTTTTAACGGCTGGTTAGCGGTAACGGTCATTATTTACTGTAATTTGCTGCTAATATACTCAACATTTATGCGTACAGCTATCGTTATCGGAGCCACCGGACTGGTAGGTGGCGAATTGGTAAAGCAATTGCTCAACACGCCTGCATTTACGCATGTAAAGGTGCTGGTGCGCAAAGACTTTTCGATACAACATCCGAGGCTGGAGGTGATACCCGTAGATTTTGATAACGAACTGCAATTGCACGAAGCCGTAAAAGGCGATGATTTGTTTATCGCCATTGGCACCACACGCGCCAAAACGCCCGATATGGCTCAATACCGCGCTATTGATTATGGCATTCCGGTGCATGTAGCTACGGTGGGTATGGCCAATGAGGTAAAGCGTATTTATTTTGTATCTGCATTAGGAGCCAACCCCGGTGCCAGTAATTTTTACCTGAAACTGAAAGGCGAAACCGAAGCCGCATTGCACGAGCTGCACCCCGATCAATTGGTGATTGTGCGGCCCTCTCTTTTGCTGGGCAATCGTAAAGAGCACCGCACCGGCGAAAAAATAGCCAAAGTAGTAATGGCCGCTTTCGGTTGGTTAATGGCCGGACCACTTAAAAAATATAAGGCTGTAGAAAGTACTGCCGTTGCTGCTGCTATGATTCGCGAAGCGCTGAACCCTACGCCGGGGGTAACCGTATTGGAAAATAATGAGCTGGTGTGATAAACCTGGCGCTGCTATGTGTTGGTAGTGAGTTGGTTGTGCATAATAGCGGATGAAAACCGTTTATGCGCATGGTTTTTGCAACAAATTAAAGTAGAACCTTATTTTTGTAGCGAATCGTACTAGAACCACCAGAAGATGAAAAAAATGCTGATATGGGTAGCCGGAGCTGTGATGGCTTTTGCTTCCTGCAATAAAGAAAAAACCACCGTTACGTTTTTTGCCCGCGATAAAACAGATGTAACCATTCCTGCTACTGTGGCAATCGATGTACCATTCTTATTCCAGTCCCCCGATTATAACCTTGCCGAGCTGCTGGCGCTGAACAGCAACAACACATCGCCCGACCGGGTTAAGAGCGTGATAGGAGATGCCATTACTGTTTCTGTTTTAGACACTACCCGCAACCTCGATTTTCTGAAACACGCCACCATTTATGTGTACAACGATTCTATTGGCGAAACCAAACTGGCCGATAAACTTGATGTGCCTACCGGTGTGACCAGTGTAGACCTGGATGTAAATAAAGTAGAACTGGTGCAATATGTGCACTCCTCCAGACCGCTGGCATTTAAGCTGCAGGCCGGTATGCGCAACAGTATTAACCAGCAGATAGATGTGCGCATCAGTTACCGGTTTAAGGTAAAGGCTTTGTTGTTTAAATAAGGGAATGTGCTAATTGGGAAATGTATCAATGTGATAATGTGCCAATGTGGAAATGAAGCAATGTGAAAATGAGCTAATGAGCCAATGCGGAAATGGATTAATGTATTAGTGTTCGCCGTGGAGATTAACTAATGCAAAAATGTGCTGGTTGAGTCTTGCATTTGACGGTACAGACGCTGCCGAAAGCAATATGCAAATGCACTAATCCGCAATCCGCCAATCCAAATCAATAAGGATCTACATCCGGCACAATATATACCTGGCGGAAGTCCTTTTGTGCAGTAAGGTAAAGTATACAATCGCTGATGTGCTGCTTTACCTGCTGCAGGGTTTTAGGATCTTTGGCTGTTTTAATCAGCAATTCCTGCATATAGTAGTTTCTTACTTTGGCTACCAGTGGTGGTGTAGGGCCACTGAGTGCAGCGCCTTGCACGTTCTCCAGCAGTTTGCGCAATTCTCCCGCCGCACGCAGCACGAGGTTTTCGTTTTTATGCCGCAGCGTTATTTTAATGAGGCGGAAAAAAGGAGGGTAATAAAACTCCTTGCGGTGCGGCAGCTCCAGTTGCACCATATCGGTATAGTTGTGCTCCAGCACCATGCCCAGTATGGGGTGCTGCGCATTAAGCGCCTGTATCACCACTTTGCCTTTGCCATCTTTACGACCGGCACGGCCTGCCACCTGCTCCATGAGTTGAAACCCTCTTTCATTAACCCTGAAATCGGGAAACGAAAGAATATTATCGGCACTCATAATGCCTACCAGGTTTACATGTTCAAAGTCCAGCCCTTTTACCACCATTTGGGTACCCACCAGGATGTCTACCTGGCGTTTTTCCAATTTGTGAATAAGCTGGTTGTGCCCGTCTTTACTGCGAATGCTATCTACATCCATACGGGCTATACGAGCCTGTGGAAAGATCTGGTGCAGTTCGTCTTCAATCTTTTCGGTACCAAAGCTTTTGTTGGTCAGCTGGTTGCTGCCGCAGGCGCCGCATTTGTGAATAACCGGCGTTTTGGTGCCGCAGTAGTGGCAATGTAGTTTGTCGCTCAGTTTATGGTAGGTAAGCGATACATCGCAGTGCTTGCAATGGGGTATCCAACCGCAGGTTTTGCATTGCAGGTAAGGAGAGTAGCCTCGCCTGTTCTGAAACAGGATCACCTGCTTGTGCTGCGCCAGGCTGTTGCGGATCTCCTGCACCAGTACCGAAGAAAACAGGCCACTGTTGGCCTTGTTAAAGTACTGGTCTTTCATATCCACAATCTGCATGGCAGGCATGTGCACATCGCCAAAGCGTTGGGTAAGCGGCACGTAGCCATATTTTTTCTCGCAGGCATTGTTCCAGCTTTCCAGTGAGGGCGTAGCGGAACCGAGTAAAACTTTGGCCTTGTTTACACTGCCAAAAAATACAGCGGCATCGCGCGCATGGTAGCGTGGCGCTGGGTCTTGCTGCTTGTAGGAGCTATCATGTTCCTCATCGGCAATGATAAGCCCCAGCTCTTTAAACGGCAGGAACAGCGCCGAGCGTACGCCCAATACCACCCGGTACTTACCATCTTTTATTTTGTTCCAGATCTCTACCCGCTCGTTGTTGCTGAATTTGGAATGGTAAATACCAATCGCTTCGCCAAAATGGGCTTGCAGCCTGCGTATGATCTGGGCGGTTAATGCAATTTCGGGCAGCAGGTACAGCACCTGTTTGCCTTGGGCAATGCATTCCTCAATCATGCGAATGTAGATCTGCGTTTTACCACTACTGGTAACCCCGTGCAGCAATACCACCTGGTGTTGCTGAAATTGCGTTTGAATACCGTCCAGCGCTTTTTGCTGGGCATCGCTCAGATCAAATCGGGTGATGGTACCCGGCAGTTTAGCCACCACACGGTCTACCGATTTTTTTTCAGAGATCAGAATGTTGCGGTCTACCAATCCCTTGAGGTGACCGGGGTTGGCTGCGGATTTTAGCAGCAGTTCTTTTTGCGCCACAATGCCCTCGGTTTTATCGAGGTGCATAAAGGCCATGAGCAACGACAATTGCTTGGGCGCGCGCGAAAGCTGGTTAAAGAGATCGTTTAGTTTGGCTTCGTCTTCAAATTCGGGATTCAGATGGATATAGGTTTCCATCTTGGGCGAATAAGCATCCTGCAGGGTTTCGGTAATTACAGCAATGCCGCTTTCTACCAGTTTGCGCAGAATGGCGTGCGGGTTTTTCTTTTCGGTGATCATCCGCACTTCTTCCAGGTTTAGCTCCTGGCGTATAGAAAGCGCCTCGGCCACCATATAAGAAGCATCGTCGAGACCCGAAAAATCGTTCTCGCACTCCGGATTGTATAGAATAGAGGTTTCGCTGTTGCCTTTCAGGTGCGCGGGCAAAGCCACATTCATCACCTCACCTTCGGCGCACATGTAATATTGCGCCAGCCATTGCCAGAAACGGATCTGCGGGGTGTAAATGATAGGGTCCTGGTCTATCACACTCAGAATGTTTTTGGTGGTGTAGGCCTCCGGTGCATTGGTATGCAGGGCTTTTACCACACCGGCGTATTTCTTACGTGCCCCAAATTGCACTTCTACCCGGCAACCGGGCACCAGGCCGGCCTGCAGGTCTTCGGGTATGCTATAAGTGTAGGTTCTGGGTAGCGCCAGGGGCAGTATTACGTCGGCAAACAGCTTCATGCGCTGTAAAGATAGCGGCTAAATGTATAAACACGAAAACTAGCGGCTCGCTTCCAGCCGGTGGTCTTCCATCCACTTCTTTACATGACGGTAACACTTGTCGGCCCCGGCTTGTTCATAATGGATCAGGCCCTCTGTCATGAGCTGGTGTACATAGGCTTTGAGCGCAGGCATATCTTTTCTGTCGAGGTGTTTTACCTCTACCGCTGGTAAAAAAATATTGCGGTTTACGCCTGGTGTAAAAGGGAGCCATCCGGTAGGGTGCATACGTTTTACCGCATCTGGGTACAATACGGGAATAATAGGTACATGGTGCTCCAACGCCAGGCGAAACGCGCCATCATAAAAATCTTTAAGCGGCTGGTCGGTTTCATTAAAGGTGCCCTCCGGGAAAATGGCGATGGAGGTTTTCATACGCAGGTATTTTTTAAGAATGCGTACACTTTTGGCCCTTCCCTCGGTGCTGCCCCGGTCTACCATTACACAGGCATTGCGGTAAATAAAGCCGAACAGCGGTATTTTGCGCAGCTCAATCTTGCCCAATGGGCGAAACCTGGGCGGTATGGACATATAAAACAAAGCCGCATCCAGCCAGGTGCCGTGATTGGCCGTGTAGATATAGCTGCGGTTGTACACATGTTTATTGCGGAAGTAATTGCGGTTGCGGATGCCTGCGCACAGAAACCAGCACACGCCCCAGCATTTGATAAGAAAACCAATAATATCGCCACCCCGGAATTTTCCAAAGAACGAAGCGATAACGCAAAGTGGCAGAATGAGCAGCATCAACCCCACAAAAGTTACAATCAGCCAGAGGTGATAAGGTATGAGCCAGAAATATCTCAATATTTTCATGAATAGGAAATCGGTTTAATTACAGGCACATTGCCAGTCGGTGTCGAGGTCGATGCAGGTTACCACTTTCAGCTCATCGTTGCTGCAGCCGGCAAATACGATGCGCACCCGTTGCTGGTCGTGCGTGGTGCCCTCCAGCGCGTAGGTAGGGCAGGGTTTATCTGCCGGGGCAGATTTGGCATAGTTGAGGGTGCCTTTTTCGAGAATTTCGCGCACTTCCGATTCGTCAATCTTGCGGCAATCCATCCGGCAGCGGGCGTGTTTGGTATACACCAGGTGGCTGGCTTTACGGTTAAGGCCCGATGTGGGTTCTTCCGGTCTGTTTTTACTGGTGTTCCTGCTCATGGTTACACCCAGCAGAATAATAATAACGGCCGCGCCGCCTCCGATACTACGCTTTTTGTTCATACCCACCTGTATATCATGTAAATATAACACATGACAGCAGTTTTTGGTTATTATCGTTAACTTTGCCGCCTTATGTCAAAAAAGACAGTTGCTTTCCACACATTGGGCTGTAAGCTGAACTTTTCAGAAACCTCCACATTGGGCCGGTTGCTGGAACAGGATGGTTTTGAAAAAACGGAATTTGAAGAACATGCGGATGTGTATGTGATCAACACCTGTTCGGTTACTGATAATGCCGATAAGGAGTGCCGCCAGCTGGTGCGCCGCATTCAACGCAGGGCACCCGAAGCCTTTGTGGTTATTACCGGTTGTTATGCCCAGCTTAAACCCAAAGAGATCTCTGAGATCGAAGGAGTAGACCTGGTTTTGGGCGCCGCCGAGAAATTCAATATTGTAGACCATATTAAGGAACTCACCAAAGGCGATAGCGCCAAAGTTTGTTCCTGCGATATAGAAGACGTTAACTTCTTTCATTCTTCTTATTCTGTAAACGACCGCACCCGTACCTTTCTTAAGGTGCAGGATGGTTGCGATTACAGCTGTACTTTCTGCACCATTCCCATGGCCAGGGGCAAAAGCCGTAGCGATACCATTGAAGGTGTATTGAAAAACGCGCGTGAACTGGCTGCACAAGGTGTAAAAGAAATTGTGCTTACCGGGGTAAACCTGGGCGATTTTGGCAAGGGCAACGAAGGTGGCCGTAAGAACGAAGAAGATTTTTACGACCTGGTTAAAGCCCTGGACGAAGTAGAAGGTATTGAACGCTATCGTATTTCCTCTATCGAACCCAACCTGCTTACCAACGAGATTATCGAATTTGTGGCGCAGAGCAAGCGTTTTATGCCGCACTTCCATATCCCGTTGCAAAGCGGCTCCAATAAATTGCTGGGCCTTATGCGCCGCCGCTACAAGCGTGAGCTGTATGCCGACCGTGTAGCCCGTATTAAAGAACTGATGCCGCATGCCTGTATTGGAGTAGATGTAATTGTGGGTTTCCCATCCGAGAGCGACGAAGATTTTGACGATACCATGAACTTCCTGCACAGCCTTGATATTGCTTACCTGCACGTGTTTACCTACTCCGAAAGGGCTAATACCCTGGCGCTGGATATTAAACCTGTGGTACCGGTAAATAAACGCCAAGACCGTAATAAACAATTGCGCAACCTGTCGTTTAAAAAAATGCAATTCTTTACCGAGCAGCACCACAGCCAAACCCGCAAGGTATTGTTTGAGAGCGCTGCCAAAGGCGGTATGATGGAGGGTTACACCGATAACTACATCCGCATTACCACACCCTTCCGCGAAGAGTGGGTAAACCAACTGGTAGACTGGACTTTGCAATAAACGATACTGATTATACTATTGAGTGAGCGGTGGCCTTTTGGGCTGCCGCTTTTTTGTTCTATTTAGGTAACCGGTTTGGCACATGGTAATTTTGCATACTTTGCCGCCTATGAAAAATCAATCCTTGAAATTTGTGGGGCTTCAGTTGGCAATGGTCGCTATTGTTTTATGTTTTGCCAGCGCGGCTTCGGCCCAGGCATCGCAATTGAAATTGAGTAATGATATTTTTAGATCCGTATTTGTTTCTATGAAAAGGGGTTCTTTTGCAGCAACTGCCAATGGCGTATTGTTTGCCAAAGATGTAAACGACCATGATCTGATACTCGATTTTCAAGGGAGTCCAGGTAAGCTGGTTATAGAGCCAGATGCGGATGAAGTGTATGATGTAAGTACAAAGCATTATACGGCTCAATCCACCAGCGGAAAAACTAAAGTGACTTACGATACCTACAATATGGCCAATGTGCTGAATATTGAAGTGCAGGGCGACGTGTTTCAGGTGGGTAGTATAGACGGCGCCAGCGATATGGTTATTGACGGCCTGGATTATTATTACAGAGCCGAAAAAGAAACCGAATACCTGGTATTGTTTGTAACCCAAAACCTGGTGCTCAATAACCATTGGGCCATGATGAAACGGTACAACTACGATTATGATAAAATGGAGAAGTCTGGCGAAAAAATGAAAACCATTACCCTGCTGCCGCATTCCACCCTGGTGATGGCGGTAAAAAGATAAACATGATGAAACAAGTTGGCTTTTTAGCGATGTTAACCATGTGCCTGCTGATAGGACAAAGCTGTAAAACCCGCTGGACCGAAGCCGAACGCCAGGCTTTTGCAGCGCAATGTGAGCAGACAGATTCTGTGCAAGGGCTAGGTTTATCACTGGTGGGTTTTACCTATCCCGAAGTTGCATCGGTGCTGGTGCATGAAGTAAGCGGAAACACGATCGTAGATTCTTTTTATGCCGAAACGGATAACGGCAGTTTCGACTCTATCCGCACCACCTACTATGCCCGCATTAACCGCACACTATACCTGGGGCACCATTATATGTTTTACATACAGGGTCAAAAACCTTACATACTATCGGGCATGAAAATGATGATGTGGGCGCAGTGGACGATGATGAGCGAAGGCTACGGCTGTGTGATGGGCGAATATGTGCTGAATGGCAAAACGCATGAACACGATTCGGGCATCACCCTTATGAAGAAGGGATTTAAATATCCGTGGCAGTAAAATGGTGCCGCGCTATTATTTTATACCAATCGGTATATTTTTTATATTTGTGTGAGGAAAAGAGCAAACGAACATGTCGAAGGCAGAAAAAACAAGGCAATTTATCATAGCGCAATCCGCGCCGGTATTCAATATCAAAGGGTATGAAAATACCTCGCTTTCTGATATACAGGAAGTTACAGGGCTTACGAAGGGGTCGGTATACGGTAATTTTGCCGACAAGAACGAATTGGCAATAGCTGCCTACCAGTATAACTACGATGAGGTGGCAGATCGCCTGGTGCAGTGCGTTAAAGAAGCGGGCACCGCGGCAGATAAACTAAAAAGCATATTGGACTTCTACCGCAAAAACTGGAAGAATATTGCCAGGCTGGGCGGATGCCCGATTGTAAATGCCGCCGTAGAAGCCGATGACCATGCCGTTTTTCTGAAGGGACATGTGCAAAAGAGCATTCTGGATTTTGCCGGTTTGTTGCAACGCATTATAGAAAAGGGACAACGCACAAAGGAGTTTAAGCAGGATATAAGCGCGCAGGATTATGCCTACATCATGCTCACCACATTGGAAGGTGGTATATTGCTGGCCAAGATCATGCACAGCAACCAACGGCTCTGGATGGCGCTGGATAGAATTCAACTGATAGTAGACCAGGAAATCAAGCTTTAAATTTTTTTATCTAAAAATATACCGAACGGTATAATTAATTATTTATCATGAGAGAAGTATTCATCGTTGCTGCCAAACGCACACCCATCGGTGGTTTACTGGGCAGCTTATCTGGCTTTACCGCCACGCAGTTGGGCGCTATGGCTTTGCGTAGTGCTTATGAAAGTGCGACCATAAACCCCGAATGGATAGACAGTGTGTATATGGGCAATGTGCTGAGTGCCGGGCTGGGGCAATCGCCCGCGCGCCAAGCGGCTATTTTTGCTGGTATACCCGATAGTAAGGATGCTACCACTGTCAACAAAGTATGTGCTTCGGGTATGAAAGCGACCATGCTGGGCGCACAACAAATTCAACTCGGGTTGGAGCAAATGGTGGCCACCGGTGGTATGGAAAGCATGAGCAATGCGCCGCACTACGCTTACCTCCGCAACGGTATTAAATTGGGCAATAGCACACTCGTAGATGGCATGACCAAAGACGGACTTTGGGATGTGTACAACGATTTTCATATGGGCAATGCAGCCGAAATAGGCATCCGCAAGTTTGGATTTACACGCGAGCAGCTAGATGAATTTGCATTGATCTCTTACCAGCGTGCGCAGGATGCTACCAAAAATGGTAAGTATAAAAAGGAAATAGTACCAGTAGAGATAAAACGCGGTAAAGAGGTTTTTTCGTTCGATTTTGATGAAGATATTCACAAAGTAATTCCTGCCAAAGTACCGCAATTGAAGCCCGTTTTTGAAGATGGGGGCACGCTCACCGCAGCCAATTCCAGCAACCTGAACGATGGTGCTGCCGCATTGATTCTTGCTTCTGCCGAGGCTGTGGAGCAATATGGTTTAAAACCGCTGGCTAAGATCATTTCTTATGCCGATGCTGCCCAGGCACCGGAATGGTTTACCACATCGCCTGCACTGGCCATTCCCAAAGCGCTGGATGCCGCGGGTATGAAACTGGCCGATATCGATTTCTTTGAGATCAACGAAGCATACGCGTCTGTAGTACTATCTATACAACAAATGCTCGACCTCGATCTGAACAAGGTAAATGTGTATGGCGGAGCCGTAGCCATGGGGCACCCGATTGGTACATCCGGGGCAAGAATTTTAACTACGCTGATCAATGTGCTGAAACAGGAAGGCGGCCGCTATGGTGTGGCTGGCATTTGTAATGGCGGTGGCGGTGCTTCTGCTACGGTGATTGAAAACATTAAATAACCTTAACAGCAATATATGGAAACCATAAACCGGTTACAGCAATTGCAATCTTTTATAGGCAAGGAGTTTACAGATTCTCCCTCGCCATTTACCCATTGGCTTAAACCTGTTATGTTAGCGGCAGAAGCCGGGGAGTTGAGCGTACAATACACCGTGCGCGAAGATATGGCCAACCCTGCCGGAACGCTGCATGGTGGCGTTATTGCAGCTATAATGGATGATGTGATTGGGGCTACGGTATTTTCGCTGAACGAGCCGGAGTTGTATACCACCATCAATAATGTGGTAGATTACTTTTCGGTGGCCCGTACCGGAGAGCGTGTTGTAGCCAAAACCTTGATCATTAAAAAGGGAAAGCAGTTTATAAACGCGCAATGCGAGATCTGGAATGAGGGTGAAACACGGCTTATTGCCCGGGGCTATTCCAACTTATTTAAAACATCGGTAAAGGTATGAACACAATAAAAAGGGTGGCCATTGTGGGGTACAACCGTATCCCTTTTGCCCGCCACAATACGGCTTATGCCGAAGCGGGCAACCACGATATGATGGTGGCCGCATTGAATGGCCTCATTGATAAATACCAGCTGCAAGGTCAATTGATGGGCGAAGTAGCTGGCGGTGCGGTAGTGAAACTGAGTTCGGAAAGTAACCTGATACGGGAGTGTGTGCTCAAAACATCGCTGCATCCCAACACCCCGGCCTGCGATCTGCAACAGGCTTGCGATACGGGTATGGAAGCCGCTATTTACATTGCTAACAAAATTGCACTGGGGCAAATCGAAAGCGGTATTGCGGGTGGGGTAGACTCTATCAGCAATGCGCCCATTGTGGTGAGCGAACCTTTGCGTAAAGTCTTGTTGCGGGCCAGGCGTAGCAAATCGCTTGGCGAGCGGTTGAAACATTTTCTCACCTTACGGCCCAAAGACCTGCTGCCGGTGGCGCCTATGAGTATGGAGCCTGATACCGGGCTTACGATGGGCGGGCATACCGAGATTACCGCAAAATATTATGGCATTAGCCGCCAGGAGCAGGACCAGTTTGCACTGGAAAGTCACCAGAAAGCGGCCAGGGCTTATGATGAAGGTTTTTTTGACGATATGATTACGCCTTTTGCCGGGCTTACCAAAGACAATAACCTGCGCAGAGATACCAGCCTGGAGAAACTGGCTAAACTGAAACCCGCTTTTGATAAAGAAAACGGCACATTAACCGCAGGCAATTCTACGCCTTTTACTGATGGTGCTTCTTGTGTGTTGCTGGCGAGTGAGGAATGGGCGGCTGAGCGCAATTTACCCGTGCTGGCATACATTAGTTTTGCGGAAGTAGCTGCCATTGAATATGTGCACAACCAACACAATTTACTGCTGGCTCCTGTAATGGCTGCCGATAGAATGTTGAAAAAAGCAGGATTAACCCTGCAGGATTTTGATTTTTACGAAATCCACGAAGCATTTGCCGCACAGGTGTTAACAACTTTAAAGATCTGGGATGATGCCGCGCTTTGCAAAACCTTTGGTGTGGATAAACCATTAGGTAAAATAGACCGCAGCAAGCTGAATGTAAAAGGCAGCAGCCTGGCGGTAGCGCATCCTTTTGCTGCAACCGGTGGCCGGGTTATTGCTACTTTGGCTAAACTGCTGGCTCAAAAAGGCAGCGGCCGTGGTTTTATCTCGGTTTGCGCAGCCAGAGGACAGGGTATTACCATGATATTAGAGCGTTAACGGATTTTTTGCAGCACGCGCATGTATTCGTAGAGGTAATCGGCTTCATCTGCCGGTATGTTTTCGCTTTGGGTACCAATGGTTATGCGTTCTACTTTCATCTGGGCCAGCAATGCCAATTGGTCGGGTGTGGTTTCAATGCGTGCCCAAAGTGCATTGCAGCTTAAGTCTGGGATCTGTGATGGGTATTCGCTGAATAGCACGGTCTGTTCCGGAAACGAAATGGTTTTCCATTGTGGCAGGTGCAGGGTTACGCCCTTTATAGCATCTTTTTCCTTCAACTTCTTCTCGGTGTAATCAAATATCGAAACCTCGATGGTGTAGGTGTATGCTGTGCCATCCCATTTTTTCTGCACATTAAAATGCGCCAGATTGGGCATATCATAGGTCGATATTTGGTTTTGCGCATCCAGCTTCATGGCAATATTGCCGTGGTAATTGTACGATTTTACTTTAGTGGCCAACGTGTCTTTTCCACTGAAGTAAACTTGCAACATGTAGTTTTTATAATCCCATACACTATCGCCATTGGCTGTAACGAAACGTGTAGCTGGCGTATTGAATTGGCGCAGCAGGGCTTGCTTGCCGGTTTTTCCTTTAGCGACGCTCTGGGTAAGATCGTTCAGAAATACATGGGTGTATTCCAGCGGTGGCGTAGGATGGGTGGTATATTCTACGATGTCGGAATAGGCATAGGTGGGTTTGTTGCTGTTGGTAGATGAAGTGTCCGGCAATTCTTTTCCATTGGGTAAACGGCGATGCAGATCGCCATAGTTGGGAAAGGAATAATAAGGGTATACATCTTGCGCAGTTACCTTGTTGGGTAATGCTGCCAGGCCTAATAAACTCAGTAATAGATATTTCAGCATGCAACAATTTACAGAATTGTTGATAGTTTTTTGATTTGAAAACAATAAATTGAATGATTTGTTTATATTTTGGGGTAAATAAATTCAGATATGAAGAAGTGTTTCCTGATGATGATAGGAGGCTTATTGGTTTCATCTGCTGGTTTTACCCAAACGAGCAAACTGTGCGATAGTGTGATGGAGTATATTGAATTGAACAATCACAAGGCTGATCGATGTGTATTGGGTGCGGCAGAGCATGTGTTATCCAAGCCTCCTGTAAATGATGATGATATGAAAGTGTTCGCGACGGTTATTTTGGCGTGGATGTCCAAAACATCCGACTATACATTTATCCTTAACGATAAGATTGGCAATTTGTATCTTAATTACGAGAAAGGAATTTTGATGATACCTTTTTTGGCTTGTCAGGCAAAAGCCGCTCTTATAAAAGGAAAAGGTTTTGAGCCAGAATCGCTTCGTTTATTTGCTGCGTATCTCCAAAATTCATCTAATAAAATTAAGTTGACTGCTCCTATGAAGCAATTTCTCCAAGATTGCAACGATAATAAATTGGAAGTCTATTTCGCAGCGGAATAGCTATACAAGTAATAGGTATATGCAGAAGTTTGGCATATCATACCAGACTTCTGTATTTCTAAACCCACTCAAATCGTTTGAATGATGCCAAATCAAGACTTGATTATTACGGTAGTCTTATCATTATGCCTGGTAGGATGGCTGGTGTATAAAGTGTTTTTCCGTACCAGTTACACTATTCCTGTTGCTGCTTTCCGTCAGCAGTTTGTCGGGGAGCATACAATGAAAGAAGTTACCACGCTTGCGCCAAACGGAAGGAAGGCGAAGTACGAGACCTATGCTATAGATTTTATTGACTGTATCGACAAAAAGGGAAACCCTTTTAAATTGAAGAATGGTCCATCATTGGAAATAAGGTTTACAGACCAGAATCGCAAACAAACGGTTTTTTATTTTTATATGATCCGGGTAGATGATGTTTCTGTGAGTAGCGGTCAATCTCGCATTATGCCCAATCTGCGTAAATCCATTCCGTTAAATAGTATTGATAAAATTGAAATCCAGGATGGCGGCAAACGGTTTAAGTATGTGAAATAAAACCGGGATGGATATAAAACAAAAAAGCCCTTGCGTTATGCAGGGGCTTTTGATTAGGTAGTGGAAGCACACGGATTCGAACCGCGGACCCTCTCGGTGTAAACGAGATGCTCTGAACCAGCTGAGCTATGCTTCCGTTTCGGAAAAGTAAGTGGAAGCACACGGATTCGAACCGCGGACCCTCTCGGTGTAAACGAGATGCTCTGAACCAGCTGAGCTATGCTTCCGTTTTGAAAGAACTTGTTTGTTTGGGATTGCAAAGGTAGAAAACAGTTCGAACTTTCAAAATACTTTTCGTGTTTTTTTCTAAAAAATTTATTGAATCAATTCATTCTGAAGCTGTAACAGGCGGGTTTCCCAGATCTTTAATTGGTATTTGGCACCCGAAAGAATGGTTCTGGCATTTTCGAAACTCTGCTGCGCTTCGCGGAATTCAATGTAGGTAGACAGCCCCGTTTTATACCGCTCCCAGGCAATGGTAAGGTTTTCTTTAGAGGCCTGCATGTTTTCTACACTCAGGTTTACCACTTCTACCGCAGCTTCGTATTCCTGGTAAGATTGTACTACTTCCTGCGACAAAGTGTTTTTCAGGTTATCGCGAAACAGCTCTTGCTGCATAATGTCTATGCCTGCTACCTTAATCTGGCGTTGCAGGTTAAAACCATTGAATATATTCCATTTTAAGGTGAGGCCGGCTTGTGGGCCAATGCTCTGGCTAAAGGTGGCAAAACCCGCCTGGCTTTCGGAGCGGTTGTAGTTATAGGCCGCGCCCAGATCCAGTGTAGGCGACATTTGCGATTGGTAAATACGCTTATTATACTGCGCTACCGAAATATTGCTGGCCGCCAGTTGCAGCGCCAGGTTTTTTTCTTCCAGCTCACGCATATAGGTTTCTTTCGATTCCAGGTTGCGATAGGCAATACTGTCGCTTACCGCAAACGGAATTTCCGATTCCCGGCCCAGCAGTATATTCAGCTTACGTTTGGCGCCCCAAAGTGCATTGTTTTGTACAAAGCGTTGGGTCTTTTGTGTGTTATAATCTACAATACTCTGCGTGTAATCTACTTTGGATGCGCTGCCTACTTCAAATTTTTTCTTGGCCAGTTCGCGCCGCTCCGCCGTAATAGCCATCAAGGTATCGCTGGTATGCACAAATTGTTGCTGGCGTATCACATCGGCATAAGTGCCAATTACATCGGCTACGGTTTGCTGTACCTGCTGCTTAAACTGGATCATGCCAATGCGCTCCAGCTCATTCAGCCGCTTTTTGCTTACAAACATACCCAGGCCATCAAACACGCGCCAGTTAAGGGCTACACCAGCAGTGTAAGTGTAACTCTGCGCACCGTTTACATTTTGGGTTCTGCCATCGGCAAAATGAATGTTGGAATTGGGCGCGCTGTAGTTAAAACCACCATTGCCGGTTACCGAAGGCAGCATACCCGCATTGCCCACCGTGTTGTTTAACTCGGCCTGGCGGCTGGTGTTAGACGCCATTTGGATATCGTAGTTGTTCTTTAGCGCGATGGATACCGCTTCCTCCAGCGTCAGGAGGTTTTCCTGCGCGTGTGCTGCAGGAAAACTCATGAAAACCGCTCCGGTTACGGATAATATGATATGTCTGATGTTCATTAGTCGCTTAATTTTTCTACTGCGGTAGAGGGTTTAGGTTGTCTTCTGCTCAGGAAGGTGTACATAATAGGGATAACCAGCAAGGTGAGCACCAGCGAGAAGGTGATGCCACCTACCAGCACAATACCCAGTGGAATACGGCTGGTGGCCGCAGCACCCAGCGAAAGGGCCAGTGGCAACGCACCCAGTCCCATTGCAAGGCTGGTCATCAAAATGGGGCGTAAACGGAGCTTGGCAGCCTGTGTGGCGGCTTCAAACTTGGTTTTGCCCTCTTCGCGGATGTGGTTGGCGTATTCTACGATAAGGATACCGTTTTTGGTTACCAGACCAATCAGCATAATCATACCAATCTGAGAGAAGATGTTCGACGTTTGCCCGAAAAGCCACAGCGACAGGTAAGCACCTGCAATCGCCAGTGGTACGGTAAGCATAATGATGAACGGATCTATAAAGCTTTCGAACTGCGCGGCCAGGATCAGGAAGATGAGCACCAGCGCCAGCATAAAGGCAAATAACGTGTTGGAAGAACTGTCTGCAAAGTCGCGCGAGGCACCGCTCAGATCGGTCTGGAAGGTTTCGTCCAGTATACTGTCTTTGCGGAGTTGCAGCGTAAGATCGTTCATCGCTTTAATACCATCGCCAATGGTTTTGCCAGGCGCAAGCCCTGCAGAGATGGTGGCCGATTTGTACCGGTTAAAGTGGTAGATCTGTGGCGGACTGGTTTGCTCGGTCATTTTAACCAGGTTGTCCAGCGATACCAGTTGCCCGGTAATACCACTACGCACATAATATTTGGTAAGATCGCTAGGCTCATCGCGGTTTTCGCGCGATACCTGGCCCATTACCTGGTATTGTTTACCGTTCATGGTAAAGTATCCGAAACGGCCATTACTCAGCGCCAGTTGCAGCGTTCTGGAGATATCCGCAACAGAAATACCCATTTGGGTGGCTTTCTCGCGGTTGATCTCTACCCGCAGTTCCGGCTTGTTGAATTTCAGATCGGCATCAATGTTTTGCAGCACCGGGTTTTGCCCGGCAGCTTCCAGTATTTTAGGCAGTGCCTTGCTCAGTTTTTCGAAATCGTTGTTCTGTATTACATAGGCTACCGGCAAGCCCCCGCGACGGTCGGTAGAGATGGTTTGCTCCTGTATGGCGTAACCCTTACCAATATTAATGCCCGCCAGGTTTTTGTTTACCATCTGGGCTATCTGGTCCTGGCTGCGGGTACGTTCGTTTTTCTCGGTAAGCACTACGTTGCCAAATGCGGTATTTACAGCGCCCGATCCGGTAAAGCCGGGAGCGGTTACAGTAAGTACAATCTTATGCTCGGGAATAGAATCCATCAGCATTTGCGTTACACGGTCTACGTATTGATCCATGTAGTCGTAGGCAGTACCTTCTGGCGCGGTAAGCGAAATACGGAAACGGCTGCGGTCTTCCATTGGCGCCAGCTCAGAGGGCAGCGAACGGCCAATTACATAAATAATACCGAGACAGAATACAATCATAACCACCCCAATCCAGCGCATTTTAAGCACTTTCGTTACCAGGTTGGCATAACTGCTTTCCATCCATTGAAAGAACGGTTCTGTTTTGCGGTAAAACCAGCTGGGTTTCTGATTGCTGCGGGTAAGGTAAACGTTGAGTACCGGGGTAAGGGTAAGCGATACGAAAGCAGAGATCAATACCGCGCCAGCCACTACGATACCAAACTCGCGGAACAGGCGGCCTACGAAACCTTGCAGGAAAACGATAGGCAGAAACACCACCGCCAGGGTAATAGAGGTAGCGATAACTGCGAAGTAAATTTCTTCCGACCCCTCTTTGGCGGCGCGGTGCTTGTCCATGCCGGCTTCCAGTTTCTTAAAGATGTTTTCCGTGACCACAATACCATCATCTACCACCAGGCCCGTAGCCAGTACAATAGCCAGCAGGGTAAGGATGTTGATGGTAAAGCCCATAATGTACATAATAAAGAAAGCCCCGATCAAACTTACCGGAATATCGATAAGCGGACGTATGGCGATGATCCAGTCGCGGAAGAACAGGTAAATGATCATTACCACCAGGATAAACGACAGCAGCAGGGTTTCCTGCACCTCTACGATGGAGTTTTTAATAAACTTAACGTTGTCGAGCGCTATGTCTACTTTATAGCCTTCGGGAATATCTTTCTTAATGGATTCGTACCGTTTGTTAAACTCATCGTAAATGGCCACGTAGTTAGAGCCCGGCTGCGGCACCAGCGCCAATGCGATCATGGGCGTGCCTTTCTCTTTCAGCATGGTTTCTTCATTCTCCGGGCCCAGCACCGCATCGGCAATATCGCCGAGGCGCACAGTTTGTCCGCCGGTGTTTTTAACGATCAGGTTTTCGAAATCGTCTTCTGTTACCAGGCGGCCAAAAGCACGTACGGTAAGCTCCGAAGCATTGCCCGACAGCTTGCCCGATGGCAGCTCAATGTTTTCGCGGTTCAGCGCGTCTTCAATATCGTTGGCGGTAACGCCGTAAGCCGCCATTTGCTCTGGTTTCATCCATATGCGCATGGCGTATTTCTTCTCGCCCCAGATCTGGATGCTACTTACCCCGGGAATGGTTTGCAGCCTTTCCTGCAGCACGTTGGTGGCAAATTCGGTAACCTGCAGCTGGTTTTTGGTATCGCTCTGCACCGTCATAGATACGATAGGCTGGCTGTTGGCATCTGCTTTGGATACTACCGGCGGCGCGTCAATATCCTGTGGCAATTGCCGGGTGGCCTGCGATACTTTATCGCGCACATCGTTGGCCGCTGCCTCAAGATCTACCTCAAGGTTAAACTCAACCGATATGTTGCTCGAGCCCTGGCTGCTGGTAGAGGATATGTTGCGGATGCCCGCAATACCGTTAATGGCTTTCTCCAGCGGTTCGGTAATCTGCGATTCAATAATGTCGGCGTTGGCACCGGCGTAGGCCGTCCGCACGTTAATAATGGGCGGGTCAATGGCCGGGTAGTCGCGTACACCCAAAAAGGTATAGGCCACCACACCAAACAATATGATAATTATATTCATTACGATGGCCAATACCGGCCGGCGTAATGCTATGGAAGGTAAACTCATGTAAAATTCCTTTCGTTAGTTAGTACTGCTGATCTTTTTAATAGTAACAGGCATATCCTGTTTCAGTTGCAGGATACCGGTGGTGGCAATGGTATCGCCAATGCCGAGGCCGGCCAGGATTTCTACTGCCTGCTCGGTGCGGGTACCGGTTTCTACCACATGAAAATCTGCCTTGCCGTTTTTAATCACACATACTTTTTTATCGCGGGTGCCGGGTATGATGGCTTGCGAAGGCACCATAATGGCATCTTTGGTAGCATCCATTGTAAAGTATACGTTGGCGAAGCTACCGGGGAATATCTTATTGCCTTTGTTTTCGAACAGCGCACGCACTTTTACGGTACGGGTATTGGGGTCTATAAGGCCGTCAATAGCGTATACTTTGGCGTAAAAGGTATCCAGGCTCCCGGAGGTAGAGAACGAAACCGGGGAGTTGGGCCGGGCTATATCGCGGTATTTTTCGGGAACCGAGAACTCGAGTTTAAGCGGGTTGTTTTGCTGAATAGTGGTTACCAGCGTGGTAGGGCTTACAATAGCGCCCAGGCTTATCTGGCGCAGGCCGGCAACACCGTTGAAAGGTGCGCGGATCTCTGTTTTTACCAATTGGGCCTGGTAGTAAGCAATATCAGCTTCTGTGGTTCTGATCTGGCTCTGCGTTACATCATACTCCTGCTGGCTGATGCCGTTAATATCCAGCAATTGTTTCTGGCGCTCCAGGGTTTTTTCGTTGAGCGATTTTTGCGCTTGTAGTTTCTGGATCTGCGCGCGAATGTCGCTATCCTGGATCTTTACCAGCAATTGCCCTTTCTGCACAGGTTGTCCTTCCTTAAAATGGATACCGGTTACCTTGCCGGATATTTCGGGCATTACGTTTACAGATTCGTTGCTCAGCAGCGTGCCACTGGCGTTAACTGCGTTCTGCAATGATTGGGGAGCGAGTACAACCGCCTCAACAGATATCTGTTTGGGGCCGCTTTTGGCGGGCGCTTCCTTTTTTTCGCTATGACACGCTGTAGCGCCCATCATACCGATCAATACACTAAAGGTGGTTATGTTGAGATAAGATCGCATTTGTTAAAGTTGTATTAAAGGAAAATGGTTGTAGCTACAAAAATAAGGGACTGATAATTAAACATTCATGCTAAAGTTGTTGCATCGTTGTTAAATTTCTTTTTTTTAGCTGTCCAGTCTTAAAATATATAACTTTACTGCCTAAAATTTTGTATATCATGCCAGGAGTAGAATTATTCGGAGCCGAAGAGCGCAAAGAAGTAATGGATGTGCTTGAAACCGGCATTTTGTTCAGATACGGACACGATCAGCAGCGGAACGGACATTGGAAGGCGAAAGATTTTGAAGCTGAAGTACGTAAAGTTACCGGTGCCAAGTTTGCACACGCGGTATCCAGTGGTTCTACCGCTGTAGCAACGGCCCTGGCTGCTGCCGGTATTGGTGCCGGAGATGAGGTAATTGTACCTCCTTTCACCTTTATCGCTACCATCGAAGCAGTGCTGTTTGTAGGCGCAGTGCCGGTATTTGCCGAAATCGACGAAACCCTTTGCCTGAGCGCAGCTGGTATTCGCAAAGTAGTTACTCCTAAAACCAAGGGCATTTGCCTGGTGCATATGTGCGGTGGCATGGCCGATATGGATGCCATTATGGAAGTGGTAAACGAGCACAACCTGACCCTGGTAGAAGATGCCGGACAGGCTTTTGGCTCTTTCTACAAAGGCACATCTGTAGGCTTGTTTGGTAAAGCAGGCAGCTACTCTTTCGACTTTTTCAAAATTGCTACAGCTGGCGAAGGCGGCGTGCTGGTAACCAACGACGAAGAATTATATAAAATAGCAGACGCATATTCCGATCACGGGCACGACCACCAGGGCAATAACCGTGGTATGGAAAACCACCCGGTGCTGGGCTTTAACTACCGCATTGGCGAGCTGAGCGCGGCTATTGGCGTGGCGCAAACCCGCAAAGTGCCTCAGATCCTTGCGATAAACCGTACCTATAAAGAAATGCTGGTAAATACGATTGGCGCGGTAGAAGGTGTATCCTTTGCCCGCCTGGCCGATCCGGCTGGCGATTCTGCTACCTTCCTCAATATATTATTGCCAGATACCGATACCGCCAAGCGTACCGTAGCGGCGCTGAACGAAGCAGGTGTGGGTGGTTTTAACTACTGGTTTACCAATATGTATCACTTTATTAACCAGTGGGGGCACCTCAAAAACATGCAAACCGCCTCTAAACTGCCAGTGCAATTGGTAGGCGCGCCACAGGATTACAACAACCTGGAGCTGCCTGAATCGCAGGAAGTAGTGGGCCGTCTTATCTCCTTTGGCGTGCGTTGCACCTGGAGCGAAGAAGAGGTAGCCACATTGGGCAATAACATTGCAGCCTGCATCCGCAAGGCTATGGCGGCTGTAAACGCTTAATGGATCGGGGCTTTTATTTTATTTGTTGACGCCGCTCAAGGGTGGCTTAAATATTAAGACTTGCAGGTACATAAGAATTTTAAGAACATAGAAAAAGTGGTGTACGGCCGTGGCAGCTTCGATATGATGGAAAGCATCCTCACCGAGCGCCGCAACGATAACGGTAAGTTTTTCCTGTTTGTAGTAGATATGTATTTCAAAGGCAAAGACCTGGAAAAACGCATTCCGCTGCATGCCGAAGATGAGATCCGTTTTATAGATGTAGACCCAGAAGAACCTACCACTACCCTGATCGATGCGCTGAGAGACGAAGTGCTTGCAGCCAAAGGCATTCCTGCCGGGGTAATTGGTATTGGCGGTGGCAGCATTATGGATATTGCTAAAGCGGTATCGCTTATGTTTACCAACGAGGGTTCTTCTACCTTATACCAGGGCCTGAACCTGATTAAAAAACCAGGCATTTACCACCTGGGTGTGCCCACTATTTCGGGTACCGGCGCAGAAGTGTCTATGACCGCTGTGCTTACCGGGCCGGAGAAAAAACTGGGCCTCAAATGCGATTGGACGGTGTTTAACCAGGTAATCCTCGATCCTGAGTTGATCGCCTCGGTGCCTACCGATAAATGGTTTTATACCGGTATGGATACCTATATCCACTGCATAGAATCGGAAAACGGTATTTTGAACAATGCTTTCAGCCATGCCTACGCCGAGCAATCGCTCAAGCTGTGTAAAGAAATTTACCTGGGCGAAAATGCCGGACAAACACCCGAAAACGATGATAAACTGATGGTAGCTTCCCTGATGGGCGGTTTAAGCCTCACTTATTCCGAAGTAGGCGTTTGCCACGCGTTGTCTTACGGCTTGTCTAAAATACTGGGCGAAAAACATTGCTATGCCAACTGCCTGGCATTCCAGCACCTCGAAGATTATTATCCCGAAGGTGTAGCCGAGTTTCGCACCATGCTGGCCAAGCACAATGTGGTATTGCCCACCGGCATCAGCAAAAACTGGACGCCGGAGCAGATCAATGCCATGGCGCATGTAGCCTATAACCTGCACCATATGTGGAACCACGCCATTGGTACAGACTGGAAAGAAAAGATCACCATTGAGCTGATAGAAGACCTCTTCCGCAGGTTCTAAAGCCCTGGTTACAATAGTATAAACACTGCCATGCTGTTAAAGTGGGCAGTGTTTATTATTTTTAGGCAATTGTTTATTGAACCTAAACCCACCCACATGAATAAGGTCTTTACGCTCTTTTTGCTATGCTTTTTAGGCATGGCGCAGTTTTCGCAGGCCCAGATTGGCGATTATGTGCTTACCGTTAAAACCGACACCTTTAAGCCGCTTACCAATGGCATAGCGCTTACCGACCAGCCCTGGGACGATACGCTGCTGTATGTGCCGCTTAATTTTACCTTCCATTTTGGTGGCCTTGCTGCCGATTCGCTGGTGATAGACGATCAGTTTCTGGGCGCCAATATATGCATGCGCAATTCTTATGACAATGATTCTACACCCGCCATTTTTCCGCTGGTGGCCGATTTGGTAGATCGTGGCTACAGTTTTGATTCTACCACCATCCAGTCGCCTATCCGGTACGAATGGGCTACCGACTCTGGCAAAAAAGTAATGAAGCTCGAGTGGGCCAATGCTGGTTTTTACGACGAATACTACAACCTGGCTACCCAGGACGATTTTATGAACGTACAGTTTTGGGCTTATGAGAACGACGCGTTTGAGATACGCTTTGGTCCCAGCCAGGTAACCAACCAGTCCGATTCTATCTATTTTTATCCGTTTACGAAGTTTGCCGCAGCCATTGTGCCCAACTATAATTTCCTGAACGATTCGCTCAACCGTTTTTATGTGCTGGCGGGTACGCCCGACCAGGCTTATGTAGATTCTGTAGCTACCTTATATGGCCCCGATTCGTTAATAAACCTCGGTTTCGACAGCCATCCCGAAGATGGGGTAGTGTTTCGTTTTGCTAAACCTGTAATTACCCCAACAGGTATACAGGAAGTAGAAGCGGGTTGGAAGATCTACCCAACCGTAACCAACGGCCCGCTGGTAATTGATGCCGACAGGGCAAAAGTGATGGACAAAGCCGCTTGTTTTATTTACGACCTGCAAGGCAGGGTAGTGTATAAAGGAACGTTAATGCCGCAGGTAAATAGACTGGATATTAGTAATTTTGCATCCGGAAATTACGTGTTGTGCATAATGCAACCCGGAATAAAAACATATACTAAAATAATTAAGCAATAAAGCATGAGTCAAAAGAAAGTAATGGTGGGCGATATCAGCTGCGGTGCTGATGAGTTATTCCTCATTTCTGGTCCCTGTGTGATAGAAGATGAGTCTATAATGATGAAAACAGCCGAAAAGCTGAAAGAAGTAAGCGAAAAGCTCAATATTCCTATTATTTATAAATCCTCTTTTCTGAAAGACAACCGGAGCAGCCTCAAATACTATGATGGCCCCGGTATCGAAAAAGGCATGGAGATTCTGGCTAAAGTAAAAGCGCAGTTTGGGTTTACCCTGCTTACCGATATTCACTATCCCGAGCATGCTGCCATAGCTGGTGAGGTGTGCGATGTGCTGCAAATACCTGCTTACCTGTGTATGCAATCGGGTCTGATGGTAGCAGCTGCCAAAACCGGCAAAGTGGTAAATATTAAACACGGCCAGTTCCTCGCACCCGAAAACATGAAACACCCGGTGCAGAAATGCATTGAGAGTGGTAACGACCAGATTATCCTTACCGAGCGTGGTTACACCTTTGGTTACAACGATATGGTGGTAGACCCACGCAGTTTCTACAATATGGGCCTTATGGGCTACCCTGTGGTATTCGATATTACCCACTCTATCCGCAAATACGGTATTCCAAGTGCCGATGCTAAGGGGGGGGCGCGCGAGTTTCTGCCTGTATTGAGCCGTGCAGGGGTAGCCGCTGGTGTAGATGGTGTGTTTATAGAAACGCACCCCGATCCCGAAAAAGCCCTTTGCGATGCCGCCAGCCAGCTGAGCGTGTATGCGTTAGAAGAGTTTATGAAGCCATTGATAGAGTTGCATAACCTTGAAGTAAAATACAGAGGTTAATTAGCCCCGTTTTTAATACCACAAAGGGCCAGTCTATGTAGACCGGCCCTTTGTGGTTATGTGTTGTTTTTCAATAGCTTATCTGTAATATAGCCGTTTGTAAACGACTATAATCGTTTAAGTTGGATGTTAGCTTGTTGGTAATTAAAGTAAGTAATATTTTTGAAGCCTCTAATAGCAGGTAGTCCGTTGTTTAATCTGAAGAATATTGATTTTAGAGAAAAGGACTAAAATTTGAATACCAAACCAGTAAGATCAACCTTTAAATAAGTATTTATGAACAATCTTGAATTTAACTATTCTACATGCGCCAAAGAGCCCCAACGGCCTCCTTTAGCATCGCCTTTTCGGGAAGAATGGTTTAATGCCGATGCGTTGATTAATGCATATCAAACTGGTAAAAAGCATTTTACATCAGAAGTTTTGGCGATGATTAAGACACATCTCTTTACAACTTTTGAAGCAAGTAAAACCCTTAAGACAACAAACTTTGAAGAATTAAGTGTCCGGTTTTTGAGGAGTTATGTTAAAATCGAAGGCATTTCAACATATCAGATTTTAACATTGGTTGATAAAACGTCTTTTATTTCTGACGATTTTAGAAACGTGTATTTAACAGCTCAGAACATTGAAAACTCCGTAGAAGAAAAAGAAGATATCTTATTAACATTTTCATTTGCTCCTTTTACAGACAAACTAAATGAAGAGATGATTAAGGCAAATGGTTTTTTTCAAATCGCAGCATGACTTACAGGGATAAAAGACTTGCACACGCTTTGCATAATGAAAAAGTGTGTAATCAACTAAGTAATATAGGAGGATGTGGAGATTGGGTAATAACTACTGCGTTTTACTCGGCGTTGCATTTTGTTACCTCTAAAATTTTTCCACTTCAGTATCCGGATTTCGAAAATGAGAATCAAATTTATAACACGTTTGAAGCCTTTTTTGATAAGGGAATTATAAAAAAGAGTAAACATGATGTGTTGCATATCCTGGTTAAAAAGAAGTGCGGTGAAATAGCGCCTGAATATCGAATGTTGCTTGATATCTGTAAAAACTCGAGGTATTTTGAATACGAACAATGTAGTGACATGGTAAGCGTTTCAAAAAAAAGTTTCAAAAAGATAAAAGATCATTGCAATCCTTAAACGCTCTTCGGAGTGTTTTTCCTCACCAGCAAGCTCCTTTTACACAATTAGAAGGTCATTTACAGTCGTTAGAAATTCATTTACAGTCGTCCTAAACTCATTTACAGCAGGTAGAAGGTCATTTACAGTCGTTCGAAGCTCATTTTAAGCAGGTAGAAGATCGTTTACAGTCGTTAGAAACTCATTTACAGCGGGTAGAAGGTCATTTACAGTCGTTCGAAGCTCATTTTACGCAGGTAGAAAGTAGTTTACAGCCGGTAGAAATTCATTTTACCCACCCGGAAACTCATTTTATGGAGGGAGAAGGGATATTTAAGCTGCATAACCGGTTGTGACACAGTACCGGAATTTTACGTTTCATTTGCATTTTACTTTTTACTTTTGCCGCACAATTTTTTTCAATGGAATTATATCTGGATTCAGCGAATCTTAAGGAAATAGAAGAAGGCTTTAAGCTGGGCTTTCTGAATGGTTTAACCACCACTCCTACTTTTATGCAAAAAGAAGGTATCACTGATGTAGATGGTACCATTCTGAAACTGAGCAAAATGGTTCCTGTGCTTCAGATCGAAGCATTGGGCACTACTGCCGACGAAATTGTAAAAGAAGCGCACCGCCAGCTGGAGCTGGGTCTGGATCCTGCCAGAACCGTGTTCAAAATTCCTGTGAGCCTCGAAGGTGTAAAAGCCTGTAAAATGCTCCGCAACGATAACCTGCTGGTAAATGTGCACCTGGTGTACACTTTGCAACAGGCGTATATGGCTATGCATGCAGGTGCCACGTATGTGTGCCCGCTGGTAGGCCGCCTGCAAGATCAGGGTCATGATGCCCTGGCGCTGGTAGAGCAGTGTGTAGGTGCGGTTAACTATTATGGTTACAACACCAAGATCATGTTTAGCTCTGTACGCCACGCCGAGCACGTGCGCAATGCCATTAACGTAGGCGTGCACACCATTACCGTACCGTTGAAAGTACTGAAAGGCTTAACCGAAAATAACTTTACCCAGGTAGGTACCGAGCAGTTCTACCAGGATACCCGCCTCATGACCGTGCGTGTTAAAGAGGCTATCAATGGTGTAAACCCTGTGGTAAAAGCTGATACCAACCTGAAAGACGCTATCGTAAAAATGACCGAATACGGTTTTGGTTCCATTACCGTACTCAACGGCGATGGTGCGCTCAAAGGCGTATTTACCGATGGCGACCTGAGAAGATTGCTGCAAACCGAAGGTGAGCACATCCTGGGTAAGAAAATGGGCGAACTGGAATACAAAGCACCCATCACCGTAGACGCAGGCGCACTGCTGAACGATGCTGCTGGTATTTTCAAGCAAACCAATGTAGATACCATCCTGGTTACCGAAAACGGTACACCAATCGGTATGCTCGACATTCAGGATCTGAAAAACGATTAATGTTAAGACATTGCCAGATACTAACGGGAACTGTGAAAACAGCTCCCGTTTTTTTATCTTTATAATAAATCGTGCACCTATGTATACAGACATTCATCTGGTAATAGAATTCTTCAGAGGCAAGTTCATCACTTTGCCTGCACAGATATTGACCAAACTCGAAAACGTTAAAGCATTTGTATTTGACTGGGACGGTGTTTTTAACGACGGTTTTAAAGACAACAACGGTTCCAGCGCTTTTAGCGAAGTAGATGCAATGGGCACTAACCTGCTGCGTTTCAATCACTTTTTGCGCAAAGGTACTGCACCTATTGTGGCCATTATTTCGGGTGAGCAGAATATGGCCGCCCGTACCCTGGCCGAAAGAGAACATTTTAACGCCGTATACAGCAAAATAAGGCATAAGCGCCAGGCTATAGAGCATTTGTGCGCTACCCACAACATCAGCCCCGATGAAATTATGTTCGTTTTCGACGATGTACTTGATTTCTCTGATGCCGAAATGGTAGGCCTCCGGGTAATGGTAGTGCGTACTTGCAGCCCGTTATTGACCGATTATGTGGATAAACACGGCCTGGCCGATTATATTACTGCGCATTCGGGTGGAGCACATGCCGTGCGCGAAACGGTAGAGCTGCTTACCGGCCTTACGGGTTTGTATGCCGATACCATCTCGCACCGTACCAAATACGACGAGACTTACCAGCAATATCTGCAGCTCAGAAACCAGCCTGAGCCTCAATTTTTCACTTCCAAAGATTTAGAAATCGTTTCTCAAGAACCATGATAGCAGGTATTATTCCTGCCCGGTATGCCTCCACGCGCTTTCCGGGCAAGCCGCTTATCGACATCCAGGGCAAAACCATGATCCAGCGGGTGTATGAGCAAGCTCAAAAGAGTAAGCGTTTAGACAAAGTAGTTGTAGCTACCGACGACCAACGCATTTACGACCATGTCCTTTCATTTGGCGGATACGCTGTAATGACTGCTGAGCACCACCCCAGTGGTACCGACCGTTGTTTTGACGCTTTGCAACAGCTGGGCGGCGATTTCCAGTACGTGATCAATATCCAGGGCGATGAGCCTTTTATCTTTCCCGAGCAGATCGATGAGCTGGCCAGTGTGCTGGACGGCTCTGTGGAGCTGGCTACCCAGATGATTCCGGTAGACAGCCACGAAGTACTGTTCGATATGGGCGAGGTAAAAATCGTGCTCAATACCAACCACGAGGCGCTGTATTTCAGCCGCATGGTTATTCCTTTTATCAAAGGGGTAGAGCAAAAAGACTGGCACCTGCACCACGCTTATTTCCGTCATGTAGGCATGTATGCTTACCGCCGCGATGTGCTGGAGCAAATAACCCGCTTGCAGGTTTCGGGTCTGGAAAAAGCCGAGTCGCTGGAGCAACTGCGCTGGCTCGAAAACGGTTTTAAGATCAAATGTGTAACCACGCATTATGATAGTCATTGTGTAGATACACCCGAAGATGTGGAGAAAGTGCTCCGCCTGATGGGGAAGTGATTATGATTACAGATTAGCGAATAGGTGGATTGACAATGCGTTTGCATCAACTTGTGCCTGATCGGCTTTTTGCTGCGTTTCTAAACACATTTTGCGATTGGTACCAGTTTCTTACTTTTGTGATTCTTTTAAATAATATAAGGGCGAATGAAAGATAAAGTTTTAGTGATTGGCGCTTGTGGCCAGATTGGAGTAGAGCTCACGGCAGCCCTGCGCAATATATACGGAACGGATGGGGTAATAGCTTCGGATCTTAAAGATCCGCATCCATTGCTGAAAGATGCAGGACCGTTTGTACACCTGGATGTGATGAACAAAACAGCCATTCACGACCTGGTTAAGAAAGAAGGCATTACGCAGATCTACCTGCTGGCAGCTATTTTGTCTGCTACGGGAGAAAAGAATCCGCAAATGGCCTGGAACATCAACATGAAGAGCCTGCTGGCGATCTTTGAGATGGCAGAGCAGGAAAAACTTAAGATCTACTGGCCCAGCTCCATCGCTGTATTTGGCCCTACCTCTCCCAAGCAAGATACCCCCCAACGCACTATTATTGAACCCACTACCGTTTACGGCATCAGCAAATACGCTGGCGAACTGTGGTGCGATTACTACTTCAAGAAATTTGGCGTAGATGTACGCAGCCTGCGTTACCCCGGTCTTATCAGCTGGAAATCGGCTCCGGGTGGTGGTACCACAGATTATGCTGTAGAAATCTATCACGAAGCCCTGAAACAAAAATCATACACTTGTTTCCTGAGCGAAGATACTTACTTGCCCATGATGTATATGGATGATGCCATTCGTGCTACCATTGAACTCATGGAGGCTCCGGCAGATAAGATCAACATCCGCACTGCGTATAACCTGTCGGCTATGAGTTTTTCTCCCAAAGAGATTACCGCTTCTATCCAGAAACATATTCCAGACTTTAGCATCAATTATGCACCAGACTTCCGTCAGGCTATTGCCGACAGCTGGCCGCAGAGTATTGATGACAGCGCTGCCCGTGCAGACTGGGGTTGGAAACACGATTTTGACCTCGATAAGATGACCGAAGCCATGCTGACGAATCTTAAAAAATAAATGAAAAATCCCCGCAATCATTGCGGGGATTTTTTTAGACATGATTTTTTAAAAGTTTAGTGATAGTTAACAATAGTTAACACTGGGTTAACTATTTGGTAAAATTGGCATCCTACTTTTGATCCTGTTAAGCGCAAGGAATGCGCTCCTTGCAGCAAGACGTTTAACATTTAGCTGGTTTTGTATTAAACTGCCGCTCCACTGGGGCGGCAGTTTGTTTTTAGCCCACCGCCAATCCCAGCTCCAATGCTTTGCGGATAAGGCTGGCTGTATTTTTAGCTTCCAGTTTTAGCGAAAGGTTGAGCCGGTAATTTTCTACCGTGCGCAGGCTCAGGTTAAGCCGGTCTGCTATTTCCTGGTTGCTGCAGGCATCTACAATGAGTTTCAGAATGTCTTTCTCGCGTGGGGTAAGCGCAAACCGCGCGGCGGTTTTACGTTTAGGCAGCGCATTTTGGGCAGCCAATTGCTCCTGCATGCCCGATGCTATAAACAACTGGCCTGCATACACGGTTTCAATAGCCCGGATGAGTGTGTCCTGATCGGTGTTTTTAAGCAGATAACCTTTGGCGCCAATATTGAGCATGGTATTTACATACAGCGCGTGTTCAAAATTGGTAAGCGTAAGAATGGGCAGATCGGGAATGGTTTTGAGTATGGTATGTGCCAGTTCATCGCCGGTTTTATCGGGCAGCTGAAAATCGAGCAGCAACACATCCGGTACCTGTTGTTTGAGCCCGGCTAACAGCGCTGCTCCGGTAAGGTAAGTATGGGTAAGTTCAATGTGGTTGCAATTGGCCAGCATTTCCCTTACGCCATTGATCACCATTGGGTGGTCGTCAGCTATGGCTATACGTATGTTCATAACTCAGTTGTTGCAGTGTTGTAAGGGTTAGTTTGACAGACACAATGGTTCCCTGGCCCGGTGCAGCATCTATCGCATACTGGCCATGCATGGCTTCTATTCTTGAGCTGATGTTGCGCAATCCGGTGCCGTTTCCACCTACTCCTGGCGTAAAGCCTTTTCCATTGTCTTCAATCGTTAAGTACAATTGATCTTCGTGCTGGCTTAGCTGTATGGTAGCATGTGTAGCTTTGGCATGTTTGAGAATGTTTTGCATCAGCTCCTGTATTATCCTGTATAAAGACAGGGTAACCGGCTGGCTTAGTTTGGGCAACGGTTCGTGCACCTGCAAGTCGAATTGCACATGATTGCCCGCGTTGATATGGTTGCAGAACAATTGCAGCGCTTCTTCGAGGTTATGTCGCAGCAAAGTATCGGGCATCAGGTTGTGGGCCGTTTTGCGAATTTCTGATGACGTGTCTTCCAGCATATCCATAATTCCGGAAAAGTCATTTGGTTCAATCAGCCCCGAAGTTCTGTTCTGCAAAGCGCTTACATGCATGCGGGCCGCGGCAATCATACCTCCAATACCATCGTGTATGTCGCGGGCCAGGCGCATTCTTTCCTTTTCCTCGCCTTTGATAATGGCCTGCATCACTTTAATATCTTCTTCCTGCTTGCGGAGTTCCTGCTCCTGTTGCATACCGGTTATAGTTTGCTGCTGAATACGCTGTTTGTGCTGGTTGTTGCGGTACAATATCCACAGTAGCAGGCTGATTACGGTAAGCAGTGAGGCGCTCATGGAGGCTATCCATATCCACGTGTTTTGCTGCGCTATTTTACTGTCCTGTCGGCTGATGAGCAATTGTTTTTCGGCTATTTCCTTGTCTTTTTGTGCGGTGCGGTATTTGAGCTCGTAGCGGTTTACAGCCGCCGTTTTTTCCTGGTTTAGCAAGCTGTCTCTGAGGTCTATGTAATTGCCCAGTGTCTGGCTTGCTTTTCGGTAATTTCCGGTGGCATTGTAAACAGCCGCCAGGGTGCGGAGCGCCCGCAGCATGCTTTCCTTAAAGTCTAAACGATTGGCCAGTTCCAGCGCGGGCAGCAGGTGTTTTAATGCCAGGGCGTAGTTTTTTTGTCCGTAATATACTTGTCCTAAAAAGTAGTTGGGAAAAATACGGGAGAAGTAGGGGTTGGTTTGGCTGCTCAGTTGTATGGCTTCGGTAAAATAAGGGATGGCCGCTTCGGGTTGGCCGGTTTGTATCAGCAACGATCCGATGCTGTTGTTGATGGATTGGTGAATTTCTGTTTTTCTGCCGGGCGATAGCTGCGCGTTTTGCTGCACCAGCCGCAGCCCTTCTTTAAAGCACAGCATGGCTTCGGTGGTTCTGCCCAGTGCGGCAAGGGCCTCTCCTTTATTGTTGAGTATAAAGGGAAGCTGATTCCGTTTGTCTCTTTTGCGCGCCAGGTTTTCGGCTACATCGAGGTAGTACAAGGCTTGTTCGTTCTGGTTCAGGCTGGTTTGCATAAAAGCCATGTTGGTGTAGATCATGAGCACATTATCGTTTTCCAGCAAGCCCTGGTTGCTCAATTTCCGCAATGCCTCAAAATAATGCCAGCCGGCTTGCTCGTATTCGCCCCGGTGCAGGTAGGTGGTAGCCATATCGCTGTAGTACATGGCGGGCAATGCTTTGTTAAACATAGCGCTCATGCAGTAAGGCCTGGCCCGGTGGTAATACCGGAAACTCTGTTCATAATCGCCCTTGGCTACCGAAGAATGTGCCATGTTGAGCAATGCGTAGGCTACGCCATCGAGGAAATAGATCGCTTTGCTTTTACGCTCTGCTTGCTCAAACAGCCGTAAAGCACTGTCCGGGGCCGACCATTGCACTAAAATGCCCGCGTTGATGCAATGCATGATCTCGGCCGTGTCTTGCCGGAAATGCTGGAAATAAGCTTCGGAGAGGGTAGACTGCGCCCTGGTGTGGAACGACAATAGCAAAAGGCCGCAAAGCAGAATTTTTACCCGCCAGTGCATTATGCTTTTTGCAGAAAACTTTTCACCCATAGCCGTTTGTAGTTGCATGTAGGGGGCTGGTTAAGCAAAATGGAGTAGAACTACTCTAATTGAAATAAGGAATAATGGAGAAGTTTGTTTTATGGTCATATGCTTTCTGTTTGAAATGAACGGACAAAACAGGGTATAAGTATCTAATGTAAACAGATAACGGCAGTAAATAGTATTTATAAAAACTATATGGTTATTGACTTCTACAATTATTTGCACATGAAAAAACAATGCTTACTAGCTTCTGTAATGGCTCTTTCGGTGATGATGATAACGAGAGAGGCTGAAGCACAATGGACTACAGTGGGATCGGCTGGTATTTCTACCAGCGGCCAAAGCACCTGGCAGCACCTGGTGATAGACGGGGCCAATACGCCCTATGTATCGTTTAACGATGGTGGGTTGGCTACCGGGCAGGCTACCGTGATGAAGTATAACGGCACTTCGTGGGCAGCCGTGGGCAGCGCGGGCTTTACCCCCGGCAGCGCATTGCACAGCTATCTAACATTGGATAATGCCGGTACTCCGTATTTCTCTTATGCAGATGGGGCTTCTTCTTCAAAGGTGGCGGTGATGAAATACAACGGCACCACCTGGACGAGCATCGGCAGCGATCTGACGGCAGGCGCCGGGCAATACACGAACATTAAAGTATCGGCGACGGGTAAGCCTTATTTGGCCTATATCGATGTGAGCGCAGCAAATGGTGTGTTTGTAAGGTCGTACAACGGTACATCCTGGGATACAGTAGGCGGCGCGCAGATCAGCGCTGGCAATGCCAAT
This sequence comes from Chitinophagaceae bacterium, assembly GCA_031546985.1. Lineage (GTDB taxonomy): Bacteria > Bacteroidota > Bacteroidia > Chitinophagales > Chitinophagaceae > JAVBJN01. The sequence goes on from JAVBJN010000064.1 coordinate 55,448, forward strand.
TATCCTTCTATTGCTTTTGACCATTTCGATACGCTTTATATCGCTTACCAGGACTATACCGATGGCGGCCGTGCGCGGGTAAAGAAATTTAATGGTACCAGCTGGGTAAACGTGGGGAGCTCTTTCCTGTCGGAGATATACGGCGGTGCCAATGATATTACGCTGGTATTCGACAGCAACAATAAACCGTATGTAGGGTACTGGAATCCGTATGCGGGCGGCCCCAAAGCGGCGGTACACAAATTTGATGGTGCCAACTGGTTGCAGGTAGGCTTGCCTAGTTTTACAACAGGTGTGTCGCTTTACACCTCAATGGCGCTGGATCATAACGATGTGCCTTATATCGCCTACCAGGATGCTGCTGTAGCGCAGCAATCGGTGGTGATGAAATATAACGGCACCACTTGGGTAAATGTAGGTACGGCTGGTTTTTCCGGCGGGCCTACCGGCTTTACCTCTCTGGCTATCGATGGCAACGGTAATCCTTTTGTAGCTTATACCGACGGCAACAACAGCCAGAAAACAACGGTATCTACCTTTACGGTATGCCAGGCACCTACAGCAGCGGTAGCCGCTACCAGCACACCCCTCCTTTGCCTGGGCGATACGGCGCATCTCACCGCCAGCGGCACATTAAACGGTGCCAGCAAATGGTACTGGTATGCCAATAGTTGTGGCGGGACTCCTGTAGATTCAGGTGCGGCCATTGCGACTACCCCCGGCGATACGACTACTTATTTTGTGCGGGGCTATGGTGGTTGTGTGGTTTCTGGCACATGCGTGCCCGTAACGGTAAATGTAAGTAAGGTAGATAAGCCTACGGTAACGGTAAACGGTACGGTGCTTACTTCCAGCGCGGCTACCGGCAACCAATGGTACCTGGATGGTAATCCTGTTCCCGGTGCTACGGCAGCAACATATACAATCACGGCTTCGGGTATGTACAGTGTAAAGGTAACCGCAGGCAACTGCAGCAATACCTCAGCTGCAATACCGGTAAATGCTACAGGTATTACAAAAGTCCTGCCCGAAGGTAGTATGGTACTGTATCCTGTGCCGGTTACGGGTACGCTGCACCTGAATCTGAGCAGTTCTATTAACGATCCTGCCTTGTATCAACTAAGTCTTACCGACCAGGTAGGTCGCGAAGTATATAAGCTTAACGCATTGCAATATAAAAATGAGTTGCCTATGCAACAATTATCGGCTGGCGTGTATTTTGTACGCATCACAGCTGCATCTGCACAACAAGTATTTAAGATTATAAAGCAATAGTGTAGTTTTTTCATTTACCTTTTATTTCACTTTGTTTTTTAGCCCCGGTATCCCGACCGGGGCTTTTTCGTTGGGTGAAATGCCTGTTGGATGTGCCGTGTATAAATGGGGAGGGATATGAAAAAAGTAAAACCCCGGCTAAACAATGCAATGAAGGCCGGGGTTTTGTACGTATAAAGGATGCTATTGCAGTATAGCTGTAGATTGGTGCGACCGGTATCCTTGCCCGATCACTTCTTCGGACAGGCCAAAAGAAAGGGTCATGCCTGCGCCGCCGAGGCCATTTATGATGGTTACGCCCGGCTCCGGATCGTAAACAAAATCAACTTCGCCATTGGTGCGTTTGGGGTAAATGCCATTCCATTGCTGGATCACCGCGCTGTCTTTTACCGATGCAAACTGCTGGAAGTATTGCAGTATCATATCGTTGATAAACACACGGTCAAACGGCTCCAGGTGCAGGCCATACTCGTGGCTGTCGCCCACGGTAAGCTCTCCGGTATGGTTTTGCGATACCATTACATGAATACCCCATTTGAGGTAATCGGGCATGGTATTTTCAAAGTGTGCTTTAAGTTCCTGCAAGTGAGGCGCTGCTTTAAAACCATTGTAGTGAATAAGGCTTAACGCACCGCATAGCGATGGGCCAATGCGCCAGTTACCGGGCTGGGCGGTTAAGCGCATCATTTGCAGTTTGCATTTTGTAAAATGATTGGCTGCAAATACTTCGGGGTAAAGGGTTTCGAAATCGGCTCCGCTGCAAACGTAAACCTCATCTGCTTCCCAGCTTTTACGTCCGCTGAAAACCGCCGGGTAAGCGATCTCCGTAATAGCAGTGTTGAAATGAAACACCACATTGTATTTACCTGCCAGGTAGCCAGGCAGTGCCGCAATGGCCACGCGGCTTTCTACAATCATTTCATCGGGGCTCCACAAAGCACCCTTCAATCCTTCGGGATTGGTTGCGGGCGATTTGGCCAGGGTTTCTTCCGGGGTAAGCAACTGGTATTTGCGGTCGTTCCCGTACAAACCTGCTACTTCGCCAATAACCTGTAATTCGAGATCGGTATAGGCGAGGTGTAAACTGCCAACTTCATCGAACCAAAGTCCGGCTTCGCGGGCTATGCTTTTCCAGAGGCTGCGGCTAAGCATCGCTCTTTCGTATAAGTGCCCGGCAGGTTGCCCAATGGGCCATATCATGCCAAAGTTGCGGATAGAGGCGCCAATGGCCTGTGGGTTGCGTTCAAATACGGTAACACGGTATCCTCTTTCGGCCAGGCTACGGGCAGTAGCCAATCCTACGATACCGGCGCCAATCACAATGGCTTTTTTATGCGGCATAAGATATGTTTTGTACAGATGATGCTTTGTGTTTGAAATACCCTGCGGAGAGGGTAACCAGGATAATGCCCATGCTGGAGCACAGCAGAATGGAATCCTGGAAAAAATGATTCCAGCTGATGTTGAAACCCAGGAAGCTCTTAAGCAGCAATACGCTTACACTGCCCAGGTAGCCAAACGAGTCGGCCATATACATGAGGAAACCTACATTGCCGGTTATGCGGAACGCTGCAATAAAACGTTCGAAAAACAGGCAGTTGAAAGGAATGTAGCTGAGGTACAAACCCAGGCCTGCCCAAATCATCCACCACACGGGGCCAATTACGTGATGTTGGTAAAGAATAGTGCTTACACTCGCCAGCAGAAATCCTAAACCTATAATAACATGGTTGAGAAAAAACGCTTTGCTGTTGCTGCGCACTAATACCAGGCAAGCCATAAGGCACAGCACAATAATGGAAATGGGTATTTCGGTTTGGGTAAAAATATTGGATTGGTTGCCCATACCCATCTCTGCCCAAAACTCGTTTACAAAGTTGTCGCGAAAATCGCGCACAATGGTTACCAGCACATACATCACAATTACGATGAGTAAACCGGGAAAATACTGGCGTATAAACTGTTTGCGCTCGCGCTTATTCATGGGCAGCCGCACATTGCGTTGCGCATGGTCTTCTGGCGTAGGCGGCGGAATAAAATCGAGCAGCTTTACCAGCACCAGCATGGGCAGAAAAAACAGGCTTCCGGTAATAAAAGGCATCCAGCGCTCGCTTACCTCCCAGTGGGTCATGGTAAACTTGCCAATGGTTTTAACAAAACCCGATGAGAAAATGAAACTCGTGGCCAGCACTGCGCCCATAATCTCAGTACTTCTGCGTCCTTCGATATAACTGAATACCAGCCCCCAAACCATGCCCAGCGGAAAGCCATTGAGCAGAAAAAAGATGATGTTGTAGGGCGCCGGCGTGATGGCAAACAGCAGAAGGGCTATCCAGCTCCAGGTAATGAGCAGTATAATGCTGCGGCTCCTGTTTTCGCCTTTCATCTCGGAGATGAAACGGATACCGTAAAACTTGCTCAGCATATAACCCAGCACCTGGGCGCATACCAGCCATACTTTATAATCTACGCCCAAGTAGTGTATACCCTCAAAGCCTGCGGCAGTAAAGGGCTTGCGAAAGGCGTACATGGTGCTATAGGTACCAAAGGCTACCAGCGATGCAAATAGGGTGGTTTTCCAGGCCTGTTGGCGGCGTGGGGATGATACCAACATGGGATTACACGTAATTGGGTTCCAGAATAGGGAGCAGCTCCTGCAGGTTGTCTATAATGTGGCTGGGGCCAAAAGGCATGAGTTCCTCACGGGTAAAAGAACCCGTGGTTACACCTATGCTGTACAGGCATCCGGCATTTTTACCTTCGTTAATGTCTACTTCGGTATCGCCTACTTTAATAACCTGCAATGGATCTGTAATGCCTGCGGCTTCCATCATTTTGCGAATCATGTACGGATACGGGCGGCCTTCGGGCACTTCGTCGCTGGCTACTACATAATCGATGAGGCCATTGGCTTTCCAGCCCAGGCGGTCTATAATTACATCGGCTATATCTTTGGAAAAGCCAGTGTCCAGCCCAATCTGTATGCCCCTGGCTTTCAGGTTTTGCAATACGGCTTCGGTACCTGGCAATGGTTTAATATCGGGAGAGCTGCGGTAGTAGGCCAGCATATGGTTTACAAAGCGGGCATGAATATCGGCGGTGTGTTCTGGTGTAATGTTGGTTACACCCAGTCTTTCGAGAATAATGTGGATGGCTTCGGTTTTTTTATAGCCCATCAACGGGTTTACTTCCGCTTCTTCCACGGTATAATCCAAATCTTTAAAAGCTTGTACAAATGCCTGTGCTACAGCACCTTTGTCGGTTACGGTGGTGCCTGCCATGTCAAATACAATCAAACTAACTTGCATACAGCGATCTTTCTTTTAGGTACAGGTTAACTCCTGAATTCGCTGCAAAGTTGTTAAGTACAGGTTAACTAAATATGTGCAGAATGTTACGAAAAGGTTACTAATGCTAAACTTATTTACAAAATAGTGTAGTGTATGTAAATAAATGGGGTGGTGCAGGCAAAGAAAAAGGCAGCTTGCGCGGCTGCCTGTGTGGTTCTATAGCTGGTTAAGCAATGTATGGTTGGTAATGTGTTATACCTTTTTGTCAAAGAAGTAAAACACCAACATTAAGGCATCTTCGGTGCCCATATTTTTGGGATTGTGCAATTCACGGGCATCAAAATACAGGGAATCGCCCTCTTCGAGCAGGTATTTTTCTTTGCCAATGGTGTACTCTACCGAGCCTTTAATCATGTATTTGTACTCCCAGGCATCGGTGCGCACGGGTGGACGTTTGGCTTTGGCAGAAAGGCGCAGCAGCACAATATCCACGTGTTGCTCGTTGATCTGTGTGGTAAAGATCCGCTGGTAGTAAAAGCCTTTGGCATTTTCCTTCTCAAAGTGCTGGTACTGTTCTTTTTTCCGTATTACCACTTTGTTATCGTCGCGGGCGGCATCCATATCCTGGAAAAAACTGTTGAGGTCTACCCCCAGCGCACGAATGATGCTGATGAGCACACTCAGCGAGGGTACGGTACGTGTATTTTCGATCTGTGATAAGAAGCCACGGGTTACGCCTACTTTATCGGCCACTTCCTGCAGCGTATAGCTTTTGGCGGTGCGCAGTTCTTTAACTCGGTTGCTGATCTGTAAAATAATGTCTTCCTGCATGGGTATGGGTAATGGGGTCTCGGAAAATTAAGGATTTGAAAACAGACTGCAAAATTAGCAGGGTAACCAGGTAAAACGATAACTGGTCTCCGGTTTAATGATAAGTTAATAAGGACTGAACTTTTGGGAGATGAATTGGAGCGCTTAATAAGCGTACGTTATTGGTTCCTGAGCCTGTCGAAGGGCCGGTAAATGCATGCATGAAATTGCTTTCGTTGGTGTCTTCGATAACTTCGGCAGGCTCAGGAACCAAAGCTCAGACACCTGGCACTCTGTGGGATACTCTTGTTGTAAAATGGCAGGTAGAACCTGCTTAGTAAACTAAAAAGCCAACCGGGAAAGGCTGGCTTTTTAGCAAATATCAATTGCAGGTTAAATACCCAATACGTCTTTCATGGTGTAAATGCCTTTTTTACCAGCCAGGAACTCGGCGGCTTTAACGGCGCCACTGGCAAAACCGGTGCGGCTGTGCGCGGTGTGGATGATCTCGATCTGGTCTACCTCGTTAAAGTATTTTACGGAGTGGGTACCGGGGGCGGGATCTATGCGCTTGCTTACAATGCCCAGCTCGGTAGGGTGCTCGGTAGCATGGTTTACCCAGTCTTTTTTGCGGCCCAGGTGCGCCAGTATCTGCTCTGCCAGGGTAATGGCGGTGCCGCTGGGCGCGTCTTTTTTATGGGTGTGGTGTATCTCTTCCATCTCTATCTGGTACTGCGGCTGCGCGTCCATCAGCTCGGCGAGGGTTTCGTTTAAGGCAAAAAACAGGTTTACGCCAATGCTGAAGTTGCTGGCAAACAGAAATGCAGTGTTGTTGGTTTTGGCGATGGCTTTGGCCGCTTCCAGGTCTTTTAACCAGGCGGTAGTACCACAAACGGTGGGTACGCCTGCTTCCATGCACTTCTTTACGTTTTCAAATGCAACCTCCGGCGTGGTAAACTCGATAGCCACATCTGCCTTCTTCAGGTTTTCTGTGGTAAACTCGTGCTGGTTCTTAGAACCTATTTTTAAAACAATGTCGTGTCCGTTGGCAACGGCGATGGCTTCAATAGCCTGGCCCATTTTTCCGTATCCGATTAAAGCAATGTTCATATGGTGCGATGATAAAATTAGAAATGTAAAGCAATGCCCACCTGCGGCTGCATTTGTCCGTTGGGCAGCATACCCGCCTTAATAGAAGGGTGAAAACTAAGGTCCTTACTAATGTCGAAATTTTTGAGGTGCGCCCATACCATAGCATCGAGCACCTGCAGGGTGTAGCCCACGGCGCTCAGCAGCACCGTATAATCGAGGTACTGGCGGTATTGGTTGCGCAGGGTAAGCAGGTTATCCGGCGTGTAATTGATCAGCTCCGGATCGGTTACATTGGTGGCCGGGTTGCCATCTACCGTGTACAGGTAAGCCTGGCGGTAGGTATGGTATTTTTGCAGGTTGGTGGTAAAGAAATAAGCGCTGGCGCCTACGGCGGCATACACCAGGGGCACTTTCCAGTACTGGCGGTTGTAAAGCTGGCCTAAGCCCGGCAGCAGGGCCGAGTACATGGCTGCACGTTTGGGTATCGGTTCTTTAACCAGGTAGCGAAGGTTGTACTTGGGTAAGGCAGTAGTGGTGTCGGCCGCCGGTTTGCTGATGTCTACCCGTTTTAAGGTATCTGCGGGGGCAGTAGCAATGATTTGTGATTGCGTAGTATCGGTAACGGTTGTTGGTTCTGTTTGCCCAAAGGCTGGCAGCAGGAAGGCCGTTAAGAATAGGGTTACCACGTATTTTAGATACATGGGGCCAAAGTTAGCTAAAATAGCTTTTAGCTGTTAGCTATACGCTGCGAGCTTATTACCACCAATAAAAAAGCCCCCAAATGGTATTCAGGGGCTTTTTGGAGTGCGAATAATATCTTTTACAAGCTCATTTTTTCCATGATCCTTTCCAGGTCGCTATCGTTGTAAAATTCAATTACAATCTGTCCTTTACCATTCTTTTTACGATCCATAAGCACACGGGTAGAGAAATGCGATGAGATCTGATCCTGGATACGCTTGTATGCAGGCGGCAGGCCCTGTACTTTTTCTGCACCGTTTTTGGCTTTAGGGTCTTTAGAGGTGTTTACCTGGCGGGCCAGTTCTTCGGTTTGGCGTACAGAAATACCTTTTTTGAGGATTTCGTTAAATACAAACAGCTGGTCTTCTACATTGGTAATGCCGGTAATAACACGGGCATGGCCCATGCTGATGCTGCCGTTGCGCACCGCCACCTGGATATCGGGCGGCAGTTTGAGCAAACGCAGGTAGTTGGTAACCGTGCTGCGCTCTTTCTTCATTTGCTCTGCCACTTGCTCCTGGGTCATGTCGCACTCATCCATCAGGCGTTTGTAGCTAAGCGCCACTTCAATGGCATTCAGGTTTTCGCGCTGCAGGTTTTCGAGCAGTGCCATTTCGAGCATCTGCTGGTCGTTTGCCGTGCGTATATAAGCCGGAATATCTTTCAGCCCTGCCAGTTTGGAAGCTCTCCAACGGCGTTCGCCAGAGATCAGCTGGTATTTCTTAGCGCTTACCTTAATAACGGTAACGGGCTGAATGATGTCGTGCAGTTTGATCGACTCCGCGAGTTCCTTCAGCGCCTGCTCGTCAAAATCGCGGCGGGGCTGCTTGGGGTTTACGGTAATCTGCTCAATCGGAATACGGTCAATGGACGACGTAGCTGCTGCCGCAGGCGTAGCGCCTGTAGCCGCGGGCACATTTTTAAGGGTGCCCAGGTCATCATCCATATTATTGAGAAGGGCCCGGATTCCCTTGCCCAGCGCTTCTTTCTTATTCGGTCCGCTCATTAGTCGTCAGTTTCTAAAATTTTGTCTTCGTTTTTGATCTTGGTCAGGTTGTTCTTTTGCAGAATTTCCTTGGCCAGGTTCAGATAGTTGATGGCTCCTGTGCTGTCGGCATCGTACATCAGTACGGCTTTGCCAAAGCTAGGCGCTTCGCCCAGCCTGGTATTGCGGTGAATGATGGTGTTAAACACCAGTTCGCCAAAGTGTTTCTTCACTTCATCTACCACCTGGTTGCTCAGGCGCAGACGGCCGTCATACATCGTCATGAGGATACCTTCAATCTCGAGGTCCTGGTTCAGGCGGGTTTGCACAATTTTAATGGTATTGAGCAGTTTGCCTAAACCTTCCAGTGCAAAGTACTCGCACTGTACCGGCACGGTTACCGAATTGGCTGCGGTAAGCGCGTTTACGGTAATAAGGCCCAGCGAAGGGGAGCAATCTATAATAACGAAATCGTAATCCTTGTCTATGTCCTGCAGGCTCTGCGCCAGCACCCTTTCGCGGTTGGGGTGGTTAATCAGTTCAATCTCCGCACCCACCAGGTCGAGGTGAGAGGGTATGAGATGCAGGTTGGGTGTTTCTGTTTCCAGGATCACCTTTTTGGCAGGGGTTTCGTTTACCATAATATCGTACAGGCTCAGCTGTACGTTTCTTAGGTCAAAACCATTGCCCGTGGTTGAGTTGGCCTGCGGATCGGCATCGATCAGCAGGGTTTTGTATTCCAGAACAGCCAGGCTGGCCGCCAGGTTAATGGCGGTGGTGGTTTTGCCTACTCCACCTTTCTGGTTGGCTATTGCTATGATTTTGGCCATGCGTAATTGTTTCTTGGTCTTGAAAGATGTTACAGGGTAATGGTTTCGCCAATACCGGGCAGTAACAAGGTATGACCGGCTGCTGCAAATTTTTGTTTTGCCTCGGCCGTGTCAATTTTAATATATCCGAACGTATCGTAGTGAATGCCTACTATTTTGCTGCACTGTATAAAATCTGCCGCTATTACCGCATCATCTATCCCCATGGTAAAGTTGTCGCCAATGGGCAGTACTGCAAAATCCAGTTTGGCATATCGTGGTATCAGCTGCATATCCATCATCAGCGCGGTATCGCCGGCATAATAAAAATTACCCTCGGCCGTAGTTACTACAAAACCGCCGGGATTGCCACCGTAAGAACCGTCTGGCATGGAGCTGCTGTGCTGTGCCTGTACGTATTTTACTTTACCGAAATCGAATTGCCAGCTGCCGCCAAAGTTCATTTGGTGGCTTTTGCTGTGGCCCTGCGCTGCAAACCAGCCGGTTACTTCTGGCGCGCCCACAATGGTAGCGTCGCAACGCTGGGCTATAGCCAGCGCATCGGCCACATGGTCGCCATGACCGTGGGAGAGCAGGATGTAATCGGCATGAATGCTGTTGATATCTATATCTTTAGCTAATTCATTTCCAGTAATGAACGGGTCAAAAAGGATCTTTTTGCCACCTGCTTCTACTAAAAAACAGGCATGTCCGAAAAAAGTCAGCTTCATATTAATATCAGGGCTTGGTTTATCCGATCAAAAATAAAGATTCCGGCAAAGTTACGTTATAAAAGTTATTGACAGAATGACAGCCAAAATGTGGATACCGTGGGGGCAATAGCCCCGGTTTTAAGCATTGTAACGTGTATTTATAGGCTATAACGCCTTAAAATGCAGCGAATGCCTCCTTACTGCTATCTTTGCAGCCTGATATTACAAAACAATGATCACCATAATAGCAGGAACCAACCGGACAGACAGTATGACCCTGAGGGTAGCTAATAATTATAAAAAAGTATTTGAAGAAGCGGGAGCAGCAGTAAACCTTTTATCGCTCGAAGGCGTTGACGTAAGTAACCCTGGTGTGGTAAAGCAGCTGGAAACCGATTTTCTCATCCCTACGCAAAAATTTGTGCTGGTGATGCCGGAATACAACGGCAGCTTTCCCGGCATTTTAAAATACCTGATGGACAGTTGCGATATTCGGCATTGCTGGTGGTACAAAAAAGCCATGCTGGTGGGCCTGGCAGATGGCCGGGCGGGTAACCTGCGCGGTCTAGATCATATGACCAATGTGCTCAACTACCTTAAAGTAAACGTGATGCCCAATAAACTGCCCATCTCACAGATCGGTAAAGAGCTGGACGAAACCGGGGAATTTACGCAGGAACTGACCATTAATGTGGTAAAACACCAGGTGCGCGAATTCCTGGAGTTCTAATATGTTAAATTATTTGTGTGCCGGTAGGCGATTGCCGCTCCGGTACCTGAAAAGCCATTAATTTTATATCCCAATGCCGTATTGACGCGGTATTAAAATTTATTGTAAGGAATTATGCGACCCGGATCGGTTTCTATCATAGCATTGGTCATCTTTTTATTAATAGATGTATATGCGTTTCAGGCTTTTAGGGTATTGATGCAGGATAATGCGGTACGCAACAAATGGATTGTGTACGGCATTTACTGGGCAATATCGGCTGCGTTGCTGGCCATGTTTGTTTTTCCGCCCAGCGATGCCTTCCAGCACCAGAACAGAACATTGTATAATGTAGTGCTGGTTATTATTATGGGGGTGTTTCTGGCCAAGATCATGATCATTACCTTCTTGTTTATTGATGATGTGCGCCGCGGTGTGGCCCTTATCATAAAAGCGGTGAGCAAGTCTAAACCCGAGGCGCTTACCGGTGAGATACAGCAGGCAGGCATTACCCGCTCTGCTTTTTTGGTAAATGCTGGTTTACTCCTGGGTGGTGGTTTCCTGGTTACAATGCTGTACGGCATGCGCAACCGCTACCGTTACCACATTAATGTGCAAAACTTGAAGTTTGCATCACTGCCAGCGGCCTTTAAAGGTTTTAGGGTGTTGCAGATCTCCGATGTGCACTCCGGCAGTTTTAACGATAAAGTAAAAGTGCAGCATGGTATAGATATGATTATGGCGCAAAAGCCCGACATCATTCTCTTTACCGGCGATATTGTGAATAACCTGGCCGAGGAAATGGACGATTACCTCGATGTGTTTGCCAGGCTGAGCGCGCCAATGGGCGTGTACTCGGTGCTGGGCAACCACGACTACGGTTTATATGCCCGGCTGAGCAAAGAAGGCCGCCAGGCCAACCTGGAGCGGGTAAAAAATATTCACCAGAAACTCGGCTGGCGCCTGATGATGAACGAAAACGTAATCCTGAGCCGTGGCCAGGACCAGATAGCCCTGCTGGGTGTAGAAAACTGGAGCGCCAACCCGCGTTTCCCCAAACTGGGGCGGTTAGACCTGGCTTATGCCGGTACGGAGCATGTGCCGTTTAAAATGCTCATGTCGCACGACCCTTCGCATTGGGATGGCGAGATAAACCAAAAGTACAAGGATATACAATTGACCATGAGCGGCCACACACATGGCATGCAGTTTGGTATTGAAATACCAGGCTTTAAATGGAGCCCGGTGCAATACTCTTACAAACAATGGGCGGGCTTGTATAACCAGGACGACCAATACCTGTATGTAAACCGTGGATTTGGCTTTTTGGGATACCCCGGCCGTGTAGGAATTTTGCCCGAAATCACTGTATTTGAGCTATCTTAGAAGAACCTTTTGTACCACCATCAAACCTTGTTACATGAAGACAATTAAACTGTTGGCCATAATCCTGTTCGCGACAATAACCGGTGCTTATGCACGGGAAGGAGGGCCGGAAATACTGGGCGGTGTTAAAGCCGGGCTTAACTTTTACCGGCACGATGCCGATGCCTGGAGCAACCAATTTAACACTACACTGCACGGTGGTGCTTTTATTGCGGTAAATACCCACCGCATTGGCGGACAACTGGAACTGGTATACCAGCAAACCACTTATGAGACCAGCACCTCATTTTACGATGCCTACCACCAATATTATAACGATCTCAAAGATTCGCTCAAGAGCGGCGCTTTCCGGGTCAATTACCTGAATGTGCCCATTTTGCTGAATATTAAGTTTACCAAAATGGTTTGGGTACAGCTGGGGCCACAGTTTAGCGGTAAACTGGCGGTGAAGGATGTAGACAACCTGCTGAAATCTGACCAGCGCAACGATTTTTTTAAAAGCGCTACCGTATCGGGCGTAGGTGGTTTGTGGCTGCAATTGCCGTTCCGCATCAATGCCGGTGTGCGGTATGTGTTTGATTTTTCGAATGCGAACAATACTTCGCTCACCGATACCTGGAAAAACCGAATGGTTCAGGCACACGTTGGGGTCACGTTTTAACCCCTGCAATACTTTTTCACTAACCGCTCCCTTGCCGGAGCGGTTTTTTTATGGTCTTACATTCTGGTACTTGGCATACCTATTGATTTAATAGGGTGTTTCTATAAAATGGACCACGCTTGCCCCTTTTTAATGACATTTTGACTTAAAATAATTATGCTTAATAAACTTTTGTTCGGAAATGCTGACGATGAGATGGAATTCATGCCAATAGTTCCGTTAGGAGAGGAAGACATGCCGGACGACGAAAAAGAAGCTTTACCTGCCGAGCTGCCTGTTATAGCGCTGCGCAATACCGTGCTGTTTCCGAATGTGGTGATACCCATTACGGTAGCCCGCGACAAGTCGGTAAAGGCATTGCAAGAGGCTAACAAAACCGGTAAAATGGTAGCGGTACTGGCTCAGCTGGATCCTGCCCAGGACGAACCGGGGCTGGAGGATATAGCCAAAGTAGGTACGGTGGCGCAGATCGTAAAGCAGATTAAACTGCCAGACGGTAATACCACCATCTTCATCAAAGGACGCCTGCGCTTTAAAGTGCTGGAGTTTACCAAAGAAGAGCCTTGTTTTATGGCGCGGGTGGAGTACCTGGAAGATACTACAGAAGAGTCTGACCAGGAATTTGAAGCCATGGTGTCTAACGTAAAAGACCTGTCGCAGCAAATTGTAAACCTGTCGCCTAATATGCCGCAGGAAGCCAATATGGTGCTCAAGAATATTGAGAACAATAAGTTCCTGATTCACTTTATTGCATCTAACCTGAACTGCGATCTGAAAGACAAGCAGGACCTGGTAGAGATCGACAGCCTGCACAAACGTACAGAGCACCTGCTCAAGCTGCTGCAAATGGAGCTGCAGATGGCAGAGCTGAAAAATAAGATCACCAACAAAACCAAGCAGGATATAGATAAGCAGCAGCGGGAGTATTTCCTGCAGCAGCAAATGAAGTCGATTAAAGAAGAGCTGGGCGGCGATCCGAACGAAAAAGAGATCCGGGAAATGCTCAAAAAGGCCGAAACCATGAAATGGTCGGAGGCTGCAGCAGAGGTTTTCCAGAAAGGGATTGAAAAGTTGGAGCGTATGCACCCCAGCACACCAGACTATTCGGTGGTGTACAATCACCTGGATCTGATGCTGGACCTGCCCTGGGGCGAGTACACCAAAGATAATTACGACCTGAAACGTGCAGCTAAGATTCTCGACCATGACCATTACAGCATGGGCAAGATCAAAGAGCGCATACTCGAATACCTGGCTGTGCTTAAACTGAAAGGCGATATGAAATCGCCGATCCTGTGTTTTGTAGGCCCTCCCGGTATTGGTAAAACCTCACTGGGCCGTTCTATCGCCAGCGCGCTGAGCCGTAAATATGTACGCCTGAGCTTTGGTGGCCTGCACGATGAAAGTGAAATTCGCGGTCACCGCAAAACATATATTGGTGCTATGCCCGGCCGCATTGTGCAATCGCTGCGCAAGGTAAAATCATCCAACCCGGTGTTTATCCTCGATGAGGTAGATAAGATTGGTAAAGATTTTCGTGGCGATCCCAGCTCTGCATTGCTGGAGGTATTAGATCCTGAACAAAACAACAGTTTCTACGACAACTACCTGGAGCTGGAATACGATTTGAGCAAAGTACTGTTTATTGCAACGGCCAATAGCCTGAGCGAAATTCAGCCCGCGCTGAGAGACCGCCTGGAGATCATTAACCTGAGCGGCTATTCCATCGAAGAGAAGATCGAAATTGCCAAGCGCCACCTCATTCCAAAGCAAATGGAAGCGCATGGTATTGCCGATAAAAAAATCAAGTTTCCGAACGCGGTATTGCAAAAAATTATCCAGGAGTATACCCGCGAAAGCGGTGTGCGCGAACTGGACCGTACCCTGGCAGCTGTAATGCGCTCGCTAGCTAAGTCGGTAGCGCTCGAAGAAAAACTGCCTGTTTCGCTTACCGCTGAGCTCATAGAGCAAATGCTGGGTAAGCCTAAGTTTAACAACGACCTGTATAAAAAAGGCAATCCTCCCGGTGTGGCTGTAGGGCTGGCCTGGACTTATGTAGGAGGTGAGATCTTGTTTATCGAAACCTCTATCAGCGAAGGTAAAGGCGGGCTTATGCTTACCGGTAACCTGGGCAATGTAATGAAAGAGAGCGCCAGCACGGCATTGAGTTACCTCAAAGCCCACGCTGCCAGTCTCAAGATTGACCCTAAGGTGTTCGAAACGAAAAATATTCACGTACACGTGCCCGAAGGTGCGGTGCCTAAAGATGGGCCAAGTGCAGGTGTAACCATGCTTACAGCATTGGCATCTGCCTTTACCAACCGTAAGGTGAAACCCTACCTGGCCATGACTGGTGAAATTACGCTGCGCGGCGAAGTGCTGCCCGTGGGTGGTATCAAGGAAAAAATCCTGGCAGCCAAACGCGCTGGACTTAAAGAAATACTCATGTGCTGGCAGAATGAGAAGGATGTGGCCGAGATCAATCCTGATTTCATTAAAGGACTCAAATTTCATTATGTGCAGCGGATGGAAGATGTGCTTGAAATAGCGCTGAATAAAAAGTAGTATTTTTCATATATCGTAGGAAAGGATTGGTTGCGCTTGCAATCAATCCTTTTTAGTTTAATTTCGCCCCGCTTTCCGGTTCCCGCTTTATGCGGGATTAAAAGGGAACCCTGTGTAAACCAGGGGCTGTTCCCGCAGCTGTAAAGCCCGTTAACGGACTGATATTCTTTGCCACTGTTTCAATTGAAATGGGAAGGCCATCAGATCCGGGGCTGAGCCAGAAGACCTGCCTGTAAGTCGTATACGTTCAGCTTTCGGAGAAAAGGCCTGAATGGGGTAGGCCTTTTGCTCGTACAATCTGCTTCACTTCCGTTCCTTCCTGCTTCTCTGCACCTTTTGGATTTTTTAAATGTTAAATATTCAATGCAGATGAAACAAATTTTACTATGGGTAGTATGCCTGCTGGCTTGTACTACTGTTTACGCACAACCCCAGTTCGATACCACCAAAACGTATGAGTTGTACGCCATTGCCGAAGGCAATTTTGGTACGCCCAATGGCGATGTATACCGGGTGTCTACAAAAGATACTACCCGTGCCGATTCTATGTACGCCAAAGCCAACAGTGGTTTGGGTATAGATGTATTGCAGGATTTTCAGGTGATGGGCAATTATGCCATTCTGCTGTCTAAGTCGAGCGGCTTTAAAGTGGTTGTGGCCACTTTCCCAGGTTTCCAGCATGTGCAGACTTTTACTGGTCTTGGTGCACCGCAATCTATTGTAAAAGCCAGCAACAACAGGGCTTACATCAGTTGCAGCAATCCCAGCCGTATTTATAAACTGGATTTGACCAATACATTGCAGCAACCTACAGCCGTAGTGGATACCAGCTTAAAGATCAGCAACGCTACCGATTATATGCGTGCTGCCAACCAGTTTGTGTATGCCAACTACGGTACCCGTTTGTTGAAAATTGATACCGCCAGCGATAGTGTTTGCGCAGTACTCACGCATGGTTTGGGTAGTGTAAGCGGTTTGGTGTTCGACTCTGCCCGCCAGGAAATGTGGGTGCTAGGCAAAAGTGGCAGCACCTCTGCACTGGTACGCATCGAAGTAGGTACTACCGATGTGATTCATACAGCAGAGATACTTACCGGTTTTACCAACGCCAAACTGCTCGAGCAAAACCACGATAGCTTATTTTACTGGTCGGGCAAGCAATTATATGCTGTGCAAAAACAGCAGGTAGCACCGCCTACCGCATCGGTATACACCACCACGCTTACCGGTGGCAATTTCGATTTTGGTTATGGTAAATCGTTTTATGTAGACCAGGCCAGCGGCGATTTTGTAATAGGCAGCGCCAATGGTTTTGCCTCACCTTCTACTTACGAAGTGGTAAACGGACAAACGTTTCAACGGATCGATTCCGGTAGTGTAAACGGCAGAATCGTAAATGAGTTTATGCTGAAGACTTTCCTGAAAGGAATTGAGGATACGATTATTATAGATCCGATCGATACTTCGGTAATCGATACAACGGTGATTGATACCACCATTATCACACCAACCGGTTTGCATCCGGTAAGCGTACCAGCCAGCTTTAAGGCTTATCCTAACCCGGTTACAGATGTACTGTACATTTCGTTGCCAGCTATGGCCGAGCGTTTAATGGTGTTTAACACCGTAGGTACATTGGTGCTGGAGCAAAAAGTAAACGGCAGTCTGGCCCGCATGGATATGAGCCAATTACCAGCCGGTACTTATTTGCTTAAGGTAAAAGGTTCGGGAGAAGTGTATACGATACGCATTCTGAAACAGTAGTCATATTTATCATTGTCTTGTTTTAAAGAGAGCTCCGTTTGGGGCTCTCTTTGTTTATGTAGCTATGCGCTTACTTTTAGCTTCCGGGATTTTGTTTTATACATCTGAATGAATGAAAAAAAGTATCACGAATAATAAGTTTTGGACAGTTTGGGTAATAGCCTTATTGCTAAGGCACCAGTATCTTAGCCAGATCGCTACTGTCGCCATTGAAAATGTTGAAATCTGTAAAGTTTACGATACCGTTTACGTGACCACGGTCGTTGTGCTGCCAGAACTGCCATTTGCGCCCAATTCTGGGTTGGATAGGCTCGTAGTAATGTGCTACCCAAACCGGGTAGCGGTTAAACGTATCGCCCAGGAAACGGTCGTAGAAATGGCTGTTGGTATACAGAATGGGCGTTACACCGGTCGATTTTTCTACCATTTCGAGCCAGTTTAGCAGTCCTTTTTGCAACTGCGCCGGGGTGAGTCCGCCGTGTTCCTCGATATCCAGCACTGGGGGCATGTCGCCACTTTTTAACGAAATGGTTTTCAGGAAGTAATTGGCTTGCAGGGTAGAGAGTGTATGGGGCTTAAAATAATGGTAAGCCCCGCGGAGTATGCCCACTCTGCGGCTTTCTTTCCAGTTGCGGTCAAACATGGGATCTTCGCGGTCGGCACCTTCAGTCGCTTTAATGAAAGCAAAGCTCAGTTTCAGGCCTTTTTCTTCCATTTGTGCTACCTCTTCCCAATCTATTTTGCCCTGGTAGCGGCTTACATCAATGCCATGAACGCCATAAGCCGAGGGGATTTTGATGCCAAAACCGGGGTAGCGCACGGGTATGTGCAGGTAATATTTGTTGGCATAATACAATCCACCAATAGCCGCTACCAGCAGCAGCCAAAGGAGCCAGACCATATGATTGCTTTTCTTTGCCATTTCTAACCGGCTGCAAGTATAGGCAAAGGAATCGGGCTGCAAGAATTTTGCCCTGTTTTTCTGTTAGTTACGGTATTTTTGATATACTATTGTGCCTGTTACTGCGTTTAAGATTCTGTATGCGAAAATTTATTACGTTGATTGCTGCGCTATCTGTTACCGCCTGTGCCCAAGCTCAGGTTACCGGAGGCCAGCATGCTTTTGAATACCTCAACCTGTCCAATAGTCCGCACGTATCGGCATTGGGTGGTATGGTAGTGGCCAACCCGGATAATGACGTCAATTTTATTGCGCAGAATCCCGCTTTGCTGGTGCCTTCCATGCATACCTCCCTGGGACTCAATTACAATATTTATTACGCCGGTATCGGGGTTATGAATATGCAATATGCGCATAGGGTAGAAGACTGGAAAACGAACCTCGGTTTTGGGGTGCAATACCTCAATTACGGTACGTTTAAGCAAACCGATGCCGCAGGGCTCGACTATGGCGATTTCCGGGCCAACGATTTTGCCATCAACTTTACTGCCAGCCGCCAGTACCTGGAGCGCTGGAA
Source organism: Chitinophagaceae bacterium (assembly GCA_031546985.1). Classification (GTDB taxonomy): domain Bacteria; phylum Bacteroidota; class Bacteroidia; order Chitinophagales; family Chitinophagaceae; genus JAVBJN01. Next base: position 73,726 of record JAVBJN010000064.1, read on the forward strand.
TTACGGGGCCAGCCTAAAACTGGCCAACAGTAAGTATTTTGACAAAAGCAGCCTGGGCATTTTTGCCGATGCGGGCATTACCTATACCGATACCGCCAACCTGCTTACGATAGGATTGGTAGCTAAAAATGTAGGGGTGCAGGTAAAACAATACACGCCTGGCGTATATGAGCCTATGCCTTTTGATCTGCGCATTGGCATTACCAAAAAATTCAAGCACCTTCCTTTCCGGCTCATGGTGGTAGCACACCATTTATATGAATGGGATATCCGCTATAACAATCCCGATGACCAGAAACAAAACCTGCTCATCACCGATTCCAGCCAGAATAAGAACAAAAGTTACTTCGCCGATAAGCTATTCCGGCACTTTATCTTTGGCGGGGAGATTTTATTGGGCAAATATCTCGAGATCAGCGTAGCCTATAACCATATGCAGCGGGGCGAACTCGGTCTTGATGAAAAGAAAGGCATGGCCGGTTTCAGTTTCGGAGCGGCGCTGGTATTGCCTAAAATGCGCATTCATTATGGCCGCAGCCAATACAGTGTAGCAGGCGCTTACAACGAATTTGGCATCAACTTTAACCTGAATCGTTGGTTTGGAATGGGCGGCTTTGGCGACAAAGTGGGGTGGAACAACTCCTACGCTCCGGCCATGTAATCCATATGATATTATTGTAACGCCTGAACCTTCAGGCGTTTTTTTTGTTTTAAGCACTTGACAAGCCGCCCCGGCTTCGTTATATTTATTGTAGATCCAACTTACACTATGAAACGCAGTCTTTATCCTGCCGCATTAATTGGCCTCGCATTGGCCTGGATGGTATCCGGCTGTAACGGTTCCGGCCCCGGCAATAAGAAATCGAAAAAAGATACCGTAGGGCAAAAAATTGAACGGTGGAACAAGACCATTCCGGGCAATTTTAGCGAGCAACGCGATTTGGTTTTCGACAGCCTGACGCTAAACAACTTTTTTACCGCTTACCCGGATGCTAAAAAGTATGAAAAGGAAATGCGCCAGTTTTATTCCAATCGCAAATATGCCTATGCCTGGTTCGACAGCAAAGGATTGATTGAACAGGCTGAGAACCTTAATAACCGCATTCAGAACATCCAATCCGAAGGGGTGACCGATACTGTTCGTTTTCACCTGGTGCTCGATACGCTTATCCGCAACACGGAGCAGGCCGAACTGACCGAAGGCAAGGCGGATGTAAATACAGAATTACTGCTTACCGCCGGTTATTTCGCGTTCTCCAAAATTGTTTGGGAAGGGCTGGACGAAACTGCATCTAAATCGAACGACTGGCTTATTCCCCGCAAAAAGATTTCGTACGAAGAGTACCTGCAAGCGTTGCTGAAACAGCCTAAAGATTCTTTCCTGGCCGATGCGCCGGTGTACAAACAGTACGAAGTGTTAAAACAGAGCCTGCAACTGTACCGCAATATGGTGGGTAAGGTAGACTGGCGACCTATTACAGCCGATAAAAAATCGTACAAACCCGGTGATTCTTCTGCTGTGGTCTTGCAAATCAAAAAGCGATTGCTGGCCCTGGGCGACTGGAAGGGCGATACGCTGAGCGGCAAATACGACGATGCGTTTAAACCCGCCGTGCAGCAATTTCAGCTCCGGCATGGATTGGGTGATGATGGCGTTATTGGTGGTGGAATGGTTCGCGCGCTGAATGTGCCGCTGGCCAAACGGATAGAGCAGATTATCGTAAATATGGAACGCAGCCGCTGGGTACCGGTGCAGTTAAATACCGATCACCTGGTGGTAAACATCCCGGAGTTTAAACTGCATGTATATGAAAAAGACAAACTGGCCTGGAGCTGTAATGTAGTAGTAGGGCAGGCCATTCATAAAACGGTGATCTTTAGCGGCGATCTTAAATATGTGGTGTTTAGCCCATACTGGAATGTGCCGTACAGTATTTCTAAAAATGAAGTTGGGCCTGGCATGCGGCGCAATAAAAATTACCTCGCCCGCCATAATATGGAACTGCTGGGTTACAATGGTGGTGTGCCTGTGGTGCGTCAGAAACCTGGCCTGGCCAACTCATTGGGCTTGGTTAAATTCCTGTTCCCTAACAGCCACAGCATTTACCTGCACGATTCGCCTTCCAAAGGATTGTTCAACCGCGATAGCCGCGCCTTTAGCCATGGTTGCGTAAGGGTAAGCGAACCCAAACGCCTGGCCATGTGGCTGCTGCGCAATGAACCGGTATGGACAGAACCTAAAATTGATTCTGCTATGAATGCAGGTAAAGAAAGAACCGTAACACTTAAACAAACGGTGCCGGTATTTATCGGCTACTTCACTGCTTTTGTAGACGATAAAGGATTGCTTAACTTCCGCGATGATATTTACAAGCGGGATGAAAGGCTAGGAGCGATGGTACTGAAACAAGACACAGTGAAAAAGCAATAAGCATAAAAAACTCCCGCGATTATCGCGGGAGTTTTTGTTTAGTCTTCTTTCAACAGTTCTTTATACTTCGGTTTCAGGTTGTCTGGCAGTGGTTTGCCATTTACGGTAATATTGTCGTCCTGGATCTGGATGTTTGCGTTTTTAATGTTTTTAACCAGTCCATCCTTCTTCAGTTCGGTCATTATTCTTCCGTATTTTTTCATAGCCTTATTGGCGGCAGCCATGGCGTTTTTGCTGGCTATTTCTGCATTAGCCATGGTCTCTTTTTGTTTTGCCATTGCTGCTTTAAACGCTTCATCCGATTTAGCGAACGCCATTGCATTTTCGCGGGCTACATCTGCATTGGCGAGCGCTTCTTTTTGTTGGGCCATCGCTTCTTTCATCATTTCATCTGCTTTGGCGAATGCTTCTTTCCGGCTTTCCAGGCTCGCTGCCATAGCTTCTTTTTGCGCTTCGGCAATCTCTTTATTGATCGCTTTCCAGTCTATCTTTTCCATTTCATATTTGCCCGCTTCTTTCTGCGCCTCGGCGATTTCTTTGTTAATCGCTTTCCAATCTATGTTAGCGATTTCGGCTCTGGCAGCCGCAATTTCTTTGCGTGAATTGCGTATTTCGATGCGGGCTTCCTGCATGGCTTTTGCCGCTTCCTGCTTGCTTTTTCTGATGTCTGCCCTGGCTTCTTCTGCCTCTTCGGGTGTAGCGGCAAGGCTGGTTACCATGTTCTCCAGTTTATCCCAATTAACAATATCTGTGGCATCTAAAGTGGTGCTGGCCGTAGAAAGTGCCAGGTCTGTAATTTGCTCCAATGGGAGTGCCTTCATCATTTCCGAAACGCCGTTTACCGAAACGCTTACATCGGCAGCCACGGCCTGGTGATCCAGCGTTTGAAGCGAAGACTCCAGTTCTCTCATCGCTTTTTCCAGCTCAATAGCACTTTCTATGGTGGTTGCGGTCTTTTCTTCCTTGATTACGGTTTTTTGTTTTTTTGCCGCGCTGTCTTGCGGAGCTACCCAGGCGATGGATACAATGATGCCTGCTGCTACCACTGCGGCGGCTATTTTGCGCAGGTATGCGGGATGTTGCGTGTTCATAGACGTAATGCGTTTAATTCTGGTGAATAATTGGTGTTTATCTGTAAATAGGCCTATTGCGGTAGCGGGCATGTTGTTTTGCAACATGGCTACGCTCAGCAGCGACTCTGCATACTGAACGGGATCGGTTTGTGCGCTCACCCACTCATCGCAACAATGCTCACGCTCTGTGCGGATCTGGCGGCTAAGCCAGAGGGCGAAGGGATTAAAGAACAAAAGGGTTTCGGTAACACTTTGCAGTACGTTTACCAGGTAATCGTGGCGGCGGATATGTGCCAGCTCATGCAGCAAAATGGCTTCGAGCTGTGTTGTGCTTAAATGGTTTACCGTAGCCGCCGGAAATAAGATAAGCGGCTTTAGCCAACCCCAGGTGGCAGGGGAGGTAATATGAGCCGATACACTTAATTGCAAAGGGCGGGTGATGCGCCATGCTTCGGAGTACTCCTGCAATAATTGCTGCAATTGTGCGTGAGCCGGTTGGGCCGTTTGGCGTATCTGGCGCAGGAGGTAATAGCTGCGGCTCAGTTTGATCACCATAAAGCTGAGCCCTAAGGTATACAGCGCTGTGATGAGGCTGGAATATTGGGCCAGGCCCTGCAGCCAGCCTTCGATTTCATTGGTCTGGATATTGGTAAAGGCGATCTTTACCTGTCCGTATTGTTGCTGAATGGCTTCGGTAGCTTTTTCGATCCGGTGTATGGTATTGTAGCGTTGCACGATCTGGTAGAGAAATAAGCCCAGCATGCTGAATAAGCCACAACAACTAATGATGTACCGGAAATTGGCGCTTACTTTTTTGGTGCTCAGCAGGATGAGCCAGCACAACAGGCTGATGAGTGCGCCCTGCCACAGCGAGTGGATGATGCCCCAGGTGATAACATTGTACCAGTTAACCGCTTGCATGGTTATTTCTTTTTAAGTTGGTCAAGATATTTACGGATAGCGGTGAGCTCTTCGCCCGATGTTTCGTGGTTGCCCAGCGCCTGCATAATGAGTTGCGATGCCGACCCATTAAAAAGAGTGTCTATCATCTTGTTCATCATAGCGGTTTGGGTATCGTTTTGCGTTACCAGCGCTTCGTAGATATGCGTTTTGGAACTATCATCGCGTGTAAGCAATTCTTTTTCATGCATAATCTGCATCAGCTTGAGGGTAGTAGTGTAGCCGGCTTCTTTAGTAGCAGTTAGTACTTCATGCACGGTTCTTACCGTGCTCGGACCTTTATCCCACAATATCTGCAGTATTTCCAGTTCGCTCTCTGTCGGTTTTATCTTCTTCATGATCTACGAATGTTTTCGTAAACGAATCTACGAATAGTTTCGTAATGACAAATAAAATTTTTAAAACAAAATGTTAAATCCCAATTCTATAAAGTTTAAATAGTAGATAATCAGGTTGTTATAAAATTGGTTTGATTCTTGCAAATACATCAGTACAGGACGACGATGGATAGATGAACACATTGTAGAACCAATAAATCGAATGTTATGAGCCTTAATTTGTTTGATCAGGTAAATGCCCGCTTTGGTGAGATTATTCATAAACAGACAGACCCTGTCGACCAGGAAACCGCACCTCAGAATAAAACCGTAATGCATGCAGCCATACCGGCTGTATTGACCGGTATCTTTCACGTATCTATTGCTCCGGCTACAGCAGAAGCTGTATTTCGTGAAGTGAAACAAGAACACTGGAAATCGGGTGAAGACCAGTTGGAAGAAGTATTTGGAAACCGTACTGCTGACGTGATTCAGGTGGTAGCCGATTTTGCGCAGATATCACCCAATATGGCCCGCCGTGAGATGGAAGTAGTTACAGAGGTAGCCATGCATATTTTGCATGACCACTGTAAAGCCAACGGCATTTCTACGCCAGAAGAATATGCGGCAATGATGGTGCACCAGCGAGAAGATATTTTAGGGCATTTGCCCAATGATCTTAACATTGGTGTAATGCTGGGCGATGATGCGCTGGACGATGTAACCAATAAGATGCACGGCCCGTTAAGCAGCCTTTTTCAAAAGCTGGGCGCTTTGTTTTCCGAGCCGGGTGAGTCTGATTTGCAGAAATAATTGCTTTACTCTACAATTCTGAATGAGTTGACAATGGTGCGTATTTGTGCCTGCGATTCGGTATCGGCTACAGTGGTGGTGGCTACCAATTGGTAAGTATATCCATCTTTATAGGCATATCGTTGAATCTGGTAACAGGGTATGCCCACATAGTCGTAAGTAAAGATAAATGTAGCTCCTTTGGTTTCGGCATCCACTTCTTCTGTTAAAAAACGGGCACTGCTCATGGAAGAGAGCAGCATTTCTTTGCTGGCTTGCATCTGCTCTTCAAAACTGTATGCATTATTGTAAGGCGATTTTACAATATATACATTGCTCTGGAAGTTTTCGCTGTTGGGCACCACTTGCCGGCAGGCCAGTAATGCCTGGGCTTGTATGCCTGCACCTTTATACATTTCTTCCAGTTGCGATAAAAATTCGGGTGCCTTTTGCCAGGTACCTTTAGGCCACGTCAGCATAAAGTCGCTTTCAATAGCGGCATTGCGCTGGGTGGCTTTTTCGTTAACAATCTGTTCTGCCTGCTGGCCATTCACTTTCTCTGCCGATACTTTGAGCTCGCCAATAGCGGTTTGGGTGGTGCGTATAGTAATGTTGCCGCTGGTAGGATCTACCTGCACTTCCTGCGCTCTGTCTAAAAGCCTTTCAAGGGGTTTGCGCAAAATGAGGAGGGTAATAACGATAACCGCGCCAATCACGATCCATTTGGTTACGCCGGTCCAATCGGAGCTTTTTTCTTTGGTGGTTGACATGGGACGGGATTTAGTCATTACAAATTAAGAAAATTTTAATAAATGGATGGAAATGTCTGAAATGAGGATGCTGTCTTGTTTTCTCATGGCGACACAGCGGCACGGCGCTTGTAGATCTGCCAGGCGCGGCAGCTCCTGTCGGGTCTCAGTGCGGTTAAATAGAACCAGCAGATTTTCACGCCTACGATTAACCACTCACTACTAAAGACTAAAAAAAGTATTACCTTCGCTGTCTGCTTTAAATAGCCGGGGCTGCCTGGTTTTGACAGCATAGTTCTTTGTAAGTGTAAGCATGTCGTGCGTTGGATAATTAGCACGTTAATCTGAATATTCAAATCACAAATGGCAATACTCAGTATGCCATGGCTGCTTAATCGATAGATTAACATCCATTTTGGCCGATGAACGGGCAGGCCTGTTGCCAAGTTCCTCCGCCTAAATCAAAACAAAAACGGGCTGCTGCCGCCGAAGGCTGTGACGGTAGCTTAAGCTTATCCAGCTAAGGAAGTTATCGGTTTGTCCGGTTCCTGTAACTTCCCGACAATCAATTCCGGAATAAGCATGTAGAAAGCTTATGGGGGATATGTTTGGACGCGGGTTCGATTCCCGCCAGCTCCACAAGTAATGTGAAAGCCGCTCTTTGAGCGGCTTTCGTCATTTTATGAAAATATATATTTTACGTGTAAAAAGTGAAAATGTAAGCTGGTAAAGGGTTTCAGCGGTTCGATTCCGGTTGGATTTAAATCCTGTTTTCACTGATTTTACCCTTGTTTTGCTTAAATGCACAATAGCGTCGAGTCTTCGGGGAAGGCTACAGTTTTATCCATTTGTAGTAAGGTTTTCTTTTAATTATCAATGTTTTATGAAGGGAGCTACAATAACTACAACTATATATTGTAAATGTGGTACTGTTAATAATATGATGATTTTTAGAAGAAAGCTAAATGTAGAAATCCGCACAGGATCTAACCGATGCGGATTTTCTAAAATTTTATACGAACATAGAAAGAGAAAGCAATTTCTCATCTAACCACTTAGGCGATATTAAAAGGCAGTTTAAGCAACAAGACTATTATCAACATATTGGAGAAGGTCTTACTGCCATTCGGAAATCAAGAGAAAGTCCTTTTGCTCTAATTAGGGGTATTTTCCTAATCCCTGAATTTTATGACCATATAGCCAATCAGGGATTGTAGCCGAAAACGTTTTCCGGCGCTTTAGAATTTGCTTAACGCCTCTTCGCTTTCTTGGGTGTCCTCGTTATTTGCCTTGCCTATTACTATTGCACGCTTCATGACGGTAATGGCTTCCTGGTTGCTGCCCTTCCTGGAAAGCAAGCGCGCATAGGTATCGAGCATGGCGAAGGAAGAATCGATACCCTTGATGTTTTTCATTAAATGCACGGCGCGGTCAATGACTTTCTTATCATTGCATTGCTCATAGACCGTCCAGCAGAAGGAGTTGATCCCGCTTTTATCAATCGTGTTCCGTCGTACCTGCTCTTCTACAAGATCAGCAGCTTTGTTCCAGTCTCCTTTTGCGACATGCATTTCCAGGCTGTATGTGCTTATGTATTTACTAGTATCGACAGGAGACAAATGCTGCTTTGCCAGTTTTACCGCTGTTTTATACCCTGCTTCATCTTTTGCAGTAACAGCACAATTGAATTTTTCCGATACAATCCGGTTGATGATAAATTGCACATCGGCTTTCCCGAATCGCTTTTCATACTCCGCTTTATGCTGTACGAAGTGAGTGGTAACATGATCCGGCGCTTGCCCGAAGTAGGCAAGAATGGCCAGGCTTACCTCCGATAGCAGATCTGAATTGCCTTTCCAGTAATTATCCAGGTCACCGGGCCTGATATCTGCTATTCTGCGAACATATTTTTTGTAGAACGCGGGATATATATCCGGGTCTATTGTCGCTGAAAATCCCTCTATATATTTTCCTTGTTTGTTGCGTGAAAGGCTTTCCCGGAGCAGGGCAGCATAACTTTCTACGATCGGTTCAGGCAGGCCGATTCCAAACATTTTATGGATCACTTTGCCTTCTCCGGTCAGAACAATGGTTGTGGGATACGAGCATACATGATGCTTGAGCGAGAGATTATGCACCGAATCTTTTTCCGCATCGTACCGGAGCACTACAAAATCTTTACTGATTTCACGGGCAATGCTGTCATTTTTAAAAATGGCATTGTCTAGCATTTTACAGGGCACGCACCATGTAGTATAAAAATCAACGATAAGCAGTTTATGCTGTTGCAGCGCCGTACGCTGTGCCAGCTCGTAATCCTGGTCGATAATGGTTAAGGGTTGCCCTGCATTAGCCGCGAAGGCTGCTACAATCATGGCTGCAATTAGAATGTTTTTCATTGTGCTAATATTTACCTCAAAGATGAGATACGCCTGCCCACAGGCATTATGGAGCAGGATAAGGGCCTTATTTTCTCCTGCAAAATTTTCATTCTGGTTTTCGTCCCGGAAAACAGCCCTTTGGCATAAATTATGGTTGGCATTAACCTGTTTTCTCTAGTTTTGACGCGATGAATTTGCAAAAAATCGGTGCATTTATAAGATCATACCTGTTTATCAGAATCTTGCTGAATGCGGTATTTCTATATTTTTGGATCAAAGGAACCGTAAATAATTTCAACTTGTCGGGTGTAACCGGGAACGCCCGCTCGCTCCTGGTAATACATGCCATCCTCTATAATGGCACGCTTCTGGCTACCTTGTACATTAACACCTTGCTCTTTATTCCAAAGTTTTTGCTCCATAAAAAATACTTCGACTATGCCATTGGCTTGCTGCTGAGCATTATATTGCATACTTCTATCCTGGTTTTTTACCGGGAATATATTTTGGATCATATAGCGGGTATAAAAACTTATGATTTCAGCTATTATTCTGCTGTTACAAGAAACGACAGAATACATACCGGGGCGTTTTTTTTCTATCTCTTTTATAGTACCTCCTGCTTTAGTGTGATCCAGTTTTCGCTGGTTTTTCTGGGGCAGCATTTTTTTATTGCTGTCCGGCAAAATGAACTGATCCGGCAGCAGCAGACTGAGATAGAATTATCTGTGCTGAAATCGCAGGTGAACCCGCATTTCCTGTTTAATGTTCTGAATAGTATCTACGTTTTATCGTTAAAAAAATCGGAACAGACACCCGAGGTGGTCATGCGACTCTCGGAGATACTTCGTTATATGCTTTACGAAGCGAAATATCAGTTTGTACCTTTGAAGAAAGATATACAGATGCTGCGCGATTATGCGGATATCGAAAACATGCGCCTGAGCAGCGGCCAAGTATTGCGCTTGCAATGCGACGAACGAATATCGGCTTACCAGATAGCGCCCTTACTGCTGATCCCTTTCGTAGAAAACGCGGTGAAGCACGGCACCAATTCTATGGCCGAAAACGCTTTTATCGATATCGATATAAAAATAGCGGACGATACACTTTGCTTTAGCTGCAAGAACAATTATAAGCCGCTACCGGCACGTGAAGACAGTGGCCTGGGGCTTGAGAACGTAAGAAAGCGGCTGGAAATGCTCTACCCGGGCAAGCATACCTTGAAAATCGATCCGCAAAACAATACTTTTGAAGTACAACTTTCTATCCGGCTCAGTTTATGAATTGCCTTATCGTTGATGATGAATTGCTGGCCCAGGATTTGCTGGCGTTGTATATTTCCAGAATCAATTTTCTTACCCTGACCGGTAGGTGCAATAATGCGCTGCAGGCTTTCGCCGCACTAAGCCGGGCGCCTGTAGATATTATGTTTCTCGATGTTAAAATGCCTGAGATGAGCGGTATAGATCTGCTGAAAAGCCTGAAATACCCACCCAAGGTGGTGCTTACTACCGCCTATAACGAATATGCCCTGGAGGGCTATGAGTTGGATATTGTTGATTACTTGCTCAAGCCTATACGGTTCGAGCGTTTTCTAAAAGCGGTAAATAAGATACAGCAATTACAACAGCCGCTGTTGGCTGCCGGCTTGCTCCCGAAAGAAACAGAGGAACCGTTTTATGTACGTAGCGACCGTAAGCTGGTGCGTATTGAGCCGCAGGAGGTCCGTTACATAGAGTCGTTCAGAAATTACCTTATCATACATGTGGGGAACAGGAAAATTACGGTCTACGCTACACTTACCAATATCGAAGAGGAGCTGCAACCCAACCCCTATTTTATCCAGGTCCACAAGTCTTTCATCGTCAATACCAGATTTGTGGCAGAGGTTGGCAATAATATGATCCGCTTCAAAGATAATACCGAAATACCGATTGGCGGTAATTATAAAGATGCCGTGCTTCAGGCTATACGCATTTTCAATTCCTGACATACAAAGTCGCCGGCCAGGATGGCGCAGCTATGCTATTTATTCCCGGTTTCAAAAACTCTTTTGATACAACACAACAAGCGATATCGTGGACGATGAAGCATACGCTATGCTGGTATACCGATGAGCGCGCTAAAAATATTGAGATTCTAGATTATGCACGTGGTTTCATACAATACATCTCAAGATGAAGTCGATAAAATTCACGATTTGGAGTATTGCAAAAACCTAGTGTGAAAATAAATATTGCTCCCGATTGTGATTAAAAGTTTTGTGGGTTTTTAAGATGATATGTGCAAATATTGATATGGTTAAACAGTTCAAGTTTTCTAATATTTTATAAGAACAACGTAATCTTTCGTTATGTTGCATGTGGACTGGCCAAAGCCTTACTGGTACAATCTTTCAGCTGGTAAATGCTCTTAAAAAACTGCATCAATTGGTTCGACATTTCGCCCGTGGAGTCCACTTTTTAATACAAAAGCCGCCCTCGCAGTACTGCGAGGGCGGCTTTTGTCGTTTTATGCTGCTAATAGCAAGAAAATTCGTTTGGGTAATTTTTTCAGAAAGGCTACCACTCTTGCTGCTATTGCATATATATTGGAACGACTTGTGCTGTTTATAATATTATTCTGCGCTCTCTGGCTGATTTTCATGGGCTGCAGTTGGTGGTTGACGAATTGCTGCATACAATTATACCGGTATGGTTTCTTTTGTACTGGGTGTTTTTTGCACCTAAAGCCTCGCTAACATGGAAGCATGTATGGCTATGGATGATCTATCCCGTGGTTTATTGTATTTATTCGCTGGTACGCGGGGCTATTGTTGGCTATTATCCTTATCCTTTTTTCATGCAGAACATCTGGGTTATCGGCAGGTATTTCTTAACTGTATAGGAATGGTATTACTTTTCGGAATCTTCGCCCTCTTACTGGTTGCCGTAGCAAAGTATATCCAAAGGCTCGCCAGATAGGAAATGTCAGGTAGCACAAACGACAATTATTTTCCATACGCAGGAATGAAAATATTGACAAGTATTTATGAAAATACCTTGTTTAATATTCGGTGACCGACGCTCATTTTCAGCTTTTGAAGTTGCAAGATAGACTGTATCAATGCTTTATTCAAAATGCTATAATTACTACAGCTGTATCTGTAGAAATTGTGCTGCTGCAAATATGGGGATATAGATAAGAAAGCTATCAAAAACAAAAATCCGCACCTAGAAGCAACCGATGCGGATTTTTTGTTTTATGCTTTTAAATTCTTTCTTTATTTACCCGCATTTCCCAATTTACGGTGCTACAGTTTTTGGGGTGGAGGCTGACTCTTTACCCGGCAACTGCCAGACGTAAGCTGGATTATGGGTAATGACATTGTTTTTCAGATAAGGGTTGCGCTCATCATACTCCGAAGGAGTTAAGGAGATATATTGAAGGTCTTTGTCGTTGTTTCTGTACCGGCTCTCGGTATTGAACTTGCTCATATTGGTACATTGAATCCAATAGAGATTTTTAGCCATGTAATAATCAAGATACCATTCTTTGGTTCTTTCGGTCTCTTTGTTCAGTTTCAGTGGTTGGTTGTTTTTCAGGCGTTCTCTTACTTCTTCAATACCCAGCATTCTATTGTTGTTGTCCATCACATATATACCATGAGAGGCATCCATCCACAGCCATTTCTTTAAAGTTTCGGAATACACGCAGTTGATAACATGGCAGTCGGGGTCGCTCTGGTCTTTAGGCATACAGGTTACGTAACGGGACTTGAATCCCATGGCAAGGTACATTTCGTTAAGGGTCATTGCCTTGTGCCGGCAGTTGATCCCTTTGCCGGTAGCTTTGTGGTAATTATAGAAATCAATAGCATCAAACTCGCATAAAGCCGAATTGGTACCATCATATTCAATGCTTTTAGTAACATACAACATGAGGTTAATGATCTTCGATACTTCATCGCCATTGCCTGCTATGGAATCCAGGTTGAAATACTTTTTAAGCGCTTTAAGATTTTGATCTTCCGCATTTTGATACACAAAAACAGGTAGCGGCTTTTTATCTTCCTCCAGGTAATTACCGGATTGCTGAAGAATATTGAGCATGTCATACTGCTTTATCTGGCTCAGAAAACCAATAAATTTTTTATCCTTCCGGATGTTGTCCAGGTCACTATCTGTTTGCACATGTTGGTATTCTGAATAACCCCATTCAATCGCTTTTCCAAAGGCGTTGATTGCTTCCTGTTTTTTATTGAGCAGGGAATAGGTACAAGCCAGGTTGTAATAGGCATTGACCTCAATCATTTTAATGTTGGGCTCAAATTCCTTTTGCTCCGGCTCGGATAGTTTCAGGTTATCCGCAGATGCAATCATTTGCTTCAATAAGGGCACTGTTTGTATATAGTCCTTAGCGAGATAATATTTCTGGTAATCATTTTCGAGTATCTGTAACTTCGATGTTAACTCGTTCCATACATGTGAGTTTGTTTGGCAGAATGCCGTCATTGAAAAGAATAAACTTATCAAAAAAAAGAAGGCTGCTTTCATAGTAATGTTTGGTTTTAATTGCTGGTAAATGAAATTGGTTGCGTTGTATGAACGTTCAAGTACAGGAAATGTTACAACTTGTGCAGCAAAAATTTCGTTGCGAATATACATTTGCCTGCTTTAAATGAAATCTTACCACGAGGTGGCAGATCATTTTGCATACTTCCTGGAGCCCGCTACACACAGTATTACACCAACTGTAATGAGCAACATGCCCATGCTAACCTTTTCGTGCAGAAGGTAAGATGCCAGGGCTAATCCGAAAAAGGGTTGAAGCAATTGTAATTGCCCTATCGATGCAATGCCGCCCTGGGCCAAACCTTTGTACCAAAACACAAAACCAATAAACATACTGAATATGGAAACATAAGCTAAGCCTGCCCAGGCTTCCATACCAACGTTTGCAAAAGACGATGGCATATAGGTGAATGCTAAGGGTAACATAATGGGCAATGAAAGTACCAGTGCCCAGGATATCACCTGCCAACCGCCTAAGGTCTTTGAGAGTTTAGCGCCCTCTGCATATCCTAATCCACAAAGAATAATTGCCCCCAACATTAAGAGATCGCCAATAGGTGATGCGGTAAGACCTTGTGCCACTGCATATCCAATCACTAAAAGGCTGCCGGTAATCGAAAAGGCCCAAAATATTGGCTTAGGTCGTTCTCCTCCCCGCCATACGGCAAATACGGCTGTGGCCAGCGGCAATAACCCCAAAAAAACAATGGAGTGAGCAGAGGTTACATATTGTAGTGCCAATGCACTTAATAACGGGAACCCCACAACCGCACCCAGTGCAACAATCAACAATGGAGTGATTTGTTTTTGGGTGGGCTTCTTTTCCTTAAAGATCAGTAGTGCCGCAAGTGCAAGCAGGGCTGCTATTGTGGCACGGGCGACGGTTACAAATACAGGGTTTAAGCTTAATACGGCCATCCTCGTTGCTGGCAAAGAACCACTAAATAAAAGCACTCCGATGAAACCATTCAACCAGCCATTGGCTGAAATTTCTTTTGACTTAGGTATGATTGCGCTATCCATTGCACAAAAGTCGGCAAAGTATATAGGCGAACACAGTTCCAGTTTCTGTGTTTTTAATGGGCACAGTTAAGTCTGTATTACGAGGAAGGAAACGCTGTACGTTAAAAATGGCAGACAAGGGTTGTAAAAAAAATACGGCATAGCTGTAACATTTTGCAATGGCATGTATCTAAAAGGAGATTAAAAAAAACAGATATGAAAAAGTATACCATTGCAATCATCACTCTTTTATTCCTTGCATTGTGTGCCCATGTTTTTGGACAGGCCAATCCGAATCCTTTTGAAGTGCGAAAATCAGGGAAAGGCAAGCAAGCCCTGATTTTTATTCCCGGTTTTGCCTGCTCTGGCGAAGTTTGGGCCGGCACCAGGGCTGTATATGAAAAGAATTATACCTGCTATACGTTTACAATGGCTGGTTTTGCTGGTGTGCCTGCGCAAAATAATGCCAGTTTTAAAAACTGGGAGACGGCTATTGTTGGGTATATTAAAGCCAATAAAATAGAACACCCCATCATCATCGGGCACAGCATGGGCGGCGGTCTTGCGCTGGCATTGGCAGCAGACTACCCGGAGCTGGTCCAGAAAATTGTGGTGGTAGATGCTTTGCCTTGTCTGGCGGCTTTGATGAACCCGGCTTTTGTTGCAAAAGAAAACAACGACTGTACCGGTATAACCAGCCAGATTACCGCAATGACAGATATGCAATTTGAGCAGATGCAACAAAAATCTATGGCCAGGCTGGTGAGTGATAGTATGATGCGGGATACGGTAATAGGTTGGAGTGTAAGATCGGATCGGGCCACATTTGCCGGAATGTATTGCGATTTTAGCAACACCGACCTGCGGAGCAAAATGCCTGCTATTCAGTGTCCGGCGCTCATTCTTTTAGAAAAGAATTTTGCAGGTGGTATGGTTAAACCTGCGATTGACGCGCAATACGCCAGTCTGAAAACCGCAGATCTGCACTATGCAGATAAGGGTTTACACTTTATAATGTATGACGATAAAGATTGGTATTTTGCACAACTCAATAAATTCATTCCCACCAAGTGATGCGTTTCGAAGATATCTACAATGTATACTGGCAAAAAATATTTCGCCTGTGTATGGGGTATGTAAATGATTATGAAACAGCGAGTGATCTTACACAGGAAACCTTTGTGATCGTATGGCAGAAGCTGGCGCAATTCCGCAACGACGCTGATATTGGCACATGGATTTTCAGGATTGCTTCTAACCATTGTCTGCGGCAGATAGAAAAAGATAAACGGTATGCTAAAACACCGTTACCCATAGATTTAAAGGAGGAGACGGTAGTAGATATGGAACCCCAGATCCAGTATCTGTATAAGCTTATTTCTGAGTTGCCGGAGACCGACCGTATCATCATTTCGTTAGAACTGGAAGACGTGAAGCAGGCGCAAATTGCCAGTATCACCGGTCTTTCTGAGGCCAATGTTCGGGTAAGAATTCACCGGATAAAGGAGAAGTTAACCCAAAAATTCAAAGCACATGAGCAGCGATAGTATAGATATTAAAAAACTCTGGCACCAGCAGCAAATTGCACCGCTCAATATGGATGCATTGCATGCAATGATTAAGCAATTTAAGCGCGGCAACCTGCGTAGGCTAATCCTGACCAACGCTGCGCTGGTCCTTACTTGTGTGGTTGTTATTGTCATCTGGTATTTTGCCCGTCCCCAATTTATAACCACCCAGATCGGTATTGTACTGCTGGTGTTGGCTATGGTTATGTTTGTATTGGTATCTAACCGGCAGTTTTTTGTATTGGCAGATATAGACACCTCAAAAGCGTGTAAAACATACATGAATAATTTGCTGCGATTAAAAGAGCGGCAGAAGTTTGCACAAACCACTGTGCTCAGCTTGTATTTCGTGCTGCTCTCGGCGGGTATAGGCTTGTATATGTATGAGTTTGCACTACAGATGTCTATTGGAATGGCCGTGCTTGCATATGCACTTACAGGTGGCTGGATTATCTTCAATTGGTTGTATATAAGACCTAAAACCATCAGGAAACAAGCGGCTAAACTGGATAAACTGATTGAAGATGTAGCCGGTATCGATAAGCAATGGACTGCGGAGGATAATGTTGAAATATAGATTTGACCGTCTTTGGTTAAGGAATAATAGTGTCAAAGCCGCCTCTACAGTATTGTGGGGGCGGCTTTGGTGTTTTAGTTCGTTTGGTATAAAGTATGCTTAGTTCATCTGTTTTACCTGCGCGTTGGTCATTTCCTGTACCGAAGCCGCCAGGGTAACGGTAGGGTCTATATTGTAAGTAATGCTTACAATGCTTTGCATATACCCTTCAATACTGTTCCATGCCGTAGTAGCAGTATCAAGATCGCTGATAGCCTGGTCTATATCGCTATCGCTCATGGTTTTGGAGAGGTCGGTTATAATTTGCTGAGCATCTGCCTGGATCTGTTTCCAGAAAGTGAGTACGGTTTGAATATTGGTTTGAGCCGTACTGCTTTGGGCCACGATGTTGGCAAACTGGGTATTCAGATTTTGCAACAAACCGATGGTAGTATTCATGAGACCGATTTCGGTATTCACATTGTTCATATCGGTTTGGATATCCTGCAATGTTTCCTGGTAGTCAATGTCTTTGCCTACCGGCTCCAGCGTAGTGAAAACCGCGCTGCCAATACCAAAACCAATACCTACAATAACACCTGCCGCACCGGTAAATACCACACCCAGCGCCACACCAATCATGGCAATAAAAATGCCCTCGTTAATGTTGGCCAGAATATTGAGCGTTACCAGAATATTGCGGTCGTCTACCACATCCTGTAAGTTGGCCAGCACTCCGTTTAATTGTGCAATAGCATTTTGATCGGCGTTTTCGGCAACGGCAATTTGCGTGCACAGGTCATTGAGTTTAGTGGCATCTGGTGCAATAAGGGCCTGGTAATCTGCAATAGCTGCTTCGAGCCCGTTTATGGTTGTAGCGGTGGCGCTGGCCTCTGTTACCAGCAGGTTGAGCGCCGATTGTATACTGGCAAGGATTGCCGGGTTGGAGGGTTGGGCTTTGAGTTGTTGTAAAAGATCCTGCACCGTGCTTATCTGTTGCTGAAATAAGGTGTTGTAGTTGATAAACGCTGTAGGTAGCAAGTTAAAATCGGGTACCACTTCGTTTATCCAACCCATTACATCTTCATTAGCCTGGGCAAAGGTTTGCACAAAATTGCCATAATTGGCAGGAGGCGTTACAAGGGCAGGCAATTGGGTGGTATGGATAGACATCGCATAACTGCATACCTGGTTGGATGCGTTGATGTAGTCTACCACCATCTGCGCGGTATTCTGCGAATTTAAAATGAGTTTATGCATGGTTGTAGCTGTAAAAAGGTTAAAAAAGCCTGCGGCAAAACATTTACCGCAGGCGAATATAGAATAGCAAATGGTTGGTTACGCGGCAGAAGGAATCTGGTTAACATTACCATTGTTGGCCTGAGGATTTTGGGTACCGTAGTTGTGCCAGGTACCGTTGGAATCCTGCCAGCTGTAGTTGATTTTAGACAGGGCGGTAGCAAATACAACCAGGTCGTTCCAGCTGCTTTCGGCTTCGGTAAAGTCGTTCAGCGCCTGTTGGTATTGTGTGGCTGTTACATCGGTGCCTACAGTAGCCAGTTCGGTAGATACATCGTTGATGGCGGTATCCAGCAGCGTCCACATATTGCCAATGGTGGTTAATGCAGCCTGCGCTTTAAGGTTGGTTTGGTACAGCTCATTGAACTGTGTGCTTACACCTTGCAGCAAAATAATATCCTGGTTAAGGCCCTGGATTTGTGTTTGGTCAGATGCGATCTGACCCTGCATAGCCTGGATGCTCTTGGTTTCAATCACGGTGCCGGCAATAGAAGCAGCTTCGCCAGCTACACCTACTACAATCAGACCCACGCCAATGCCTTGCGCACCAGGGATAACGCAGCATACCGCGCCTATCAATCCTATGAAAAGAGACAAGCCAATACCGATTTCAGAAACGGTAAGTAAGGTTTGCGCTGCTGAGATAGAAGCGTTCAGGCTTTTAATGTCGGCAGTGAGCTGGGTAATTTTGGTTTGGTCGTCTCCTGCATCGCTCAGTGCATCTGCAGCAATCTGAGTAAGCACTTGTGCATCGCTCAGGATGTTGGCATTAAAGGTGGTAAGCTGCGATTGAATGCTGTTGATGGCAGTAACCTGGGTTTGAATAAGCTGGCTTACAGTGGTGAGTGCGCTTTGCAATCCTTGTTTGGCCGTAGCATTGGTAGGGTCCAGGATCAACGCATTAAGGTAAGCGTTAATCATAAGCTGCTCCATGTTAAACAGGTTGGCCGCCTGGTTTACAATGGTAGTGGGCAGCTGGATCATCGACACAAAAATGTTGGTAGACCAGTTCATCGCGTGTTGCTTGGCCGGTGCAAACTGGGCTGTAAAGTTACCGTAGTTGGTAGGTGGGTAGTCCAGTATGGGCAACTGTTGGTTGGTGATGGCGTATGCATAACTGTTAATGGCCAGCAAGGCATTGGTGTAGTCTGCCAGTTGCTGCGCTGTAGGTTGCATGATTGCCAGCTTAGCAGTGCTTCTCAGCAATTGTGGCGTGGTGGTAGAGGTTGATGTTTGGGCGTCTGCCACGTTGGTGGTGTTTTTCATTTTTTTTGGTTTAAATGGTGAATAAAGTGGTGCTATTAAGTAGATATCTGTTGAGAAATTTGTTGCAGGGTAGCATCCAGGTTATTCCAGTTGGCCTGGTTGCTTTCCAGGTCGAGGAGCAATATCGTTGCAGATACACTGGATATTTGCTGGAGACTGGCTATACATGAACCGGTGTCTGCAGTCATGCCTTGCCAGAAGGAGGCGAGGTAGCCTGCCCCGCCTATGGCCGACTGGCACATATTCAGCGCCTGGTTAAAGATATTGGCGGCCTGTATTTCGGTTTCCAGTTGCTGGCGGGCGGCATTAATAGAGTTGTTGCAAGCGTTAATATCGCCCTGGTTGGGGCAGGTAGCGTTTTGTAAAGCATGCAGCTGGCCATACAGCTGCACCAGCTGGTTGTTAAGGTTATTGATGGTAACCGTTATGCTTTGCATGGTGCTTTGCATGGTACGCGCATCACTGGTAAGGTTACCTCCAAAAGTGGCGATGTCGGTTGCCAGCGAAGACATTTCGGTTTGCAAGCCGGTTAAGGTACCGATCAGTGCGTTGGCGTATTGGGTAATCTGTTGCTCCAGCGAGGAGGAGGGAGCGGTCTGGAGCTGCTTTGCCAAAGAGATAAGCATATTCAGGTCGCCGGTGATTTGCGTACCGGAGGTGGTAATCGTATCCGGCATATCCAGGTAAGTAGGGTATATGCTGTTGTACCAGGAGGCCGCATGGGTTTTAATGGTAACCAGCGTAGCGTTTAATCCGGCATCACCCACCGACTGAGATGCAATCCAGGTGCAGTAAGATTTAATGCTGTTTGCCGCTTGTACAAAAGAAGAGGTTAGACCCGAGCCGCTGGTGAGCGATTGAACAAACTGTGAATACATGATTGAGGTTTAATAGGTTTCTGTTACGAATAATAAGACTGTGGAGTACAATAGCATGACCGTTAAATGGGGAAAGCCCATTAATGCAGTCATAAGATCATAACTACCGGCAATACCGGTTAGTAATGGCTATAATATTTTTTTATAACACTACGTTCTCGGGACGCAGTAGGTGGAAGGGGTAGGTTTCATAGTCTTTGGTTGGGTGGACGTCAAATCTATGAATAATTATTAATTTATGATAAAATGATCTATTTATTTTTTTATCGAAAGTGTTGTGCTGTGGCAAAGTTGGCGCTGGTATTGGGTTTGAGCGTTTTGTTATTAAATTATGAAGTAATTAGGTGAAATATTCATGATAAATAGACCTGCTACTATTTTCGTTGGGCACGCAAAAAGTATCAAAATGTCGCTTGGTTTGAGGATAGTCAATGGGTTAATGGTGCGTGTAAAAATGATTTTGCCCGATGTTTTTTTATTGTACTCAAACGTATAGTTGATGTTGTTTTTGCCTGGCTCTGGTGAGATTTAAAAATGATTATCTTACGAAATAATTTTTATACAGATTTTATATGTTGGCTCTGATCTTCCTTTTTGTGTATGTGTTGTGGGTTAGTTTCGAATGTGGCGCGTTGGTATGGCATGATGTATTAAAAAAGACATTCAGCAACCGCTGGCACTATACGGGGGTTGGTATTATCATCATAGCAGTAGTGGCACGTTGGTGGAGTCTTATGTCCCCCACCTCCTGGCTTATTCATATACCACTGGCAGGAATAGCCGTATGGTCGTCGATCCGTAACCAGGGGCTTTTCTTCAGGTCGCTATGGGCTCAAAAATGGCTTTTCGGCCTGGCGCTTATTCCAGTAACTTATTTCTGTGCGCTTCAATCGATCAGTTATGACGAAGCATTGTATCATGCATCGTTTATTCGCTGGCTTAACGAATACGGCATTGTAAACGGTTTAGGCAACCTGCATGGCCGCCTGGCTTTTAACTCTACCTGGCATGTGCTGGCGTCTGTTTTTAATATGCGATTCCTCACAGGGCAACCTTTAAATCAGCTCAATGGTTTTTTTATACTCTGGCTTATTTTGTTTTTGGGAGAAGAGCGAAAGCTGTGGAAACATATACCCGCCATCAGCAACTTTGGGGGCCTGGTATTCCCGTTCCTGTTTTTCCCCATTATTGCAGTGTACCACGTGGTAGATCCATCTGCTGATTTTGTAATCACATTCTGGGCGTTGTTATTGCTGTACGAATTGTTCTTTTTTGAAGAAAAGCAGCAAGACAACGCGTTGCTGTTTTACCTGTCAGTGAGCGTATTCCTGCTGATAAGCATTAAAATATCGGCAGTGGTATTGCTGCTACCAGTGGCTGTTATATTGTTGCGCAAGCCGGGCTTGCTCATAAAAAGGGTAATGTGGCTTGCGCTGCCAGCCCTTTTGATCATTGTGCCATGGTTAATAAGCAACTATATGCTATCGGGTTACCTGTTGTATCCGAATCTGTCATTGAAGATGCTTAATCCCGAATGGAAAATTCCGGATACCATTGCCACGGTCGATCTGAATGGCATTAAATATGGTCCGTTCAGCCGCTGGGCTAATTTACCGGTTGACGAAGTGATGGCGATGGGGCGATGGGAGCGTTATCATCTCTGGTTCCAGCATCTGAGAATATTGGATAAACTGCTGCTGGGCGGTACATTGGTTGCCTATTTAATGCTGCTGGCCACTTGTTGGGTGGGTAAAAAGCCCGATTATTATAAGCGCTTGGCTATTTACACAGGTTTCGTTGGTTTCGCGTTTGTTTGTTATACCGTTCCCGATTTTCGTTTTATGGCTGGTTACAGCTATTTCTCGGTTATCCTGCTGGTGGTACTCTTTTACCGCAAACCTATTGCCGGCTGGCTTTTTGCTGCAGCTGGTATTGCAACTTTCGGCATCTCTGTGAAGTTGTATCAACACCTGCAACCGGTAGTGGCCAACACCGATCCGGTACCTCATTCGGCAATCCGGCCTTCTGTAGTACTGCCTTATCCTTACCCGGTTTCACATTGCGATAGCATGAAAGTAAATGGCATACCGGTCTATATTTTTAACGAGGCGAATAAAGAGTTTAACTGGGATCATAACCCCGGAACATATGCACCGGTAATGCCTTTTGGTCTTATTGGGCAATCTCCTGCAAGTGGGTTTAAACCACAGTAGTGCAACTGTTCATAAAAAAAGCAGACAAGAATAATCTTGTCTGCTCCGGAGTGTATCAGGTCTGAGTTTTTGCTTCATAATACATAGCCGCTTGTCTGGCATGTACACTGCGCAAATATTGTCAGCTGAAAGCGCAGCATCCTGGGATTCGGGCCCCGGATAAATTGCTAGTTTAATTATCCTTTAACGAATTTGTGCACATATTTCTGACCATCAGCAGAGTTGCAGATGATAAAGTACATACCACTGCTCAGGTTGCTGATGTTAACCATTTGAGAAACGCCTTTGTCCATTTGGAAAGACTGAAGCTCCTGGCCGTTAATAGAAACGATTTTGGTCGTTACGCTCTTATTCAACGTGTTTTCCAGTTTGATATTGTCGGTAGCAGGGTTAGGATAAATATTTAACGCGCTGCCGCTGGTTACATTGTCGAGCCCTGTTGCAGGAACGGTACCGTATTTGTATTCAAAGTCGAAGTAAACATCATTGTTTCCACCGCCTCTGTTTTTTACGTTGAAGGTGCGCATGGCTACATACATCTGGGTGTTTCTGATTTTGGCCAGGTAAACACCGTTGTCTTTTACATCCCCAATTCTTTTAGTAGCAGTTGCTGCATTGTAAGCCGAGGTAATATTGCTTACCAGCGTAGCTGTAGCATAGTTGAACGATGCTGGTGCTTCCATCCACAGTGTAATGCCATTGCCCTCAATATCTCCGTTCCAGATAACGCTCACGCCAGAGGTAAAGGCAAATTTAGTGGTTGGGCCACCGCCGTATAAACCGCCGTCTTCTACCATATCCAGGTTAGCTTCTTCACCATTGGCATAGTGTCCAAAACGGGCAGTATCAAAGCTGTTGTAATATTTGTGGTTCACAAAATCGAAACCGGATTGTGTACAGTTTACAGGTTTGGAGCCTGCAATACCCGGGCTGTGGTGCTCCCAAAAACGGAATCCTGTTTTGGTAGAAAGTGTTTGTGCATGGAGCATTTGTCCGAATGCCAGGGATAAGCCTAATAGGAGTAATCTTTTGTTCATCTTGGTGTAAATAAAGGTTTAGAATAACTACTAAGACCATCGGGCCAAATGAAATGGTTGGGTAAAAACCGGTTGATCTTTCATTGATTTCGGATGTTGCTATTGAATTTGAGATTTGTTCTATAGCTGCCCTGATATGATTAAGACAACCAGGCGGCTCAATTTTTTGCAGGATAAAATACCCCTTTGGCAGACAAACACCTGAAAGTTGCATAACGAAGTTTTTGACAGGCCATAGCGCCGCTACTTTTGAACAGAAGAAGAAAATCCAATTGATATGAGCAGGATACTTTGCTGTTTAATAATCCCGGAAATAAGATGGCTGATGAATTTGCACAGCCGCTGGGTAATGTAGAAAAACTTAAATGCAGGAACAATGAATTGTATTGAAACCAACCGGCTCTCCTACCGCTATGGCAAGCATGAAACGGTATTGCAGGATTTAAATATGGCCGTGCCACAAGGAGCCATTTATGGGTTTCTGGGACCCAATGGCGCAGGCAAAACCACTACGCTGCGGCTTTTGCTGGGTTTGCTGCGCAAGCAGGAAGGCAGCATTACACTGTTTGGGCAATCGCTGGATACCGACCGTATTTCCATTCTCCGCAAAACAGGGGCAATGATAGAAACGCCTTCGCTGTATGCGCAATTAACCGCAAAAGAGAACCTGCAGGTGCTGCAAAAAATTTACCAATGCCCGGTTAACCGTATTGCAGAAGTACTGAATATTGTAGGGCTTGCGCACACCGGTGCTAAAAAAGCGGGGCAGTTCTCATTGGGTATGAAACAAAGGTTGGGCATTGCCATAGCATTGCTGCACAATCCTGCACTGCTGGTGTTGGATGAGCCAACCAATGGGCTTGATCCTGCCGGTATACTGGAAATACGGGCTTTGCTAAAGCAGTTGAATAAAGAGCAGGGTATGACCATCCTCATCTCCAGTCACCTGCTTACCGAAATTGAACGGGTGGCCACACACGCCGGTATTATTCACAACGGTCAGCTTAAATTCCAGGGCCGGCTGGATGAATTGCAGCAACGGCAGGCCCAATCAGCGGCAACGGGCTACCTCACCAGCAATCCCGAGGAAACCCGGAAATTGATGATGGCCAAAGGTTTTGTACCAGTTGTAATGCCCGATGGGCAGGTGATTGTGCCGGTTACTGCCCGCGAAACCATTGCGATGCTCAACGCGCAATTGCAGGAGCAGAACATTGCCATATACCAGGTAAGCACCATCAGAAACGATCTCGAATCCATTTTTATTAACCTCACCCAAAACTAATTGTATGATTTTCTTGCACAGCTTACAAAGCGAATGGCTTAAAACCCGCCGCAGCGCAGCCGCCTGGTTGGGCATTGCGGGTGGTTTCTTTCTGCCTGCTATGTTCTTCATTGGTTTCCTGGTTAAACATAACCATCTGAACCAGGTTGGCGCCAATGCATGGATGGTGTATACCTCGCAGCTCTGGCAGTTTATGGGTGTGTTGCTGTTGCCTGTAGGTATTGTGCTGGCCGCCAGCCTGGTAATGCAGCTCGAATACCGCAACAATGGCTGGAAACAGTTGCACACTACGCCACAAACTTATACCAGCATTTTTTTCGCCAAGCTCCTGACCATTGTCTTCCTAACCTTGAAATTCTTTGTGTTTTTTAACATTGGGTTATTGGTATCGGGTATCTTACCCACACTCATTTTTAGCGGTACCATGCCCAAAGATCCGCTACCGGTACAATACCTGCTGCAGTTAAACGCAAGGTTTTTCCTGGCCTGCCTGCCCATCATAGCCACGCAGTACCTGCTTAGCCTGGTGTTTCGCAACTTCCTGGTATCGGTGGGTGTTGGGTTGCTCATGGTAGTAGCGGCGCTCCTGCTTATCGAAACCTGGGATTACGCCTGCCTGTTTCCTTATACTTACTGCCAGTTGATTGTAATGAAAGTGAAGACGCTGCCCAAAGGATTGAACCTTAATTTGCTGGCCGCAGGCTATTCTGTTATTTTTACGATAGCGGCCTATGTGCTTTATTATGCCGGAAAGTCTAAAGGGTAACGGTGCCTTGCTTATTCCAATCGCCTGCTATGAAAAAACTGGTTATCGTTTTATTGCATCTGTTGTATTGGTTAATCTATTTTGGGTTACTAACGCTTTGCTTTGGACTAATTACGGCAGATAAGCCTATGTTTCGCACCCAGTTTGAGTATTGGAATGCGCTCATGTTTGGTTTTGCCATGCTGCCGGCATTGCTCAGCTTTTATGCGAATTACAGTATTTTGTTTCTACGGTTTCTGGCGCCCCGGCGCATAGGCGGTTTGCTGCTGGCAAACTTTGTGGTAGCAATGTGCGGCACGGCAATGGGGCAACTCATACTATACAGTACCCAACCGGGCCGGATGAACTGGACGGTGGAGACAATCATAGGCATGGGCATTGTAATGATGGTAAACGCTTTATTGAACGGCGCTGTAGGGCTAGGGTTTAAAAGTTTTTTTACCTGGTACGATGACCTGAAATGGAAAGAAGCCTATAAGCGGAAGAATTATGAGATGGAACTGGCCATGCTCAAATCGCAGTTGAACCCGCATTTTCTTTTTAACACGATTAACAATATTGATGTACTCATCACGCAGGACGCCGAAAAAGCTTCGCTGTATTTGAATAAGTTGTCGGATATGTTGCGGTTTATGCTATATGAAACCAAAACGTTTCATATTTTACTCGAAAAGGAACTGGCTTATATTGAGAAATACATCAGTCTGCAAAAAATAAGAACCAGGAACCCCGATTATGTGCAGTATACGGTAGCAGGAAATGCTGCCGGCCATCAAATCGCACCCATGTTGTTTATTCCTTTTATAGAAAATGCCTTTAAACACAGCGCTCCTAAAAAGGAAGGAAATGTAATTACCATTGCCATAACCATTCACGAAACAGGAATCCGATTTACCTGCACCAACCATTACCTGCCTGGCACGGCAGTGGAGGATGGTTATAATGGATTGGGTAATGAGCTGATTCGTAAACGGCTGCTGCTGCTTTATAGCGATAAACATACCTTGCAGGTAACCGATGCGCATAACCGGTATACTGTGGCACTTGATCTACCTTTAACCCATACATATGAATTGCATCATCATTGAAGATGAACCATTGGCCCTGGAGCGAACCAGGAGTTATGTGCAGAAAATTCCTTTTCTGAAACTGGTGGCTGCATTTGATAGTGGCGTAGAGGCGCTGGTGTACCTGCAAGCCAATCCGGTTGATCTTATTTTTCTCGACATCAATATGGGCGAGCTATCGGGCATACGCTTGCTGGAAACGGCAGGGGTTAAATGCGAAGTGATCATTACCACTGCTTATGACGAATATGCGCTAAAGGGCTACGAACTGCGCGTAACCGATTACCTGCTCAAGCCATTTACCTTTGAACGTTTTTTTGCGGCCGTAAGCAGGGCTAAGGAGCACTTTGAAAAACGGCAAGCGGTGGTGGCAGAAAAGAAGTTTATTTTTATTAAAACCGAGTACCGGCTGGAGAAGGTATTGTTGGGCGATATATTGTATGTAGAAGGGATGCGCGATTACCGCCGCATTCATACCCTTGCCAAAAAGATAATGACTTTGCAGACTTTTAGCGAGCTGGAGCAGGAGATACCCGAGCATGTTTTATGCCGCGTGCATAAATCCTATATGGTAGCGCCGGATCGGATAGATTCCATTGAGCGCGACCGTATTCAGATTGGCGATGCGATTATTCCTATTTCCGAAACCTATAAGAAGCGTTTTTTTGAGTTGATTGGCCAGCGATAGTTATAAACCCTGAGAAAAAATATTGGCCGGGCAAAAAGCTGCTGACATAGGGTTGTCACCAGGTGGTTTTAGTTTTGAATTACAAAAGCAATAAACCTCAAAACAATAACTTATGGACACTCAAACATTAGGCGTAATAAGCCAGGAAGATTTACTGAAACATTGGCAGGGTCACCGTGCGCTTACCCGCCGTGTAATCGATGCTTTTCCGGAGCAGGATCTGTTTAACCACAGCATTGGCGGTATGCGTACTTTTGCTAAGATGGTAATGGAGCTGCTGGCTATTGGCGCTCCTGGCCTACGCGAAATTGCAACCGGCGAAACCCAGGCGCTGAACGAACATTTCGAAGACATAAAAACCAAAGCACAGTTGCTGGAGCATTGGGATAAGGCTACCGAAAGCATTGATACGTATTGGAACCAGATTGGTGCCGATCGTTTCCAGGAAGAGGTAATGACTTTTGGCCAGTATAAAGGCACGGTATGCTCTTCTATCTTCTACTTTATCGATAACGAGATTCACCACCGTGGTGAGGGATATGTGTACCTGAGAAGCCTGGGCATTGCGCCTCCTTTCTTCTGGGAGCGTTAATACTTAACAATACAGGGCGTAGCCTTTGCTTGCTGCCTTTACTCAATAGACCGGAGGGCTTACTGTGCCAACCGGTCTATTTTTTGTTGTATGCCCAATTGCTCGGTTGCTGTTTTGGCCAGCGACAATGCCAGCCGGTAATATGTAAGAGACTGGTTTATCTCGGTTTGGCTATATAATTCGCCCAGTAAAAGAAAGTAAAAATGATTGCGGTCTACATTCAATTTTTCGGCTTCTGCTATTGCTTTAGGCGCACCGTAAACTTTATACACGGCAAACACCCGGTTAAGCGCTACCCCAGGCGAATAATTGATGTGCAGCAACTGGTCGTATAACTGCAAAATATCGACCCATTTTTCCTTAGTATCTTCTTTTATACAATGCCAGTAGGCAATACGGGCCTCAATATGGTATGAGGTAAGCGCTTTGCCCTGTGCCGAGAGTTGTAGAAAGTAAATGCCTTGCTGAATAAGGGCCCGATCCCATAAGGTTTCGTTTTGCGCTTCGTACAATACAGGTGTGCTGCTATTGGTTTCCCGCGCTTCGAACCTGGATGCATGAAAACACATGAGCGCCAGTAAGGCATTGGTTTGCGGCAGGTTGGTACTTTCTTGCTCTGTAAGCATAATGCCCAGCCGCATGGCTTCTATACACAGCTCTTTTTGCAGGATGCGGTTGCTGGTTTTGGAATAATACCCTTCGTTAAACAGCAGGTAAATGATATGCAGCACATTGCCCAGCCTTGCCGGTATCTCATGTGCCGGAGGAAGCTCCATGCGGAGCTGAGCCTCGCGTAATTTTTCTTTGGCGCGGAACAGCCTTTTGTTGATGGTTTCTTTATTCGATAAAAATGCTTCTGCAATTTCGTCGATGCCAAAACCGCACAAGATCCGCAATGCGAGCCCAATCTGCGCTTCGCTGGCAATGGCAGGGTTGCATACGGCAAAGAGCATTTGCAACTGGCTGTCTTTAATATTTTGCGTAGAGAAATTCAAGGTGTGCGGGTCATCATCCTGGTGCTGGCGCAGGGTAAGTTCGGGTTTTATCTTTTGTTCAAAAATGCCGTTGCGGCGAAACAGGAGCAGCGTTTTTTGCTTGGCTACGGTGTAGAGCCAGGCGGTAGGGTTGGGTGGTGTACCCTTTATACCCCAGGTTTCTGCTGCCAGCAAAAAAGTTTCGCTTACAATGTCCTCTGCCGTTTCGATGTGTTGTAACCCGTATTGTTTACTGATTACAGCCACCATTTTGGCAAATTCCTGCTGAAACAGGTGCTTTAAGGATTCGTGTCCGGTATGCATGGTAGAAATAAACCCAACCATTCCGGGTTATGAAATGGCTGGGTAGTATAAGCTAAGGTATTAAAGTATAGGGCGGATTTCAACACTGCCGGTTTCGTCCAGTATGGGGCAGCCATGCGCCAGCGTAGTGGCTTCTTCCAGGCTTTCGGCCCTTACTACAATATAACCACCGAGGTGCTCGCGGATTTCTACAAACGGCCCGTCGGTAATAATGCCGCCGGGTTTAAGCACTTTTCCATCGGTACTCAGGCGCTGGCCGGTAGCTACCAGCTTGTCCTGCGCGGCAATATTGCCTATCCAATCCTGCCATTTTTGGGCTACGGCTTCCATCTCTTTAGGATCTGCTTTGCTATGGTCAAATTCCGGCCGGCGGAATAAAAACATAAAATCTTTCATGGTATTTCGTTTAATGGTTTTGAATAAATATAAGCCAGGATTGCCATTAGTGGGCAGCCGCGAACTGGCCTACTTTATAGCCACCTGCCTCGGCCCGGAAAGCAATATTAATGCGATTGTAGCTATTGATGGTTACGGTAGCCATGGTTAGGTCTATGATTTCGGTTTCTGAAAACTGCTGGCGGGCTATCTCATACACTTCGTCAGACACATAGCCATCGTGTACATTGGTAACGGCTTCGGCCCATGCAAAGGCGGCACGCTCGCGCTCGGTGTAGAACGGTGCTTCTCTCCAGGCGCTAAGCATATACAAGCGTTGCTCCGTTTCGCCAATAGCGCGCAGGTCTTTGTAGTGCATGTCGAGGCAGTAGGCGCAACCATTGATTTGCGATACGCGGAAATACAGCAGGTGTAGCAGCGGTTGCTCAATAGAACACTTGCCCAGGTAAGCGCCTAAAGCAAACATAGATTTCATGGCTTCGGCGCCTTTTGCGAATACATTGATACGTTGTTTCATGTTGTAATGATTTTATACCCCAATAATGCCTGAGCAGACAGAAATTGGACACAATAGCGAAAGTTTTTTTGAAAAAAATATCAAATATTGATTGTCAGTATGTTGTGGCTGGTTTGTGATGCCTGCCAGGTGCGATAGCTCCTGTCAGGTCTGCATATTCAGATATAACCTGGTGGGTTAAAGAATTAACGGATGTGTGGATCAACACTTCGCCCCGACAATAATAAAGACCGGCCTGTAAATGATACCAGGCCGGTCTTTATGTTATTTAGCGTTATAGCTTTTTCAACCGTTCGAGTATTTCCTGTTTTTTGCGGCGGGCCACTTCAAAGGTTTGGGCATTGGTCATGGTGATAATACACCATTCGCCTTTGGTATAATCGCGGATGTGCCGGGCATTGATCAGGTGGCTTTTGCCAATGCGGATAAAAGCTGCGTCGCGCTCCAGGTAATCTTCAAAATCTTTAAGATACCTGGCAGTGGTATACTGACTGCCATTCTCCAGGAAAAGGTTACAATACCTGCCCTGGGCCTCAATAGACACAATTTCTTCGCTGCGTATCATTTTAACTTTATCTCCGGCATGTACCGCCAGGGTTTTATCTGTGTTTTGCGGATTGAGGCTGTGCAGCAGGTTTATTACATACTCGTTGCTGAGGTGCTGCTTGCTTTGAATGCGGTCGGTAGCTTTATTAATGGCATATGCAAGATCGGCAACTTCTACCGGCTTAAGCAGGTAATCCAATGCATTGAAGCGGATGGCGCTAATGGCGTATTCATCATAGCTGCTTACAAATATAACCTCGAACGGCAGCGAATCGAACCGTTTGAGCAACGAAAATCCATCGCCTCTGGGCATATGGATGTCAAGAAAAACCAGTTGGGGTTTAAGGGTTACGATTTGCTGGTAAGCCTCTTCGGCACTGGCGGCCTCACCGGTAATATGAATGTGCGGATGGTAGCGCCTGATGAGTGTATGCAATACCTCACGGCTTTCTTTTTCATCATCTACAAGCAGCGCATGTATGGTAGGGTTCATGATTCGGTGTTATAAATGAATGGTAAGAATAGTTCTATTCGTGTGCCTGTAATGCCGTCGGGTGTTTGATCAATATCGGAAATCCTTATTTCAACACCTTCATAATGCTGCATAGACCTGATAATATTAATTCGTTGCTCGGTTACCGTCATGGCTACAGGGTGGTGCGGGGTGCTTTGCCGGTACGCGGCTGCTTGCTGCCTGCCTATGCCATTGTCTTCTACGGTTATCCTGAGCAGGTTTTGCTGGCGGGTAATGCCAATCGATAAAATGCCTTTTCTTTCTCCGTTGAGGTGCATAAGTCCATGCCAGATGGCGTTTTCCACATAAGGTTGAATGAGCATGACCGGCACCATCACTTCGTATGGGTCTACATCGGCAGCTATATCGAGATTAAAACTAAAGCTATTGCTAAAACGCATTTGCTCCAGCGCTACATAATGCTCTATGGTGTCGATTTCTTTAAACAAAGGAATGGTTTGCTCGCGGGAGTTGTTCAGCACTTTGCGGATGAGCTTGCTGAATTTGGCCAGGTAGTTATAGGCTTCCTGGTCTTGTTTTTTAAGAATATAACTCTGGATGCTGTTGATGGCGTTGAAAATAAAATGCGGATTCATCTGCGATTGCAGGGCCGATAACTGCGATTCGGCAATAAGGGTGGCGGTGCGGGCTTTTTCCTGGGCTTCGGCTTTTACCTTACGGATAATGAGTTTGATGGTAAGGTACAAGGCCGCTGCAAATAGCAGTAAACAGAGGCCCATAAACCAAAGCTGCAACCAGAATGGCTTTCGAATGCTGAAAGAAATAACTACAGGTTTTTTGCTTTGAATACCGCTGTTGTTAACGGCATAAACGGTGAGTTCATAATGACCCGGAGGTAAAACGCTTAGGTGAATGCTGTTGCCGTGGTTTGCCACCAGGCGATCCTTACTGCCATGAAGGCTGTACAACAAGGTTGTAGGTTTCTTAAAGGTGAGCGCGTCGAAAGTAATGTCGAAAGTATGTTGATGGTGGGGAAAAGAAAGGTTTTGCAATGAAAGCACAGGGGTGGTGTCGTTTACATAAAAGGAATGCAGGTAAATGGCTGGTGGCTGTTCGTTTTCCAGCGACTCGTTTACCGGAAAACTGGCCAGCCCTTCTACCGTATATAAATACACCCGCTGGCTATCGGCAGCTACTTTGTATACTTCAGGAGAAGGCAAGCCCTCCGACCGGGTAATGTTTTGCGCATGAAAAACACCCTGTTTTGTTTCTATCCTGATAAGTCCTTTGTTGGTACCCACCCAAATCCTGTTGTGGTAGTCTTCGGTAAAATCATACACCACCGCCTGCTCCAGCAACGGAATGTCTATTTTGCTTACGGCAGAGCCTTCCAGTTTGTACAGCCCATCTGTTTGTGCCGAAATCCATATTTCCCCGTTTTTTCTTTTTAAGATCTGGTTTACTGTAGCGGGCGTATCGCTCATTTTTTTTATGTCTCCGGTGCCGGTATGCATAAAAAACAAACCATCGCGGCTACCCAGCAGCAAGGTTTGGCCTCCGGCATCGGCTATGGCTTTTCCTGCTGGGCCGGTAAGTTTTGGAAAGGAAACCAATTGGTTTCCTTTTAGTTCATAAATATTGGAGTGGTGAATGACAAATGTGCGGTTGTCGGAGGTAAGGCATATGCGGTAAGCCCCGGGTATGCATACACTACAGGCGGCTTTTACCGCGTGGGGTTTTTCAAGGCTGTCGTTTGTTCTGAGCAGGAAGTTATTACTCGATACCAGCCAGCCACCGGCGGTTTTTACAATATCTGTAACGACGGAAGGCGAATCGAAGTGGAACAGCTTGTGGGCCGTGCCTTGCAGGTTCATCATGGCCAGCCTGCCTTCGGCAGAAGAGACGAAAATATGGTTGTTTACATTTTTTAGCAGCTCCACTTTTTTACCGGCACCGGTAACCTGGTTGTGCGACCATACTTTTCTATTGCGGTTGTAAAATACACCCTGCTCCAGCGTAGTGCACCAAATGCCGGCTTCATTGTCTTCGCAAACGCCGGATACCGAATACCCGCCCAGGCTGTTGGTAGAATAACCGGAGCGGCAGGGATCGGGAAAGTATTGCACACCCTGCTGCGCCATGCCTGCCCACAAACCATTGTGCCGGTCGCGGTAAAGACAAATGATATTGGCCGGCAAGGTTTGTATGGTATAGTTAAGGTTGCTGTCGATGCGGTATAACCGGTTGTGAATGCTGAAAAACACCTGCGAACCTATTTTACAGGTGTGCATGCGCCAGTGTGGAAAATGCTGCGGCCGGAAAGGCACGGGAATAACCGATTCTTTTGTACCGCTTATTATTTTAATGATGGCATATTGGGTTTGTGGCGCTTGTGTAGGAGAACTTACAGGTTTCAGGATTTGCAGCAAACTATTGTGCATGTAGAGATACGCGTGGGTAGCGCTATCTGCCTTGGTGCTAACGGTAATATGGTTGCGGCGGGTATCTATCAGAAAGGTTTTGTCTTTGGTAGTGATCTGCAATTCTCCATTCCCGTCTATAGCGGCCTGGGAGGCGAGCGAGCGCTTACTTACCAGTTGCGAAAAAGTTTTGCTGAAAGGCGCTTCTGACAGGCGGCCATCTTTGTAACAGATGATCCTGTTTTGGCTGGTTACACCCCAGAGCGTACCGTCGGGTGCTGCGGTTAACGCGTAAGTAGCGCCTTCGGGCAGTCCGTTGCTGCCATCGAATACCGTGAGGTTGGTGCCATTGTACCGGCAAAGGCCGGTTTCGGTGCTCAGCCACAGGTAGCCCTTGCTGTCTTGTAAAATATTGTAGCATTCCCGCGAGGGTAACCCCATTTCATTACTAATGTTCTGAAAAAGGAATTCCTGCCCGTGTGCGGCAAAGCAGGCTACGAGCAGCAGGGCTGTAATAAGGTATTGTTTCAGGAATGTTCTGAACGGCAAGCGTTGTGCAATTAATGTTGTGAACGGTAAGGTGGCTTTTGCTCAGGGGCTGTAGTTTGGTGGGCCGGTATCCGGCTGTTATTTAGTGAGACGGCATAAGTGATGCCCGTGGTTGGTGTAAATATTTGAAAATGAAACTAAACTGTGTGCTTGTAGAGGGAGACCCGGTTGCACGAAAGGTGCTGGAAGGGTATGTGGCACAGTTGCCCGATATAGCATTCGTTGCTGTATTTGGCGATATGCAGGCCGCGTATCCATACCTGGACCAGCATGCAGTAGATGTATTGTATGCAGCGGTGCCGCTTGCGGAGGCCAGGGGCAAAGTATACGGCACAGAAAACCTGCCGGCGCTGGTGCTGCTCTCGAAAGATGCGGAAATGGCGAGTATAGCGTTTGAAGCAGATGCGGTCGATTTTCTGGTAAAACCCTGTTCTCTGGAGCGCTTTAGGCATTCGGTATATAAAGTGCAGCGCTGGCTTTCGGGTGCGGCGGGCAAACCAATGCCTGTTGCAGAAAAAAAGCTGCCGTACTTTTTTGTAAAATCGGATCTCAATTTTGTTCGGGTAGATATTGATAAGATCTGCCTGGTAGAAGGGGTGGAGAATTATGTGCGCATTTATTGCGAGGATAAAACCATTATGGTATTGTGTACCATGAAGCATATAGGAACCATGCTGAACCTGCATCGTTTTTTACGCATTCACCGGTCTTATATCGTAAATATGGATAAGGTAGAGCAGGTAATGCAACACCAGTTTTACATTGGCGATAAGGTAGTGCCGGTAGGCAAGAGTTACCGGAAACCTGTGGCAGAAACATTAAAAGAACAATTTTTGCTTCACTGAAGCTCGTAATATATTTTGCATAATAGTGGGTTGGCTGCATTTTTATACTTAGTATGAAAGTGCAGCTTTTTGTGTTTGATAACAAGGTTTAAACCCTTTGTGGGAGCTATTTTGACGTTGGTCAATAGTTTTTGGCCGTTCGTCAATGATTTTGGTTGGTGAGCCAACGGGAGGTAGAAAGCCCCGGTCTTACTTCTCAAATCCTTAACATGAACAAACGAATTCTACGAAACAGTCTTCTGGCCCTTTCCGGTGCATTGATGGCACACACGGCGCAGGCGCAGATTGATGTGAAAATGGTGATTCCAACACCTGCGAATGGCGCCACCATTAACAGTGGCCAGGCTTACCCGATCTCTTTCCGGGTTATTAACAAAAGCAGTACGCCTATTACTACCGCACACATCTTTAAGATTAAAACTTATGTGATTAAAGGCAGCACTACCGATACGCTGAACTCGCTGAGTTTTACTTCTATGATCGGTAATATTGCCCCCGGCGATTCTACCATGCAGCAGGTAAATGATACGTACAATTTTACCCAGAGTTTCCCCAATGCTACCCTGGTGCGTACGGTAGAGATTGTAGGTAATACCGACCCCAACCCTGCCGATAACAAGGCTTCTAAAACGGTAAACCTGGTGTATGTGCCTACAGGTGGCGGTGGTCACAATACCGGAACACCGAAGTATGCCATGGACGAAACCGGCCCTGGTGTGCAAATGTCCGGCTGTCCGTTTGACTGTACTTCGGCTGATAGATGGCAGGTACTGTATAAACCATCTTATTTTAAAGATATGGCCAACGGGAGCGTGGCTCCATCAGGTACCATTAGCCGTATCTATTATAAAATGCACCAGGGCGGAACCAAGTTTATATTCGACATCACGAATCTAAGCGT
This sequence comes from Chitinophagaceae bacterium, assembly GCA_031546985.1. Taxonomy (GTDB): domain Bacteria; phylum Bacteroidota; class Bacteroidia; order Chitinophagales; family Chitinophagaceae; genus JAVBJN01. The sequence goes on from JAVBJN010000064.1 coordinate 109,149, forward strand.
TAAACTGGGGCAGACTGCTGATACCAACTATGCTACACCTACACTGCACAGCAATCTGACCGAGGTATTTACAGCTGCATCTTACAGTGTATCGGTACCAGGTTGGGTAGAGATAACGCTGGCTACACCATTCGCTTATGATAATACCAAAAGCCTGGTTGTAGAAGTATATGGCAGAAATGGTCCGTTTGGTTATTATGTAGACAGGGCTAAACATGTTGTGATGTTGCAAAACCCTCATCCTGCTATTACTGTAGCGCAAGTTCAGTTGTTTGGTTTCGACCTGGGTGGCGCTACACCTACTTCGGTGCCCGATGTGTCTGCATCTAAAACCATTACCCTGTATCCTAACCCCGCCACAGACCTGGTACAGCTGCAATCAAGCGAAGTGCTGAGCGGCGTGCTGATGGTGACCGATATAAACGGACGTGTGGTTAGAAATGAAAACATTAGTGGTGGTCAGCACCAGTTCTCCGTAGCAGACCTAGCCAATGGTCTCTATTTCTATAAAGTAATGAATGCCGGTAACGTGGCTGTGCAGGTAGGTAAGTTTACCGTTATGCACTAAGAACTTGTCTTGTTGTTTTAGTTTCCCCGGATGTTTAGATTTAGAATGCCCACTGGATTATGCATCCCAGAACCCTGCCGCAAGGCGGGGTTTTTGTTTGGGGGATCTCTGCGGGGAGTAGGGGCTTTTAGCGGAGGATGGTAATGTTGTGCATGATTTACCGGGAAATGATACTGATCTCCCATGCTTCGGGGCAGTATACATATTCATTAGGAAAGATTGCGGAGAAGTCTTTTAAGACGTATTGTCAAATGAAAAATCCCGGTTCTTGAAAGACCGGGATTTTAAAAAGAATGTCCTGTAAGGCTAAGCGCCCTGTTTTCTTACATATTTGGTTAGGATCACAATCACCTGGCCTTCAATTTTACCTTCAATCTGTTCGGTATTGTTTTCTACCAGGCGTATGTTTTTTACTACGGTGCCCATTTTGGCGTTAAGGGTAGAGCCTTTTACATCGAGCGATTTGGTAAGTACCACGGTATCGCCGGTATTGAGCACATTGCCATTGCTGTCTTTGTGCAGGTCTACAGCACCATCATTTTCATGGTCGCCCGAAGCCTTGGCCCAGGCCAGTCTGTCGTCGTCCATGTACATCATATCCAGGCTATCCATAGCCCAGCTTTCATTGCGGAGCCTGTTGAGCATACGCCAGGTAACTACCTGCACACCCGGAATTTCGCTCCACATACTGGTGGTAAGCACACTCCAGTGCTGGCTGTCGAGCTCTGCCTTTTTTTCGATCTGGGTAAGACATTTGTCGCAGATCATGATGCAATTATCTGCATCGTTTCCCGACTGGGGCTGTACTTCATACAATTTTAAAGGTTCGGCCGCTGCGCACAATTCGCATTTGTTTTCGCTTCTCTTAAGCAGTTGATCTTCGAGTTTCATGTACCTGGTATTTCTAAAGGGCGAAGGTAATTATTCTGGAGGGTAATGATTATGACCTAAGTCAGGTAGCGTGCAGGGCGAAAGTGCCCTGTTTTTTCACATAAGTTGTTATAACGAATTGATTGTTAGGTGATATTTTTTATTCATATCTGCGCGAAGGGCCTTGGTATATATTTTCGTAAATTAGTATGGTCTGCATGACCGGGATATTCAGCCTCTGGTCTCCATATCCTGCATTGCATCAATCACTCACCAAAAAAAATACATCATGAAAAAGATCATTGCGCCATTCTCCCTGCTTGTTGTGCTGCTCTTTTCTTGTTTTACCTTAATGGCCCAAAAGCCCATGAAACCTGCCGAAGACCGTGCGGCTAAGCTTACGGAATGGATGAAAACCAACCTTAAACTTTCGGACGACCAGGTGACCAAAGTACAGGACATTAACCTGAAGTATGCCCGTAAAATGGATGAGCTGCATAACAGCAGTCAGGACAAAAATGCGAAAATGATGGCTATGAAAAGTGATGGCGAGGCCAAGGACGGAGAACTGAAACAGGTATTTACCAATGACCAGTACCAGGCCTACGAAGCCAAGAAAGCTGATATGAAAAAACAAATGAAGGCTGAAATGAAAGCCCGGAAAGGCGGTCAATAGCATGTAATTAAAGGAATAAAAAAAGGAGTTATCCATTGGTGGATAACTCCTTTTTTGTATAGTAAAACGTATGTGTTTATAAAACCATTTCCTGGTGAATCTGCCTGAGTTTTTGGGCAGGGTCGGTACATAAACCGGGGTGCACTTTGGACGTTTGTATAATGGTGCTGCGGGTAGCCGTAAGCCAGCGGAACCGGGAGGCGGTATCCAGCGCGGCGATAGGGCTGAGCGGCTGGTTGCCGGCGGCTATTTTTTCCAGCGCTAGTGTATAGCACTTAACCAGGTCTATATCCAGCTCCGGAAACAAAGCCAGGAGCCGCTCTTCCTGTATGGTAACCATGGTTTGCAACAGGCTCAGTTTTTTGCAAAACAGGATCACGCCTATATTCATAAACTCCTCCCGCTCTACCCGGGGCACTACGCGTATTACGGCGTACTCAAATAATTGCTGTTCTGGCATGCTGCGCTTCATTTACAAAGATCCGGGAATTGGCCAGGCGCGAGGTAAGGAAACCTGCGTATACCTGCCGTATGGTGTCGGGCGTGTCTTCAAAAGCACCGGAAGTGAGCCAGTCTTCGGGTATCAGGTTTACAATAGCCTCTATATGGGCTGGTGTAAGCAAGGCAGTATATTCGGCATCTACCACGTCCAGCTCGCTGGCCTGTGGCAGCAGCACATGGTCTTTGACCTGCACAAAAGGGCGCAAAGCCTGCTCCTTCCAGTTGGTCCAGGAATGGTGAAAATACAGCGAAGCACCGTGGTCTATCAACCACAGCTCGTGGTGCCACATGAGCATATTGGTATTGCGTGCGGTGCGGTCTACATTGGTAAGCAGGCAATCGAGCCATACAATCTGCGAGGCCAGCCTGGCATTAAGTGTGGTTACAGCCGGGTCGTAGGTAATGGAGCCGGATAAGTAATGCACAGCCAGGTTTAGCCCGGTGCTGGCTTTAAGCAGATCCTGAATTTCCTCATCGGGTTCGGTACGGCCAAAGGCGGTATCGAGGTGGGCAAATACCAGTTCCGGCATTTTGAGTCCCAGCGCATGGGCTATTTGTCCGCCAATAAGCTCGGCGATCAGGGCTTTTACCCCCTGGCCTGCGCCTCTGAATTTAAGCACGTACATAAACCCGTCATCGGCTTCTGCAATGGCGGGCAGGGAACCTCCTTCACGTAAAGGCGTTACGTAGCGGGTAACGTTTACCGACCTCAGTTCGGGTTGGGTATTGTTCATAATCATTTGTTCATAAGAGCCGGGTGGCTCCGGACCGGAAATTAGATCAACTTTCTTAAACCGGGCGTATTTTTAGGCACGTATTCTCTCCGTTTGAAAAAAAATATCTGGAAAAAGTTTTGAAAGCTCCTAACATTTTTGGTTTTTGCCTCGTCATCCAATTCATAACCACTGTTTTTGTCCGCAAGCAAAGAATATAAAGAAGGTTCCGGCGTGCTGTCTGATACCCAGACGGTACCGTCAGCATTAGCCGTGCTGATAGGGGATTGTGTGCGCGGAAGCCGGAAAGCCCAGAAAGACTTGTACGAACAATATTCTCCGCTGGTATATGGTATTATACGCCGTTATGTGCCCGAGACCATTCATGCCCAGGAAATATTAAATGATAGTTTTTTCAGGATATTCCAGAAACTTGATCAGTACACTTTTCAGGGTGCTTTTGAAGGATGGATCAGAAGAATAGCCATAACCCAGATCAGCGATCATTTCAGAAAAAAAATCAACCACTCCGACAATAAGATGGTAGAAATTGAGGAATACCATGCAATGGTCGATAACGACATTGTAGGCAACCTTAATTTTAAAGAACTACTCGCATTGGTACACGGCTTGCCCGATACCCACCGCGCTGTTTTTAACCTGTATGTTTTTGAGAATTGCTCACACAAGGAAATAGCAGCCTTGCTGAACATTTCTGATAATAACAGCCGCTGGCATTTGAATGATGCGAGGCGCAGGCTGAAGGAAAAAATATTGTTAACCAGGCCCAACAATAAGTAATGGAAGAAAACAAGTCACATATTGACGATGTTTTTCGTTATGGTTTGAGCGACTATACCGAAGTTCCGCCCCCGCAATCGTGGGAGCAGCTGGAGCCGCGGTTGGAGCAAACAGGAGGTACCAGCTTTAAGTTGGGTAAATGGGTATGGTATTTATCTACAGTATTATTGTTGGTAGCGGGTGTATATGTGGCTACCAGTCTCAATAAAAGAAAACAGCAGATCAAAGAAGCGCTGCCTGTAAAAACAGAAATGCATTCGGGCACCGGTTATGGTATGAGTAGCGGAACTGACGTAGAAGAGAGCGACCCGACACCGGCCATTGAAACAGAAAAGGAAAGCCAACCGGTTGGCAATGACATAAAACCAGCAACTGAGCGCAAAGAGACCGTGCCGGCCACCGTTCCCCCCAATGCTAAAGATGCGGGTAAGGAATCGGTTAAGGAATCGGCAGAAAGTAATAATAACACGGAGAATAAACCTGCACCAGCAGTTGCAAAAAATGCAGCAGAAAAAACTGGCAAAGCCCAAAAGGTAAATGCTGCGGTTAAGAAACCAGCAAATGAGGCTGTAGCACCAGATGTTGCCATTGCGAGTGAGCCTGTACCCCAGGCTTCAACCACTACTGCTGGTAAACCTAAACAGGGTGTTGCTAAAACTAAGACGAGCCCGGCTTCCAAAGCCCCAAAGAATAGTGCTGCTGTGCCTGTTGTAGCCCAGGGCAGCACAACTACGCCAGATGTGGCTGAGCCAGCGCAATCTAAAGCCAAGCCGGCACAGGTTTCTAAAACCAAAAAGAATGCTGCCCCGGCACCTGCTGAAGCGAGCGATGCGGCCGGATCATCTGCTTTAAAAGAAACAACAGCACCGGTTAGCGGAGACGAAGCACTGGCAAATGGGTCTGCGGCTACGACAAAGAATAAAGGAAAAACATCTGGCTCTAAAGCGTCAGCAGCTAAAGCAAAATCAAAAATTGAACATACAGGGCAGGTAGCAGCAGCTTCTTCGGTAGCGGAAGGTGCACCACCCGTTGCGAAAAATACCAAGGCTAAAACTGGTACAACGCCTGCAAAATCTGCAACTGTGGCTAAGAATAAGCCTGTTGCAGGTACTGGTGCTGCCAAAACTACCCAACCTTCAACTGCTGTTAAAACCCTGGCAAATGAAACGAAAGCACTTCCTGCTCCCCAAAAACAGCAGCAAGAGCAGGTTAAAGCCGCACCTGTATTGCCCTATGATTATACCGTAAAGGCATTGCAGGCAGGTATGTTTACACTGGGCAAACCAATGGTAATGGGTAAATCTCCGTTCCCAACGGTAGCCGTACCAGCTATGAGTATTGCCGCGGATAAGCCAGCTAAAATAAATCCTTACATTATAATACCTGATGCGGATAGTGAAGCGCATGATGCCCTGGATATTACCCCGTCTGATAAAAAACCACTGAATGCCGGTAAGAAATGGTCGGTGGGCGTTAATGCTGCTTATGCCAAGGGCTTGGGTGCAAATGGCATGTCTAAACTGTCGGTTAACCCAACAGTTCAAATGAAGTTTAGCCCAAAATGGAGCGCCACATTTATGCCAGGGGTAACGTATTGCAGTTCGCCATTGTCGACCTTGCAGGATAAGGCGCCCTACCACAGCATTACCAGCGAAAACCTTGATTCGATCGTGTATGTAGATACCATTACGATGAACGTTATACGGTACTACAACTACAAGCAGCAATACCAGGATGTGGGCATTAGCCAAACGGTATCGCGCCGGGCCTGGGAGATAGAATTGCCTGTGCTGGTTAATTACCAGGTGGTAAAACGTTTCTCTCTCTCTGCAGGAATGGTAGCTACATTTGGCAAAGTGGTTACGATACAGCAATCAAGCGAAATCATAAATTCGGGCACCTATACCGATTCAATGTTGTATTCTTCTGTAAGCAGGGATATGCAATATTTCAGGGACAGGCAAAATACTGCCGGATTGCCCGGCCTGGGAAGTTATAATGGAAGCCTATACCAGAATGCGACCAATAACCCGGTGCGCATAGGTTATATGCTGGGTGTTTCTTACGAACCGGTAAATCGTCTGAAAATCAACATGTTCCTGCAGCAAAATATCTCCGGCACCAGCCAGATACCCAATCCTGATGTGCGCAAAATATACACCATGCCTTACCTGCGCGTGGGTCTCGGATACCTGATTTTTTAAGCATTCAGCCAGTTTTTCTAAAAAATATTTGATTTGTTTCTAACATTTCAGGAAAGCTATTCGTCATCCTATATATCAGTTACTTCGAAGTGTGCTGCATCCCTTATTTCTTAAACCTTATTTTATGAAAAAACTATTCTTACTTTCTATTCCAGTGTTTTTAAGTGCCGCCGCATTTGCGCAGCTGGCCACTGTGCAGGGTACCGTTACCAATACCAATAATGTGCCTGTGGCTAACCATCCTGTTCACATCAATTCGGATTCGACCAACGGCGGGTGGATAGGCGTGAATGTAAATACCGATGTCAATGGCCATTATAGCTACACCGTACCGTCTTCTTTAACCATTTCGAATGGTTTGAACATTTATACCTACACGCAGAATTGCAACAACAGTTACATCTACCATACCAATGTGGTGAGCGGTGCTACGGTTACTTCCGATTTCGTACTCTGCGTTACTCCTCCTCCGCATTACAATATTGCAGGTACCATCTATGCCGATTCTTTAGGTGCGGATTCCGGTACGGTATATATTATCAAAAAAACCATGGACAGTGTAACCACAGGCTCGTGGATACTTACCCTGGTAGATTCTGTAAACACCGATATCCTGGGCAATTACTCCGTACAAGTGCCTATTGGCAGCTACCTGGTAAAAGCTGCCCTCAAACCTTCGTCACTCAACTACAGCACCAACCTGCCTACTTACTATAACGGTTCGTTGAGCTGGAGTGGTGCAACCACGGTAAATGTGGTGAACAACAATGTAAATGTTACCTACAGCCTCATGCCTGGCGTTAACCCGGGTGGTCCTGCCTTTATCGGTGGTTCTGTATTGGTAGGTGCCAATAAAACTACCGCTGTGGGCGATCCGCTGGCCAACCGTAGCCTGCTGCTCACGGATATGAACAACAACCCGGTGGCATATACCTATTCCGATGCCAATGGCCAGTTCAGCATCACCAATCTTGCTTATGGTTCTTATAAACTGTTTGGTGATCGTCTGAACCTCAACAATCCTGCATTGGTGGTAACCCTCGATGCTAACCATCAAGGTATTACCAATATCGTGTTTAAAGAAAACAGTACCTCATTTGCGGGTGGTTTTGCCACTGCTGCAAGCGTTAAGGATTTGTCCGAAAACCTGAAAAAAGTAGCCGCTTATCCTAACCCTGCCGGTAATGTGCTTAATGTAGCCGGTCTGCAACAGATAAAAGGAAACAAAACGCTGCAACTCACCAGCATCAGCGGTCAGGTACTGTACAGCGAAACCGTATCTGGCAATGACGTGATCAGCATCAACACTGCTGCACTGTCTGCCGGTATGTACCTGCTGCATATCCAAACCAGCGAAGGCACTACCATCATGAAAATTGCCCGCCAGTAATCATTAGCAATTCTTCGGTTCTCATAGGGAACAGGATGTCCGTAAAGGGCATCCTGTTTTTTTATGCCCGCCGTGGACAAGTAGCGGGCGCAGCCTGTTCCTTAAACCGTTAAAATGAACGATATTTACCGATTCATTTCCGATTACAATGAAGGTGTGCATTGCCGAAAAACCAAGTGTGGCCAGGGATATTGCCGAAGTGCTGGGCGCTAAACAGCGCCGGGATGGCTTTTACGAAGGAAACGGGTACCAGGTAACCTGGACCTTCGGGCATTTCTGTACGCTTAAAGAACCTCACGATTATTACGAACAGTGGAAATACTGGCGGTTAGAAGACCTGCCCATGATTCCGCCGAGCTTTGGTATTAAGCTTATCAGCAATTCGGGGGTAGAGCGGCAGTTTAAGGTAATTGAGCAATTGGTGCAGCAAAGCGAAGAAGTGATTAACTGCGGGGATGCCGGGCAGGAGGGAGAACTTATCCAGCGCTGGGTGCTGCTAAAGGCCAAATGCACGGTGCCCGTTAAACGGTTGTGGATATCCTCGCTTACCGAAGATGCTATACGCGGCGGCTTTCAAAACCTGAAAGAAAGCGAGCAATACAATAATTTATATGCTGCCGGCAGTGCCCGTGCCATTGGCGATTGGCTGCTGGGCATGAACGCCACCCGCTTGTTTACCAAAAAATTCGGGCAAGGCAAAGTGGTACTGTCCATTGGCAGGGTACAAACGCCCACATTGGCCATGATTGTGCAGCGGCAGAAAGAGATTAACGCGTTTGTGTCGGAAGAATACTGGGAGCTGAAAACGATATACCGCGATACGGAATTTACGGCTACTATAGACCGGCTTAAGAATCTGGAGAAAGCCAATAAAGGGCTGGCTTACCTCAAAGAGCACCCGTTTGAGATTACCTCATTTGAGCGCAAAGACGGCAAGGAGGGGAATCCCCGCCTTTTTGACCTTACTGCCTTGCAGGTAGAGGCCAATAAAAAATACAGCTACTCTGCCGATGAAACCCTGAAACATGTGCAGAACCTGTACGAGAAAAAACTGGTTACTTACCCTAGGGTAGATACCACCTACCTCTCCGAAGACCTGCACCCCAAGATCGAAGGCATTATGCGCGATCTTACGCCCTACCAGGGCCTTATTGCGCCTTTGCTCATGCAGCCGATACCCAAATTAAAAACGGTATTCGACGATAAAAAAGTAACCGATCACCATGCTATCATTCCAACCGGAGTTTATCCCAATGGTTTGTCTGGCGAGGAGAAACGGGTATATGACCTTATCGCCCGCCGTTTTATTGCAGCGTTTTACCCGGAGTGTAAAATTTCGAACACCACGGTATTGGGCAAAGTAGGGCAGGTAGAGTTTAAAGTAACAGGCAAGCAGATACTGGAACCGGGCTGGAAAGAAGTGTATGCCAATGATACCACGGCTAAGAAAGAAGGCGAGGAAGAAGAAAAGATACTGCCGGTATTTGAAGTAGGTGAAACCGGCCCGCACGAGCCCCGGGTGCACCAGGGCAAAACCACACCACCCAAGCCTTTTACCGAAGCCAGTTTGCTGCGTGCTATGGAAACCGCGGGTAAGCAGGTAGATGATGAAGAAATGCGCGAGTTGCTTAAAGACAACGGTATTGGCCGCCCGTCTACCAGGGCCAATATTATCGAAACCCTGTTCAAGCGCCGCTACATCGAAAAAAAGAAGAAGAACATCTTTGCCACCCAAACCGGCATGGAACTGATAGATACCATTGACTCCGAGTTGCTCAAAAGCCCTGAGCTTACCGGACAGTGGGAGCGCAAGCTGCGGATGATCGAGAAAGGAGAATATGAAATGGCGGTCTTTAAACAGGAATTGATCGATATGGTGGTGGTGCTCACGCAAGAAGTGAAAACCAGCACCGGAAAATCGATCACCATTGTAACCGAAACCGCCGCCGCGGCCAAAGAGCAGGAAAAACCTGCCAAAAAAGAAAGCAAACCCCGCGAGCCTAAAAAAGCGGTAAGTGTAGAAGAGCTTACCTGCCCCAAGTGTAAGACACACCTGCTTAAAAAAGGGAACACTGCCTATGGTTGCGCCAATTTTGCGGCATGTGGCTTTAAGATACCATTTGAGGTAATGGGCAAAAAACTGGCCGATAAACAAATTGCAGATCTCATTTCCAAAGGCAAAACCGGCAAGCTCAAAGACCTCAAAGTGCCCGGCAGCGAACAACCTGTAGAAGGCAAGATTGTGCTGAACGGGCAGTTTGAGCTGGAAATAGGATAGGTTACTGAGATTGGGTTAATTCATTCAATACATCCGCTACGCCTTCAATATCTCCACGGTAAATGATGGTGCCGTTTTGCACTATAAAAGTGGTGGGATATCCTGTTATACCAAAGCTGTCTGCTACAAAGCTGTCATCATTTTGTACATGCGCTTTATGGTTAGTGTGCAAATCCATCCTATGAGGGTGCCAATAATTGGTGCTGTGGAGCTAAGCATAGATATGCTTGTGTCTTCGTATTTGAATATATGAAATGGGACATTAAGCAAGAGAATCGGTAGAAGTAATACAGGGATTACAATATTACTACGGTATTTTTTCTTGCAGATAAACCACCAGGTACAAAAGCCATACAGTATAATACAAGCTGCAAATTTGTATTCGTATCCCAGCCAGCCACTTAAAAAGCAGGTGAATAAGAAAAGTAAAATGCTGGTTGCGATTAGCCATAACCACTTTTTAATTTGCATAATGTAACGATCGGGTTTAGTTGTGATTGCTGAAGAACAACGTAATGTTAGCGTTTTAGATCTTAAATAAGTTTGCTGAAACTGACAATCGATACCCCCAAAAGACATTTTTTCAACCGTCCCGATTTCTGCATTTCCAGCAATAAAGAATTAGCTTCGGTGCATGAAAATGGAAGGCCCTGTTGCGGTGTGCCAGCAACGCATTACAACACTCGAAAATCAGTTAGCTACGCATGTCAAAAAGAGAAGCCGCATTGGGTGGATTCGCTTTGTAATCACCGTCATTGCTGCATCTGTGGTTTGGGTCAATCTCGATCATACCTGGTGGACAATGGCGCTGCCGGTTGTAATCTGGCTGGTTGTTTTTTTAAGATTGGTAGCCGTCGCTATTCAAAACAATGCAGTTATCCGCCATTTAGGATTGCTTATCCAGATCAATAAAGAAGAGATAATGATCGCTCAGGGACAGTACACCAATCGCCCATCGGGCGATCAGTTTATGCCCGGTGTACATGACTATGCCAACGATCTCGACATTTTTGGCCGGGCATCGGTATACCAGTACATCAACCGTACTACTTCCGAACAGGGAAATTTGGCTATGGCCCACCATCTGTTGAACCCTGCCGAGGTGCAAAATATCCTCGAGATACATGATGCGGTTCGCGAACTGGCTCCACAACTCGAATGGCGGCAGCAGTTGCAGGCGCACGGCATGTTGGCGCCTATTACCCTCGGCACCCAACAAAAACTGGCCGAATGGCTGGCACAACCCTTCGCTTTTATACAGCACAAAGGCTGGACTGTTCTGCGCTGGGCATTTCCGGTTATTACTATTGGTTCTATTGTGCTGTATGCTATGGATCTGTTGCCGCTTGCGGTGTTTAACGCGTTGCTGCTGCTTTACCTGGCGGTATCGGCACTCATCACCCGGAGTATTACCGGGCAATACAAACAGCTCAATAAGATTGTAGGCGAGGTAGAAGCACTATCGGGCAGTCTGCAAACCATAGAGTCGTTACAGTCGCAATCGCCGTTGTTACAAAAAATGACAGCTGCTTTCAGCGCCCAACATTACAGAGCATCTGCCGAGGTAAAACAATTAAAAGTAATACTCGACCGTTTTGACCTGCGTTTGAACCCGCTGTTTTTTATTCCGCTCAATGCGCTTTTTCTGTGGGACCTGCAATTGATTTTCCGTCTTGAACAATGGAAGGCCAAAAATAAAAACCAGGTGGTAGACTGGTTTGTGCAACTAGGCGAAATGGAATACCTCAACAGCATGGCCAACCTGCATTTTAACCAGCCCGGTTGGGTGTTTCCTTCCTTTGTGGCAGCGCACGGTACTTTTATTGCCGAAGAGGCCGGCCATCCGCTCATTCCGCAACAAAAGCGGGTAAACAGTTCTTTTACTGCATCGGGTATGCCGCAACTGGCATTGGTTACGGGGTCCAACATGGCGGGGAAAAGTACTTTTCTGCGCAGCATTGGTGTAAATATTGTGCTGGCTATGGCCGGCGCGCCTGTTTGTGCGGCATCCTGCCGTTTATCGCCCATGAAGGTGATCAGCACCATGCGCATTGCCGATAACCTGGAAGAGAGTACTTCTACATTTTATGCCGAGTTAAAAAAACTGGAATACATAATACAGGCCGTAAACCGGAAAGAAAAAGTATTCCTCTTGTTTGATGAGATACTGAGAGGTACCAACTCTGCCGATCGTCATGCGGGTTCCGAGGCGCTTATCCGGCAACTGATGCGGCACCAGGCTACTGGCATATTGGCCACGCACGATTTGGAACTGACCACGTTGCAAAACGATTATCCGCAGTGGATACACAATTATCACTTCGATGTACAGATCCGCAACGGCGAGCTTTATTTCGATTACAAACTGAAAGAAGGCATCTGTACCAATATGAACGCGGCTTTTTTAATGAAGATGATCGGAATAGAAATGCAATAGTATTAATTTAGTATTCACCAACCACCCCAAAAACTAGCTTATGAGATCATTTATTTTATCTGCTTGCTGTGCCATACTGCTTTTGTCATGCGGCAAGCATATGCGCAACGAGGCCTCGCCAGACATCCACAAGACCTATACATCCAACAGCGCCAGGGTAACAGTAAAATCGGGCATATGGGGCACCATAGCCATGCAGGAAGGTAATTGCATGCCAACAATGGGTACCAATATGGACTGTAAGACCTATCCGGTAAAGCGTACGGTGCGCATTTATGAATATACTTTACCGGATGCTGCGGTACCCACCGAAGGGAAGGCTGCTTTTTATGATAGTTTCAGCACCCGGCTGGTTAAGGAAGTAAGCAGCGATAAAAACGGATTTTACCAGGCCGACGTGCCTCCGGGCCGGTACACTGTTGTGGTGATAGAGGATGGCAAAATGTATGCGAACATCAGCGATGGACAAGGCGGTTTAAATCCTGCCGAAGTTAATGCCAGTCAGCCACTGGAACATAACGTTACACTTACGTACAAAGCTACTTTCTAGAGAGAAATACCCATTGTATTGCAACAGCCAGCCATCGGAGCAATTCCGGTGGCTTTTTTGTTTTACAGGTATAAAATAAGCCAGCTGCAGACGCAGCCGGCTCCACCTTGATAAAACTATTCTGCATGTGCAGAAAGCATAACAATAATACGATCCGTGAAGATTAGATTTTATTGTTATTCATAATATTTATTACTCAATTTGTAATCGATAATTATTTTAAAATATTCAACACTTAAATAGTATTGGTTTTATTGCTTTTGTGTAATACCCAAAATGAAGATAGAACTGTCTTAAAATTATTATTAAACAATTGTTGCGTATTTGCTGTTTGGGCTAAACCTGTCATAGTAGCCAGGAACCATGTGCTTTTGCCAGAAAACGTGCTAAAATCCCCATTTAATTCATCGCACTCTTTTTTTGCTGCATTAGATGAAAGATTTATAGCGAAGGATAAATATTATTAACTATAAATTATATATTATATAATTTTATTGAGGCTCAATATTGTTGGCGACACAAACAAATGGCATGCAAATACTGGACAATCTCTTACAGAAGCTTTACAAAGGCGTTACGGTACTTATTAATTTCCTGCTGCTGCATTTCCGTGATATTGGGCTAAGGCTTTGGGCTGCGTCAGACGGCATAGCTTTTAAATTCCTGCTGCGCGATTTTTGGTCTGTTATCCTCAATGTAGGATTCATGGCCGTATTCCAGCTACTGGCATTATTGATCTTTCTCTACCTGCCTCAAGGCAAAGACACTTTACTTATTGTGGTAGAAGACCTTGCTGGTAACCACAATTTTGGTAACCTGGCCTGGCTGCTTATTGGCCTGGTGTTTTGGAGCATTGTATCGGAGTATGCCGTGCGCTATGCCATTTACGTAACCGATAATTCGGGCATAAGCCTGTCTGCCAAACGGGTGCATTGGCGAAAAGAATTACAGCAGGCCATTGCCGATATTTTCCTGGTGCTGCCCAGTTTTATTGTATTAGCGGGGTTGCTTTTTAATTATGTAGATGCCGATGAAATGGAAACCGATGTAAAAAATATGGGCTTTGGCATCACCGCTTTGTTGGTTTACCTGGTGCTGAACGGGCTGTGTTTTTTCTATTTCAATAAGGAGAAAAGAAAAGTGTGGCGCCATAAGGGATTGGGCAGGTTTTTGCTCCTGCCGCCCGAAGAACTGGCCTGGTGCGAAAAACTGACGGGTATTTACAACGATTTTGTTTTCGATATTCGTAAGCCTTCCAGCTTTTTGGGCATTGCCCATACCAAAATGTCTGGCCTGGCGGCATTGTTTCTGGCGGTGCCTCCTCCGGTACGGAATGCGTTTCCACAACATTCGCCATTTATTAGCGACGAAACCAAAGTGCCCGCCATGTTCAGGCTACGGACCTATTCCGAAGACCGCGATAAGCCTAATGGTTATTTCCGCTGGCAATACCATATTCCCAACCGTTTTTACCACAAACTACATAAGCAGTTGGGTGCTATTGTAGGGGTATGTGCATTGTTCTTTATAACCGTGTTGTTTCTGCGCATCGACTACTACCAATATCCGGGTGCACCGGGCTTATTGCTGATTGGTTTTGCCTGCTGGAGTGGCTTATACCTGGGTGTTTTATTTGTGGATTTTGCTGTTTTAAGGCGGGGTGCACCATTGCGGCCGGGTCTTTCATTGGAGCACCAGCCCGAAAAGGATGTGCAGCCCAAGTACCCGCACTGGCAAAAACTGAAAGGGGCTTTATCCTTGCGTATGGTGCTTGTAGCCCTGCTGCTCTTTAGTTCCTGGGTTAATTTTGATCATCCGGTAAGGGTGTACGAAAATATATATAGCCGCAAATGTAACGGCGATACCTGCATTGCCAATCAAAAAACAGCTACCGATTCTACAGCTTATGTACTGGCAGGTTGTGGCGATCTGAGAAAACCTTTGCGTGCCCATTTCGTAGATTGGTTTGGTAAGTATATGGCCGACTCTACAATGGTGCGGTATAAAGATGCCGCTACGGGCAGAGACATTTACCCGGTGGTGTTTGTATGTGCAGAGGGCGGGGCATTGCGTACCGGGGCTTTCTCGAGTGTTATGCTTGGCTTGTTACAGGATACACTCATGAAGAGCCAGCAATTGGACTTCCGTAAATACATATATGGGTTCTCCGGTGTTTCGGGCGGTAGCCTGGGTGTTTCGTTTTTTAACGCGATAGCCTATCTCGATAACCCGGATGGGCAAAGAACAAGGTACAAAGACGCGGCTATTGGCTTTTTTAAGAACGACTTTCTGGCGCCGGTAATTGGTAAAATGTTTTATGGCGATATATTAAACCTCTTTATTCCCTGGCATGTGAGGGGACTGGACCGGGCCATTGCCTTAGAGCAAGCCTGGGAAACGGGGTATGATGTGGCTAAAGTCTCGCGCCGGCTGGGTTATAATGTTTTTGACCAACCCATGGGCAACCTGATTACGCATGCAGACCGGTATCCGGCGCTGTTTATCAATACCACCGAGGTAGAAACAGGCTTGCAATGCTGGGTGTCTAATGTAAAAGCCGTAGGTATGCCTTTGTATGAAGAGAGAGACCTTATTCCTGGTAAATTGAGGTACGGCATCAACTACAGTACCATGATCAATTTCAGTACAAGGTTTCCGCTGTTTTCGCCCGCCGCGTGCCTGATTCAGCGCCAGGATCGCAAACTGCACTATGTAGATGGCGGTTATGTAGACAATACAGGCGCCTATACCATGCTGGAAATGTTGAAGACCTTAAAACCGCAGTTCGATTCTTTAAAAGCCCTTGATTACGATGTGCGGCCTTTTGTTATCATGCTCCGGTTTTCGGAAGAAGGTACTAAGCTGCAGCAGATCGATTTTGCCAATGAGATCTCAGAAATTCTGAATGGCATTTACAATACCAGGGCGGGCCGGGTAAAACTAGCTACCCTTGCTTTAAAGGAGTATGTAGAAGATCCTGTAGATGGGTTAAATGGCAGGTATTGTAATTTATGCCTTACGCCCAACGGAAAGCAGGTGCCTATGAATTGGGTATTATCTACGCGGAGCCTGGGCCAGTTGGATGAGTTTGTAGATTCCTGCTGGAAGGACAGGCATGTAAACGACCTGAAGAAATTGTTTTTTGTAGACCAGTCGCGGTACAGCAGAGATACAATCATAAAACCTTTGCCATAAAAAAGCCGCCCTTACAGTTTTGTAAGGGCGGCTTTTCAAAATAGCAGAGCTGATTATTTATTAGTGATTAACCTCAGAATATCCAATCCGTTTACAAACAGGATAAGTCCGAATAGCAGCACCATACCCGCCACCTGGGCGTATTCCATTACTTTTTCGTTGGGTTTGCGGCCTGTAATCATTTCGATAAGCAGGAAGATCACGTGACCACCATCCAATGCCGGAATAGGCAGAATGTTCATAAACGCCAGTACCAGCGATAACCATGCGGTACGCTCCCAGAACATAGCCCAGTTCCATTCAGCCGGGAAGATCTTAGCAATGGAGATAAAGCCACCAACCGATTCTTTCACTTTCACTTCCTTCGAGGTAAAGATCATTTTCAGGTTCTGCGCGTAGTCTGTAATGGTGGTCCATGCACGGTTTACACCAGCAGGTATAGCCTGGAAGAAAGTATAGTCTTTGGTTACTGTTTTAAACATGGTATCCAGCGCCATCGAAGCCTGTACGCCCAGTAAGCCTGTTTCTGGGAGGTGTGCAGGCAGGTTAAGGGTATCTGCATTACGCAATACCATTACCTCAATGTCTTTATTCTTATTACTCATCCGGGCTTCGCGGGTGTCTTTGTAGAACATGCCGCTGTGGCCGTTGATACCAATAATGCGATCGCCGTTTTTAATACCAGCTTTAGCGGCAGCGCCATCGCCCGATACGGTACCGATAATGAACGGAACGCGAGGCTCAATAAACGATTTTTTACCGCTTTGGATAAGGCTGCGCACAAAACCTGCAGGAATGGTTACTTCCTGCTGCTGACCGTTGCGGTCTACTGTTACACTGTTGGCTTCTCTCAGTACAATATCTTTTACAATAAGGCGGTAGTCTTCGATAGGTTTACCGGCAGCGGCAATGATTTTATCGCCTTCCTGGATGCCAATGTTGTGAAACAGGCTATCGTAGTGGTAACCGGTCGTAACGTTTTGCGGAGGCAAAATTTCTTCGCCCCAGGCAAACAGCATCATGGCAAAAATGAGGAAACCAAGAATGAGGTTTACCACCACACCGCCAATCATCACGATCAGACGCTGCCAGGCTGGCTTGCTGCGAAACTCCCAGGGTTGGGGTGGCAGGGCCATTTGCTCCTTGTCCATACTTTCGTCTACCATGCCGGCAATCTTTACATAGCCACCCAGCGGCAGCCAGCCGATGCCGTACTCGGTATCGCCTTTTTTCTTTTTAAACAGGCTAAACCAGGGATCGAAGAAGAGGTAGAACTTCTCTACCTTAATCTTAAATAATTTGGCTGGTATAAAGTGACCCAACTCGTGGAGTACAATCAGCAGGGACAATGACAAGAAAAACTGTGCGGCAATAATAGCAATCTGTGATGCAGTCATGCGTTTAAAATAAAGTTCAAGCTACAAATGTAAGGCCTATTGGCTGTTGCAGCCCGGTTATGGGTTGATAAAGTTTGTTAAATTTTTAATATCTCGATTTCGGAATCATGGTATCTGCATATTCCCTTGCTGCCGCATCGGTAAGCTCGTAATCGTGCAGGCTGGGTTTTTCAATGAAATCGATCTTTTCCATACATTTTTCAATAATGTCGCTCATTTCCAGAAAACCAATTCGGTTATCCAGGAAAGCCGCTACCACTACTTCGTTGGCTGCATTCATAACGCATGGCGCGTTACCACCTTTATACATTGCGTCTTTGGCCAATGCAAGGTTGCGGAAAGTTTTAATATCTGGTTGTTCAAAAGTCAGTTGCTCATAATTCCGGAAATCTACCCGCTTAAAGTCGCTGGGTAAACGATTGGGGAAAGTAAGCGCGTATTGGATAGGCACCTTCATATCGGGCAGGCCCATCTGGGCTTTCATGCTGCCATCGCTGAATTGTACCATAGAATGTATAATGGATTGGGGATGAACGATTACCTCGATCTGGTCGTTGTCCATACCAAAAAGCCATTTGGCCTCAATCATTTCCAGACCCTTGTTCATCAGCGTAGCCGAATCGATGGTGATTTTGGCACCCATGCTCCAGTTGGGGTGTTGCAGGGCATGCGCTTTTTTAACGTTGATGAGGAAGTTGGGTTTTTTACCCCGGAACGGGCCACCGCTCGCGGTAAGGATCACTTTCTCTACCTGGTTCCAGGGTTCGCCTACCAGGCACTGGAAAATGGCAGAATGTTCACTGTCTACCGGAATCAGTTTGGCTCCCGTGCGGGCAGCAGTAGCCATTACAATGTCACCGGCCACTACCAGGGTTTCTTTATTGGCGAGGGCCACGGTTTTGCCTTTTTCAACGGCCGCGAGGGTAGAATGGAGTCCGGCAAAGCCAACAATAGCGGCTACCAGCACATCAATGCTGTCCATTACGGCTACTTCTGTAAGGGCTGCAGTACCGGCATATACTTTAATGTCTTTGCCCGAAAGCGCTTGCTGCACGGTATCGTATTTGCTTTCGTCGGTAATAACGACCACATTGGGGTTAAATTTCAGCGCCTGCTCAATAAGGAGTTTGGCGTTGCTGTGTGCAGTAAGCACTTCTACTTCAAACTGTTCGGGGTTGGCCTCAATAACTTCCAGTGTTTGCGTTCCTATCGATCCCGTAGATCCGAAGACGGCTATACGTTTTTTTCCCATTTCGGTTGGTTTTTCCTGCCCATGCGCGGGCGTTTGCGTATGTGAAGCCGCAAGTTAGCAAAAATAGGTGAGAGGGTTTATAGATGTGGAAACGTGAAGCAATACATTAATACATAAGTCTTTGAGGGTAGCAGAGGTGCTGTTTGGGGGGCAAAAGTCAACGGTGAGAGGTGAGAGGTGAAAAGTGAAAGGTCAATGGTCAATGGGTGCGGATGAAGACCTGTCAGGCGCGTAGCTCCGCCACTGCGGGGCGCGTAGCTCCTGCCAGGTCTTCAGCAAAAATAAATGATCAAGAAAAGCAAACCCCGCCAGCTTATTAGCCAACAGGGTTTATAATCGTACATTTTATGGCTTAACCTGCCTTCAACTCCGACAGTGCTTGTGCCACTTTTGCAAACGGGAATTGTTGTAAGGTCGTTTCAAATTGCGCGGCTATGGCTTCGTTACAAAGGTTGCCAATACTACCTTCATGGGTATGGTTCATATCGGTAGTGTAGGTGTAAGAGCCATCTTCGATAGCCAGCCCTATGGCTTTGTATGCTTCCCGGAAAGGCATGCCTTCGTTTACCAGCTGGTTTACCATTTCTACGCTAAACAGGTAGCGGTATTTTTCATCGTTCAGAATATCCTGGCGTATGGTAATGTTTTCCAGCATCAGTCCAGCCATATGCAAACACTCTTTCAGGCTTTCCAGGGCAGGAAACAACTGCTCTTTCAGCAACTGGAACTCCCTATGGTAGCCCGATGGCAGGTTGGTGGTGAGCAGCATAATCTCATTGGGCAATGCTTTGATGCGGTTGCAACGCCCCCGGATAATCTCCCATACATCGGGGTTTTTCTTATGTGGCATAATGCTGCTGCCCGTTGTAAGCTCATCGGGGAAACGCACGTAGCCAAACTCCTGGTTCATAAACAGGCACATATCCATCGCCATTTTAGAGAGCGTATCGGCTACGCTGCTCAGCGCCATGGCTACCTGGCGTTCGGTTTTGCCCCGGCCCATTTGAGCATACACCACATTGTAGTGCATACTGTCGAAACCCAGCGCATCTGTGGTGTGCTGCCTGCTGATAGGGAAAGAACTGCCATAACCTGCGGCCGAACCCAGCGGATTTTTATTCGCGATCCGGAAAGCGCCTTCCAGCGCAATCAAATCATCTGACAGGCTTTCGGCATAAGCGCCAAACCATAAGCCAAACGATGAAGGCATAGCCAATTGCAGGTGGGTATAACCCGGCAATAAATCGTTTTTATGTTGCTCGCTCTTTTGTTGCAGCAGTTGGAACAATGGTACCATCGCTTCTACAATCTGTTGCAGTTCTTTGCGCAGAAACAGTTTGAGGTCTACCAAAACCTGATCGTTCCGGGAGCGGGCGGTGTGTATCTTCTTGCCGGTATCGCCCAGTTGTGCAGTCAGGTGAAATTCTACCTGAGAGTGAATATCCTCTACATTATCGTCCAGCGTAAATGTGCCCGCTTCAACCTGTGCCAGCAATTGCAGGAGCACGGCGTGTAGGTCCCGGCGTTCTTCGCTGGTAAGCAGACCAATTTTTTCCAGCATACCAGCATGTGCCATATTGCCCAGAATATCGGCCTCGGCCAGTTGCAGGTCCCAATGCCGGTCGTTGCCCACGGTAAAATGTTCTACCTCTTGTGTTGCAACCTTATCTTTTTGCCAGAGTTTCATAATAGAGAAAATTGGGAAAGTTGTTCAATCAGTTTTATATAGGTATCCAGGCCCTGTTCGAGCTCCTGGATATAAATAAATTCGTTGGCGGTATGGCTGCGGCTGCTGTCGCCCGGTCCCATTTTAAGGGTAGGGAAGGGCATTAATGCTTTGTCGCTTAGTGTGGGTGAGCCATAAGCTTGTAGCCCAAGTGCCGCACCTGCTTTAACCAGCGGGTGTTCATTAGCAATACAGGTAGCCCTCAGCCGCATAGCCCTTGGGGTTAGTTGGCTTTTTAGTTGCTGTTGCAACTTATTCATAATTTCTTCGTGGCTGTACTGATCGGTAACCCTTATGTCGATGGTAAACGTACATTGGTCGGGCACTACATTGTGCTGCCGGTTATCGGTAAAAATGCTGGTCACATTCATATGCACTTTACCTAAAGTGGGCGACAGTTGGGGAAACAGCGGCTGTTGCAACCGTTGTATGTCTTCCATCGCGATCAGGATCGCGTTAACGCCCTCGTCTCTTGCAGCGTGCCCGGCCTGGCCTTTGGCTACCGCATCTATCACCAATAGTCCTTTTTCACTCACTGCCATTTGCAGCAAAGTAGGCTCGCCCACAATAGCGCAAGCGATGGAAGGGAGCATGGGTAATACCGATTCTATACCGTTAATACCCGAAATTTCTTCTTCTGCCGCTGCACAGAAAACGATGTTAAACGGTAAAGGCTTATCCGAAAAGTGAAGGAAGGTGTACAACAGGCAAACCAATGCACCACCTGCATCATTGCTACCCAGGCCATACAACTTGCCATCTTCGACAATAGCCGTAAAAGGGTCTAAGGTATACCCGGCATTGGGTTTTACCGTATCGTGGTGCGATTGCAGCAGCAAAGTGGGTTTGCCTGCATCGTAATGCCGGTGCAAGGCCCAAACATTATTGCCCTGCTGAAAAGTCTGTACGCCAGCCTCATTCAGCGTTTGTTGGATAAGCTGCGCAGTGCCTGCTTCTTCCCTGCTAAGCGAGGGAATGGCAATCAGTTGTTGCAGCAACGAAACGATATGTGTTGTAGAACTACTCATGTTGTAATTAATGTCCCTGCCGGATTGGTTCCTGCATTGGCATGTAAATCGTTGGTGTGCCCGATACATACGGCATGCAGACCTTTATCCACAGCGGCCAGCGCATTGTGTATTTTAGGAATAATACCGTCGGTTAGTGTGCCATCGCTCAGCAATTGTTCATAAACCGACCGGTTGATGTGGGTAACAATTTCGTTTTCGTCTTCCATGCTTTTTAAGATGCCTTTCTTCTCAAAGCAATACAGCAGTTTTACGCTGTACATTTCAGAAAGGGCTATAGCTATGGCCGATGCAATGGTATCTGCATTGGTGTTGAGCATATGTCCGTTACCATCGTGTGTAAGCGGCGCCAATACCGGAACAATATCTTGCGCCAGCAAAGATTGCAGCAAGGCTACGTTCAATTGATCTGCCAGTACATCGCCTACCCAACCAAAATCTACCTCTTTTACCGGACGCTTTACCGCAGGCATCAGGTTGCCATCTGCACCGCTCAGGCCAATGGCATTGCATTGCAAGGCTTGCAGTTGCGCGGTTATCTGTTTGTTGAGCAGCCCGCCATACACCATCGTTACCAGGTCTATCGTAGCATCGTCGGTAATGCGCCGCCCGTCAATATAGTTGGGTTGTATCTCCAGTTGTTGTCCAATCCGTGTGGCAATTTTACCACCGCCATGCACCAGTATTTTAGGATGGGGCAGTTGTGCAAAATCTTCGAGGAAATGTTGCAGTACTTCGGGGTGGTCTATAACGTTGCCGCCTACTTTAATCACCAGTAATGAAGGTTTGTTCATGATGTGTGCTTAAAGGGTTTGTAAAATATTGTGTAATACCGCTTGCGCTGCCCATACCCGGTTTCCGGCCTGTTGCTGCACCAGGCTCCGGCCATTGTCCAGCAGGTCCTCGCCCAGTTCCAGGTTTCTTCTTACGGGCAGGCAATGCATAATGCGGGCACCAGGCGCATGCGCCAGCGAAGGTTCCTGCAACATCCAGTCATTTACTACAGGCAGTATTTCGCCATACTGTGCATAACTGCTCCAGTTTTTAACATACACAAAATCCGCATCGGCCAATGCTTCTGCCTGGTTGTGGATAATGTGGGCACCCTGGGTAAATTTTTCGTCCAGCTCATAACCTTCGGGATGGGCAATGGTAAGATCCACCTCGTCCCAATGGTTCATCCATTGTGCAAAAGAATTGGCCACGCAATGAGGTATGGCCTTTATGTGCGGTGCCCAGGTAAGCACTACTTTGGGTTTTCTGCCCACCGGCATATGCTCGCCAATGGTCAATACATCGGCAAAGCTTTGCAACGGATGCAGGGTAGCGCTTTCGAGGCTTACCACCGGCACTTTGCAGTACCGGATAAACTTATTGAGTACCTCTTCTCCGTAATCGGCCTGTTTGTCTTTCAGCGCCGGGAATGTGCGTATGCAGAGAATGTCGAAATACTGTCCCATTACCGCTGCCGCGTCGGCAATATGTTCTACTGTTTGTCCGTTCATGATGGCGCCTTCGGCAAATTCCATCTGCCAGCCTTCCTGTCCTGCGTTAAACACAATGCTTTCCATACCCAGGTTACGGGCGGCAATCTGGGTACTTAACCGGGTGCGCAGGCTGGGATTGAAAAAAATGAGGCCCACACGCTTGCCGGCGCCCAGGTTGGCAGCCAATAATGGATTTTGTTTAAACGCCATGGCCTGTTGAATGGCTTCATCCAGGTTGGGCAGGTCATGTACGGATACAAACTGTTTCATGTTCGGTGGTTTTGCGGCAATTCGATCAGCGAATGGCCTTAGTTTTTTAAAGCGGCAGACAAAGCCGCGAGGAACTGGTCGGCTTCTGCCTGGGTAATGTTCAGGGCCGGAAGCAAACGGATCACGTTAGGCTTAGCCTCGCCGGTAAATATTTTGTGATCGTGCAGCAGTTGCATCCTCACATGCTTCAGGCTGTCGGGCAGTTCAATGCCTATCATCAATCCTTTACCCCTTACTTCTTTTACCAGCGGCATTTTTTTAATGGCTTTGATAAGGTAGTTGCCCATTTTCTCGGCTTGCTTCATCAGTTGCTCCTGCTCCATAATTTCCAGTACAGCCAGTGCAGCTGCGCAGGCCAGCGGGTTGCCGCCAAATGTGGTGCCCAGCATGCCATACTTGGCCTTGATGTGCGGCGCAATAAGAATACCCGCTACCGGAAAACCGTTGCCCATGCCTTTGGCCATGGTATAGATATCGGCATTTACACCGGAGTGGTCGTGCGAGAAGAACTTGCCGCTACGGCCATAACCGCACTGCACACTATCTGCAATAAACACACTGTTGTATTGGTCGCACAGCCTGCGGATGGTTTGCAGAAACTCCGGCGTGGCTTCATGAATACCAGCTACACCCTGTATGCCTTCGGTTATAACTGCCGCGATGGACGTACCCCATTGCATGAAACATTTTTCCAGCGCCTGTCCGTTATTGAACGGCAGGAAGATTACATCGGGGTTTTGGTTTACCGGCGCCTGGATAGAAGGATTGTCGGTAACTGCTACCGCCAGCGATGTGCGGCCGTGAAACGATTTTTCAAATGCAATGATCTTCTTCTTTCCGGTATGGAAAGAGGCCAGTTTTAGCGCGTTCTCGTTGGCCTCAGCGCCGCTGTTGCACAGGAAAAGCTGGTAATCTTTTTTGCCGCTCATGGTGCAGAGTTTTTCTGCCAGTTGCTGCTGAATAGGCATTTTTACGGCATTGCTGTAGAAGCCTATTTTATTAAGCTGCTCATTGAGCCGCTGTACATAATGCGGGTGGGTATGGCCTACGGAGATTACCGCATGGCCGCCGTAAAAATCGAGGTAAGGCACATCGTTGTGGTCCCAAACGGTGGAGCCCATTGCCTTTTCTATAGTTATGTCTAATAACGGATATACATCGAATAGTTGCATGGTAAACAGTTTTAAAATGCCAGGGGTTTTAGTTGCAGGCCCAGGGTTTCGTCCCAGCCCATCATCAGGTTCATGTTTTGCACAGCTTGTCCGCTCGCGCCTTTCAGCAGGTTATCAATGGCGGCGTGTACCACCAAGTTTTTACCTTGCTGCTCCAGTTGAATCAGGCACTTGTTGGTATTTACTACCTGTTTCATACTTATGGTGCTTTCGCTCACATGCGTAAACGGATGCCGGGCATAAAACGACTGGTAAAGCGCCTGTGCTTGGGCCAGCGATAAGCTGGTGCGGATTACCACAGTTACAAAAATGCCCCTGGCGAAATCGCCTCTCCACGGAATGAAATGCAGTTCATCTGTTGCATCTGCACCGCAATGGTTCAGTGTTTCGGTTATTTCGGCAATATGCTGGTGGTCCAGGCTTTTGTAGGCCGATATATTATTGCTCCTCCACGGAAAATGCGAAGTAGTGGCCAGCTTTTGCCCTGCGCCTGTAGCCCCGGTAATACCTGTGATGTGCACATTTTGTAAAGATTGTGTGCCTGCAAGTGGCAAAAGCGCCAGTTGAATCGCTGTGGCAAAACAACCCGGATTGGCAATATATTGCGCTTGCTGTATGGCAGCTTTCTGAAACTCCGGTAAGCCATACACAAACGGTACGCCGTTAAAACTGGCATTGGCTTGCAGCCTGAAATCCTGGCTCAGGTCAATGATTTTGGTAGTGGCAGGAATAGCCATGCCTTCCAGTATTTTTTTCGATTCGCCATGACCGGTGCAGAGAAACAGTACATCTACATTTGCATCAACCGATTCGCTGAACTGCATATCGGTTTCGCCCAGCAAATCTTCGTGAATGCTGTATACGGGTTTGCCTGCCGATGAACGGCTGTGTGCAAATGCAATGTTTACATTCGGGTGCCTGAGCAGCAACCGCAGCAATTCGCCACCTGTGTATCCGGCGGCACCGATAATGCCCGCTGTAATTGACTTATGCATGATGGTCTTGTTCTGTAAGTGAAACAGCTTGGTTTACCTGGTGCCAGATAGACACCTGGTTGCCAAATATTTTGGTAAATCCTTTTACATCTTCGCCGCTCCAGCTGTTGTTCATTTCGCCATAGCTGCCAAATTTGCTTTGCATCAGATCGTGTGCCGATTCTATGCCCAGCAGGTGGTAACGGTAAGGCATCAGTTCTAGGGTTACAGTGCCGGTTACGTTCTGCTGGCTTTGGGTGAGGAATGCCTCGATATCGCGCATGACAGGATCAAGGATTTGGCCTTCGTGCAGCCAGTTGCCATAGAACTGCGCCAGCATATCTTTCCAGCTCAGCTGCCATTTGGTAAGCACATGTTTCTCCAGCGCGTGGTGCGCTTTAATGATGAGCAACGGGGCTGCGGCTTCAAACCCAACCCGGCCTTTAATGCCTATAATGGTATCGCCTACATGAATATCGCGGCCAATGCCATAAGGCGCTGCCAGTTCGCTCAATTGCTGGATGGCTTCTACCGGGTGGGCTACTGCCCGGTCGTTAATACCCGTCAGTTCGCCTTTGGTAAAGTGCAGGGTAATGGTAATAGGTGTAGTAGCCGTTACCTGTGTAGGCCATGCCGATTCTGGCAAGGTGCCCAGGGATTGCAGGGTTTCGCGTCCGCCCACGCTGGTGCCCCACAGTCCTTTGTTTACAGAGTAGGTGGCTTTTTCAAAATTCATGAGCACGCCTTCCTTTTTCAGGAATTCGATCTCCGCCTCACGGCTCAGTTTCAGATCCCGGATGGGGGTAATCACTTCCAGCTCAGGCGCCAGTATGTTGAAAATCATATCGAACCGCACCTGGTCGTTTCCGGCACCGGTGCTGCCGTGTGCAATAGCAGTAGCGTTGATGTTGCGGGCGTGTTCTGCAATATGCAGTGCCTGCATAAGCCTTTCGGCGCTCACGCTTAGCGGGTAAGTATTGTTTTTGAGTACGTTGCCGAACACCAGGTATTTGATGATGCGCTCGTAGTAAGGATTTACAGCGTCTATAGTAGTATGGCTTACTACACCGAGGGTGTAAGCGTGTTCTTCGATCTGTTTGAGTTCCTGTGGGTTAAAGCCTCCGGTGTTAACAATTACGGAGTGTACTTCATGGCCTTGCTTACTCAGGTGTTTTACACAAAAAGTGGTATCCAATCCGCCGCTGAAACCTAATGCTATTTTTTTCATGTGCTTGTGTGTTGTGTTGTTATGCAGGTGTTTTTTCTTTTTTCCGGTTGGTTTTTAACAGGATATGTTGTTTAAACCTGAGCCAGCGGTCAAAGAGTTTGAGGTTGTTCCTGAATTTGCGTTTGCGCGGTTTGGTTGCCGGTGCATTGGTTGCAGGCGCAATGTTTTGTTGTGCCGGGTCAAACAGCATGCCTGTACACAGGCAGTTTTTTCGCTCTTTGGATTGCAGAATGGGGTAGTTAATGCAGCTCTGGCAGCCTTTCCAGAAGTTATCGTCCTGGGTAAGCTCGCTGTAGGTAACCGGTTCGTAACCCAGCTCAGA
Organism: Chitinophagaceae bacterium; assembly: GCA_031546985.1. Classification (GTDB taxonomy): domain Bacteria; phylum Bacteroidota; class Bacteroidia; order Chitinophagales; family Chitinophagaceae; genus JAVBJN01. Next base: position 136,188 of record JAVBJN010000064.1, read on the forward strand.
GTTTATTTTCATTACCGCCAGTCCTGTGGTGAGGCCAAATATCTTGGCCTGCGGATACTTCTTCCGCGATAGATCGAAAACGGCTTTCTTGATTGATTTGGCTACTCCGGTTTTTCTGAATTCGGGCGATACGATGAGTCCGCTGTTGGCTACGTATTGGTCATGCCCCCAGGCTTCGATATAGCAAAAGCCTACCCAGGTACCATCGGTGGTAAGGGCTATAACAGCTTTGCCTTCTGTCATTTTAAGCGCTATATAGTCGGGACTGCGTTTGGCAATTCCTGTACCTCTGGCCTGGGCCGAACTCGCCATTTCTTCAGTAATGGTCACGGCATAGCTGGTATCGTCCGGGGTTGCTACCCGGACAACAATAGCATTCGTTGTCACTTGTGTAAAATTTAAGTGCGTGAATTATAGGAATGGAATAATGCGGTGTAACGGGCAGGCCCCATCAACTGCAAAAAGCAGGTGACGT
>JAVBJN010000100.1:0-3073 GCA_031546985.1 Chitinophagaceae bacterium
CTCCTGTAGTTCGCGACCCCACAGGTGGTGAAGTGGGGAGTTCCTTACTGTTGGGTCACCCGAGTTTTATCCTCAGAGACCCTAGTTTGATTAGGCAACTTTCCCTAGAAACGTGCAAGAATACCCAAGCGCAGTTCCTTAGAGTGTTTTTTCCACTCCCCTTCGCTCTCCAATGTCCCATGCTGCATTGTCACCAACATCCCTACCACGCAAAACTTTGGACATCCCAACGCGGCTCGTTGACTCACCACCTTATTGATGATCATAATCTTAAGACAGAGACTAGATATTTGTGCTTGATGTGTAATTCCGACCCGGGGATTCATCCGATTACCCACCGATGTATACAAATGGCCCCTGTTAGCGGACACAAACCTAAACTTCAGTTTCCCTGTACCTCTTGTGACGAATCCTTTGCTGCTCGCCGAGGGTTGTCGAATCATCAGCGAGGTCATTCAACCCAGGCCGTTAGATCTAATCCCCGTCATGCTCCAATTTCCCCTGCGGAGTTTAGGACACCTCGTACCGTACGGAATCCGGTGACCCGAATCGAGAATAGTCAGAAGGCGATTCCAGTTTTAGATTCTCCCGTTGCGGTGATTGAGGCGCCTGTTACGACCTTTAATTCCTAGTCTCCTCACAGTACTCCGGTTAAGGATTATCTTGTCGCAACTCCTCCTGAGATAGCCCTAGGGGATCTTCAGCTCCAGTCACCTAGTCCCAGCAATGTGGAGACTCCATCCGTTGCGGTGGTTAATTCTCCCAACAGATGTGATCTGGTGGACGAGACCAATGGACACCCGAGAGTAATCCCTTCTGATGTCCCTGTTGAGACACTACCCCTTTTACATATTGGGGTTTGTTCTACGACCGGAAGTACATAGAAAGCAGATACCCAAGTATTGTCCACTCAAGATATCAATGATCTAATCCAGCGAGCATGGCATCGAGCAGAGATTCCGATGGTCCTGGATGATTGGATGATTGCAGAACGTTAGAAGAGAACATCGGAGTTCCCAGAACAACTTGGAGGGACCGAGCCACCTTCTATCAAAGGGACGACCGACTTCGCACCAGATAGAAGTTCCGGGTATCAAACACGGAAATATCGATCTCAGATTACAGAAACAGACTACCCCTCTTCCAACATCGAGCCCCCTTGAAGATGCCGGCCATTCACCTCTTGCATCCGAAGACGGACCTTTCGATGGACATGAAGACATACCGGTTGAGGATGGAGATCTAGCAGGAAGATTGGGAGAAGATCAAGGCTTGACTACGAACGATGCATTGATTTCGCCGAAGGATGACATTCCCATGCGAGATTTTCTTCTGGAGGTAATGGACTTCCTTACTGATGGGGTTTTCTCGGAGGACCGGTGGCTCGAATTCGAAGACCTACTTACCCGGGTTACTGCGAAAGTAGTATCCTTATGCGGCATACCTCCTCGAACGAATTCATCGGGGACTAAGGCCACAGCCCCTGTCAATGTACAAGATCCCAAGGTTATACAGAGGATGTACCGATTTAATAGAAAACGGACAGTGTGACTACTACTAGAAGGCGAGTTTGTACCTTGCAGTTCCGAAAACGACGGTGGAAGAATTTTTCCATACAACTATGTCTGCGAAGTCTATTGATCGTTCAGTGTTTATCACAGCGCCATCTGACCAGAACCCAGTTAATATGGCACCATTTACAGCACCAGAAGTTTTGATCCGTTTAAAGAAGTTTGACAACTCGTCACCAGGCGACGATAGAATAACATATAGACATTGGCTCCGAGTAGATACAACGTGCACCTTTCTGAGTAAAGTATTGAACGTGTGTCTTCGGCAGTGACGCATACCAGCCGCGTGGAAGCCTGCTGTAGCGGTTCTGATCAACAAGAAAGGTGACCGATCTGATCCTTCGAATTACAGACCTATATCCCTAAGTCGTACCATCTACAAACTGTACGCAGGAAGCCTTTCAAAGCGGCTGCTGAGTTGGTTTCTACAAAACTACATTTTACACCCCAACCAGAAGGGCTTTATGCCGTACGATGGTGTCCTAGAACACAACTATGTTCTCCAAACGAGGATTACCAAGGCAAGAACAGGTGTTCGCGATCTGTGCATCGCTTGGCTGGATATCACTAACGCTTTTGGATCCATCTCCCACGATGCTATCTCTACAGCCTTGCAAGCAGCAGGCGCCGGTGTCGAGTTGGTAGAGATCATACAAGACATCTATAAGGATTCGACCATGTCCTTCTTGACATCTGAAGGCTCTACAAGTGACATCCCATGTAACGCGGGGGTGAAACAGGGTTGCCCCTTGAGTGGGTTATTGTTTAACTTGGTCGTAAATCCCATTCTTGAGAATGTCCAGTGCAATGAAGCGGATCATCAAATATCGGCCTTCTGCGATGACCTTTCCCTTATGGCTAGCGATCCTATCTCCCTCCAAAACCACCTAGATAAGATCGTCGATTTCGCATCAAAACTTTCTCTAACCATGAACCCGTCCAAGTCCTTCTCACTACACTTAGCGGGTAGGATTGTAAATGGTTCTCGGGTACAACCTACAGGGTTCTTTCTCGATGGTGTCCAAATTCAGCCTCTTGCAGAGTTTGAGAGCGTTAGATTTCTTGGTAAACCGGTCGGATTTCATGTATTTTCCGATACATCAGCGCTCCGCGAAAAAATCTCAGTTAGTTTTAAATTAATGTCCTCAAAGCTAGACCCGTGGCAGAGAATTGACGCAATGAAAACCTTTTTCTTCTCATCCCTCGTCTTTAGTATGTGTATGGTCGAGTACAGTAAAACGGAGTGGCAGGCCCTTGATAATACCCTAAGACCTTTATTCAAGGAGACCCTCTACGTTCCCGTTCGGGGCTCAAACGATTATCTGTACGGAAGCTCCTCCGCATGTTCACGTGCAATCCATATGGCCATCGAATATAGTGAAATTTTTTGAATTGATACAGCCTTTAAATTGTTAAAGGTGAACAGAAAGCTTTTCCTTACAATGCTTCAATCTTTAACTGCTGATGCATTTAATGTCGAGGAAACTAGTTATGACATACGT
>JAVBJN010000017.1:0-104878 GCA_031546985.1 Chitinophagaceae bacterium
CAGGTGCAATGTAGCCGCAAGCGCTGCTTTATCGCCGCTTTGCAGCACATGTTGCAAGCCCTGCACCAGATCGCCATAGATCTTATGGTGCAGCTCGGTGTAGATAAAAGCCATTTTGAGTTCATATCCTTTGCGCTGCCCCGGCTGGTTCACGACCTGTATACCCATGTATACCATGCCAATAACCAACGCCAGCAATACCAGCAGCCTGTTGGCCGCTATCTCTCTGCACCCGTTTAATATAAACCTTATAAAATCTTCCGCTATGCTATCGGAGGTCTGTTGCGTCTTTTGCTGATCCATATAATTATTCGGCTAGTCGATAGAAGGTTTAACAAGCTACCTGGCTTACAGCAGGCGCAGCCGGCATATTCCGGTATACTTCCAATTGGTTCAATACCTTTTTCTGGGTGTTCTTGAAATGATTTTTAGATACGTTGGTGCGGGTTTTAAACGCCAGGTTATAGTCTTCCTGCGGGTAACCGCTGCGGCGCCATTTGCGTTGCCATTTCTGGTCGGTCATACGCATGAGCCATTGGTTTAAGCCAGCAGGCGCCAGCTTATTGAGCACCCATTCCACTCCTTTGCGCACCGTTGCTTTTTCTGAACGGGGAAAAAAAGAAGCCTTATCGTAATTGGGCAGCATGGCCTTGCTCCAGGTGTTGTGCGCATAAAAGCGTTCGTAACATTCGGAGTGGCTGAACAAAGGCACCAAGGTGGCCAGCTCTGTAGCCGTAAAGCGGTTTTGCTCTTCAATCTGCAAAGCCGTTTCGTCTACAAAATAGTTCATGCAGAAATCGTGCTGCCGGTTAAAGATAAAAGTGCATTTCTTAAAAATATGGAGCAGTGTGCGGGCTATCCACAAACGATTGGTAGCGGTAACAATAAAAAAATCGATATCGGCGCCCTTAGGCGCAATACCTTTGGAAAGCGAACCCGATAAGCCTACAAATGTAACAAACGGAAACCAGGAGATGATCCTGGCCGAGCGTTGGATGCGGTGCTGAAACCCATCCAGTTTTTGCCGGGCTTCGAGCCGGGCCACAACCGAGCCGCGTATATCGGCCAGTCCGTAATAATCGTTAAACACCTGCACCTCGCCCAGGTGTACCAGCCGGTTAAGGCAGCCTTGTACATCCTGCTCGCTGCAGGGCATGCCTGCAAACAACCTTATTTCTGTAGCCAAAAGCGGGTGGTTGAAGCACGAGAAATAACGTAACGTATCTATAACTGCTTGTTCCAAAGGGTGGTGGTATTCCATAAGTCAAATTTCAAAACCGTGCACAAGGGTAAATATATCAAATTAAGGACACATTTCAAATATTCAACAACTGTTTATAATCATTCTGAATTTACCCACATTGTCAATTCGCTGCCAGGCTATTCCGGACGAAAACGGAATCCCTGCCGACGAAACCACATTTTTACGTTACGGCCATTTTGCCCAACACTGCCTTAAGCCATAGAGATTGCTTAATTTTGCACTTCCGCATTCATCAAGCGGCTTTTGAACAATGAACATTCCGGCATTACAAGAGACTCCTCAAAAGATCCAGAACTTTATTGGCGGCAACTGGCAAGCCCCGGTAAAAGGACAATATATCGACAACATTAATCCTGCTACGGGCGCTACCTATAGCCAAACGCCCGACAGTACACATGAAGATGTGGAACTGGCCGTAACAGCCGCGCAGGCAGCATTTCCCGGCTGGAGCACCACCTCGCTGGAAGAGCGTTTTATGATCCTGAACCGCATTGCGGAACTGATAGACCAAAACCTCGATGCACTGGCTATGGCCGAAACGGTAGACAATGGCAAACCGCTGTGGCTGAGCAAAAAAGTAGACATTGCAAGGGCTTCGAGCAATTTCCGTTTTTTCGCTACCGGCATCATGCATTTTGCTGCCGAAAGCCACCAGATGGAAGACAAAGCCATTAACTACACCCTGCGCCAACCCGTGGGTATTGTGGGCTGCATTTCTCCCTGGAACCTGCCTTTATACCTCTTTACCTGGAAGATAGCGCCGGCACTGGCCGCAGGCAACTGCGTTATTGCCAAACCATCGGAAGTTACCCCCATGACGGGTTACCTGCTTACGCATATCTGTAAAGCAGCCGGCTTGCCAGATGGTGTGCTCAACATTATTCACGGTACCGGCCCCGCTACCGGCAGCGCTATGGTAAGCCACCCCAAAATCAAAGCCATTTCGTTTACAGGCAGCACCCGTGCGGGCAAAGATATTGCTGCGGTGGCAGCGCCTATGTTTAAAAAGATTTCGCTGGAGCTGGGTGGCAAAAACCCCAACATCATATTTGCCGATTGCGACTGGAAAAAAATGATTGCCACTACGGTACAATCTTCTTTCAGCAACCAGGGCCAGATCTGTCTTTGCGGTAGCCGCATCCTGGTAGAAAAAAGCATTTACGAGAAATTTAAGGCCGAGTTTATCGAAAAGGTAAAACACATTACAGTAGGCGATCCGCTGGAACCTACTACGAAGATGGGCGCGGTGGTGAGCAAGCTGCATTTCGATAAAGTAATGGGCTGTATAGAACTGGCCAAAGCAGAAGGCGGTACCATTCTACTGGGTGGCAAAGCTGTAACGCCGGAAGGCCGCTGTGCCAATGGGTACTTTATTGAGCCTACCATTATTGAAGGGCTGGGCCCCGATTGCCGCACCAATATGGAAGAGATATTTGGCCCGGTGGTAACCCTGCAACCTTTCGAAACCGAAGAAGAAGCCCTGACCCTGGCCAACGCCAGTGAATATGGCCTGGCTGCCACCATCTGGACGCAGGACATTAGCCGTGCCAACCGTATGGCTATGAAAGTAGAAAGCGGCATTATCTGGGTAAATACCTGGCTGCTGCGCGATCTGCGTACCCCTTTTGGCGGTATGAAAAACTCCGGCGTAGGCCGTGAGGGAGGCTGGGACGCGCTCCGCTTCTTTACCGAACCTAAAAACGTTTGTATCCAACTATAAAAGCAAAGCCCTCCTGCGATTAACACAGGAGGGCCTTTTTATGTTTACGCCTTGGCGTAGTTCTTATCTTTTAGCCTGGTTCAGCTCTTTAAGCAACTCTGTAGCAGGCACATGCAATACCTTTCCGTTTCTTTCTACCACCAGCGTGCCGCCATGCAATGCGGTTTCTTCTACCAGCTTGCGGTAAGCCTTACGTACACCTTCCAGAATTTTCTGTCCTAAATCTTTTTCCGATTGTGGGAGACTCATAGCTGAACCTGTTGTTGAATGTGATGCCAAATTTCGGTAGAAACCACCGACTTTTCAAAATTTTGTTTGCCCTGCGCCACCAGGTCGGCCATACCCAAAGTGTTATCCAGCAGCAACCAGCGGTCGCATACAGGCGAGTACAGTTTAAAAAAATTATAAATACCTCTGTAATATCGCCTTTCTATCACCTCCAGCGGTATGTTGTGTCCACCTTTAGACACCCTGTCGCGTACCCTTTGCTGCGCCTGCACCGGCGAATTGAGCCAGAAATACAGTAAAGTAACTTCGTAGCCCCGTGCCTGCGCCCGTTTTACGAGATTAACATAACTACGGGTAGCCAGCGTGGTTTCAAACGCAAAGTCTACCGCTTCGTGCAGCAGCTCTTCTATTCGTTGCAGCATTAACCTGCCCGCTTCTATAGCCACGCTCTCGGGATTGAGGGGCGAAAGACCGTATGCAATAATATCTGCATTGACAAACTCGCGGCAGCCCAGCATTTCGGGCAGCACGGTAAACGAAGCAGTGGTTTTACCCGCTCCGTTGCAACCCGATATGATATAAAGATTTTTTACGCTCATGCCAGCGGTAAAGGTAAGGGGCAAAGGTGAAAAGTGAAAGGCGAACCCAACCTTATCTGTCATGCTGCACCAGGGAACGAGGAAGCAGCACCTCACAACCTGCCTGCGGCAGACAGTTTCGCCAATTCACCAATCCGTTAATCCGCAATTCCTCAATCCTATTTATAAAAATACTCCTGCTCGCCCACCGCGCCTTTGGCTTTCTTCTCCACTTCGGCCGCTCTTAATTCCATACGGCGAATTTTTCCGCTGATGGTTTTGGGCAACTCTTTTACAAACTCAATAATGCGGGGCATTTTATAAGGTGCCATATGCTCCCTGCAATAATTAAAGATTTTGCGGGCCAGGTTTTCATTAGCCTCCGCATCGGGATGCAGAATGATGTATGCTTTTACCTCGGCGGTTTTCATCGGGTGCGGGCTGCCCACCACAGCAGATTCCAACACCTCATCCAGCTCGATAAGCACACTTTCTACCTCGAACGGACCCACGCGGTAGTCGGAGCTTTTAATCACATCATCGTTGCGGCCCACAAACCAGATGTAGCCTTCTTCGTCTACAAAAGCCTTATCACCGGTATAGTACAGGCCATGCTTAAATACTTCTGCCGTTTTTTCGGGCATGCCCAGGTATTCCTTAAAAATGCCGTTGAATACGCCGGGTTTCATGCGCACGGCAATCTGCCCTTCTTCGTGCGGTGGCAATATGTTTCCATCGTCATCGGCAATTACAATATCGTACAGGAAAGCAGGCTTGCCCATAGAGCCAAATTTCACTTTATCGCCCGGCAGGTTGCATACCATGCAGGTGCTTTCCGTTTGCCCAAAACCATCGCGAATCAGGTGGCCGGTGCCTCTTTGCCAGGCTTCGATCACTTCGGGATTCAATGGTTCGCCCGCGCTTACACACTGGCGCAGGTTAAATTTATAGGCAGCCAGATCTTCCTGCACCAATTGGCGCAAAGCCGTGGGCGGGCAGCACAGCGTAGTAATCTTATACTTGCTGATGGCAGCCAACTGACCGGCAGCATTAAAACGGCCTTCTTGCTTATAACTAAAAATAGTTGCGCCTACATTGAGCGGGGCAAAAAAGCTGCTCCACGAGAATTTGGCCCAGCCCGGTTGCGAAATATTATAGTGTTTATCGCCGGGTTTTAAGCCTATCCATGCGGCTGTGGTAAGGTGGCCCAGCGGGTAACTGCTGTGCGTATGTGCCGCAATTTTGGGCATACCGGTAGTACCGGAAGTAAAAAACAGGAATAAGGTATCTGTAGCCAGTGTATCGGCCGCTGTAGCTTGCGCATCGTGCTGGTATACCACATCGAAATGGTGCCAGTCGGGCGCTTTATGATCCATTAGCAGTTTTACCGGTGCATCCATCCCTGCCAGCGCCTCGGCTTCGTTTATCTTGCCGTGGTTTTCTTCATCGCTGATGATTACCCGTGGCGGATTGGCCTTAAACCGGTAGGCAATATCCTCGGCAGATAGAATATTGGCCGCAGGCATCAGCACAAAGCCCCCTTTGATAATAGCCAGGTAGCTTACCCATAAAGAGGCATGCAACCCACCCAGCAGGCACACCGTATCGCCCTTTTGCACCCCGCTCGCCCGCAGGTAGTTGAGCAGGCGGTTGCACTGCTGCAAAGCATTGTGATAGCTTACCGATGCTATAATACCGTCCTCATCTATCAGTTCCAGCATTGTTCTTTCGGGGTGCTCGTGCACATGAATGGCTTCAAACACATCGCGCACCCAGTTGAAATGCTCCGGCACCTTCAATTCCAGTTGCTCCAGCTCATGATAATGTTCGTTCTGTAACGCCTTCAGGTAAGCATTAAAATATTTTTGCAGCATGCAGTGAGGGGGTTTAGGGGTTAGTGAAATACCAGTTCTAAAAATTAAAACTTTTTTGGCACAAAACCCATTATCCGGATTAACCTTTAACAGCATTTAACCTTTCTATCCGCATTTTACTGCAATTGTATATTTTCGCCGCAAAGAGCATTGTTATGTCAGAAAAAATCTCAACCAATAAAGCCCCTCAGCCAGTAGGCCTGTATCCGCACGCACGCCGGGTGGGCAACCTGTTATTCCTGTCTGGTATTGGTCCCCGCAAACCGGGTACCGATGAGATCCCGGGCCTGAAACTGGACAAAAACGGCAATTTTCTCGAATTCGATTTCGAAGCGCAGTGCCGCAGCGTATTTGACAACATCCGTATTGTGCTGGAAGAAAGCGGCAGCAAATGGGAAAACCTGGTAGATGTAACCGTTTTCCTGGTAAACATGAAACGCGATTTCCACACCTACAACAAGCTGTATGCAGAGTATTTTAAAGATGCTATGCCTTGCCGCACCACCTGCGAGATCAACAGCCTGCCTACACCCATTGCCATTGAGCTCAAGTGTATTGCTACCATAGACTAAACAAGCGCATTCCATACTAAACGTCCCTGCTACCGGCTGGGACGTTTTCATTAGCTTAAATGCACATCGCAGCATTTAAGCTGAAGCCACAGTAGTACAGCAGCAGGATCAGGGTAACACACCCGAAAACGAGACGTAACCATTTTTGGGCGGTTTTGGGGGTTACCTTTTTCCGCAAAAAAGTAGCAGAAAGCTGAAACGGTTGCTACGATCCTGTTCTTCCCAAATGGCCAGGCGGCGATACGCGGCAGAATGCTAAATGTTGATTCTGGAAATACGTGGCTGCTATAAACCACTTGTAAGCACCCGATCTGGCCATAGAATTACCCACTGTTACAGTAAACCGGTATTTACTTTTAAGTTTTTACTTATTACCTTACCTTTGCGCAAAATTTTTGAGTTCCCGATATGGAAAATCTGGATAAACTGAAGGACATCTCTTCGCAGGTTCGCCGCGACATTGTTAGAATGGTACATGCCGTACAGAGCGGTCACCCCGGTGGATCACTGGGTTGTACCGAATACCTGGTAGCCCTGTACTTCAAGATCATGAAACATGATCCTGCTTTTAACATGGATGCTAAGGGTGAAGACCTGTTCTTTCTGAGCAACGGCCACATTTCACCTGTATTTTACAGTGTACTGGCACGTTCCGGTTATTTCCCTGTAACGGAACTGGGCACTTTCCGTAAGCTCAACAGCCGTCTGCAAGGCCACCCGGCTACCCACGAACACCTGCCAGGTGTACGCATCGCCTCCGGCTCTCTGGGCCAGGGTATGAGCGTAGCTGCCGGCGCTGCCAAGGCTAAAAAGATGAACCAGGACGACCGTTTCGTGTACTCCCTGCACGGTGATGGCGAACTGCAGGAAGGCCAGATCTGGGAAGCAGCTATGTTTGCAGCCCACCACAAACTGGACAACCTGATCTCTACCATCGACTACAACGGCCAGCAGATCGACGGCCCTACCGAAAATGTAATGAGCCTCGGTAACCTTACCGATAAGTTCCGCGCATTTGGCTGGGAAGTACTGCATTGCACCGATGGTAACGATATGTACCAGGTAGTAGGTGTGCTGGAAGAAGCGCAAAAATTTGCCGGAAAAGGCAAACCCATCATGATTATTATGAAAACCGATATGGGTAAAGGCGTTGATTTTATGGAAGGTACGCACGAGTGGCATGGTATTGCCCCAAGCGATGAGCAACTGGCCAATGCACTGGGTCAATTGCCGGAAACATTGGGCGATTACTAATACATTGTCAAAACATTAATACCTGCAATTCCTTCGCAGGTACGTTAATAAAATTTATATTCGTTAAAGGAGATGTTATACACATCTCCTTTTTCGTTTTAATACTATGAAGCGCCTCCCAGGAACCATACTTTTATTAACCTCCGGCCTTTGCCTGCTGGCAGGTCCCGACCCCAGGAAGAAACGGATTTTATTCCTGGTAGATGGCTCCAGCAGCATGTCTTACAACTGGCAGACGAACACCCGTTTTAAAGCTGCAGCCACCATTATCAACCAAATCATGGACAGTGTGCAAAAAGCCGATCCCGAAGTGCAGTTTGCATTGCGCGTGTTTGGCCACCAGTACCCCGCCAAAGACAAGGTTTGTAACGATACCCGCCTCGAAGTGCCTTTTAACCTGGGCAACCGCAACCAGATACAGGTGCGGATGAACAATATTCAACCTGTAGGCTCCTCTCCTATTGCTTATTCATTGCAAGAGCTGGCCGAGAAAGACCTGCTGCAAAGCAATATTTACAGCTATGGCATTATCCTCATCACCGACGGGCAGGAAAGCTGCGGTGGCGATATTTGTAATGCCATAGACAAATACCTGTCCGATAAGTTTTTCTTCAAGCCGCAAATCATCGGGTTGCTACCCGATCAAACGCTGGCCAAATATTATGAATGTGCAGGCGAGTACACTGCTGTAACCAACCCTACCGAAGTAAACAGTGCCATTACCAAAATCACAGCTTTTGAACGGTATGTAAAACCTGTGGTAGTAGAAAAAACGGTTCCCAGGCCCACACTGCCCGATATAAAACCTGCGCCTAAGGCTACTACGCCTGGCGTAAGCCTGCAAAGCCCTGCCGTGGTGCCTACGGCAATGTCGCCGGAGAAAGACCTGGTAACCCCGGCCCAAAGCAATAGTACCCTGCTCCAGCCCAAAGCGCAGCCTTCGGTAACTCCCAAAGCCCAGGCGGTAAATACACCCCAGGGCAGCAAAACCGATATTGATAAGCTAATAGCAGAAGATGCCCCTAAAAAGGAGGAGATCAACAGCATTAAACCACCCGCCAAACAGCCACAGCCGGTAGCAAGCCCAACCGGCACTAAACCTAAAGCTCCGGCCCAGGTTAAGGTAAACGAGCAACCCATTAGCACCAACAAACTCGACCAGCTCATTGCTGCCGAAACGCCTGCGCCTGTTAAAACCGATATTGCCGAGCTACCGGGCAGCACCCGCACCGCGGCGCCATTGCCTGTAAAATCGGCCACCACACCACGCCCTGCCGCTGTAAAGGTTAGCGGGCAGCCGGTATCGTCCGGCAAGCTGGAGCAACTCATTGAAGCAGAGGCACCGGCGCCAGAAAAAGCAACCATTGCTACCGTACCGGGCCTTACCCGCCCCCAACCGGTAAAAAATACGGCAACTGCCAAAGTAAAAGCGCCAACACCGGTAACCCCGGGCCGTTTTGAGGTACCAACCACTACCATTGAGCAATTGCTGGTGGCAGAGTTGCCGCCGGTACAAAAAACAACCATCAGCACCCTGCCTGGTTCTGCACCCACAAAGCCTAAGGTAACAGCTGCGCCAACAGTTTCGGTTGCAAAACCTAAACCCGTAAGCATTCCGCCTTTCCGTGTGCCGGAAGCCGATGTGGAGAAAATGATTGTAGCAGAGCTGCCCCCGGTAGAGAAAAGCACCATCAGCACCCTGCAAGGTTCTGCACAGGCCAAGCCTAAACCCACTTCAGCACCAGCCCTTGCAGCGCCCAAACCTGTAAGCGTGCCACCATTCCGCATTCCGGAGGCCGATATTGAAAAAATGACGGTAGCCGAGCTGCCGCCGGTGGTAAAACAAGATATTGCCAGCCTGCCACCCGCAGGTAAAACAACCCCACTCACTGCAACAGCCAGAACCAGTGCGCCTAAAGCCACTCCAATCAATATTCCTGCAGGCAATACCAACCAGGTAGACCAGCTTATTCAACAATCGATTGCAGAGAGCCGCACTTCTATAACCAGTATTCCTGCCAAAAGCAGCGCAGTATTGCTCGCTTATACTGTTAAACCCGGCCCAAAGCCTGTAACCCGTAAAATACCGCCCTCCAATATTCCGGTAACGGTATCTAAACTCATTGCAGAAGATACCCCCCCACCGGTAGTGGCTGCAACGCCTGCGCCTAAACCCACACCAGCGCCTGCACCGGCACCGGCTAAGTCTGCTACACCAGGCGCCCCTAAAGAAAAGGTAACCAACCTGCCCGATCCGGTTATGCGCATGCAACCCATGAGCAGACCAGGCAAACTATCCGGTCCCGGCCAGTTCAGCGAAGACATTAAAGGCGGTAAACCCCAGCCGGTAAAAGTGGAAATCACCGGTATGGATAAGAAGAAAGCCGTACTGAGCCCGGATGTGATTTCGGGTACGGTAATCAGCAACCTCGATAACCAGACCAAACTGCTGCTGTACCTGAAAGATAAAACCGGGCAGTACTACCAAAGCGCACCGCAGGTGGCATTAAAAGACCCTAAAACCGGGCAGATCAAATATTCCTTTGCCCGCAAAATGGACCCCAAAGGCGAGCCCATCCCTTACCAGATGCCAGCCGGTGGTTTTTATGATGTAAATATTATGGGTGCGCAGCCGGTTTCGGCCAAAGGCATCAGCATCGAAAATGGCAAAACCAATAAACTCTACCTTACCCTCGATGGCGCAAGGCTTAGTTTTACCTACAGCAGAAACCCCAAACGCCCGGTAAATGACCTGAGTGTAAAAGTTTGGCGCAAGGGTACCGACAGCACCAGGGCCATGAGCTACACCGCAGATGAAGGCCGGTATTTTGAACCCGGCGATTATGAAATTGAGATCAATACCTACCCCATCACCCGGGTGCAGGCTACCATCAGTTTTGGCGAAGAAGCACGGGTAGATATACCCGAATCGGGCAAATTGGAGATAACCAATACCCAGGTTATTGGCAACGGCAGACTTGCGGTAATAGAAAACGGGCAACCCAAACCCATTACCACTATGGTGCTCAATGGCAACCCGGTATCGCAGCAACTTTCGCTGCTGCCGGGCACTTACGCCATTGCCTACAATCCCGACCCTGCCAACCCCAATACCGAAGACAATTACGTGATGTTCGAGATTAGGAGCAATACCAATACCCAACTGAAACTACCCCTCAAATAACAGATTACATTACCATAATATTTATATCTCAAACTATCCTATAATTCCTCCTATTTTCGTTTTAAAGATAAGAGTAGGACCTCTTTATACCATTCACGAATGAAGCGATTTACAGGCATAGTGGCATTGCTGCTGACCGGACTTGAACTGATGGCCCAACCTGACCCCAGAAAGAAACGCATCCTGTTTCTGGTAGATGGTTCTTCCAGTATGACGTATGACTGGAATACCGATACCCGTTTCCGGGCCGCAGGCAAGATCATGGCAGAGATTATGGATAGTGCGCTTAAAAAAGATCCCAACATCCAGTTCGGGTTAAGGGTTTTTGGACACCAATACCCGGCCAAAGACAAAGTATGTAACGATACCCGCCTCGAAGTTAACTTTAACCCCTACAATGCTCCGCAGGTTAATGTGCGTATGGCCAACCTGCATGCGGTAGGTTCATCGCCCATTGCTTACTCCCTGCAAAAATGTGCAGAAGAAGACCTGGTGCAGAGCAATATATACAGCTACGGCATTATACTGCTTACCGATGGGCAGGAGAGTTGTGGCGGCGACATTTGTAATACCATTACCCGCTATTTGTCTGACAAGTTTTTCTTCAAGCCCTATATTATTGGTTTAATGCCCGACCCTACGCTGGCCTCTTATTATGATTGCGCGGGCGAGTATTTGCAGGTGCTTAACAACAACGACATACACACGGCGGTAAGCAAGATCATGTCGTTTAAGATCTACGAAAAACCTGTAGCGCCTAAACCCGTTGCCGTAATCAAAACCGAGCCCAAACCTGCGCTTCCCGAAAAAACAGCCATTATCCAGGTAGATGCGTTAAAACGTTACCAGCTGCGCATTGTAGAAAAGCCCGGGGCCAGAACACCTGCACGCATTGTGGTAGGCAAAATGCGCCAACCCGATTACAGTAAACTGATAGAGGTAGAAGCACCACCTGTTGTGCTTAAAAAAGACGCTTTAACAAGACTCCTGCCCAAAACAAGACCATTACTCAACAGGGCACCGGCACGAGCTACCATTAAAGCGCCCAAAACCATTGCAGAAGGCAAAATGAAGCAGCCCGATTACGACAAAATGATCGCGGCAGAAGTACCACCTGTAGTGTTGAAAAAAGATGGTCTTACCAGCATACGCCCCAAAGCCAAACTTTACTACAGACCAGTTAGCAATATTCCGCTAAAAGCACCCAAGCTCATTTCATTTGAGTCGAACAAAACGACCGGACTTATAGACCGTTTGTTAAAAGAAGAGCAACCTGCGCCAACGCCTAAACCCGCTACCCCGGCACCAGCCACGGTAGCCACTACCCCTACGCCTAAAAAAGATTCGGTAGCGGTAACGGCTCCAGCACCTAAGCCCAAACCCTCTATTCCTCCGGGCACGGTAATTAAACCATCCACTACCGCCAAGCCGGTGCAAATGAGTATTCGCAGCACACCTACGAATAACCAGAACCAGATGACGCCGGATAAGATTATGCAGGTAGAGGAACCCAACAAGGAAAACGAAACCCGCGTGCAGGTTTATTTCAGAAATAAACTGGGCAAGTTTTACCGCACCAGCCCGGTTGTAGTGCTTAAAGATCCTAAAACGCAACAAAGCAAATTCTCTTTTGGCCGCCAGGTAGATGGCAATGGAGAGCCGGTGCCGTTTAAACTGCCGGCGGGTGGCCTGTTCGATGTTACGGTTATGGGCCGCAGCAACCTGCTTATCCGCAATCGCGAAATCAAAACCGGTACCACCAATAAAATATACATTACGGTAGACGATGCTTCACTGCGTTTTTCCAACGCTACATCGCCTAACAAACCATTGAAAGCATACGAGGCTTCTGTACGACGCATTTTTCCCGAAACCGGTGTAGTGCAAATGCAGAACTGCGCAGAGCAAAAAATGTATGAACCCGGCAACTATCACCTGGAGGTAAACACTATGCCGCCACTGGTATTTAACGTAGACATTACCTTTGGCGATATTTCCGAAATCATGATTCCGGAGCCCGGCACTTTACAAATCGACAATACCGACAGAATAGGCCAGATACGCCTGCTCAAACCACTGGGCGATGCTTATGTAAGCTTTACCTCTATGAATATTGATGGCAATGCGCCTAACCAGAAGATTAAACTGCAACCGGGTATTTACAAAGTAGAGTTTAACCCTACACCCGGCAAGCCCAATCCTAAACCAGAAACGTTGTCGTTTATGATTGTAAGCAATGTGGTTACCAATTTTGAAATACCCGTTCGGTAACCCGTAATATAAAAGCCAAAACGCCGCTCTGTATTAAACAGGGCGGCGTTTTAGCATTATTCGATAAGGTCACTTCCAGGCAGGTACTGCTCCCTCATACTTCGGGGTAGTAGACATCCTTAGTATTTATTGCAGCATGGTACGCAACTCCAGCTCAAAGCGGGCAGCTTTGCGAGCGGGGAACCATGCAGCTACAATGCCAATGCACAGCACGGTTAAAGCCACCAGCAGGTAATCCAGGCCATTAAAAGCCACCGGGTAAGCATCTACTACAAACGAAGAGCCACCCAGTTTAATAAGCCCAAAAGCCTTTTGTAAGCCCAGAATGATGGTACCCAGCAACAAGCCTGCGGCACCACCCATAGCGGCAATAAAACCACCTTCAAGCAAAAATATTTTCTGGATAAAAGCCGGTGTGGTGCCCAATGCTTTTAAAATGGCTATGTCTTTTTGCTTATCCAGCACCAGCATACTCAGGGTGCCAATCATGTTAAATGCCGCTATAACCAGAATAAAGCTCAGGATAACATATACTGCCCATTTCTCTGTCTGCATTACCATATACAACGACTTGTTCTGCTGGTAACGGTTTTCTACTTTAAATGCGGGGCCCATGATCTGTTGCAACCCGGCTATTACCTTTTCTTCCTCATCGGGAGCCGACAGTTTAATTTCCAGGGCCGAAACCGCATCGCCTGCATCGAGCAGCGAGCGCACAAATCCAATATCGGTGAGTACATAATTATTGTCGAACTCCTGTTGTATGGCAAATACACCTGCGGGATACAGCAACCCGGAGTGGAAAGCATCTTCGGGGTTCATGCTGTTAAACGTCTTTCCTGGCACGTAAACGGCCACCGGCAATACGCCCTGGTCGCCCCGCACGCCCAGCGAGGCCGCCACGCCTATGCCAAACACACCGTACGATTCGTTGCCTTGTTTTAAAAGGTAACTACCCTGGTCTAGGTGTTGCTCCACATCGGATATTTTATTAAAATTCTCATCCACACCCTTTAGCACCACAATGGTTTGGGTAGACTCTGCATGCCGCAGCAGCGCGTTTTCGGTAAGGGTGCGGCTCACCACGCTAATGCCTTGCAGCGAATTGATCTGCTGCCACTGCGCCGCGCTTACAGTAAACCGCTTGCCTTCGCGCACCTGCACAATTACTTCGGGGTAAAAGTTGGAATAGAGTGATTTGATCAATCCTTCAAAACCATTGAACACACTCAATACAATGATCAGCGCAGCCGTACCCACCACTATGGCCCCTACGCTTATCCAGCTCAGGATATTAATGGCATTGGTACTCTTTTTGGAGAAAAAATACCGGATGGCAAACTGCAAGGGTAATTTCATACGGAACGCAATGGGTTTTAAATACCGGGGAAAGATATAAAAAGAAAAGGTATCGGGCCTTCGACAGGCTCAGGCACCGGTTTTCGCTTTAAAGCTTAAAAGAAAAAAGGTAAGCCGGAGCCTACCTTATTCATTGTCTTTTTTATCTTTCCCTTCATCCTCATCTTTAATTTTCTTGAAGAGTTCTTCCATTTTGAACACGTAATCGAGAGTATCGTCAATGAAAAAAGTCAGTTTGGGCACAATCCGCAACTGGTTTTTCACACGTATACCCAATTGGTTACGGATTTCTTTGTAGCGGATCTGCACTTCTTTCAAAAATGCATCTGGCTCCGGCACCTGAAAAAGGCTCAGGTATACCTTTGCCTCATACAGATCCGGTGTAATCCGCACCTTAGAAATGGAAACCATTCCACCTTTTACAATATTCAGGCCTTCACGCAGAAAAATATCGCTCAATTCCTGCTGCACCAGCTGACCTACCTGTTTCTGTCTTTTGCTTTCTTCCATATGTATACTAAAGAGTTGTAAATTTACAACTAATTATCCCAAAAGCTATCCGGCTTATTCTAATATGAAGAGTATTTTAAGTATCTGGCGTTACATTACGCCTAGAACCAATCTCGCTGTTCTCTTTTTTATATTCAACCTGCTATCCGTTCTTTTCGGCTTAATGTCGCTAACCATGCTGGTTCCGTTCCTGGACCTGCTGTTTCAAAAGGCGCAGCTGGTAACCACCCATCCGGGCTGGCACCTCAACTCCGAAAGCATACAGGGTCTATTTAAATATTACCTGAGCAAGGTGATTATGGAGTATGGCAAGGTGCAGGGCCTGGTGTTTATCTGTATTTTGCTGGCAGCTTCCATTTTCCTTAAAAACACCTTCCTGTACCTGTCGCGCTATGTAATGTCGCCGCTGCGCAATGCCATTATCCGCGATATACGCCGCGATATGTTTCATAAAATACTGGGGCTGCCCGTTGGTTTCTTTACCGAAGAGAAAAAAGGCGATATGATTACCCGTATGACGAGCGATGTATCGGAAATTGAGATTTCGGTGATCAGCACGCTCGATCTGCTGTTTAAAGAGCCTGTAACCATCCTCATATACCTGGGTGTGATGTTTGCCATCAGCCCGCAACTGAGTTTATTCCTCATCCTGTTTTTACCGGTTACCGGTGGTATTATTGGCCGCATCTCCAAATCGCTGCGCAAGCAAAGCGCCGATACCCAAAGCCGTTTAGGTGGTATGGTAAGCATACTGGAAGAAACCCTGGGCGGGCTGCGCATCCTCAAAGCATTTACGGCAGAGACCCAGCAGGAAGGACGTTTTAACAAAGAGAACAACCATATCTACCGCCTTAACAACTCTATTAACTACAAACGCGACCTGGCCTCTCCGCTATCGGAGTTTCTGGGGGTGCTTATCCTTTGTATGGTGCTGTGGTATGGTGGCCGTTTGGTGCTCAATACCCCTCCGGATATTAATGCCGGCCAGTTTATCCTGTTCATTCTTACGTTTACCCAGTTGCTGACTCCGCTTAAATCGTTTTCTACCATTTTCTACAATATCCACAAAGGCAATGCGAGCCTGGAGCGGATTGGCAAAATCCTGGATGCAGAAAATCCTATTAAAGAACTGCCCAATGCCAAAAAACTGGAGCGTTTCGACAATGCGATTGAGTTTAGAAACGTAACCTTTGGCTACAATGGCCATACCGTGCTGGAAAACGTTAACCTCATTATCCCGAAAGGTAAAATGATAGCCCTGGTGGGTGCTTCGGGCGCGGGTAAAAGTACTTTTGTAGACCTCATTCCGAGGTTTCATGATGTAATCAGCGGTGAGATCCTCATAGATGGCATCAATATTAAAGAATACACCCTCCACTCCCTGCGCCAGCAAATGGGCATGGTATCGCAGGAGCCGATCTTATTTAATGATTCTATCGAAAGCAATATTACCCTGGGCACCACCGGCACCAGCCAGGAGCAGGTGATAGAAGCAGCCAAAATAGCCAACGCACACAATTTCATATGCCAGAAAGAAGATGGCTACCAAACCATTGTGGGCGACCGTGGCGGCAAGCTGAGCGGCGGTGAGCGCCAACGGGTTACCATTGCACGGGCGGTGCTTAAAAACCCTCCGATCCTCATCCTGGATGAAGCTACTTCCTCCCTCGATACCGAATCGGAAAGAATTGTGCAGGATGCCATTAACAACCTGATGCAAAACCGCACCAGCATTGTAATTGCGCACCGTTTAAGCACCGTGCAGCATGCCGATGAGATTATTGTGCTGCAAAAGGGCAAGATCGTAGAGCGTGGTACCCACCAGGAGTTGCTGCTCCAGGATGGCGTATACCATAAGCTGGTGGCTATGCAGCAGGTGAAGTAGCTTCGACAGGCTCAGCCACCTGGGAACTAAAGCTGCCAGGCGCGTAGCTCCTGTCAGGTTCCAGAGAAAAAGACTCCTTAACATGTCTACCCACCGGGAGCACCCGAGGGCGATGATCAACTACACTGAACTATCCGGTTTAGCGTCCAATTTCTTGAGCAATTAAGTTAATTCAGGTGGCTGAGCTTGCCGAAGCCCCAACATAAAAAAAGCCCCTGCAATACTGCAGGGGCTTTTTTGTATTTCGATTGGTAAGCGATTACTTCTTACTCATCAGGTTTTTAGCTTCGATGCTCAGGGTAGCATGCGGTACGGCACGTAAACGGGCCTTATCGATGAGCTTACCGGTTACACGGCAAATACCGTAGGTTTTGTTTTCGATACGCACCATGGCTTTTTCCAGGTGATCGATAAACTGAATCTGGCGGCTGGCCAGTTGGTTCAGCTGCTCGCGCTCCATAGAAGCACCACCATCTTCGAGACTGGCGTATTTGTTCTCGGTATCATCCGTTCCGGATTCATCACGGCGGGTAATGAGCCCCTGGAGATAAGCCAGTTCTTTACGGGCGTTTTCCAGTTTTTTCAGGATAATTTCCTTAAACTCCTGAAGCTCGGTATCACTATAGCGATAAACCGGACCAGAGCCTTGCTCAGGCGTATCTAACAAACTGCGAACGCCGGGCTGGTAACTTACCATGGTCTTGCTGTCATCATCTTCATCTTTCTGCACGGCAGATTTTCTGAATGCTACAACTTTCTCATTTCCCTGCGCAGCTGCTTTACGGGAAGCAGCCTTCGTTTCAGTTTTGGCTGCGGGCGCCGCCGGAGCTACTTTCTTTTTTTCCTCTTTTTTCACTATTTCCGAAACTTTAGGTTTTTCAACTGTTTTTACTGGTTCTTTCTTTGCGCCATTTGCCTTTGGGGGCACTTTGGCTGCGGGTACCGGTTTGGAAGCCACTGGTTTAGCTTTGGCAGGAGCTGCCTTGGCTGCAACAGGTTTTGGCGCCGGTGCTGCTTTTTTGGCCGGGGGAGCGGCTTTTTTAGCAACGGCTTTCTTGGCCGGTGTTTTGGTATCTGCTTTTTTTACTACTACTGCTTTTTTTGCGGGGGCGGCCTTTTTAACCGGTGCTGCTTTTTTCACTTCAGCTTTTTTTGCAGGAGCTGCCGCTTTCTTGGCGGGCGCTGGTGCTGCTTTTTTGGCTGGAGCGGCTTTTTTAGACACGGGTTTGGCTGATTTTGGCGCTGCTTTTTTTGCGGGTGCAGCCTTTTTGGCCGGCGCAACCGAAGTTTTGCTTGTAGTTTTAGATGTAACTTTTTTAGCAGCAGCTTTTTTTGTGGTAGCCATCGCTTCAGGAATTTTTTGTGATCAAAACTTTTATGTTAGTGTCGTTGACCTCTACCTCCGTACCCTCTTGTAATTCAGGTACCATTTCAATCCTATCTGCCAGCAACTCCAAACAAATATAACGATTAAACTGATTTATTGCTGATATAAGTTCTTCGGTTTCAGAGATTTTTACATTGATACGATCTGTCAGATCTAATCCGCTATCTTTCCTTATCTTCTGAATCCGGTTCACCAATTCGCGTGCATTACCCTCGGCCTGCAACTCCGGACTAATGGTAATATCGAGTGCCAGGGTAAGACTACCCTTACTGGCTACGGCCCATCCCGGAATGTCTTCTGCTATGATCTCAACTTCTTCGAGTTTTACTTCTACAGGTTCATTATCAACCTGTACGGTGTAAGTTTTGTTTTGCTCGATGTTGCGGATATCATCCTGGGTAAACGCGCTGATGGCAGCAGCCACCGCTTTCATTTTACCTCCCAGACGGGCGCCCAGCAATTTAAAATTGGGCTTTACCTTTTTATGGATAACGCCTTCGGATTCCGAAATATATTGAAATTCCTTTACATTCACCTCTGTTTTGATCAATTCTTCTACTTTTTCCAGCTGTTCTTTCATCAGCGGGTTCAAAACAGGAATCAATACCTTCTGTAATGGCTGTCTTACCTTGATGTTCACCTTCTTACGCAAAGACAGTACCAAAGATGAAGCATCCTGGGCCAGTTGCATACGATCTTCCAAAGATTCGTCGATCAGCCCCATATTCGGTTTAGGGAACAGGCTCAGGTGAACAGACGAAGCAGTTTCCCTGCCGGTTACTTTATTGAGGTTATTGAACAACCAATCGGCAAAGAACGGCGATACCGGGGCTATCATTTTACTGATGGCTTCGAGACACTCATACAGGGTTTGGTAGGCGCAGATCTTATCGTGCTCATACTCGCCTTTCCAGAACCGGCGGCGGCAAAGACGCACGTACCAGTTGCTAAGGTGCTCATCTACAAATTCTTCTATCAGGCGACCTGCGATGGTAGGTTCGTAACCATCCAATGCGTCGTTTACCTTTTTAATAAGGGTATGCAGACTGGAAAGTACCCACTGGTCTATTTCCGGACGTTCCTGCACCGGCACATAAGCCTCGCTGAACGTAAACTTATCTACGTTGGCGTATAATGCAAAGAACTGGTAGGTATTGTATAAGGTACCAAAGAACTTGCGTTGTATTTCTTTTACACCCTCCAGGTCAAAGCGCAGGCTATCCCACGGAGAAGCATTGGTAATGAGGTACCAGCGGGTAGCATCGGCACTGTAAGTATCGATCGTCGTAAACGGATCTATCACATTACCCTTGCTCTTACTCATCTTATTGCCATTCTTATCGAGTACCAGACCGGTGCTGAGTACGTTTTTATACGCTACACTATCGAACAGCATTGCTGCGATGGCGTGCAGGGTATAAAACCAGCCACGGGTTTGGTCTACACCTTCGGCGATAAAGTCGGCAGGAAAAACGTTTCCGTTATCTACTTCGGCTTTATTCTCAAAGGGATAGTGCCATTGGGCATAAGGCATAGCGCCGGAATCGAACCACACGTCTATCAGATCGGGCTCACGGCGCATAGGCGTACCCATAGCGCTTACCAGCACGATATCGTCTACAAACGGTTTGTGCAGATCGGAAGTAAGGTTGTCGATATTGGTATCTGCCGGCATTACACCTGCAGCTACGGCTTTCTCCAGCTCGGCCTTCAGCTCTTCGATAGAGCCAATGCATTTTTCTTCGCTGCCATCCTCTGTGCGCCAAACCGGTAGTGGAGTACCCCAATAACGGCTGCGGCTCAGGTTCCAGTCTACCAGGTTCTCCAGCCAGTTGCCAAAACGGCCTGTACCGGTGCTCTCTGGTTTCCAGTTAATGGTCTTGTTCAGCTCCACCATCCTGTCTTTTACGGCAGTAACCTTAATAAACCAGGCATCCAAAGGATAATAAAGTACTGGTTTATCGGTACGCCAGCAGTGGGGATAGCTGTGTTCGTATTTTTCTACCTTAAAGGCACGGTTTTCTTTCTTCAGTTTTACGCAGATGTCCACATTTACATCCACATAATTGGGTTCATCCTTATAGTCTTTCACAAAACGGCCCGAGAACTCGCCCAGCCCGTCGATGAATTTACCTTCACGGTCTACCGTAATAAGGATACCCAGGTTGTTTTTCTGCCCTACGCGATAATCGTCTGCACCAAAAGCAGGCGCAGTGTGCACGATACCAGTACCATCTTCGGTGGTTACAAAGTCGCCAACGATTACACGGAACGGATCGCCACCCGATACTTCACTGCTGTTGCCTTCGAATGGCAGCAACTGATCGTAACGCAGGCCTTCGAGCTCGCTACCTTTCCAGGTGGCGGTTATTTTCCAGGGCACCAGTTTGTCGCCCTCTGCATAAGCTTCAAAATCAGCGGCTTCGGCTTCGGCTTTGAAATATTTACCCAATAAGGTTTTGGCCATGATTACATTAACCGGTACATGTAAGTAGGGGTTAAAGGTTTTCACAAGCACATAATCGATATCGGGGCCTACGGTTAAACCCAGGTTGCCCGGTAGTGTCCACGGTGTGGTAGTCCATGCCATGAAGAACACTTCTTTATTGTGCTCACCGGCGTGTTTGCTGCCCAGCCAGCTTACTGCAGCCAGCTCTTTCATCTGACGGGCCATTTTCTCATGCTCAGGATTGGTATCGCTGAGGCGGAACATGGCTACGCAGGTGGTATCTTTTACATCTCTGTAAGTACCTGGCATGTTAAGCTCGTGCGAACTTAAACCTGTACCCGCAGCAGGGCTGTAGGGTTGAATGCTTTTGCTCTTATAAAGGAACCCTTTGGCATACAACTGCTTAAGCAGCCACCAAAGACTCTCAATGTATTTATTATCGAAGGTGATATATGGATCGCTGAGGTCTACCCAATAGCCAATACGGCGGGTAAGCTCATCCCACTTATCCTTATACTCCATTACCGCCTCGCGGCAGGTTTTATTGTACTCGGCTACCGAAATGGTTTTTCCGATATCTTCTTTGGTAATACCCAGTTTCTTTTCCACGCCCAGCTCTACGGGCAAGCCATGCGTATCCCAGCCGGCTTTCCGCTTAACCTGGAAATCCTGCATGGTTTTGTAACGGCAAAAGAGATCTTTAAGGGTACGGGAAATAACGTGGTGGATGCCGGGCATGCCATTGGCACTGGGCGGACCCTCATAAAAAACGAAGCTGGGGCGTCCTTCCCTTTCTGACACACTCTTTTGAAAAGTCTGCTCTTCCTCCCACTTAGCCAGCACTTGCTGCTCTATAGCGGGCATATTCAATTGGGTAAATTCCTGATAACGGTTGGTCATATGCTAAAACAATCCCGGGAATATATTAAAAATGGTGGCAAAGTTAGGAAAAATAATGCAGTTCTGCTTTTTACCCGGCCGGGCCAACACTTTCAGCCCCCACCCTGTCTATGTATAAACACTACCTACCCACAGTACAAATACTTTTTAATTTTTTATTTAACATAAAGGTAAAGTCCGTAATTTGAGAATTGTTCCCCCCTAAACTACAGATCATGAAGTCATTAGTAAAGATATGGTGTTGGGCCATCTGTTTGTTTGCCACCGGCGATCTAGCAGCACAAACCACAGCCAATATCTGCCCGCCGATATATTACGCCCAGCGAAACATTACTGCAACCTTCGACTCTGTGTGTCCGGGCCAATGCACTTCTCTTTCTTACTCAGCCATTATAGACAGCTCCAGCAAAAAAGGCACGAACGCCTACCGGGTAGACAGTATCGGTTTTGTCGATTACGGATACAATGGTGGTACGCCTGCCGGTATTACGATAGATGATACCTGGAGTCCCAACATAACCCTGCCTTTCTCGTTTTGCTACTTTAACAATAAATACAACGCCATATCGGTAGGCGCCAATGGCCAGGTGACTTTTAACTCCCAACCGGCATCCAACCCTTTCGACATTCCCAATATCGGGGCAGCACCCGTAAATAATGTGGCCATTAACAATGCTATTTTTGTGTGGCACGACATATACCCGCAACCCGCTGTGGGTGGCAGCATTTATTACAACACTTATGGCACTGCGCCCTGCCGCACTTTTGTGGTAACCTGGGATAGCATAGGCCTGTTTAGCTGTACCACTTCGCGCTCCTCGTTCCAGATTGCGCTGCATGAAAACACCAATGTGATAGACATTAGCGTAAAGCGCCGCGACCAATGCCCCGGTACTACCAACAGCTGGATTCCCTATACCATCATTGGTATTCAGAACAGTACGGGCACCAATGCCTATGTACCACCAGGCTATAATTACGCTGGTGGCAACGCATATTCTGTATACAACAGGGCATTCCGGTTTTCGCCCATTGCAGGCACCAGTTACTCGCCCCCGACTTATGTATGGCGCGATCTGAGCGGCGCACAAATCGGTACCGGCCAGTCCTTAACCGTATGCCCTACCCAGGAAACCACTTACATAGGCGAGGCTAAAATGTTTTACAACTGCGATACGGCCATTGTAAAAGACACGTTTACCGTATACATGAAAAAGGGTGTAAAGGCAGAGTTTACCACGTCTGTAAACTTTGCATGCGGTATAGATTCGGTAACCGTTTACAACCACTCTACAGGTGCATTGAGTAACCTGTGGCTTTGGGGCGATGGCAGTGGCGGCTACAACGACAGCGCCTCGGTATTGCACCAATACACCAGCCAGAGCATTTACAACATTACCCTGGTAGCGCAGGCTGCCGGCTGTAAGGATACTATGATAAAACAGGTAGACCTTCGGCACCCACTGCAAGCGGTAATTGAACCAGACGATGATTCGGTATGCCAGCACAGCACCATTACCTTTAACTCCAACTCGGTAGGCGTTATTACCCGATACGACTGGGATTTTGACGATGGCGCCACGGCCACCGGCCAGATAGTGCAGCACACTTATAACACACCCGGCTACTATACCGTAAAACTAATGATACAGGATACCGTGGGCTGCCACGATACCGGTTATGTAAACATTGTGGTAGACCCAACCACTTCGTCTGACTTTACCGTTACCGACTCTAATTTCTGCGTGGGGCAACCCATTGCTGTGCGGGGCGAGGTATCGGAACCGTACGACAGCGTTGTATGGAATTTTGGCGATGGCCGATTTGTAAAAGACCGGCAATCAGTAACGCACACCTACGATTTTCCGGGCACGTACACTTTACGCTACAGCAGCTTTTTCAGGATATGTGATGATACCTATTTGGATAAGCAAATTGTTGTAAAACCTCACCCTGAGGTAAACCTGGGTGAGGATACGGTATACTGCCCCGGCGAGCCCGCCATATTCCTGAGCGATAAAAACCCGCATGGCCCTACCGCCAGCTACCGGTGGAACACGCAGGTGCCCAACAAATCCATTTCGGTAACATCGCCCGACATCTACTGGCTTACGGTTACAGAAGACGGGTGCAGCACCACCGATTCGATATGGGTAAAAAGAGGCTGCTACCTCGATATGCCCAACAGCTTTACCCCTAATGGTGATGGATTGAATGACTACTTTATTCCCCGCCAGTTGCAATCGATGAACCTTACCAGTTTTAAAATGCAACTGTTTAACCGCTGGGGGCAAAAGGTGTTTGAAGGCAATGGTTTCGATGGCCGCGGATGGGATGGTAAACTGAACGATATAGCCCAGCCTACCGGTGCATACATTTATTTGATTGACGTACGCTTCCGGAACGGAGCAGAAGAACATTTTCAGGGTACGGTAACCTTATTGCGATAAGTCAAAATACCTTACCAGAGATAAAACCCCGCAGCCATTGTAACTGCGGGGTTTTATTTTGAATAAAATTTAATATATTTAATCTACGACTTAAATCAACCGAAAGAATTTATGAAAAGTAAAATGTTCATACCCGCAATGCTGTATTGCTGCTTCGCCACGGCTTCTTATGCCCAAACAGCGCCTAAATCAGTCTTAATAGTAGAAGCTGGTGAAACAGCAAGGCTCATCCCCTCCGGATCGCCGGCTGCCGAAACCTGGTTTAATACCCATATCTCCGTTTTAATGGACAATAAGAATAAACGGCTGGGGGTTGCTTTTAAACAAAAAGCCAACGGTTCAATAAAGCTACGCGTAGTCGACAAAGCGGGTGTTGAAGTGGATAAAACAACCCTGGGCTGCACCCCCGCCATTTATTGGGAAACTCCTTTTAATTACGCCAAAGAGCAATATGTGGTTGAAGCCAGTTTTACCGTTGCCGGCACCAGCACTGGCCCCTTGCACACCGCAAGCTATACTTTCCGCTGCAAGTAAAATGTAGTCTTGCAGCTATATCCTTTCCTAAACCATCTGCACGCTCATTAGCCTACAGATGGTTATGCCACACCTATCCCTCTCACACGACAGAAGTATAAAGCCATCGTATCTCATTTTCCGGAAACGGCCATGCCATATTGGTCGGCACAAAGGATATACTAATCATTTCATTATTACAAATGATAAAATTTAAAATCATAAAAAAAACATAACTAAATGTTTATTAATAGCTATCTTAATACGATAACACTAAATAGCTATGATGAAAAAAAATTTATCCGCTGGCCTTTTGCTTGTCTTTTGCGGCGTGGTTTCCGCAAGAGCGCAAGGCATTCCCGGCACCCTAAACGCTGCAGGAGGGGCTGCAGTGGTGAACAACAATGTGTATGAATGGTCGGTAGCCGAAATGGCGCTGGTAACTACCTTTTCGGGCAGCAATATTGCGCTTACCCAGGGCGTACTGCAACCGATGGAGCCCACCGGCACATCCGTTACCGATGTAAACTGGTTTAAACAACATTTTACGCTGTATCCCAACCCCGCACAAAACCGCATTAACCTCAATTGCAACATTAAACAATCGGGCAAACTCACCTTGCGTATTACCGATGTAGTGGGCCGTGAGATGCAACGGAAGCAGTACGATCTGCAAGCGGGCAGCACAGAGGTACCGGTAGATATTTCAACACTCCTTACCGGCAACTACCTGCTCGAAATGTTTTTTAACAACGCGGGCAGTAACTACAACACCACCTACAAATTTCAGAAACAAGACTAATCCTCAGAAAAAGACGACCAAGACATGAAAAAAATAAGCTTATTCACACTAATGCTGAGTGGCATCATTAGTGTAAACGCATGGGCACAAGCGCCTAAAAAATTCAACTATCAGGGTGTAGCACGCACTACAAATGGTGCAGCTATGGCCAATAAAACGATAGCACTGCGCATCAACATTATGGATGGTAGCGCTTCTAATCCCCCGGTATATTCAGAAACCCATACCGTTACTACCAATGCTTATGGGCTTTACAACC
Source organism: Chitinophagaceae bacterium (assembly GCA_031546985.1). Classification (GTDB taxonomy): domain Bacteria; phylum Bacteroidota; class Bacteroidia; order Chitinophagales; family Chitinophagaceae; genus JAVBJN01. Next base: position 25,460 of record JAVBJN010000017.1, read on the forward strand.
TGGCCATAGGTGCAGGAACGCCGGTAACCGGCAACATGAACCTCATTAACTGGGGTGGCGCCGATTACTACGTTGGTGTAGATATTGATCCTGCCGGTGGTACAAACTATGTTTCGCTGGGTGGCACTCAATTGCTTAGTGTGCCTTACGCATTGTATGCAGCGTCATCGGCAGCAGGGGCACCTGGCCCGCAAGGACCTCAAGGCCCGGCCGGACCCGCAGGTGCAATTGGCGCTACCGGACCCGCAGGCCCGGCCGGTGCACAAGGGCCACAGGGCGTAGCAGGTACTGCCGGCGCTACGGGCACTACAGGGGCTACGGGAGCTACAGGGGCCACTGGCCCACAAGGCCCTGCCGGACCCACTGGTGCTACCGGTGCTACAGGCCCCGCCGGTACAGGCAATATTACAGGCACTACCGGCTACCTTGCCAAATTTACAGGTACTAATGCCGCAGGTAACTCTGTGGTATTCGAAAACAATAACAAGATTGGCTTAGGAACTACAACACCTGTAAGCAAACTGGAAATCTCCGGCACCGATTCTATAGCCATTAAGGCAACCAGTGCATATGGCAGCCAGATCTCACAAGGTATCATCCGTTCGGAATATAACGGTACCACTGTAAACAACCATGCCGCCATGATCGCAGTAGCGCTTCCCAGCCAAAGTATACCAACAGGTACTGGTATACTGGCAGCAGGCGGTAATACAGGCGTTTTGGGCCGTGGCCTGGCCAACAACTCAGGGGCCAACGATGAAATACATGGCGTATTTGGCGAGGCTTACGGTACTGCCGGCGTTACAATGGGCGTGGTAGGTATTGCAGATGCTTACACCACTACAGCCTCCGGCACCAAAGTTGGTATCTACGGTTTTGCAGATGGCGGCACCAACACATTTGCAGGTTACTTCGATGGCAATGTTTATGTATCCGGTACCCTGGCCAAAGCCGGTGGTACGTTTAAAATAGACCACCCGCTCGATCCGGAAAACAAATACCTGAGCCACAGTTTCGTGGAAAGTCCCGATATGATGAACATCTATAATGGCAACATTACCACCAATGCCAATGGCGTAGCTACGGTAACCATGCCCGATTATTTTGATGCGCTGAACAAAGACTACCGCTACCAGCTTACCGTGATAGGCACATTTGCACAAGCCATTGTAGGCGAAAAGATGAACGGTAACCAGTTTACCATTAAAACCAGCGTACCCAATGTAGAAGTAAGCTGGCAGGTAACCGGTGTGCGCCAGGATGCATGGGCCAATGCACACAGGGTACAACCCGAAACAGAAAAAGAAGCCCAGAACAAAGGCAAATACCTGACACCTGTAGAGTTGGGAAAACCTAAAGAAGCTGCTATTATCTATATTAAGAAAACCGCAGGAGAGGGCCTGAGCGCTCCCACTCCTCAAAAAAGAAAATAAAACAACACCATGCTTTAGCCGCCTCCATACAGGGGGCGGCTTTTAGTAAACGGATAACGGCTACTTGTTTCACCCGTTGCATAAAAACAAAAAATCACCCTTTCGTGAACTTTAACAGGGTTATAAACGTTATATACACTTTAGCAGCCGTACCACCCAACCAAATGTTTACATGCGGGTATCTAAATAGTGTAATCGCATCAACCACGCTTGCCTATCTCTGGTTGTAAAACAAGCGGATGCACCGCTTCCTTATTTAGGAAATAAAACAGTGGTATGTTTTATAGAAGTCCCTGCAGCAATGCAGGGGCTTTTTTGTGTGCGCTACTGTTCTTCCTGCTATACCACCAGCGTGGCAATGAGCGCTTTAGCCATTCCGAAGTATGATTTTAAACTGTTTTTGAACTTATGCAGGCATCCGCCGCCAACCTCATACTAAGCCAAACTTGCCAGTCACAGGCCAATCTTAACCACTAAATCAATGCATAAAACCAGCTTTTGCGGGCAGAGTAAATTGCTAAAAATTCCAAACTATGAAAAAGTCAATACTTACGTTGCTAGGCATGGCTTGCGGCACACTCGCTGCTTTCTCTCAGAGTATAGGACCATCTACTTTAAACGCAGCCGGCGGCAGTGCAGTAGTATCGGGCAATACTTATGAATGGTCGGTGGGCGAAATGGCGGTGGTCTCTACCTATGCAGATGCATCGCTGGTGGTAACCCAGGGCGTACTGCAACCCAATGGCTCGGGCACCACAGGCATTAATGAGCATACCTTGTCTGACAAGCTGCTGCAAGTATACCCTAACCCCGCCAGCAGCGTACTCAACATTCAACCCAATTTTGGCAGAGATTGTAACCTGATCTATCAACTGCAGGACATTACCGGAAAAACCATGCTCGCCGGAGAGCAAGCCAGCGCCACCGGAAAAACGTTGGTGCAAGTGAACCTGAACAACCTGGTGAGCGGCAGTTACCTGCTGCAGGTACAGGTAAAAACCGGCAAAGACACCTACAGCAATGTATATAAGATACAGAAACTGTAACCCCAATCAACCTATCCCATTCACAAACAACCTCAAAGCCCTATTTTATGAAAAAGATCTTATCTCTTCTCACGATCATATTGAGCCTCAGCATGATGCAGGTTCAGGCACAGATTCCCGGCATGTTTAACTACCAGGGTGTAGCCCGTAACGGCAGCGGCGCGCCGCTGGCCAACCAAAACATTGGCTTGCAAATATCTATACTCGATGCTACCTCTGCCGGCACGGAACTGTATAAGGAAACACACGCGGCAACCACCAATGCCTATGGCCTCTTCAATGTAATGGTAGGCGGCGGTACCGTTGTATCTGGCAACCTGAGCAGCATTGACTGGATGAGCGCCTCCAAATTCATTAAAATTGAAATGGACCCTGCCGGTGGCACCACTTATACGGCCCTGGGCACTCCTTCGCAACTCATTGCCGTACCTTATGCTATGAGCGCCAAAGCATTGCAAGCCACTTCCGACGGTGGCCTGGGCATTCGCGGCAATGCCGCTTCGAGCCTTTGGGTAGGCTTTTACGAAAACAATATTTACAGGGGTTACCTGGGTAGCTACTCTGGCAAGAACGAAGATGTGGATATTGGTACCGGTGGTGGCAATACCCTGGGTAGCATGCACCTGACCATTGGCGCTGTACCCAAACTTACGGTAGACTCTATTGGCCGTGTGGGTATAGGTACCCGCTATCCGCAAACCAACCTCCAGGTTGCATCTGCCGCAGGCGATATGATTAATATTGGCAACCAAAACGGCTGGACCGCCGTAGGCCTTGCCAACTCCGGTTCGGGCCCTTACAATGTTATTGGTAATGGTGGTAGTTACCTGAGCTTCCTGTATGCTGCCACGCCTACTACCAGCCTGAGCGCCACCAACTCTAAAATGCTGATGGATGGCAGCACCAATACCTTCCGCCCTACCAACGATAACAGTATGTCGCTGGGTGCCAATGGCTCGCGGTGGACTGCAGTATGGGCTGCCAACGGTACAGTGCAAACCTCCGACGAACGGTACAAAACCAATATACAACCGCTCTCTCCCGGCTTAACCGAGGTAATGAGCCTGAAACCAATTTCCTATGCCTGGAAAAATGAAAACCTGCGCCTGGGTACCGGCATTAACTATGGCTTCTCTGCCCAGGAACTGAGCAGCACCCTGCCCGATCTGGTGATTCACTCGCAAACACCGGTAGATAAGGAAACCGGTAAACTTACTGCCGAATACCCGGACACTTACGGTGTAAAATATGCCGAGCTTACGCCTGTGCTGGTAAAAGCCATACAGGAACAACAAGCGATGATAGAAACCTTGCAGCAACGCATCCAACAACTGGAAGCTGCACAAAATAAATAACCCATATTTTCGGTTTTCAGCACCATTGTACAACAATTACCAACAGGGCCGGATCATCCGGCTCTTTTGGTTTCTATAAGGGTGTTTCCCGACACTGTTATATACAAGAAGGGCCGGTACAATACCGGCCCTTCTTTATATTCCTAAATCAGATGCGCTTTACATCACCACATTAATCATCTTTCCTTTAACGAAGATGATCTTTTTAGGCGCTTTGCCCTCTAACCAGCGTTGTACATGTTCATTGCCCAATACCGCCGCTTCAATCGAAGCCTGGTCTGCATCGAGTGCAAACTCCATTTCGGTACGGGTTTTACCATTAATGGCTACGGGGTACAGTTTGCTGCTCTCTACCAGGTAGGTTTCGTTGTAAACCGGGTATGCGGCATCGAGTACAGAACCTTCCATCCCCAGTTGCTGCCACAGCTCCTCGGCAATATGCGGCGCGTAAGGCGTAAGCAAAACTACCAGGTCTTTCAAAATGGCTTTTTTGCTACACTTGAGCGCGCTCAGCTCGTTTACACAAATCATAAACTGGCTTACTGCGGTGTTGTAGGCAAAAGCATTGGTATCGTTGTCGATCTTTTTAATGGTTTTGTGCAACGCCTTTAATTCTTCTGGTGTTGGCGCTTCATCGGTCACCTGCCAGCCGTTGTGCTCGTCGGCAAACAAACGCCAGAATTTCTTGAGGAAACGGTGCACACCCTCAATACCTTTGGTATCCCAGGGTTTAGACACATCTATCGGCCCCAGGAACATTTCGTACATCCGGAAGGTATCTGCGCCGTATTGCTCTACAATCACATCGGGATTTACCACATTGTACTTCGACTTCGACATTTTTTCCACGCCGGAGCCGCAGATGTATTTACCATCCTCGAGCATAAATTCTGCATTGGCATAATCAGGGCGCCAGTTACTGAACGCTTTTACATCCAGCTCTACACCATCCACCATATTTACATCTACATGAAGTGTATCGGTTTCGTGCTGGTCTTTAAGGCCTGCAGAAACAAAGGTATTGGTGCCGTGTATGCGGTATACAAAACGGCTGCTGCCCTGTATCATACCCTGGTTAATAAGGCGGCCAAACGGCTCCTCAAAAGGAATATAACCCAGGTCGAACAAGGCTTTAGTCCACATGCGGCTATAGAGCAAGTGCCCTACGGCGTGCTCAGTGCCACCAATGTACACATCTACCTGGTTCCAGTATTTAACCGCATCGGCACCCACCAGTTCGTTATCGTTGTGCGGGTCCATATACCGCAGAAAATACCAGCTGCTGCCAGCATAACCGGGCATGGTATTGGTTTCGCGCACAGTATGATCTGCCAGGTTTACCCAATCGGTAATATTGGCCAGCGGGCCCTGCCCTTCGGGACCCGGACTGTAGGTATCTACATGCGGCAACTCTACCGGCAGGTCGGTTTCCGGTAAGGTATACGCCACGCCGTTTTTATAAATAACCGGGAAAGGCTCGCCCCAGTAACGCTGGCGGCTAAAACCTGCATCGCGCAAGCGGAAATTCACTTTGCGGTGCCCGATGTTCATTTTTTCGATTTCGGCCAGGATGGTGTCCTGGGCCTGCTTTACTTCCATACCGTTCAAAAGACCGGAATGGGCCAGCTTACCCGATTTTTCGGTGTAGGCAGCTCCATCTGTATCCTGCCCTTCGAAAATAGCAGGGATGGGCAGTTTAAAGTGTGTAGCAAAAGCATGGTCGCGATCGTCGCCAGCAGGTACCGCCATAATGGCGCCGGTACCGTAACCTGCGAGCACATATTCTGATATCCAAACCGGAATTTTATCTCCGGTAAACGGATGCACAGCATAAGCGCCGGTAAAACAACCGGTTACCTGCTTCACATCTGACATACGCTCGCGCTCGGAGCGGCTTTGCACATACTGGATGTACGCTTCTACTTCCTGTTTTTGTGCAGCGCTGGTAATAGAGGCCACCATTTCGTGATCGGGTGCTACCACCATAAAGCTTACGCCAAAAATGGTATCGGGTCGGGTGGTAAACACTTTCAGCGCCGGAATGGCCTGCTGCTCGGTTTGCAGGGCAAAGTTGACCTCTGCCCCCTGACTTTTGCCTATCCAGTTGCGCTGCATCTCTTTCATAGCATCGGTCCACTCCAGGGTATCGAGCCCGGAGAGCAGGCGATCGGCATATTCGGTAATGCGCAGGAACCACTGGCTCATCTTCTTTTTCACCACCGGGTGGCCGCCACGCTCGCTCACGCCATTGATCACTTCGTCATTGGCCAGCACGGTGCCCAATGCCTCGCACCAGTTTACCTCGGCGTGTGCCAGGTAAGCCAGGCGGTACTCCATGAGTATGCGGCGCTGTTCGGTTTCATTCATCGCTTTCCACTCCGCAGCGGTAAAAGCTATAGCAGCATCGCCGGGGCAGGTGTGCAATACGTTTCCTTCCTGCTCAAAGGCGGCAATAAGCGTGTCGATATGCTCGGCTTTATTGCTGCGGCGGTTAAACCAGCCGTTGAACAATTGCAGGAAGATCCATTGCGTCCATTTATAATATTTAGGATCGCTGGTGCGCACTTCGCGATCCCAATCGTAGCAAAACCCGATATTATCGAGCTGCTCACGGTAGCGTTGAATATTCTTTTCGGTGGTTACAGACGGGTGCTGCCCGGTTTCGATAGCGTATTGCTCCGCTGGCAACCCAAATGCATCATACCCCATCGGGTGTAGTACGTTAAACCCTTTAAGTCGCTTATACCGGCTAAAAATATCTGAAGCAATATAGCCCAGCGGATGGCCTACATGTAGTCCGGCGCCGGAAGGATAAGGAAACATATCCAGTACGTAATACTTAGGTTTATCGCTCTGGTGCGATACTTTATAGCTCTTGTTTTCTTTCCAGAACTCCTGCCATTTCTTCTCAATGGCCCTGAACTGATATTCCATAATTTTTATTGCTTCAATGACGTTAAAGGTCGTATCTTAAGCTAAGATGCATATTAAAAGCCTCAAAATTAAGGAAACAGGGGATTTTTTATATTTTTGACCAAATCAAAAATGGAGTTGGACCTATGGCTGAACAATTTGGCAAATCATACACCCGTAAAGCGAAGCCTACGTATTTCTACGCGATACTGGGTGTGGCGCTGGTGTTGTTTCTGCTGGGCGCGCTGGGCTGGATATTCCTGAATGCAGGCCAGTTGAGCAAAAACATGAAAGAAAAGGTGGAGTTGCAGGTGATTTTGCGGGATATGACCCGCGATGAAATGGCACAGAAACTGAAATCGATTACCGATATGCAACCTTTTGCAACCGGATCGGAATATATAACCAAAGACGCTGCTGCCCAAAGGTTTAAGCAGGAGTTTGGCGAAGATTTTATTGATGTGCTGGGCGGCGTAAACCCCTTGTACAGTTCAATTAACGTAAAACTGCATGCCGAATACGTAAACAAAGACAGCCTGGCTAAAATTGAAGAATTTTACAAACAGAGCAATATTGTGCGCGAGGTAAGCTACCCCGGCTCGCTAGTGCAGGTGATGAACGACAACATTAAACGCATTGGCATAGCCTTGCTGGTATTGGCCGCGCTGCTGCTGGTAAGCGTTATTTTCCTGATAGACAATACGGTACGCCTGGCCATGTTCAGCAACCGGTTCCTGATTAAAACCATGCAAATGGTGGGCGCCACCCGCTGGTTTATTGCCAAACCGTTTGATACCCGCGCGCTCATTAACGGGCTGGTAAGCGGCATTATCGCGGTAGCGGCCCTGATAGCTGTAAAAGTAGGCGCAGAATCGTTTATACCAGAGCTGAAAGCCATTCAGAGCGGGGTTTGGAACATTTTGCTGTACGCCGGTATTATTACCCTGGGTATCTGCATCTCCCTGTTCAGCACCCACCGTTCTGTTACAAAATATTTAAAACTGCAACTGGACGATTTGTATTAATCCTTATTTACTGTAACATTGTATTCTAATTCCAGAACATGAATAAAAAACCTAATAATACGCAACGGGAATTTCTTTTTGGTAAAGAAAACTATATGCTCATGCTGGCCGGTCTGGCCATCCTGCTGATTGGTTTTGCCCTTATGTCGGGCGGTAAAAGCGCCGATCCTACTGTATTCAATGATTCTGAAATATTCAGTTTCCGCCGCATTACCCTGGCTCCTATTGTGGTAATGATTGGCTTCCTGGTAGAGGTGGTTGCTATTATGCGCCGCCCGAAGCAAAAAGGCGAATAACAAACTCTATAACCGAATTTTAATACAACAGCGAAACACCGTTTTCGCTGTTGTTGTTTTAATCCTAATCCGCTCATGACTCTTTTTCAGGCTATTGTTATTGCCATTGTAGAAGGCATAACCGAATTTTTACCGGTATCCTCTACCGGCCACATGATTATTACCTCATCGCTGATGGGCATTAATACCGACAGTTTTGTAAAACTATTTGAGGTATGCATCCAGCTAGGTGCCATCCTTTCGGTGGTAGTGCTGTACTGGAAGAAGTTTATCAACTTCAAAAGCTTCCATTTTTACCTTAAGCTGGTTATCGCTTTTATTCCTGCGGCAGTATTTGGCCTGCTCTTCTCTGACAAGATCGATGAGCTGCTGGAAAGTCCGCTTACGGTGGGCATTACCTTGCTGGTGGGCGGTGTATTTCTGCTGTTTATCGATAAAATGTTTAACAGCCCTACTGTAGATAAAGAAGAAGACATCAGCTTTCTGAAAGCGTTTAAAATAGGTTTCTTCCAGGTTATAGCCATGATGCCGGGCGTATCGCGCAGTGCAGCCACCATTGTAGGCGGTATGCAACAGAAACTGACCCGCAATGTAGCAGCAGAGTTTTCGTTTTTCCTGGCGGTGCCTACCATGTTTGCGGCTACGGTAAAGAAACTGTACGATTTTTATAAAGATGGCCTTACGCTGAGCAGCCACGACTGGCAAATGCTACTGGTGGGCAATGTGGTAGCGTTTATTGTAGCGCTTATCGCGATAAGGTCTTTTATCAGCTTTTTGCAGAAAAAAGGCTTCAAAATGTTTGGTTACTACCGTATTATAGCCGGAACGGTGATTATTGCGCTGATTATGGCTAAAGTAATTCAATAGATTTTTACCATACACCCGAATTAACCAACCCCCTAACTTTGTAAGAACAAAACGCATCCAATGAACTTAGATTACCTCAAAACACAAATCGAACCTTCGAGAAAGAAAGTGATTGAGCATCCGCTGTACAGCCAGCTGCAGTCACTGGAAGACATCCGCCTGTTTACAAGCTACCATGTGTATGCTGTATGGGACTTCATGAGCCTGCTGAAAGGGCTGCAACAGAAGCTGACCTGTACAGAAGTGCCCTGGGTGCCGGTTGGCAGTCCGCAAACCCGTTTTCTGATTAATGAAATCGTGGTGGGCGAGGAAAGCGACGTAGACCAGGAGGGCAACCGCGCCAGCCATTTTGAGCTGTACCTCAAGTGTATGGAGCAACTGGGCACCGACCGCGAAACCATTAACCAGTTTATTAATGCCATCCGCAACGGTATAAGCGTTGAGGCAGCGTTGAACCTGGCTAGTGTGCCTTCGGCAGCGCAGCAGTTTGTACGCTATACCTTCCAGATTATCCGTGAGGGCAAGCCGCATAAAATGGCAGCAGCATTTACCTTTGGCCGCGAAGATCTTATACCGGATATGTTTATCCGCATGGTAAAAGACCTGAACAAAGATTTTCCGGCAGAGACCGCTATGCTGCTGTATTACCTGGAGCGCCACATTGAAGTGGATGGCGACCACCACAGCCACCTGTCTATGGAAATGGTACAGGAATTGTGCGGTACCGATGAGCAAAAATGGAAAGAAGCTACAGAAGCCGCCATTCAGGGCCTGGAGCAACGCTACGAACTGTGGCAGTCTATCAGCAAACAACTGGAGAAACAAACGGTGTAAACTGTTTCTATTTTATACAAGAAGGGATGCGCATTATGTGCATCCCTTCCTTTTTTGTGCAAGCCTATTTGCTAAAATTATTTTACCAGTTTCACCTGGCTGCTATGGCCATATTGGTCGGTAATGCTGAGCACATAGCTGCCGGCAGACAAGCTGCCCACAGGCACACTTATATGCCCTTTGCCTGTGCGTACGGGCTGGGTTACAGCCATGCGCAGCGCCCCGTTCATATCCAATAGTTGCAGCTGCAACATACCATCGGTCATAAACGTACCATCTATGCTTATCTGATCGGTAACAGGATTGGGGAATACCCTTACCCCAAAATCGTTGCGGGTGGTGGCCAGCCCTACCGGGCTGAACAAGGCATAGTAATAGTAGTTCCTCGTATCGGGGTCAAATACAGCAGTGCTGGTATTGTATGTCTCGGCCATCATAAAAGTAAGGTTACTGGCCGGATCGTAGGTGTAACCGGAGTTGCGGGATACAGGCTCCCAGGCCAGTGTGGCCCAGGTGTAATAATCGATCTGGGTAAGCAGGTCATTGATGTCGTATGCATACTCGGTTTTAAAATCATATTCCCAAAGCCCCGAACCGGTATTCCAGTTTTCCTGGATGGTGAGCTCGGGTTTATTGGCTCCGCTGTAAGAAGTGCTTACCCGTTGGTAGTTCTGCCACAACACACCCACAGCATCCCAAACCTCGAAAATCGATTGGGTTTGATTACCTGCGCCATCGTAAGCATAACCATAGCGCCCGGTGTTGAGCCAAACGCTGGTGGGCAGGTCCCAGTTCTGGTAAGTATAGGTCTCTATGTTATAAAGGCCATCGGGCGTGTAGGTGATGAGGTACCGGTAAGAATTAATCCAGGCACTGCTAACATTATCCCAGTTCTGAAAAACGTACTCAACCGGTTTATTGTCGCCGTTGTACGTAATCATGGTTTCGCTGGCATTGACCCAGGCGCTGCCAATATCATCCCAGGATTGTACCTGCAGCATAATGGTAGAGCCCGCACCGTTGTAAGAATACATATACTTTACATTATTGACCCAGGCAGAAGATCCCAGATCCCAATCCTGCACCACATCTTCGGTAAGCCAGCCGCTACCGTTGTAGGTGCTCATGCTTTTGCTCACATTCTGCCAGGCGGTGCCGGTCCACTCCTGGTAAATGTTTTCCGTTTCGTTACCGCTGCCATCGTAGGTAGACAGGGCATGGTAATCATTTTCCCAGGCACTGCTTACCATATTCCAGGTTTGCCCCAGCTCTTCGGTAACCCACTCGCTGCTGTTGAGGGTGTAAATGTACCGGTAAGTGCTGTGCCAGGCAGAAGCGCTGTAGTTAGCATACGTTTCGGTAAGCTCTGCGCCGGAAGGTGTGTAAGTATAAGCGCCCGAATCATTGCCCATCCAGGTGGTAGTAGGCATATCATACAGATCGGACCGCTCGCCAACCAGCAGCCACTGCTCTGCTGCCGTTTTCATGGCCGCTTTGGATTGAGCCAATGCTGAGCGGTTATGTACAGCCCTTTGCCGCAATGGCATGGCCCCGCTCCATACAGCCGGGAATGATGGCCGGAGGGAAACTACCCCCTCGGGCGTTTTAGGAAAAACGGGTGCAATACTATGGTTACGGGCTTGCACCATAACCCCGGCCCACAGGCCCAGGAATAGTAGAAGAAAGCTTTTCATAACAAAATCGTTTGGTTGAATAATTAAGAACCCTCTTAAAGTTACCACATATATTAATTTTACTTATTAAATTAATTTTATTGCAACATTCGGCCATGGGGCAAACAAAAAACCTCTGAAGCCAATTGCTCCAGAGGTTTTAAAAGGATAAAATATTGTTGGGCTATTTTGCCAGTTTGATAACGCTTGCAGCCCCGGTATTATCTGTCAGGCTAAGGAAATATAAACCCGGCGTAAGTGTGGGTAAGGCTACTGAAATACGCTCGCCCTCATGCGCAGGCTGGGCAAATACCTGCAGCACCCTACCCGCTGCATCGCTAAGCTGCCCCTGCAGGCGTTCGCCATTGCGGAACTTGCCCTCTATAAACAGGGTTTGCCCCAATGGGTTGGGATAGACCTTTACGCCCAAATCGTTTTTTACCTGGCTCATGCCTGTGGTGTTAAACGAAGCGTAATAGTAGAAATCCCTGCTGTAAAGGTTATACACAGCGGTGGTGCTGTTATACACTTCGCCCAGATCGTAAGTAAGGTTGCCATTGGCATCATAAGTATAGCCAGAGTAACGGTTGCCCGATACCCATGCCGTGCCAGACCACATGTAGGTCTCGAAACGGGTAAGCTGGTTGGTGCCGTTGTAATCGTTTTCCTGCTTAAAGTAGTTATCCCAGGCGTTGCCGTTCCACATCTGGCTCTGGTAAAGGGTTTGCAGGTTAGCGGCATTGTAGGTATAACTGTCTTTTACCACGTTTGTCCACAACGAAGTATTGTTATCCCAGCTCAGGTACATTTTCTCAGAAAGCCTGTCGGCTGCATCATAGCTGTAGGTAAACTGCTCATAGTTGATCCATGAGCTTACCCCATCCCAATGCTGGTCGGTTAAGGTACTTACCAAACCGATAGAAGTGTAGGTAAACACGGTATGGGTAGCATTGGCCCAGGCACTGCTGCCGGCATTCCAGTTCTGGTACACCCTGTCGTTGAGCAATCCTCCGCTGGTGTAGGCAAATACTTCCCGGGCTGTGTTGACCCATATGCCGCCCACATCATCCCAATCCTGGTATATGTTTTCGGTTACCCGGTTCGAAGCATCATAGATTTTCTGCAAGCGGCTGGTATTAACCCAAACGCTTCCTGCATCATCCCAATCTTCGGTAAGCTGATAGGTACGCAGGCCATTGGCATCGTAGGTATTGGTTAAGCGGGAATCGTTGAGCCAGGCAGCGCCGGGTACATCCCATACCTGGTCGGTTACCTGTAGGGTATCGCCAGATGGCGTATAAATATTCTGGTTGCGCGAATCATTTACCCAGGCGTTGCCCACATCATCCCAGGTTTGCCCCAGGTCTTCTACCACATTGCCAGCCAGGCCCAGGGTGTAGGTATGCTTATAATCATTTTGCCAACCGCTTGCAACGGTATCGAACTGGATCATTGCAGTGCGTAAACCAGCAGGCGTATATTGGTACACTGTAGAATCATTGCCATCCCAGCCCATATGTGCCGCACTGTAATAATCTCTTCTATCTCCTACCAACTGCCATATCAATGCAGCGGTCTTATTTTGCGGTATAGCAGGCGCCAGAAAAGTCTTTGTGCGAGGATTACCAGGTAGAGACAATGACCGATTAAGATGGGTAAAAACTGCCGGTACGGGCACTTTTCCATGGTCGGGGTTCTGCGGAAGGCTATTGGCGGGGTTGTGGGTACCGGCATACAGCGCCGTTCCTGCACACCAAGCCGCAGACAGGGTTAAGAATAACTTTTTCATACCGTACTTATTAGGTGGTTTTAATAAGAAAGGACTCCTTTCAAATATAACGTTTTTATTAATGCGTTTTAAGCTTTAGCATAAAGGACATGTGCATCTTTAATGCTTCAGATTATTTTCGGATACAGGCGTTGGCGCCTCGCTGGCAGTACTCATTTTAAGCTCCAGGCTACCGGCACCACCTGCATTGATATACAGGATCTTAATGCGGTGCCAGCCCGCTTGTGCAGGCACATTGCCGGTTTTTATTTTAAAAGAATGGTCGCCATCGTTGTTTACTACTTCGGTATCGTCTATCCACAGCATAGAAGCATCGTCGCTGCCCAGCGAAAACTGGTAATCGGCATGCTCGGGCAGGTAAATGAAACCTTCCATCCAGGCAGCAAATTTTTGATGCGCTGCTATAAGCGGCGCTACATCAAAATTGCGCATCACCTGGTTGTATACAACAGTTTTATTGGCTTTTTGCAGATCGGCATAGCGGAGGTAACCACCGGGAATAACAGCCAGTTTCAGCCCCTGCTCAGTGGGTATTACATTATGGGCAGGCAGGGTAGCCTGGTATTGCAATACCCCGGTTACCGGCACACTGCTGCGCCCGTTGGATGCAATGGTTGCCGCCTTAACCGTTACGGGCTTATGCGCAGCGAGGGAGACGGATACAGGCCCCTTATACAAAGTACCATTGCCGGCATCGGGATCTTCGCCGGTAAGGGTATAATATACCGAAGCGCCCGGCAAGCCGGGTTTAAGGGTAAAGGTGTAGCTGGCTTTATCGATAAGGGTACGCTCCCGTAAACCTTCTGGCTCGGGTATGCGGTAATGCACGTTTCTATTATCCATCCCAACCAGTTCGCGGCCCATGGTTGCATGAAACCGGGTCCAGTTTTTAACTTCTGTTTGGGTCCAGGCTATTTCGGAAAGTGCCAGCATGCGGGGCATAAGCATATAATCGGCCTGCTGGGTGGTAGGAATGTACTCCGTCCACAAATTGGCCTGCACGCCCAGTATATGCGCCCGCTCCTTTGCATTAAGCGATGCGGGTACCGGGTCGTAATTGTAGACTATAGCAGGGGTAGAATAGCCGCCAATATTAACCGGCTCGTATTCTCTGGGGCCTTGCCCATAATCGAAATACAATCCTTTGCTGCCGGGTGTCATAATCACATCATTGCCATGTTTGGCAGCGGCTACACCACCTTCTTCACCCCGCCAGCTCATAACCGTGGCGGTGGGCGAAAGGCCGCCTTCGAGAATCTCGTCCCAGCCTATGAGCCGTTTACCTTTTTTGTTCACGGATTTTTCTATGCGGCGAATGAAATAGCTCTGCAACTCGTGCTCGTTGGCCAGGCCTTCGTCTTTCATACGCTGCTGGCAACGGGGGCATTTTTTCCAATTGTCTTTTTCGGCTTCATCGCCACCCACATGCAGGTAAGGCGCAGGAAAAAGATCGGCCACCTCACTCACCACATCTTCGAGAAAAGTAAACACCTCATCGTTACCAGCGCAAAAAATATCGTAATTGGGCCAGTAGCTGCCGGGGGCTACATCGAAATGATCGCCAAAACAAGCCAGTTGCGGGTAAGCAGCCAATGCGGCCAGGCAATGCGCAGGCATTTCAATTTCGGGAATGATGGTAATATGTCTTTCGGCGGCGTATTTAATAATGTCCTTAACCTGCTTCTGGGTGTAGAAACCGCCATAGGTTGGTTTTTCGCCAGGCAACGGACCGGGTCTTTTGCGCCAGGGCATGCTTTCCCGATCTACCCGCCAGGCGCCGACCGAAGTAAGCGCGGGATATTTTTTGATCTCAATACGCCAGCCATTATCATCTGTCAGGTGCCAGTGAAAAGTATTGAGCTTGTACCGCGCCATGAGGTCGATGTACTTTTTCACGTAAGCGGTATCAAAAAAGTGGCGGCTTACATCGAGGTGCATACCACGGTAGGCAAAGCGGGGTTCATCTTCGATGGTGAGTAAGGGCAGTTTTATTTTTCCGCCCGTGCGGTAAGGCAGCAGCTGATCAAGCGTTTGCAAAGCATAAAAAACACCTGCGCCGGCATTGGCCTTAATGCTGATGCCTGAGGCTGTAACCTGCAGCTGGTAAGCCTCCTGGTTGCCAGAGATCTTATGCACATCCATTACCAGGAATGCTTTTTTCTCCTTCTCTACCAGCGAGGTTTGAATGCCGCGCTGTTTTAGTTGTTGTTGCAACAATGCATATTCTTCCTTTAAATCCGGCGTGCCGAGGTATACCGCCAGGTTTAATGGCACAGTAAAACTGTCTTTCTGCAACGTTACTTTATTGGGCTGCGGCACTACAGCAATATCCTGCGCTTTAACAGAGCAGCACATTAAACTCCAACATATTGCGGGAAGCGCCACCCGTTTAACCAGCGTGGATATCATAACTTAAAGGTTTAAGGCAAGAAGCATGTTATTTATGTTCCGGATTCCAGGTATCGAACAGGATCTGCAAATATTTATTCTCTTCTTTGGTAATGATACTATCGGCCTTCACCAGTTTTACCGCAAAATCGAGCATACTGTTGCGCTCTTCGAGTGTAGAGTCGGAGTAGAAATCGTCCATCATGTGCATAAAATGCGATTCGTACTCATCGTATGTGAGGCTGCTGATGGTTTCCATTTGCTTGTCCAGGCTTATATCGAACGGAAACTCCTTTTGAAGGTATTCCTTTATGATGAGGTCTTCTTCTATGCTAAATCTTCTGTCTACTGCAGACAGGATCATTAAAATATGGTACCCTGCAATGGTTTTATTATTCCTGTTTTTCATATTGGCTATTTTAAGGCTTAACTTTATTACAACATTTTTTTGCTGACCTTTCAGTCTGGTTGGCGGCTCTAAAATACTTTTTTAGCGCTATATCTATACATTAAGACCACTACAGAAAATATCTTTTATGACAATTAAGGCTATCGAACACAACAAAGCCATACAACTGCACCTTACGCCTTCTAAAACGCTTACCCATCAACTGGCCGACGATTGGTTTGAGTGGTTCTTTCCGGCTACCGAAAAAGCCGTTACGCCCTGCCTGACCCAGCTGGAGACATTACTGGAACCTATGTACCCTGGCAACCCGGAGCAGATTGCCTTACTCATTGGCAATATCTCCAACAAACTGCAACGGGTATATGACGATCTGCTGCAGGATGCAGCTTTTTTTCTGCAAAACGACCCTGCATCGCAATCACTGGCAGAGATTATACTAACCTACCCCGGTTTTTACGCCATATTCTGCTACCGTATTGCACATGTGCTTTACAGCGAAGAGATTGGCCTGCTGCCCCGCATGATCAGCGAATACGCGCATGGCAAAACGGGCATAGATATACACCCCGGCGCAGAGATCGACTCTCCGTTTTTTATAGACCACGGTACAGGTATTGTTATTGGCCAGACCTGTGTGATTGGCAAAAACGTGCAAATCTACCAGGGGGTAACGCTAGGCGCATTATCGGTGAAGAAAGCCGAAGCCAATACCAAGCGGCACCCCACTATTGAAGATAATGTAGTGCTGTATGCAGGATCGTGCATCCTGGGTGGGCAAACCACTGTGGGGCACGACAGTATTATAGGCGGTAACTGCTGGCTTACCGAAAGTGTAGCGCCATATTCGGTAGCCTACCACAAAAGCCAGATTGTAGTGCGCGGAAAACAGCCGTTTCCCGAACCTTTAAATTTTGTAATTTAATAGAACATAAACTAAACCACCCGAACATGAAGGCCCAAAACATATTAGAAACCATCGGCAATACGCCGCATGTTAAAATCAATAAACTTTTTGGCGATGGCCACGAAGTGTGGATCAAACTGGAAAGATCGAATCCCGGCGGCAGCATTAAAGACAGGATTGCGCTGAGCATGATTGAAGATGCAGAGCAGAAAGGGCTCTTAAAGCCGGGATCGGTTATTATTGAGCCTACCTCCGGCAATACCGGCATTGGTCTGGCTATGGTGGCCGCTGTAAAAGGCTATCGCCTGATACTGGTAATGCCCGACTCTATGAGTATTGAACGCCGCCGCATTATGAAGGCTTATGGTGCCGAATTTGTGCTTACGCCCCGCGAAAAAGGCATGAAAGGTGCAATCGAAAAAGCTGGAGAACTTATTGCAGAAACACCAAACTCCTGGATGCCGCAGCAGTTTGAAAATGCCGCCAACACCGCGGTACACATCAAGACTACAGCAGAAGAAATTATCAAAGACTTTCCCGAAGGGATAGACTACCTCATTACCGGTGTGGGTACCGGCGGCCACATTACCGGTGTAGGTCAGGTGCTGAAAAAGAAGTTTGGTACCAAAATTATTGCAGTGGAGCCTACACTCTCTCCGGTGCTGAGCGGCGGCCAACCCTCGCCCCACCCCTTGCAAGGTATAGGCGCGGGCTTTATTCCCTCCATTATGGATATGACGCTGCTGGATGGTATTGTGCAGGTAGATAAAGACGAGGCGTATGATTACGCCATTCGTGCAGGTAAAGAAGAAGGTATTTTTATGGGCGTATCCAGCGGCGCTACACTGGCAGCCATTGCCAAAAAACTGGGCGATATTCCTGCTGGCAGCCGCATACTGGGCTTTAACTACGATACCGGTGAGCGTTACCTGAGCATTGATGGATTGTTTGAGGCATAAACAAACCAGTAGCTTGCAGCTAGTAGCTGGTTACGCTACATGAATACATTAAAAAAGAGGCAGACTTTAAAGGTCTGCCTCTTTTTTTAGCTCTGTGCTGCCATAAGCAACTCCAGATCGGTAAACTTAAGGTTGAATTTTTTGCTAATAGCCATATTGGTAAAATGACCTTTAAACATGTACACTCCTTTGCGCACGCCCGGGCGCGACCACATGAGGTTTTCCCAGCCACCGAGATCGGCGGCCTGGCGTAGGATGGGCATGAGAATATTGCTGATCGCACGCGATGCCGTACGTGGCACGCCCGATGGTATATTGGGCACGCAATAGTGAATTACATCGTATTTCTTATACACCGGATCCTGGTGGCTGGTAATTTTAGAGGTTTCAAAACAACCACCGCGGTCAATGCTTACATCCATGATAATGCTACCGGCTTTCATATGGCTTACCATTTCTTCGGTAACCACCACCGGGGTAATCCCGTTCTGTGGCTTCAACGCGCCTACGGCTACATCGGCATCTATCAGTTCTTCTGCCAGGGTGTTGGGTTCTATCACGGAGGTGTAGCAACGGGTACCAATATTGTTTTGCAGACGCATAAGGCGGTATATACTGTTGTCGAAGATCTTAACACTGGCACCTAAGCCAATCGCCGTACGGGCTGCAAACTCACCTACCACACCAGCACCCAGGATAACCACCTTGGCAGGCGGCACACCGGTAATACCACCCAGCAAAATACCTTTGCCCAGGTTGTTGTAGCTGAGGTATTGGGCCGCGGTAAGAATAGCATAGTTACCCGCTATCTCACTCATAGAGCGCACAATGGGGTAAGTACCTGAGTCGTCTTTAATAGATTCAAACGCGAGGGCTATTACTTTTTTCTGCTGCAGTGCCAGCAGAGTTTCTTTCTTTAAAGTAGGCAGGTGTATGGGCGAGAGAATAACCTGGTTGGGTTTAAGCAGGTTCACCTCATCATCTGAAATGGGTGCGCTCTTTACCAGTATCTCTGCACTGTACACTTCTGTTCTGTCGTATGCAATACGGGCACCGGCCTCGGAGTAATCGGTATCGAAATAAGAACTACCCTCTCCTGCCTTATGCTCTACCACTACCTCATGCCCGTTATTGACCAGCACCGCCACACTCTCGGGAGTAAGGGCAATGCGGTTTTCCTGGAATAAATATTCGCGGGGAATGCCAATAAACAAACGCTGTTTTTTAGGAAGAATATCCAATGTCTCTTCCAGCGGAAGATAAGAGAATGAACCTAGTAAGGAGGGTTGAGGTTTTTGGGCCATTGGGTATCAATTTTAAAAAGTATCTGCAATTTCTATGCTCAAACGGTCGTGCGCCAGGTTTATACCTGCCGGCAACTGTTCGTCTACCTCGGCATGGAGGCCTAACTGGTGACTGATGTGGGTAAAATAGGTTTGCCGGGCGTTGCTTTCCTGCGCCACTGCTATGGCTTCTTCCAGCGTAAAATGGGAAATATGCTTTTCATGCCGCAATGCATTCAGCACCAGAACGTCTACACCTTTAATCTTCTGCATTTCTTCGGGCTCAATATGATTTGCATCTGTAATATATGCAAAGTTACCGATTCTGAAACCCAGAACGGGCAACTTATAATGCATAACCCGGATGGGTATAACGGGTACACCAGCCACTTCAAACGGATCAAGGCTTATGGTATGCAGGTTTATTTGCGGTATGCCGGGGTAATGAAACCCGTTGAACACATATTCAAACTCCCGCTTCAGCTGTGCCTGACTGTCTTCGGTGGCATACAAATCCATAGCTTTATTCATATGGTAATTGTAAGCCCGCACATCGTCGAGCCCGGCCACATGGTCTTTATGAGAGTGGGTAATAAGAATGCCATCCAGGCGCATCACCCGGTTTTCGAGCATCTGGTTTCTGAAATCGGGACCGGTATCAATGACAAACACTTTACCCTTTACTTCGATAAGTACAGAGGATCGGTAGCGTTTATCCCTTTGGTCTGGCGACTGGCACACCTTGCATTCGCAGGTAATCATGGGCACGCCCTGGGATGTGCCCGTACCTAAAAAAGTGATTTTCAAATTAAGCTTCAGTTTCTTCGCTGTTAGATAATGGTTCAGTTTCATCATCTGCATCCGCAGCCACACCAGCCATAATTGCTTTATAAAACTTCAACCCCTCGCCACTAAAGGCCTCTTCGGACACTTTTATGGATGGGATGATCTCTATCAAAGCATTGATACGCCCTTCAATATTCAGAAATTTATTGACTACCACCACTTTTTTATGCTCCAGCAGGCAGTAACCTGAATTGAAGTTACCCTTCTCGTAACGCAGGATATACCCTGCTTCCTCAAAAATCTGTTCCACCTTCTTTAGGGTGTTTGGTGTATATTTGAAATTCATTTTCCGAAAAAATTATGAAACGTATAACGGTTAAAATTAGCAAATTGGTGGGAATTGCAGCGGTGATCCTTTCCTCTTTGCTGGGCACGAATGCAAAAGCACAGGAACACAGGGGTTACGCCGACTCAGATGACCGTACTTTCTTTGGTGGCGTGGTAGTGGGCGCGTCTTTTTGCCAGGTAGACGGCGACAACTTTGCCGGTTACCACAAAGTAGGCTTTAACGGCGGTGGTGTAATGTACGTAAGACTGGTAGATATGCTGGCTTTTAGTACCGAACTGTTATATGTACAAAAAGGTAGCCGTGCCGCGCCCAAGCAATTGCCGCAGGTAATTATGGCCAGCGGGCAAACGATTTACAAATACGATATTAACCTGCAGTATGTAGAAATTCCGTTAATGCTCAACTATTTTGACAAACGCAACTCCAACTTTGGTGCAGGTTTCGCCTACGCCCGTCTGCTCAACTCTTCTGAAAAAGCAACGCTGGGTAATGGTGTGGTAATAGAAAACACCAAACCATTCCGTCAAAACGATTTCACTTTTGTATTGAATGGTAACCTTTGCCTCTACAAAGGCCTGTTTGCCAATATCCGCTTCCAGTATTCTATTGTGCCCATCAAAAAAGATTACGATCCTATGATTGGCCGCGCAGAGCAATACAACAACCAGTGGACGGTAAGACTTGGCTACATGTTTTAATACGCTATTATTGGCGCTAACCAATATTAATCCCTCACGGTGTTTCGTGGGGGATTGTTTATTTACGGGCTACCTGCATCGTCTTTGTCAGCTTAATATGTATGCGGCGCTGCAAAAAAACATCCCACAAAAAAATCTGCAATTCGCTCATTCCCCAATCCGCTAATCTGTATTTTTAAGGCATGATCGCGAAAAAATGGCTGGCTTGTATGGCCACCGCTACCCTGCTGACTGCGGCACACGCCCAGCAACCCATTACCCGGTTTGAATCTTCGAAAGGATTGGAAACAGTGACTTATGAAGAAGGCATGGCCTTTTTTAAACAACTGGCGGCATCAGCACCGGGCAAGCTGCGTATAGATAGTATGGGCCAGGACGATAACGGCTACCCCATTCACCTGATCTCGTGCAGCAATACCGGCACTTTCGATTTTGCGCAAGCCCACCACGAGGGTAAAACTGTGCTGCTTATCATGAACGCCATTCACCCCGGCGAGCCCGATGGTGTAGATGCCTGCCAGCTGCTCCTGCGCAATTGGCTTGCCGGGCAATACCCAATGCCCGATAATGTGGTGCTGGGCATTATTCCGTTTTACAACATCAGCGGCGCGCTGGAACGCAACAGCCATACCCGCGCCAACCAGAACGGGCCTGCGAGCTACGGCTTTAGGGGCAATGGGCAAAACCTGGATCTGAACCGCGATTTTATCAAAGCCGATAGCCGCAATGCCTTTGCGTTTATGCGCATTTATCAAACCGTAGATCCCGATGTGTTGGTAGATACCCATGTAAGCAACGGCGCCGATTACCAGCATGTGATGACGCTGCTTACTACTCTATACCAAAAGCTGGGCCCGCAGCAAGGCCGGTTTCTGCACAAGCAGATGGAACCTGCGCTCTACAGCGGCATGAAACAAAAAGGATACGACCTGGTGCCTTATGTAAATGTTTGGGGCAGTATACCCGACAGTGGCTGGACGGCTTTTTACGATATGGCCCGTTTCTCATCGGGCTACTAACACCTTTGGGTTTGTTACCGAAACGCATATGCTCAAGCCTTTTGCCCAGCGGGTAAAAGCTACGCAGGCCATGCTGGAGACCTTTATTGCCTACAGCAGCACACAGGTGCAAAGCATACAGCAACAACGCCGGCAGGCGCAGGCAAAAGCCATGCAAGCCCAATGGTACCCCATAAACTGGAAAAACGATCCGGTACCTTACGAATGGATCAATTTTAAAGGCTACACAGCCGGGCATAAACCCAGTGATATATCCGGCCTGCCCCGATTGTATTACGACCGCACTAAACCATTTGAAAAGCAGGTAAAACACTTCAATAGTTTTTATGCTTCGGATAGTGTGCGCATACCCAAATACTTTATTGTGCCTGCATCGTGGCGTAAGATAACCGAACGGCTAGCTGCCAACCTGGTGCAATACACCACCCTGCAGCACGATAGCACCATTACGGTAGAAGCCTACACCATTGCGGGCTACGAAACCCGCCCTAAGCCTTACGAGGGGCATTACCTGCACTACAATATCCAGACCGATAGCCATACCGCCAGCATTACCTTTCATAAAGGCGATTGGCTGATCCCCACACGGCAAAAAGCGGTCAATTACCTGATGGAGACGCTGGAACCTAAAGCAGAAGATTCGTTCTTTGCCTGGGGCTTTTTGGATGCCATGCTGCAACAGAAAGAATATTTTTCGGATTATGTGTTTGAAGATACCGGGGCAGCGTGGTTAAAGCAGCACCCGGAGGTTAAAACCAAATTGGAACAACGCAAACAAACCGACAGTGGCTTTGCGAAAAACGCAGATGCGCAACTCGATTTTGTGTACCGCCAGTCGCCCTGGCTGGAGCCCAGCGCCATGCGTTACCCCATTTTCCGCATCATGGCCCGTTAATTTTGCCAAAATATTTAGCAAATTCGTACTTTTGAAACAACATGAGCAATCCGTTGAATCCACATACCCGTCCCGACGAAGATAACCTGAACCCTACCGATAAGGACCTGGAGAATACGCTCCGGCCGGCCTATATCGACGATTTTTCGGGCCAGGAAAAACTGATTGAAAACCTTCAGATCTTTATCAAAGCAGCATCTATGCGTGGCGAGGCGCTGGATCATATCCTGTTTCATGGCCCTCCGGGTTTGGGCAAAACCACCCTTTCGCGCATTGTGGCCAATGAACTGGGGGTAAACATTAAGGAAACCTCCGGCCCCGTTATTGAAAAACCCGGCGATCTCGCTGGCCTGCTCACCAGCCTGGAGCCACGCGATGTATTGTTTATTGATGAGATACACCGGTTAAGCACGGTGGTAGAAGAATACCTGTATGCGGCCATGGAAGATTTCCGCATTGATATTATGATCGATACCGGGCCCAGCGCACGCAGCATTCAGCTCTCGCTGCATCCGTTTACGCTGGTGGGCGCCACTACCCGCTCGGGTTTACTTACCGCGCCATTGCTGTCGAGGTTTGGTATTAAATCGCGCCTCGAATATTATACGGCAGATGTGCTGCAACGCATTATTCAAAGGGCTGCAGGCCTGCTCAAAACGCCTATTACTTCTGAGGCGGCAATGGAAATATCGCGCCGCAGCCGGGGCACACCACGTATTGCCAATGGCTTGCTGCGCCGCATGCGCGATTTTGCACAGGTACTGGGCAATGGCACTATTGACCTGGGCATTTCGCAACACGGCCTTAAAGCACTTAATGTAGACGAAAACGGACTCGATGAAATGGATAACCGCATCCTGAGCGCTATTATAGAAAAGTTCAAGGGCGGCCCGGTGGGCATCAGCAATATTGGGATGACGGTAGGCGAAGAACCGGGTACTATTGAGGAAGTGTACGAACCTTTTCTCATACAGGAAGGTTACATCGTGCGTACACCACGGGGCCGCGAGGCTACCGAAAAAGCATACATGCACCTGGGCAAAAGCAGGGGCGCTAATCCCGATTTCCCTAGTTTATTATTTTAATACTGTTCTCACGCAGCATGACAATGCTAAATGTCTGTCATGCTGCGCCGAGGTACGAGGATGCAGCATCTCTCCCTGTAAAACGATCTTCAACAAAAAGAAAGGTCTGGTAGACACCAGACCTTTATACCCACTAAACTGTAACTAATAATTGCGAGAAAAACTATGTTAATCCGGCACCACGAGACGGAACCCGTTGCCGTGAATATTTACGATCTCTACACGCGGATCATCTTTCAGATACTTGCGCAGCTTGGCAATGTATACATCCATACTGCGGCCATTGAAATACGTATCGCTGCCCCAGATGCGTTTAAGCGCCAGATCTCTGGGCAATAAATCGTTCTGGTACTCGCACAGCATGGTAAGCAGTTCGTTTTCTTTAGGCGAAAGTGTTTGCGTATTGCCGTTGGAGGCCAACCCCCTAAGCTTGCTGTTAAAATGGAAATTACCTATTTTAAACTCCGATTGCGAGTGTTGTTTTTCCTGCACATCCTGGTTGCGTTTCAGAATGGCTTTGATTTTATGCAACAATACTTCTGAGTCGAAAGGCTTGGTAATGTAATCGTCCGCACCCAGTTTGTAACCGGTAAGAATGTCTTCTTTCATGCTCTTGGCCGAAAGGAAGAACAAAGGTATATCGGGATCTACATTCCTGATTTCTTCTGCCAGTGTAAAACCATCCATATTGGGCATCATCACGTCCAACAGGCACAAATCAAATTTCTCTCTCCTGAAAGCCGCCAGTCCTAAAATACCATCGCGGCATAACTCCACAATAAAATCGTTCAGCTCCAGGTAGTTTTTCAGTACCATACCAAAGTTGGTATCATCTTCTACCAGTAATATTTTAAATCTCTCTTGGTCCATACAGGATAGGATTTGTTGGTGTGTGTCAAATGTATAAAGTTAGGCCTTACCGAACAGCATTGGGCCGTGTAATATTTTGTTAAATCCTCACAGTTTGCGCAGCAGCGCGGTAAACGGATAACGCAGGTTACTATACCCAATAAGGTCTACTTTAATGCTGCCTACCTGGATAGGACTGTTTACCCGCACCGGTATACGGTTGGCATCGTCGCTTACCCAAACCTCCATTTTTTCGCCACCTTCGAAGATGGTACCCTTAATAAGCAACGGTTTGAATTTTATAGCATTAAACTCGCCATACTTGGTTTTAATACGTTCTTTACCCAGGTAGCGCACATACAACTGGTACACTTCATCATCCAGAAACATATTAAAAGGAATCTTATCGCCGGGCTGGTATTTGTTAAAGTCGATGTTGCGGGCATAGTAGATAGCGCTCAGCACATCCTGCACACAATCGGGCACTTTAAAAACCCCGTTGGTAGATACTGCTGTGTTTTGCCCGCGGTTAAACACTACGTTGTTATAGATCCGGAATCCGCCTTCGTCTACATTGCGTACAAATTTGAGCGGTAGCAAACTGGCAGTGTCAATATATGTTTCGTAACGGTCGCGCACTTTAAAAAACCAGTCGTAGGAAGAATAGGTTTTGCCATCGCCGGTTACATGATACACATCTTTGCCATTCATTTTTTCGAGTTTGGTGGTAAACACCGCTTCTCCGGCACCTACCCATACCCGGCCCATATTGTAATACACTTTAAACGTCATGGATTCGCCAGCGTTAAAAGTAGTATTGCGAATACCACAGAATTCGTTGCCGGCCAGTACTGGCAAGGAGATCGAAAGCGCAAGCAATAGCAGAAATGTCAGTAACCTGTTCATAGTAAGTAGGTTCAATTGATTGGTTGTATAAGCAATATACACCAGAAAGGGCTTTCCGGCAATGTTATTTTACAGAAGGTTCGGGCTGCGCAGCGCCATTTCTGATGCGGCGAAAAGCGAGCAATACCAAACCTAAAACCGCGGGCACAATCAGGTTTACAAACCAAATGGCCGCTGTTGCAGAGAGAATACCTACCGTATTGGCCGTACACTTTCCAATAAACGCAAGGCTGGTTTCGCCACGTATACCCAGATCGGCAATTGTAATGGAAGGCACCATCATAAGCACCAGGTAATACAACGAGATCATCATAAAACCTTTTACAATAGCTATTTCTGCACCCAATGCGTACAGTAAAAACAAATACTGTGCCGTGAACACCATGTAGCGCAGCACAGACAAGAGCAGCACCTGCAGCAGTTCTTTTTGCGTAATGCGGCGTATCACCTGCAGGTAGGTTACCGCTTTCTTAAACCAGGAGATGCGCTGCGCGATAACCACTACCAGGTCTATGCGAAAATAGAACACTGCCGATAGGCCCATAAGCAGTGTAAGCGCCACCAGCAATAGTTTAGACCATATGGTGGGTTCCATAAAATTGTAATACAGTAAACCCAGCCAGCCAAAGCCCAGTGTGGCCAGTATCTGGCTAAAATTGCCCACAATGGTTACCACTACCGCACGGATGGTGCTGCTTTGCTTGAGGTACATAACACGCCCTACATACTCGCCAATGCGGTTGGGCGTGGCCGAAGAGAAAGCTACTCCCGCCAGAATGGCTTTAAAAGATTTGATAAAACTGATGTGCTCTACCGGCTCCATAAGCCGTTTCCATTTAAGCGCTTCGATACCCCAGTTTACCAGCATAAGGGCCATTACCGTTACCACCATAAGCCAGCCGTGATGGGCCCAGCGCGTTTGCAGCAGCTCCAGCGACGACTCCAGGTGATCCTGGCGGGTTACCTGCCGGTACATAGAATACGCCAGCCATACCATCAAAGCTGGTATGAGCACGTAATTGACTAATATTTTGATACTTTTGTTCAACAGGTTTACATACAAAGATAATTGAAAGCTTCACAGATCATATTGGGGATAGATCCGGGTACCGTGGTAATGGGATACGGTTTGATTGAAATCAGCAACAAAAAGCCGGCTTTACTGGAGATGGGAGTGTTACACCTGTCGCGTAAAAAAGAGCAGGCCGAACGGTTGCAATTAATATTCGAAAAAGTCACCTCGCTTATCCGGCACTTTGAACCGCACGAGCTGGCCATTGAGGCCCCGTTCTTCGGGAAAAACGTGCAGAGCATGCTCAAACTGGGCCGGGCCCAGGGTGTAGCCATTGCCGCTGCTATGGGTGGCGGGTTAAAGGTTACAGAATATTCTCCTAAAAAGATAAAACAAAGCATTACCGGCAATGGTAACGCCTCTAAGGAGCAGGTGTTTAAGCTGCTGCAACACCAGCTGGGCTTTAAAGAAACACCCGAGTTCCTGGATGCGACCGATGCACTGGCAGTAGCCCTTTGCCACCACTTTCAACTGTGCAGCCCGCTGCCCGGAGCCGCCAATCTAAAAGACTGGTCGGAGTTTATAGCCCGCAATCCCGGCCGCATAAAGTAGCCCGGTCTCCAACGTTTTCAAAAATGCTATATTTAAAAGATAATTGATTGAGGTTTGAAGAGTTCCACCATCAGACTCATCGTAGTGTTTGCCGCGCTGGTTGCCATTGGCATCATCGTAACCCAGATCTACTGGGTGCGCAAGGCCTACGATGTGGAGAAACGCACCTTCGATTATAAGGTAAATGTGTCGCTGCGAAATGTGGCAGAACAGCTGCTGCGGCTGAACAATAATCCTATGCCCGTATTTAACGTGGTAGAGCAGGTATCGCCGGGGTTGTATACGGTAATGGTAAACGACCAGATCAACGAGCGCAACCTCGAGATTTTGCTTACCCGCGAGCTGGAACAATACAATGTACTTACCGATTTTGAATACGCGTACTACGACTGTATGAAAAATCACCTGGAGTATGGTAAGTATGTAGACCTGCCGGGCAATAATGAGAAAGTGCATAAGCCCTACAGCTTTCCGCCCATTAAAAAGACCAACTACTACTTTGCGGTATACTTTCCGCATATGCAATCGTACCTCTCTACCCAGATGAATTTCTGGATACTTTCGTCGTTGTTGCTGCTGGTGGTAATCGGGTACCTGGCGTATGTCATTTTTGTAATTCTTAAACAGAAAAGACTGTCGGAGGTGCAAAAGGATTTTGTAAACAACATGACGCACGAGTTTAAAACGCCTTTATCTACCATTCAGCTGGCTGCCGAGGTATTGAACAAACCTGAGATTGTAGAAAAGCCGCAACGGCTCATGAACTATGCTACCATCATCATCAACGAATCGAAACAGCTGGCCAACCAGATTGAGCGGGTACTGCAAATGTCGGCTACCGATAAAGGCTATATTACCTTGCGCAAGCAACTGGTAAATATTCATGAAATACTGGAGCAATGCACCGAGAGCTTCCGGCATACGGTAGAGAGCAAGGGCGGGCACATTGAGCTAAAGCTAAACGCACAGCATGCTACCATCAACGCCGATCCGCTGCACATTAAAAACGCCATTAACAACCTGCTCGACAATGCGATTAAGTATTGCGACTGCGGGCCGGAGATCCTTATCGAAACCTTCGACAACAGGCAGTATATTACCATACGCATTTCCGACAACGGGATAGGCATAGACAAGCAGTACCAGAAAGATATTTTCAACAAATTCTTCCGGGTACCTACGGGCAACATTCACGATGTAAAGGGATTTGGCCTGGGGCTGAACTACGTAAAACTGATTTGCCAGAGCCATGAAGGCAATGTAGAGATCAGCAGCGTGGCCGGAAAAGGAAGCACATTTACCATTATTTTACCAATCTGATGATATGGATAGCAAAACCAAAGTATTATTAGCAGAAGACGACAACAGCCTCGGCTTTGTTGTAAAAGACAACCTGGAAGAGAACGGCTATGATGTAAGGTGGTGTAAGGATGGCAAAGAGGCGATGGACGCCTTTGTAAAAGGCATGTTCGACATTTGCCTGCTGGATGTGATGATGCCAAAAAAAGACGGTTTTACGGTGGCTACGGAGATCCGGAAGAAAAACCCGCTCATCCCTATCCTTTTCCTTACCGCCAAGTCTATGCCCGAAGACAAGATCATGGGCTTTAAGACCGGGGCCGATGACTACATTACCAAGCCTTTCCACATGGAAGAGCTGCTGCTTCGTATGGAGGTGTTTCTGAAAAGAAGCCGGGGCAGCCAGGTGCAGCTTACGAAATTCAGCATTGGCAAGCTCGAATTCGACTACAACAACCTTAACCTTATGGGAGAAGCCACCAATATTACACTCACCCAAAAGGAAGCAGATCTGTTAAAATACATCTGCGAGCATCGCAACGAAGTGTTGAAACGCGAAGATATATTGCTGCATGTTTGGGGCAAGGACGATTACTTCCTGGGCAGGAGTATGGATGTGTTTATTACCAAGCTAAGGAAATACCTGAAAGAGGAGAGCAATGCAGAGATACAAACCGTACACGGCATTGGCTTTAAGTTTGTAACGCCCTAAACCGTATTAGAGATGAGCCAGAATGGCGGCCTGTGCTTTTTCAAAATCCGCAGGCTCCAGTTTGAGCTTGGGTCTTGTAAAATTCAGGTCATCGGCGGAGTTGATGGGCACCAGGTGCATATGCGCATGCGGCACTTCAAGGCCTACTACGCTGATGCCGCAACGGTTGCAGGCAAAAGCCTTTTGAATAGCGCCTGCTATGGGTTGGGCAAATGCCAGTAACGCGCTAAGATATGGTTCGGGAAGGTCCCAAAGGTTATCGACTTCTGTTTTAGGTACCACAAGTGTATGGCCTTCCGTCATCGGAAAAATATCGAGAAAAGCGTAAAAATGCTCGTTTTCAGCAATTTTATAGGAAGGAATATCCCCTGCAATGATCTTCGAAAATATAGTCATACACTTGTGATTATCGCCTAAAAATTAAATACTGATCTCTTCAACTCTGAATTTGAGTATTCCACTCGGAGCCTGTACTTCGGCCACTTCCCCTACTTGTTTACCCAGCAATCCTTTGCCTATAGGCGAAGTTACAGATATTTTACCCGCTTTGAGGTCTGCTTCCTTCTCCGATACGATCTGGTAAACCACTGTTTTCTTATTGGACAGGTTGGTAATTTTCACTTTTGTAAGCACCGATACTTTACTGGTATCAATGTCTTCTGTTTCCAGCACCCTGGAGTTGGCAATAGCGCTTTCCAATTGGGCTATTTTAGCCTCATGGTGGCCTTGTGCTTCTTTTGCGGCATCGTACTCAGCATTTTCCCTTAAATCGCCTTTTTCACGTGCTTCTGCGATAGCGTGCGCTATTTCGGCCCTGCCCGAAGTTTTTAGCTTAGCCAGTTCGTCGCGCATCAGCTCCAATGTTTCCTTAGTCACATAATTAATCGCTGACATATTCAACAGGTTTATTTAGTGTCTCAATAAAAGAAAAAACACAACGCCTCTCAGAAAGAAGCGTTGCGTTTATAAAGTAAAAATAAGAATATTCCCTTAATGGAAGAAACGTAAAGTAACGCTGTGTACACCTGTATTGAATACAGTAGGACGGAAAGCGTAGTCTACAGCAATGCGCATAGCATTTTTATCTTCAGAAAGTGGTGCTGCGATAGAGCAACCTACACTCACACCATTGTACATGGTAAGTGATTTGCTCTTATCAAAGATACCTTCTTCATAGCGGTATGCAGCTCTAAGCATGAACATTTCGCGGAAAGCATATTCCACACCAGCACCAATGTAGTCATTACCAAAAGAGTTGGCAGTGAACTGGGCCATTGGGGTTAAACGGTGTTTAGGTTTAGTGCTGTCAGCTACAGCAGCTTCGTCGAGGTAGAAATCGTAAGCTACACCAATGTTCAGAGACGTAGGCAGATCGAACTTTTCGGTACGACGGGCCAGTGTAAGCTGCACATCCGGGCTTTCTGCAGAGGTACCGTTGAAGGTAAGACCATCACCGGAGAAACGCATAGAAGGACCCCAGTTTCTCAGTGTAATACCGAAATGCAGGTTATCGCGCTTACCGGTTACATACTGGATACCCGCGTCAATACCGAAACCACCAGCTCTAACGTTGGTAATAGCTTCAGAAACACCGGTAACCATCAAACCTGCGCTAATGTTTTTGGAGAAGTTTTTGGCATATCCCAGAGACACGTTGAAGAACTGTGGACGGTAAGTACCGTAACCACCTTCAGGCGAGTTCTCACTGGTATATTCGATATCGCCAAATCCCATATACATGGCATTCAGACCAATTACACCACCATTTTCACCTACTTTGAATGAAGCACCGGCGTTACCGATAGACATTCCAGATTTTTGGGTATAGGCGCTGTAAGCAAATCCGATATCGAGACCATTGGACTGCGCCAGACCTGCCACGTTGCTTTTCATGGCTTCCAGTCCTTTTACGGTAGCAGTATTCATACCAAACAAACCGTTGGTTGCAGCCCAGGGATTGATATTCAACTCCAACGCTCCAGCCTGGCCGGAACGATCTTTATTACCGGCAAATACGCTAGCAGAAGTTGCAAGCATACCAGCAGCCAGTAAAAAATGATATTTGGAAAATTTGATCATAAAATCAGTTTTGTAAGAAGTTTGATAATAACCTACCGGAGCCGGAACCCCGGTAGGTTTAAACTAATTAAAATTTATCAATATCAATAGGACGCATAGCACCAAACCATTTCACAACGGTTTCACCTACCCCATCAATTTTTACGTGGAATAAATACATACCACTCGCAACAGGCACACCCTTTTCATTTTTCAAATCCCAGTCGATGAACTGTGCGGTAGGATCGTCTTTATCCAGTTTTCTGATCAGAACACCATCCAGGGTGTAAATCTTCACAGTGGCTCTGCGTGGCAGGTTAATGATTCTCACCCTGTTGTCCAGACGGTTAGCTTCGTACTGGCTGAAAGCATAGTAAGGGTTAGGTACCACTTTAATGCGATCCAGCAGTGCTTGTTTGTCGCTGGTGTAAGGGTTGTTTGAATCTCCGTATTTGGTAGGCTGCAAACCTTCAGTAGAGAAAGTATAGAACGGACGTCCGTCATTCTGCAGTTGCTGACCTGGCTGTGGTACATAAACCTGGTAAGGTTTGTTTGCACGCAGGCTAACACGTGTTTCTGTAGGAATCAGACCATTCTGCCAGCTCAACAGGCTAAAGCTAGGCTTAACCATTGTAGCACCTGCCCACATGATTTTGGTATACACATTACGTTTATCAACGTTTGGTGCATTGATCGGTTTAGCTTCACCTGCTTTCAGTTGGTTCCAGATAACATCCGGACCGCCTGGGTAAGCATCATACTTGCTTCTCAGTACATATACAAAGTGTTTACCACCGTATACCAGACCAGCAGAAGTATTCAGTGTAGCAGTTGGGTTCCAGATCATGTCACCACCGTTTTCACTTTTCAACCAGGAATCTTCACCAAACATCATATTCAGACGCTCACCGGTTTCTACGTTTACAGCATAACCAGGGAACCAGCTGTGACCATAGTCAACAGCAGAATCTTCATACTGAGGTGTACCATCTCCGGCAGCATCCAGTTTCAGTGAACCGTGTTTGCGGAGGTTGAATTTCATGGCATAACCTTCTGCTACAGTAGTTACAGGGTTGTTCTGTCCGTTGTCGCGCATTTCAATTACAGAAACACGGGTCCATTTGGAACGATCAGAAGTAAACACGATATCTACACCACTCAGGTTGCTCAATGGGTTTTCCTTTCTTACGGTACGTGTACCGATATAGTAACCGTTCAGGTTACCGGTTTCAGGTCTAACGGCCTGCTCACCTTTCCATGCAAATCCAAAACCACAGGTAGGTCTGGCTTCAGAAGCCACCATCAGGTAAGGAGCCCATGTACCGGTAAGCATAGCTTCAAAGTTCTGCTCAGGATCATCGTTATCCACGATTACCCTTGCAAGCTGTGAACCATCTACGGTAACAGTGTTGTTAGAAGGATCGTTGTCATAATCAGCATAATCGCAGTTGCCATTATCTGTATGTACAGTACCACAACGAATCCAGTTTAACGCTGATTCGCCTTCACCATCTTCTACACCACCTAACCAGGTTTTGAAAGTATCCTTGTAGGCAACTGAAGCACTGATGAAACCATTACCATTAGTTTTCTCATCACCAGAACGGGCAGCTTGTTTGATATTTACAGAGATACCGTATTTATCCAACAGGCGCTCATTGTAACGGTCAATTTTGTTGACATCGCTAGCGTTGGTGATGATCGTAACCGGACTACCAGGTACAGTTACATCTACAATCTCCCAATAAGAACTGTCTGGAATCATACCTTTTGCGGTATCCTGCAGACTTTCCGGAGTTGCACTGTAAGGGTAGCTAGGACCAATCAGACGAACTTCAAATTTCGCTGGTTTAACAGCTTTCGGATCTACGATTTTAACATCGATAGGACCACGACCAGCTATATAGTCAGGGAAGAAAACCTGGTTGTTGTTGGCCGGATCAAAGATCTGAGCTTCTGATGCTTCAGACATCATAAGGCTGTTACCACCGTTACCTTTACCTTCCTGACGACGGATGATTACACCATCTCCGTAGTTGGCACCCATTACAAGGCCAGCATCGGAACCCAGAGAACTAGGCATTGCACGCACAACTCTTACTGCATTACCAAAAGCGTCTGTACGGCTTTCGATGTAAGATTCGGTTTGAGAGCTATCAGGGTTAGCAGGGTTAAAGCTTCTAAAGTTATTGTAAGCATATGCTACAACCAGGAAGTAGTAGTTTTTATAATTCACTACCGCCTTATCAGTACCGGTAGAGAACTGATCTACTGTAATCTCAAAACTGTGTTTAACACCTTTATCTTCACTGTTGATAGTATAGATAACTGGTTTATAAACAGTATGGTTAGGATCTGAGGTTGCTTCAAGGCTAGGCTCGTAGTTTATAATTTTGGTAACACCATTCTTCAGATCGCATTGCGCAGCAATACGTGCTACAGCAGTGTTTACAGAACCGTCTACGTTGTATACCTGTGCCCTTGAGATAGTAGAATCCTTCAATTGGAAGATTTTGTAACCTTCGAATTTGTATAAAGAATCCGCCATTTTCAGGGTAGAAGCCTTAGGAGAAGATACCAGGTATTTATCTGCTTTACCAGTACCATACAGCTCTTCAAAGTTGTTACTTTGAGAAGGGTTGCTCAGGTACAATACGATTTTTCTATCCAGCTCAGCTTTGGTAACAGAAGGAGCGTGAGGACCATCTGTAATTTTAAAGTTGTTGTCGAACAGGTTCTGCGCTCTGTCATCTGCCAGTTGCAGTGATTTGAAGCTAACAGAAGGACAACCACCTACACCTGGTACCCATACAGCACCAATGGTAACTTTGTTTACTTCACCTGGCTCCAGTACAAACGGACCGGAAGAGTGAATGAAACGACGGTCGGCAGGTGTTTTTCCGCATTCGCACTCAGAGAAACCACCAGCAATGGTAGGATCATCATAGAATACGTATTTAGAAGGCGTACCGGCATTTTTGGTAGCACAATCGTTTGTAAACGGTGTACCATCTTTCCAGGTACCGGTCATATAACGATAGAAATCAGGACCATTGAATGGGTTACCCTGAGAGGTATTATCGTTATTGAAGTAAGTAAAACGGGTCATACCCAGCATAGTATCCTTTCCGTTAATCGTTGCGTGCGGACCTTCAAAGAAGTCAACACCAATCATTGGAGGATTTGCTCCGTAATCGCCAATACCTGCGTTCGAACCTTGTCCGTCAAAAGCATCACCATTATACAGGATACCGAGACCACGTATGGTATCGCAACCTACGAAGTCATCGAATGCGTATCCCAGATCGGCATCACTCCACATAGACATGAATGTACTGTCCAGTTTATTGGTACCTCTGTTGATTACTTTAAAGGTATAGAAGGATGCATCGTTCAAAGCGTCGTTCGTTGCAAAAGCAAAAGCAGCCGCCTGAACTTCCAGTCCAATACCATCGGTATTGGTTTCTGTTTTAATGTTTCCTTTATCGTTGTAAACCCACCAGATGCACTGGTCACCTTTAACATCCGGGTAATCCCCTTCGTTCCACTGGTAGCCGTCTACGTTGTTTACTTCCACATAAGGAGCGTAATTACCGGTAGTAACATCCAAAGGAGCGTTGTCTTTACCTACAGCGTTAACGTTACCTGTAGCAGGCCATTTAATGATCGCGTCAAAACGCGGATCATATGTTGTATTAGGCACGGTTCCACCTTGACTGGCGATCCATGCCTGGAAAGCGATAATATCACTTCTGTTAATTTTCCAGAAATTATCCCAGGCAGAACAAACATCGCTGGTAACAGATGCACTTCCATCCTGGCTCAGCGGACCGGGCCAGAAGTCGTTACCGCTCTGGCGGTAAGTTTGTGCAGCTACTTTTAATGTTTTACCACCACTTCCATTATCATAACCACCGATCCATACAGAACCGGCAAACAGTGAGTTCTTACGTGAGCCTTTTGGAATTTCATAACGGGCAGTCTGAACACCACGGTCCCACCACATATCGCCACCGGTCATCAACCTGGCACGAACGTTATTGACATCCAAATCTATTTCTGCAGCGGCCTGGGAACAGGCAGCAGCTGTTTTATACAGCCCGCCGTTCTTTTGGGGTTTAACGGGCAGCATATCCTGCGGAATTTCTTTCGCAGCTACCGAAAAACCCGTCAACACCGTACACGCCAGCATGATAGATCTTGTAAATCGTTTCATCTTATTGTGTTTTTCGTTTTTTAATGTTTTCTGTTATTCCTTAGAAGGAGAATCCAAGACCTAAGTTGATTCTTCTCGGAGGAGCAACCATTCCTGGGTTAAGCATCGCCAGTGTATACAGATCGTAAAAAGACTGTTTGTTGGCCAAGCCAGGAGCATTCAATGCAGTCTGACCCTGTGGAGATGCAAGATAACCATCATCACTAGCGTTACCAGTGTAGCCATACACACCCAGAATATTTTTAGTATTCAACAGGTTTTGCACATAACAGAAAGCATTCACTACAAGCTGCTTACTTCTTTTACCACCTTCAACGGTTTTACCAAGATTGAAAACGAAGTCTTTATCTACTTTCAGATCCAAGTTATAGTTCCATGGCAGGCGTGAACCATTGATGGTACCGATAATCGGAGTACTGGTAAAGTCACCACCTACCAAAGGCACTGCTCTTGAATACCTGGTATAAGGCTCACCACTACGTGCTCTGAAGATCAGGTTCGCACCTGCGTTTTGCAGGAAGTGGTGTCCGTTAATGGTTGGACCTTCGCCGGTCATATAACGGTAGTCTAAGTTAGCTACAATCAGGTGACGGGAATCGATACCCAGTGCGATGTACGGTTGAACGTTAGCCAGACCATTCTGAATCAGAGACTGGGTAAAGGCTGCGTTGTCACCGGTACCTTCTGCAAATTGCAAGGTATAGGACATGTTAAGTTGGAAGTTGCTTGTTCTTCTCAGATCATAAACTACTTTCAAACCTTTAACAGTAGAGAAGTCACGGTTACCATAAGTGGTATAAGTGAACGGATAAGCGTAAGCATATTGTCTCAGCTGGATCATGTCACGTCTTTCTTTGTAGAAAGCAGCGATGGTCAGAGCAGAAGACTTGGTTACAGCCTGCTGGAAACCTACTTCGTAATCGATTGTTTTTTCTGGTTTCAGCGCAGGGTTAGAGATTGCTCCCTGACCGGCGTTTTCTACGAAGAAATAATATTGATCAGGAGTGGCGTTGTTAAAACTTCTAGGACGCTGAACGAGTACATCGTAGTGCGCATAGAACTGAGCTACGTCAGAAATCGGGAAGGAGAACTGAACACGTGGCATAATGTTAACCTGAGGTTTGTAATCCTCAAATGAACCGTTTGCGTTAAAGTTGGTATCCTTAATGTTCTCTGTTGCATTTTGCAGGTATGGCGTCAGTGACTGACCATTTGCATAAGTAATAGACAGTGTACGTGGATCACTTACTTCACGACCCAATGGATCGTACCAACGATCACCGTTACGGTAACCTACGATACGTGGATCCTGAGAGCTGTTGGTATTTACATATACTACGTAGTCGCTACCCATATTGCTAGGGTGCGTACCACCATTAATAGCATTTTGTTTACCAGCTACATCTGCTACAGTTCTTTCTGCATACAGAGAGTATGGATCTTTCATCATTTTGTTGTTGGCATCGTAACGATCGATACGCACACCAACGTTAAAGCTCATATCACGGAAAGTGAACCTGTCGAGCAGGTAACCACCCATGTATACAGGACGGAAAGCACCGATAGCACGGGTAAAGTTACCGTATGCATCTTTCTGGGTAAAGAAGTCGTTAAAGCTAGGTTGCTTAGACTGACGGTTACCATATGCATCATATCCATAATAGCTTACCAGAGGCGAACCGTTATTCAACAGCTCATCTGCGCTAAACATTTTCAGCGAGTAAGTAGAAGGATCGAGGTTATCGATATCAATTACATCCTGGCTATTTTGTGCAAGGCCCAGTTTAGATCTCAGATTTTTATCGAAGAACGACTGATCGTTTGCAGTATAGATACGGTTGTAAGTAATGGTATCCAGATCACCGAAGATTACAGTACCATTATTGATATCATCTTTAGTATAGTTCTGACCATTTACACGGTAGATCGGATTGGCGTAATCGAAAGAACCCAATTGTCTGTTAGCCAACAGACGCATCTGGCTCCACAATCCATTACCAGCTACGCTGTAACCTCTGTCTACACGTTGCTCATAATACAAACCAAACTCAATGGCGTGTTTACTGCCTTTGCCTTTGTTAGGTACGATATCGAATGAACCGTCTACAGCTACACCCACCTGCTCAGCCTGTGAGTAAGACATAGAAGTTACCTGTGCACCTACGTTGTTCCATAATTGGTAAACGTTTCTTGGTACATCACCATTACGCAATGCGCCAACGCCAAAAGCGTCGTTCAATTGTCTTAATGGTGTAATCGCTTCACGGAACACCTGGCTGGTATAGTTAGCCAGAATAGGGTTCATTTCAGAACGATCAAATGTAATCTTGGTAGGGTTATTACCCAGGTACGCAACACCATGCTCACCGGTTAAGGTATCGAGGTAGTTGGGTTGGTAAACCGCCTGGCTATAACTTGTAAACTTACCCAGGTAACCATAATCAAACAGATTGTCTTTGTGAGTCTGATGCCATGTACGACTGTAATCGCGGGTATAATCTACCTGAACGGTGTAAAACGCATTCTGAATCAGAGATGGTTTTTTATCGGCATCGTTCATCAGATCTTTACTGCTCTGACCCAGTCTCTGGGTAAACCTTACATAACCACGACCAGTATAGTTGTTAGACTGAGGGTTAGCCTCAGGAGCAAACAAACTGGCACCACGGATGTAAGAAGAAGTTTTGGCATAGTTAAAAGAACCACCAACAGTTACAGAAATGTTTTCTGCAGGCTGGAAGTCCAGTTTACCTACCAGGTTAGATGCCTGGTTCAGCGCATTTTGTCTTTGTGTAACTTTTTCCAGTTCGTTCATAGTTACATACTCAGCTCTGTACTGGAATGCACCACCACCGTTAGGATTAAGGAACAAAGGCGTTTGCTGTAAGTTATTCAGCACATCGCCTTTAGCGCGATAGTTACCATAATAACTAGGATCGTTGTCTTTATCATATGCGTAATCACCCGCCAGGAAGAAACCTATCAGCGGAGTTTTGGCACCATATTTGTCTTTTTTACTAACCAACGGACCGCTCAGGTTTACTGCAGCCAGATTGTGGCCAAAACCATCTACAGATTTCTCCAGGGTGAGACCACCATGCAGATCTCTGGATGGACCACGGGTTGTAATGGTAACCACACCACCAGTAACGTCTCCGTACTTAGCTGGCAGACCAGAAGAAATTACAGTCATCTGATCGATAGAACCCGCAGGCAGGTTCACACCGCGTGAACCACGTACGCGCACACCATCAATGATGTAAACGGTAGCGTCAGAACGGGCACCGCCCATACTCAGCGCACCACCTTCTTTGGCCTGGTATACACCTGGAGCCATAGAGGCCATAGAAGAAGTAGACCTTGTCGCCAGGCGATTGATCTCATCTCCTGTAATTGTTCTCTTCGTAGGCGGCTCATCCTTTTTAATCAAAGGATCTTTGTACCGGGTTTCTTTGATCACGACTTCACCTTTGGTTGTGAGTGCAGCCACATCCAAATTAACGTTTACGCGAGTCGTGTTATCACTGGTAACACGCACGTCAGAGGTCACATCTTGTTTATAACCGATGTATGTAACCCTAACTACGTAGTTACTTGCGGCAGACAGCGGTTTAATGCTGTACACACCGTCAAAATTTGTTTTGGCACCCCCCTTACGGATACCACCCTGTTCTACCACTACTGTAGCACCAATAACCGGTTGCTTCTTTTCATCAAGAATCTTACCGGAGATCTCACCATTACCCGATTGGGCGAAGGCGAGGTGAACAGACAGCAGAAGTAGCGCAAGCAGGTGTAAAATGCGTCTCATACTCTCTTAATTTGTGTTTAAGGTTAAAGCCTGAAAATGAGTCGGTAAAAATATAAACTTTTGTTAAAAGAACCTAGTTTTTATATAAATTTCCAACCGTGATAATCAAGTAGTTATGAATAATTATCCAGTCAATATTTTGCGAAGCAGGTATAATCCCATCTTCTCGTTCGCCTCGTGACTGTACCCTGCGACATGTGGTGTTAACACAACGTTATCTTTTTCCAAAAGCCAGTTGAGCCAGGCCCAATCTGCTTCTGTATAGTTCTTAACTGATTCATTTTCAATTACATCCAGACACAACCCCTTAATCTTTCCACTTTCAATTCCATGTTTCAACACCGATGTTTTAACAACATTACCCCTTGAGGTATTAATTACAATTAAAGACTTTAAACAATTTACTAAAAAATCTTCGTTCATGTAATGAAATGTTTCATTAGTGAGTGGCAAATGAAAACTGATAATATCGGCCTCGCGTTGTATATCTGCCAGTGAGCATTCTGCTACCTGCGCATCGCCAAAGCCCTTGCGGTATTTATCGTGCGCCAGAATGCGCACGTCCAGGCTCTTTAGCTTGCGGGCAAAAGCCTCACCAGTGTGCCCGTAACCAATAATTCCTATCGTCTTTCCTTCCAGCTCCCAGCCACGGTTGCCTTCGCGCTCCCACTGCCCTTTACGCAACTGCAGATTGCTTTTCAGAATATTATTACTCAAACACAGCAACATACCCAGCGCCTGCTCTGCTACCGCATTACAGTTCCCTTCGGGGCTACTGTAACATTTTATGCCTTTAGCCTCCGCATAAGCCACATCAATCAATTCCATGCCCGACCCCAGCCGCCCAATCCATTTAAGGTCGGTAGCTGCGTCCAGCAATGTTTGGTCAATAGTTAATCTGGTGGAAGTTATAATACCTGTAATACCTGGTGCAAATGCCAGTGCTTCCGCGGTGGTGGCTGGTATATAGTCAACCAGCTCATATCCTTCTGCCTCTAGTCCCTTGCGTAAGATATCATGAGCCGGTGCGGCAATCCATACTTTTCTCATACCTGTTTATTCTCCTTTGTGCAACCGGTGCAAACCCACAAAGTCTGCTACCGAAAGTTGTTCGGCCCGTTTGTCGAATATAACATCTTTCAGCTGTTCGGCGCTGTACATTCCTTTCAAACAATTACGAAGCGTCTTACGGCGTTGACCAAAGGCCATTTTTACCAG
This sequence comes from Chitinophagaceae bacterium, assembly GCA_031546985.1. Lineage (GTDB taxonomy): Bacteria > Bacteroidota > Bacteroidia > Chitinophagales > Chitinophagaceae > JAVBJN01. Next base: position 66,159 of record JAVBJN010000017.1, read on the forward strand.
ATGAATAAACGCGCGCTTGTCGCTGATGCCGTGCGGATTGTTCAACGTGGATAGCCTGATGACACCCGATTTTACTTTAGGCGGCGGGGTAAAACTGTTTTCATGCACATCAAACAGGTATTCTGTTTTATAGTAAGCCTGTGTAATCACACTTAATATACCATACACCTTACTTCCCGGGCCTGAGCAAATGCGCTGCGCCACTTCTTTCTGAAACATGCCTACCGCATCCGGCACATCGCTTTCCCAATCTATAATCTTAAACATGATTTGGGTAGAAATGTTGTACGGAAAGTTGCCTATCACCTTAAACGATCCTTCGTAAGGCTTATCCAGCTTCAGAAAATCCTTTTCGATCAGTTTACCTGCTATTTCGGGAAAAGTATGCTCCAGGTACACCACTTTTTCGCGGTCCAGCTCTACCGCTTTAAAAGTAATATCCGGTATGGCAAGCAGGTATTTGGTAATAGCACCGCCACCAGGGCCTATTTCGAGCACCTGGTCGCCCGGCTGCACCGGAAGGGAGGATACAATTTCGCGGCAGATGTTTTCGTCGTTCAGAAAATGCTGCCCAAATGATTTCTTAAGTGTGTACATACACTACAAAAGTGCAAATTATTCCCCAATCGCCTTTACACCATTTATTGACACTATAAATATTAAATTTGCTCCGGTCTAACATTAAAGCAATCGTAATGAATATGATTCAACTGCAATCGGGCAATGTTGAAAAACTCAGCCAGGTTATTTATATTATAGACAGCAATACCAATATGGATGCGCTGCCTGTACAAGAAGAAGACAAAGCATACGTTAAAGCGCAAATCTCGAAAGACATAAACCTGATTACGCTTAACAGAACTCCCAAATACATCTACCTCTATAACTTAAAGGCTAAAAAAGAAGATTACCAGACTGCCGAGCTGTGCCGCACCACGGGTGTAAGCATCCTCAACAGCTGCAACCAGCACAAATTTACCACCGCGGGCATCGTTAACCTGAGTGGGTTTGCACCAGCAGTTTATCATATGGCAGAAGGTATAACGCTGGCCAATTACCAGTTTCTCAAATACAAAAGCGACGCCGCCAAACTGCAAAACAGCATGCAAAAGCTGGTGATCGACACCAAGAGCCTTGCCGCCGCGCAGGTAAAAGAACTGCAGGCTATTGCAGAAGGGGTGTACCTTACCCGCACGCTGGTAAATGAGCCACTGAGCTTCCTTACCGCCGAGCAACTCAGCGCTGAAATGGCCGAGGCTGGCAAAACAGCTGGTTTTACCACCAAGACCCTCAACAAGGCTGCCATCACCAAACTTAAGATGGGCGGCATTCTTGCGGTAAACAGAGGCAGCATATTGCCACCTACGTTTACCATTATGGAATACAAACCCAAGAAAGCGGTAAACAAACATCCGGTAGTACTGGTGGGCAAGGGCATTGTGTACGATACCGGCGGCCTAAGTCTTAAACCTACACCCAACTCTATGGATCGCATGAAAAGCGATATGGGTGGCAGCGCATTGGTAACGGGGGCTATGTACATTGCAGCCAAACTTAAGCTGCCTGTGCATTTGATTGCCTTAGTACCTGCTACAGAAAACCGCCCCGGCGAAAACGCTTACGTACCTGGCGATGTAATTACCATGCACAGCGGCGCTACCGTAGAAGTATTAAATACCGATGCCGAAGGCCGCCTGGTGCTAGCAGATGCTTTGCATTATGCCAAACAATATAACCCCGAACTGGTGATCGATTTTGCTACGCTCACAGGTGCTGCGGCTGCGGCTACCGGAGATGTGGCTATGGTGTGTATGGGTACGGCAGAAGAGGCAACCAAAGCGGCTATGCGCCAGTCTGGCTTTGCACAATATGAGCGCATGGTAGAATTTCCGCTGTGGGATGAATACGGCGACCTCATCAAATCTGACATTGCTGACTTAAAAAACATTGGCGGACCAACCGGGGGTGCCATTACGGCAGGCAAGTTCCTGCAGCACTTTACCTCCTATCCGTGGATGCATTTCGATATTGCAGGCGTATCGCACACCACTGGCCGCCACACCTACCGTGGCACTGGTGGCACTGCTATGGGCCTGAGAATGATTACCGATTTTCTGAAAAATTACAAATAACAGCTACTCATGAGCACTCCAATACAACAAAAGCCGGTTATCGGGTTTACCACAGGTGACCTGAACGGCATCGGCATTGAGCTGATCATCAAAACATTTAGCGACAATCGTATGCTGGAGCTTTGCACACCGGTAATTTTTGCTTCCAACAAAAGCATTAACTACTACCGCAGAGTGTCGGGCGAAAACAATTTTGCCTTTACCAGCACCAAAGAACTTAATAAACTGAACCCTAAACAGGTTAATATTTTTAACTGCTGGGAAGAAGAAGTGGCCATTACACCGGGCCAGCTCAATGAAATTGGTGGCAAATATGCCATCCGTTCGCTCGAAGTGGCCGCCCAATGCCTGAAAGATGGCGAAATTGACGGGCTGGTTACCGCGCCTATTCATAAGCACAATACCAGTGGCGAAAACTTTAAACACACCGGCCACACACCGTATCTGAAAGAGAAATTCGGCGCGCGCGAGGTACTTATGTTTATGTGTGCAGAAAACATGCGGGTAGCCTTGCTTACCGAGCATGTCCCGGTAAATGAAGTGGCCCAATATGTAACACCAGAGCGCATTTACAGCAAAGTACAGATCCTGAAAGAAAGCCTGATTAAGGATTTTGGTATTGATAAACCTAAGATTGCCGTGCTGGGCCTTAACCCACATGCAGGCGACAATGGCCTGATTGGCGATGAAGAGCAAACGCAGATTATTCCGGCTATCCAGCGCCTGCAAAACCAGCAAAACCTGGTATATGGCCCTTACAGCGCCGATGCATTTTTTGCCAGGGGCATGCACGAAAAGTTTGATGCGGTGCTGGCAATGTACCACGACCAGGGTTTAATTCCCTTTAAATCCCTGGCCTTTGGAGAGGGTGTAAACTTTACAGCCGGCCTGCCAGTGGTGCGTACCTCACCCGACCACGGTACCGCGTTTGACATTGCGGGCAAGAATGTAGCCGACGAAAGCTCTTTCCGCCAGGCAGTGTATACCTGCATCGACATTATTACACAGCGCCAGCAGTATGCAGAGAATACGGCTAACCCCATGAAAAAGATCACCATCGCCAAAGAAAGCGGCGACGAGCCTGCCGACCAGCTGGGAGCCGAGTAATCCGCTCCCGCTCCTTTGGGCTACATACAAATTATAAAGCCCCTGCAATACTGCAGGGGCTTTACCTTTTATACAAACAACTTTTACAAATTAGTACTGACGGCTCAAACCGTAGAACTGGAATACTTTACGACGCATACCTTTTTTGTAGTATTTGTCGGTATCACCAGAATCCGGAATGGTTACCCAATCCTGGGTATCAGGATTCAACCAACGGTAGATACCTACTGTTTTGTCGCCACCACGGCGTACAGGAGCATAAAACTGGAGATTTTTATCAGAATAGCCTTTCAGAATCATTTCACCTTCGGTAAATTCATCTTCTGCCACTGAAACCCAGTCATTGGTTTTCTGATTGTACCAACGGTAAACCGCTACACGCTCAGGGCCCGGGTTACGATATCCATAAAATAAAAAAGTTTTCTCCTTATAGCCCCAACCCATCAGTGTTCCATCTGCAATTTCCTGGTCTACAACGGTAAAATTATCTTTGTCTCTGGAGTTATACCAACGATATACGGCTACAGTTTCATCTTCAGCCGACTGGGCGTTAACGTTATAAGCAGGGATCAAACCCACAACTAATAAAGCAGAGGAGAGGATAGCTTTTTTCAACATAGTCGCAATATTTGTTGAGTTCAACTGTTTAAATTCACCTACTCTTTACGCTTTTCGGCATCCGCGTTCCTACTCTGTTTTAAGGGGTTTTCGGAAGTCGCCCCCATAACATTCGCTTGCCAAAATACATAAAAATTGTATAAATGCAAATATTTAAACTTTTTTTTCAGTCTCCATACCGGGGCTGCCGGAGTATCACCTTATACTTTGCGAAATGACCTATTTAGCGTATGTTTGGGCGCCTTATCTGACAATTTGTCCAGATGTATTTTTCTGCACACACTTTGCAGAGTCTTTTAGAATAATGTAAAAACAGCAGGCACCATGTTGGGATTTTTATCAAAACTGTTTGGCGGGAACAAGTCTGAAAAAGACATTAAGAAAATCCAGCCCCTTGTAGGAGAAATCAACCAGTTCTTTGAGCAATATAAAAGCTTAAGCAACGACGAACTTCGCGGAAAAACACAGGAATTCCGTCAGAGAATAAAAAATCACCTCCAGGAAATAGACGCAGATCTGGCCCAGAAAAAAGCTGAGGCAGAAGAACATACGGAATGGGACATCCAGACCAAAGACGCGGTTTATACCGAGATCGACAAACTCGCCAAAAAACGCGATGAGATGATCGAGGATATTCTGAACCAGCTGTTGCCCGAGGCTTTTGCCGTAATGAAGGAAACAGCGCGCCGCTTTTCTGAAAACACAGAAATCATCAGCAGCGCTACAGAAATGGACCGCAACCTGGCCAATTCCCGCGACTACGTTACTATCGAAGGCGAAAAAGCAACCTTCAAAAACAGTTGGAACGCAGCCGGCCTCCAGGTAACCTGGAACATGGTACACTATGATGTGCAGCTGATTGGTGGTATCGTACTCCACCAGGGTAAAATCTCCGAAATGGCTACGGGTGAAGGTAAAACGCTGGTATCTACCCTGCCGTCTTACCTGAACGCGCTGGCTGGCGAAGGGGTGCACCTTGTAACCGTGAACGACTACCTGGCCCGTCGTGACCAGGAGTGGAACGGACCCGTATTTGAGTGGCTGGGTATTACGGTTGATTGTATTGACAAACACCAGCCTAACTCTCCGCAACGCCGCCAGGCTTACCTGGCCGATATCACCTACGGTACCAACAACGAATTCGGTTTCGACTACCTGCGCGACAACATGGTGCACAGTCCCGAAGAAATGGTACAACGCAAACACCATTATGCTATGGTGGATGAGGTGGATAGCGTACTGATCGATGATGCACGTACCCCGCTTATCATTTCCGGTCCTATCTCCGGTGGCCGTGGCGAAGAGCAGGAATTCCATTTCCTGAAACCCCGCATCGAGCGCCTGGTAGAAGCCCAGAGAAAGATCATTAACCAATCTATTACCGAAGCCAAGAAGCTGATTGCCGAAGGCAAAGACGATAAAGATGCAGGTGGTTTGAACCTGTTCCGCGCTTACCGCGGTTTACCTAAAAACAGCGCCATCATCAAGTTCCTGAGCGAGCCGGGCATGCGTCAGATTCTCCAGAAAGTAGAAAACTACTACCTGGGCGAGCAACAGCGCAATATGCCTATTGTAGATAAGGAACTGTACTTCACCATCGACGAGAAAAACAACCAGGTAGACCTTACCGAAAAAGGTATTGCCCTCATTACCCAGGCTGGCGAAGACCCACACTTCTTCCTGATGCCCGATATCGGTTCTGAACTGGCCGAAATCGAGAAGATGAACGTGCCTGCTGAGGAGAAACTGCACCGCAAAGACACAATGATTGCAGATTATTCTGTAAAATCAGACCGTATCCACAGCGTTCAGCAATTGCTCAAAGCATATACCTTGTTCGAAAAAGACGATGAGTATGTGGTTATCGACGGTAAAGTAAAAATCGTAGATGAGCAAACCGGCCGTATCATGGAAGGCCGCCGCTACTCTGATGGGCTGCACCAGGCTATCGAAGCTAAAGAGAACGTAACCGTAGAAGCGGCTACCCAAACTTTTGCTACTGTAACCCTGCAAAACTTCTTCCGTATGTACCACAAACTGGGTGGTATGACCGGTACGGCAGAAACAGAAGCCGGTGAGTTCTGGGAAATCTACAAACTCGATGTAGTAACCATCCCAACCAACCGCAACATTTCCCGTAAAGACGATCAGGACCTGGTATTCAAAACCAAGCGTGAAAAATATAAAGCAGTTATCGACGAAATCGAGAAACTGCGCAATGCAGGCCGTCCGGTACTGGTAGGTACCACCTCTGTAGAGGTGAGTGAGCTGCTGGGCCGTATGCTGCAACAAAAGAAAATTGCACACAACGTACTCAACGCCAAGCAACACGCCCGTGAAGCGCAAATCGTTTCCGAAGCGGGTATGCCAGGCATGATTACCATTGCCACCAACATGGCCGGCCGTGGTACCGATATTAAACTGGGCGCTGGTGTTAAAGAAGCAGGTGGTTTGGCCATTATTGGTACAGAGCGCCACGAAAGCCGCCGTGTAGACCGCCAGTTGCGTGGTCGTGCCGGTCGCCAGGGCGATCCGGGAACTTCGCAGTTCTTCGTATCGCTGGAAGACGATCTGATGCGCCTGTTTGGCTCTGAGCGTATTTCCAAACTGATGGACCGTATGGGTTACAAAGAAGGTGAAGTAATCTCGCACCCGATGATTACCAAATCTATTGAGCGTGCCCAGAAGAAAGTAGAAGAAAACAACTTCGGTATCCGTAAGCGCCTGCTCGAATACGATGATGTGATGAACGCCCAGCGTGATGTAATCTACAAACGCCGCAACCACGCCCTGTTTGGCGAGCGCCTGTCTATTGACCTGGAAAACGCATTCTTCGATGTAAGTAACCTGGTGGCCGAAACCGCTGCCGATACTAAGGATTACGAAGCATTCAAACTCGAAATGATCAAACAATTCGCGTTTGAAACCACGGTAACCGCCGAAGAGTTCGACCAGATGAATGCAGATGCCCTGGCCGATAAGATCTACGAAGAGGCTAAAGAATTCTACAAACGCAAAGGCGAATGGCTGATAGGCAACACCTACCCAACCATCCAGCAGATATTCCAGGCCAATGGCAACCAGATCGAGAACATTGCCGTACCGTTTACCGATGGTATCAAAGGCATGCAGATCACTGCCAGCATGAAAAAACTGATGGAAACCGAAGGCCGCGAGCTTACCGCAGCCCTGGAACGCAGCATTACCCTGGCCATGATCGATGATGCATGGAAAGAGCACCTGCGCCAGATGGATGAGCTGAAACAGTCGGTACAGTCTGCCGTTTACGAGCAAAAAGATCCATTGCTGATCTACAAGTTCGAAGCATTTAACCTGTTTAAGGAAATGCTGGGCGGCACCAATAAAGAAATCATTTCCTTCCTCTGCCGTTGCGGCATTCCTGCCCAGCAGCCGCCAGAGCAACACGAAATGATGGAAGCCGGTATCCCTTCTGACTATTATGAAGAAGTACACGCCGAGCCTACCGATATGAGCCAGTACCAGACCAACAAAGCGGAGATTGAAGCTGCAGGTTCTGATTACGCCGCTAACGAAAACGACTACTACGATGACCCTGCCGACCATACGGTAAAGCAGGAGCCCATCCGCGTAGAACCTAAAATCGGCCGCAACGACCCTTGTCCCTGCGGAAGCGGTAAGAAATACAAAAACTGTCACGGGCAACATTTAGAAGCCTAAAACAATAAAAGAAAGCGTCCCCACAGTATTGTGGGGACGCTTTCTTTTTATCACGCCTTTTAAGCATTATTTTGGGTGCATACAATACTGCCGTTTATGGACATACGCCGTTATATAGACCAGACCGTGCTCAAACCGGGCACCCTGCGCGCCGATGTAGAAAAGCTTTGCGAAGAAGCCATACAGGAGCAATTTGCCGCCGTGTGCATTCCCAATTACTTTGTAAAAGATGCCAAAGCCCTTACCCTGCAAAGCGGTGTTAAAGTAGCTACCGTAATCGGTTTCCCTTTCGGGTACCATTGTATAGAGTCTAAAATGGCCGAAAGTATTAAAGCCATTCACGATGGTGCCGATGAGCTGGATATTGTAGCCAATCTTACCGCCATTAAAAACGGCGACTGGAAAACCGTAGAGCAGGAAATAGCCAGCCTGGCGCCGGCCATTAAACGGCACCACAAAACCATTAAAGTGATCATCGAGAGCGGCATGCTCACCGATGAAGAGATACTGCATTGCTGCGCGCTCTACCGCCAATACCCTGTAGACTTTTTAAAGACCTCTACCGGCTATGCCGAAAAAGGCGCTACCGTAGAAGCCATCAGACTCATGCGGAAAAACCTGCCCAAAACCATGCACATCAAGGCTTCGGGCGGTATACGCACCTTTGCTCAGGCCTTTCAGATGATCGAAGCAGGGGCCGAACGCATTGGCTGCTCGGCCAGCATGACGATTGTGGCAGAGAGTTTGGGTGTATAAAAGAGAACGCTTATTTCGCCAACCTATAAAAACCGGATTTGTAATGAGATTATTTTGGATGCTGATAGGCCTTACCTGCTTTAGCGCTTTGAAACTCAATGCGCAGAGCTATATGGCAGATACCAACTCCGTGGTCGTGTTTAAGGACGAGCGCATTGATAAACTGACTGCCAAGAAAGAACAGATCTCCCGCGGCATCATCCGCTCTGTAAACGGTTTCCGGGTGCAGCTTTACAATGGCAACGACCGCAACCTGGCCATGCAAATGAAAACCGAGTTTATGCGCAGGTTTCCGGCAGAGCGGTCGTACCTCACCTACCAACTGCCCAATTTCCGGCTACGGGTAGGCAATTTTACTTCTAAAAAAGACGCTTCGGATTTTCTGAATAACGTTTCGATATTTTTCAAAGGCGCTACCGTGGTAAACGACCAGGTAACTGTAAACACCCTTAAAGACTAAGATGCTGAGAAACAAGATCAGGGAACTGACACAACAATACCTGCCGGAGTTTAAAGCCATCCGGCAGCATATTCATGCCCATCCGGAGCTGTCGTTTGAAGAGTACAACACGGCCGAGTATGTATCGCAGCGGCTTACCGAATTTGGCATAGAACATACCAAAGGCGTAGCCGGCACCGGGCTGGTAGGCATCATTAAGGGTAAAAACCCCGAATCGCGCGTTATTGCGCTGCGTGCCGAGCTCGATGCGCTGCCCATTAAGGAAGAGAACGATGTGCCCTATAAATCGCAAAATGAGGGCGTAATGCACGCCTGCGGCCACGATGTGCACACCACCTGCCTGCTGGGCACCGCCAAACTGCTCGATCTGTTGAAAGATGAGTGGGAAGGCACCATTAAACTGATCTTTCAGCCCGGTGAGGAAAAAGACCCCGGCGGCGCCAGCCTTATGATTAAAGCGGGCGCATTAGAAAATCCAATGCCCGAAGCCATCCTGGCGCTGCACGTGTATCCGCACCTGCCCGCCGGTACCATTGGCTACCGCAGCGGACTGTATATGGCCAGCAGCGACGAAATCAAGATTATCGTTAAAGGCAAAGGCGGCCATGCTGCCCTGCCCCACCAAACCATAGACCCTATTACCATTGCGGCGCAGCTTATTACCAGCCTGCAAAACATTATTTCGCGCAATAAAAATCCATTGTCTTACTCGGTGCTGTCTATCTGCAAAATTGCGGGCGGGTTTACCACCAATGTTATTCCCGACGAGGTAGAGATACTGGGCACCCTGCGTTGTATGGATGAAGCATGGCGTTTTAAAGCGCATGAGCTGATCAAAACCCAAACCGAACTGCTGTGCCAGAGTATGGGCGGCAGCGCCGAAGTGCACATCCCCGTTGGTTACCCCTGCCTCTACAACAACCCCGAACTAACGGACAAAGTGGTAGAGCTGGCCAAAGAATTTATTGGCAACGATCATGTAAAAGAACTGGACCTGCGCATGGCGGCAGAAGACTTTAGCTTTTATACGCACCATGTGCCCGGTTGTTTTTACCGGATTGGCACCAACCTGAACAACGAACAGTTTACTTACCCGGTGCACAACTCCCGGTTCGATATTCACGAAGATGCCATTGGCACCGGCGTGAGTATGATGACCTGGCTGGCCACTCAGGTAAATATGAAATAGAAATACTGCACCGGAGCTAACCACTCCGGTGTTTTTATATACCCAAAGCACCGTCTATGAAAACCATATTGATCACCGGAAGCAACGGACTCGTAGGCCAGCACCTGGTATCGCTCTTTAAACAGGATTCCGGCTACCATATATTTGCCACCAGCAGGGGCGCCAACCGGCTGTATGACCAGGATGGCTATACCTACCTCAGTGTAGACCTGCTGGATGCTGTAGCGGTAGAACAACTGGTATTAAGTATCCAACCCGATATTATCATCCACTCTGCGGCGCTTTCGCTGCCCGATTATTGTGAGCAGCACATGGTCGATTGCTGGAACACGAACGTGACCGCCACGCGTTTCCTCATAGAAGCCGCAAAAAAGGCCGCAAGCTTTTTTCTGTTGCTAAGTACCGATTTTGTATTTGACGGGCTTAACGGGCCTTATTCGGAGCAAGACACCCCCAACCCGGTTAATTATTATGGCAGCAGCAAGGTAGCGGCAGAAAAAGCCGTGCAGGAAAGTGGCTTGCAATGGGCCATTGCCCGTACCATCCTGGTGTATGGCCTGGCAGATTCACATTCGCGCAAAACCATTGTGACCCTGGTTAAAGAAGGACTGGAAAGTGGCAAGATGCTACGGCTGGTAAACGACCAGTTTCGCACACCTACCCTCGTAACTGACCTCGCAAAAGGTTGCAAAAACATTTGTGACGGAGAGAAGACGGGCATTTTTCACCTGAGCGGCAGAGAATGGTTTACGCCTTATGAGATGGGGCTGGCCATTGCCAAACACTTAAACCTCGATCACCTGCTTATTACCGCTACCGACAGACATGAGTTTAAAGAAATAGCACAACGTCCGCCCAAAACAGGTTTTATATTGGATAAAGCTGAGAATGAACTGCATTACCAGCCGCATACTTTGGCAGAGGGGTTGCAACACATTTTCCCGAGATAGACAGACCTGCCAGAGCAGAGGGATTGCAACACATTTTCCTGAGATAGAGACCTGACAGGAGCTGCGCACCTGGCAGGTCTTTGATTTACAGTATATCTAAGTCTCTATATGTTCTAACTCATCATTAGAGGCTTCCTCATGATTCAGGTAGTAAGTTAGCGCTCCGGAGGGGCAACGGGTTACCTGCTCCATTATCCTTTCGCTGGAAGCCCCGGTCATATCTACCCACGGTTTTTCTTTCGGTTTAAATACGCTTCCCAATTCCTGCCAGCAACGTTTGGAGTGCTGGCACAGATCCGGTTTCCAAACCACGGTTACTTCGCCGTTGGTATACCTGATTACTTTGGGCTTATCCATCTTTCAAGATTTAGTGCGTGTACAATACATCATGGTATTCTGTAGCCCTGGTGAGTACCGATTTGGCAAACGGACACAGGGGCACGATTTTTACATTTTTTGTGCGGGCAAATTCTACTGCAGCGGTTACCAGTTGCTTGCCTACACCTTTACCACCCAGCTTATCGCTCACTTCGGTATGGTCTATAATAAATTTGTCGGTGCCAGACCATACATAGGTCATTTCGGCCAGGCGCTCACCGTTTTCTTCTACATAGAAAGCGCCCTTTTTACCATTATCTTCCTGTTGTATGAGCATATGTTCAGGGTTTTAAAAGAGTCCGTACTTCATTTTGTTTGCTCAGGAGCTTGTGCACCGGGCAATTGTTGGCTATATGCGCCAGGCGGTTCAGCTGCTCTACCGTGAGCGATACCGGCCCAAAGTCGATATTGCGGACAAACACACTGGCTTCGCCCTCTTTTACCAACGTTACATCTACCTTGATATGTGGCAGCTCCCAGCCTTTACGTTCGGCATACATTTGCAGTGTAATGGCCGTACAACTGGCCAGGCCCGCGCAAACCAGGTCACCGGGAGCCGGGCCTGTGTCTTTACCGCCCTTCTCCAGTGGTTCATCCACTACCAGCGAGTGATTGCCCGATGTAATCTCCGTTCGGTATTGGTCTCCCGTAATCTTTCCCGTTGCCTGCCCCATTGTATTTTCCATAAAGCTTTATAATGCTTTAAGCAATTGCACTTCGCAAACAATATTTACCGTATCGCCTACCAGCAGGCCACCGGTTTCCAAAGCCTGGTTCCAGTTCAGACCAAAGTCTTTGCGGTTTATCTTACCATTGATGGTAAAGCCTGCCTTAGTAGCGCCCCAGGGGTCTACCACCACACCACCAAACTCTACACCAAATTTCACCTTATTCGTCACGCCCTTTATGGTAAGGTCGCCGCTAATATCATACGAGCCATCACGGTCTACCTTTTCGTAACGGGTAGCCATAAAATTGATTTCAGGATACGTATTAATGTCGAAAAAATCGGGGCTTTTCAGGTGATGATCGCGATCTTCGCTACCCGTATGTATAGACTTGGTAGCAATTTTGGCAAACACTTTGGCGGTCATAAAATCTTCGCCTTCGGTATGTGCCTCTATACGAAAATCATTAAAGAAGCCTTTAATGTTGGTGATCATCAGGTGTTTGATCTTAAAACCGATCTCTGAGTGAAGCGGATCTACGATCCATTTGGTAGTAGCCATATAGTAGTTAAAGTTTGGTTGTTCTTACAATAGGTTTCTAATTCAGCTTACGGGCCAGCGCCTGCACCTCTGTCAGGAAGTTGTCTACAGACAATTGGAAGCCTGTATCGGTAAGGTTTCCGTCTTCATCAAACTTGGTATGCGCCTCAGGCGTAATGAGCATAACCGGGCAAGTAATGCTAAACAGCGCCACGCTTAAAAACTGCAATTGCATGGCCGCACGCATACCACCCATTTTACCGTTAGACGAGGTAGCAATACCCGTTACTTTGCCTTTAAAAGTATGCTTCGGAAAATGGTCTATCAATCCTTTTAACGCAGGTGAATAACCACCATTATACTCCGGCGAAACCCAGATAAATACATTGGTGGCATTCATCGTAGCATATAATTCTTTGTATTGCTCCGGCACTTTATCTTCTGAGGTCCATACATCCTGCACAAAAGGCAGCTGGTAATCCTGGCAATTGATAAACGAAATATTAAAATCCTGGGTGGCCTGGAGGCGCGATTGCAAATGCAGTGCTACCCGTTTGCTTAAACTGGGGCGGCGCGGACTACCTGCAATAATGGTAATATTCATAAGGGGGTTTACTACTAAAATAGCATTTATTCCTCAATTAAAATCCCCATTTTTCCCATCTGGTAATCGCGAAAAGCCTCCATAATTTCGGTGGTGTTATTCATCACAAACGGGCCATGCGTGGCTATGGGTTCATCTATTATTTGACCACTGCCCAGCAGCACTTTAGCTTGTTTGGACGCAGTTATGGTAATGGTGCCATCGGCAGTTTCAAACTCGACCAGCTGGCCGGCATCTACCTGCTGCCCGTTTACCATCACAGGGCCACGCAGCACATATAACAACACATTCCGGTTGCCTGCTACCGAGGTCTCTACCTGCCCGCCCTCGTTTAAAAAATCGAGGTTAAACAATTCGACTCCTGTAATGCTTTTTACCGGGCTATGGCTTCCATTCCAGCTTCCTGCTATTACCTGCACCAATACTTTATCATGGTCTTCGCTCACCACAGGCAGCTCTTCTTTTTGCATACCCTGGTATACCGGTTGCGACATTTTAAGCGACGCAGGCAGGTTTACCCAAAGCTGTATCAGTTCAAAATCGCCGCCTTCTGCCCGGAATTTTTTACTCGTGTTTTCAGAGTGCACAATGCCTCTTGCAGCAGTCATCCATTGCACGCCTCCGGCTTGGATGGTACTGTTGTGCCCCCGGCTATCCTGGTGCTGAATATCGCCCTGGTAAATAAGGGTTACGGTTTCAAACCCACGGTGCGGGTGCGGCCCAAAGGGCAAGCCCTGGTTATCGGCACCAAAATGGTGCGGCCCGTGGTGGTGCAATAAAATAAAAGGGTCCAGGTAGTCCAGCGTACCCGCAGGCAATGGCTGGCGCATAGGATGTTCGCCGGCTACATGACGGTCGGCACTAATGATGGCGTTGATGGCTCTTGGTTTCATATGGTAATCCTCCATGGCTTTAACTGCAATTTAAGTTCCAATGCGCATAATCTGCCACCCTGCACGCCGTGACCTGACAGGAACGGCAAATCCTGCAAAAGCAGGATAAGTGTTGGCAGGTTAGGCCACTCCTTTTCAGCTTCTGGTGCCTGAGCCTGTCGAAGGCCACCTTTCACGTAGAACAATCCGCAGCAAGAGAACAATCTCCTTAACCTTGCAATTCCATAATTATTGCAGAACTTGCGCATACAAAACAGTCCTATGACCAAAACGATATACACGCTACTGCTTACCGCCGTATCGGCCACCGCTTTTGCCCAAAAAGCGCTCCCTGCCCAACTGAATCTTAAAGGCGATTTTGCAGGCTCACCAATCGTATTGAAACTCAACAATATCCAAAACAATATTTCAGGTACCAGCGAACATAAAAAGGTAATGCGCCCGGTAAAAGGCACTGCCACTGCAACAGAAGAGGGCTATACCATTCACCTGAAAGAACCCGGCAACAACCAGTACGACGGGCAATTCCATATGGTGTACAACCCGGTATCAAAAGAAGCCAAAGGCTGGTGGAAAGCCAATAACCAACCCACCTGGGATACCGTAAAGTATACGCTCAAGGTGATTAAATAACTGCGTATGAAAAAGCTGCTGACACTTTTCATCTTTGGCCTGCTGGCGCTGCCGGTTGTAGCACAAAAACTCCAGAAGCCGGTGCTCTCTGGCATGTACCTGCAATGGGGTTATAACCGCGACTGGTATACCCGCAGCGATCTTCATTTCAGCAACGGAAGTCAGTATAATTTTACCCTGCTCAATGCCAAAGCCAAAGACAAGCCCGACTTTAGCGGCTTTTGGGATACACCGCTGGACATTACCATTCCGCAAAACAGTTTCCGGATTGGTTTGTACCTGAACAAAGCACAAACCCACGCTATTGAAATTAATTTCGACCATGCCAAATATGTGGTAGAAGATTACCAAACGCTGCGGTTGCAAGGCACTATTAATGGCGAACGTTTTGATGTAGACACCTTAATTACACCTTATTTTGTGCACCTGGAGCATACCAATGGTGCCAATTTCTACCACCTCAATTATGTAGGGCAGCAGGAACTGTACAGAAATAAGAAAAGAAAAATTGCTTCGGCGGTATACAAGGCCGGAGCCGGTATTGTGGTGCCCAAATCGGATGTAACCATTATGGGCCAGCGGCTCGATAATAAGTTTACCGTGGCGGGTTATATCATTAGTGCTGAGGCCGGAGTACGTTTTTACCCATTCCGCAATTTCTTTCTCGAGGCTACGGGCAAGGGCGGCTACGCCAATTACCTGAACGCGCTAACCGTGGCTGGTGGCAAAGCCAGGCACCATTTCGGATATGTGGAGGTGATTGGGCTCATTGGTTACGATATTCATTTTTAACAGCTATGAGCGATAAGCTGCTAACCAAAACCAGGACATTTAAATCAAAAAAGACGCGTGAACTTCATTCACGCGTCTTTTTACTGGTAGCTGGCAGCTCACCGTTTTTTTATAATAACTGTTGCAACACTTTGCAAACCACTTTAGGCTTGCCCAGCGTGTAAAAATGCAGGATAGGAACCTTTTGTTTCAGCAGGTCGCGGCACTGGGCCAGCAGCCATTCTGTACCAATTTCCTCGCAAGCAGCGTCGGTCTTGGCTTTCAGGATTTCCTGGGTAAGTTCCTGTGGCACTTCTACGTTAAAAATGCCCGGAATTACGTTAAGCTGTTTCTTGTTGGTCAATGGTTTTAAACCCGGCACAATAGGCGCGTTAATGCCTGCCGCCCGGCAACGCTCTACATAACTGTAGTAATGCGCGTTGTTAAAAAACATTTGCGTGGTTACATAATCTGCACCCAACTCCATCTTATGTTTCAGGAAAGACATGTCCATATCCAGGTTAGGCGATTCCATATGTTTTTCGGGGTAGCCGGCCACGCCAATACAAAAATCCATGTTTACACCATCCAATATATCTTCTTCCAGGTAATGCCCCTGGTTGAGGTGGGTAATTTGCTGCACCAGGTCTTCCGCATAGCGGTGCCCGTTGGGATGCGGGGTAAAGAATTTCTCATTCGCCGCAGCATCGCCACGCAGCGCCAGCACGTTTTTAACCCCCAGAAAATGCAGGTCTATCAAAGCATTCTCGGTTTCTTCTTTACTAAAACCGCCGCAAATCAGGTGCGGAATAGCTTCTACCTTGTATTTGTACATCAACGCCGCGCAAATACCCACTGTACCCGGCCGCTTGCGGATCTCTACCCGCTTAAAGCTACCGTCGGAACTCTTTTTGTACACCTGCTCTGCCCGGTGATAGGTTACATTGATAAACGCCGGATCAAACTCCATGAGCGGATCCAGGTGGTTGTATATAGAATCGATGCTCCGCCCTTTGGTAGGCGGTAAAATCTCCAGTGAAATAACCGGCTTGGTAGTTTGTGCCAGGTGTTGCGTAATCTTCATATTGGGTAGTGCTTGCGCCTGATTTTAGCTGTAAAAAATAGCTCCTGATCTTACTTTTCCGAAAGTACCGGGCACAAAAAAAGCTCCTCTGACAAATCAGAAGAGCTTGGTTATGTTAAACATGAAAGTTATTGCAAACGGCTGGATCTGACTTATCTGCCCCAATCTGCAACATGTACAGACAGGATGGAATTAGCACCAGCTCTCAGTTAAAAACCGAGGAGGTTGCTAAGGCTTCGCAGGGCCACTCCCCTCAGCCTTTCTGGATAAGTAATAAAAAAGAACTGGCGCAAAGTTAAAACATCCGGAATAATTACAATAAAAAATCTTTATTGCCGCTTACCAGAGCACCAGCACCAATATGCGCAGGCTGGATAATATGACCAGCGTACCCACCGCAATAAACATGGTTTTAACAGGCAGTTTGCCCGCCAGCCTTGCCGCAATCGGTGCGGCGGCAACCCCGCCAATAATAAGCCCTGCAATAACCTGCCAGTGGCTGATGCCCAATACCGAAAAGAACGCCAGCGCGCTGGCCATGGTTACAAAAAACTCGGTAACGCTTACCGTTCCTATCACATACCGGGGTGTTTTACCCTTCGAAATAAGGGTGCTGGTCACCAATGGACCCCAGCCACCGCCACCAAAAGAATCGAGAAAACCACCAGCCCCGGCCAGCCAGCCTACCCGTTTTACCTTTTGTGTACCCTTCCGTGCACGAAAAGCGCCCAGCAGGATTTTGGCCCCCAGGAACAACGTATACAATGCCAGCAATGGCCGGAAGAACTTTGCATACGACTCGCCAAACTCTGCCAGCAGCAAAGCTCCCAGGATGGCGCCAATTACACCGGGAATAAGAATAGCCCGCAGCAGTTTCTTGTTGATGTTGCCAAACCGGTAATGACTATAGCCCGAGGCACCACTCGAAAACATTTCTGCCGTGTGTATGCTTCCGCTAATGGCAGGCAGTGGCACACCAATACTCATCAGCACGGTAGCGCAGGTAACGCCGTAGCCCATACCCAAAGCCCCATCTATCATTTGCGCCAGGAACCCTGCAAGGATCATGAGGTAAAACTGGTTATCCAGGCCGGAGAGCAAAGCCACACGATCTAACACCAGCGTGTTTAACGGAATCAACGATAACACACCATGCCCTACAAACATGAAGAAGAAGGCGAACACACACCAACTGGCAACACGCTTCCACTTTTGCTCTGCCAGCCGGGCATCTGGCTCTCCTTTGGCCACCAGCCCTTTGGTGAGTTTATTGAGCTGCGTCACTTTATTCGCAAAATTGCCCTTTAGCCCATCCCGGATATGGGCCATTTGCTGCAACACTTCATCGAGCTCCTCTGGCAATGCTTCGTTCAAGACTTCTTTCAGCCGCTTGGCAATGGTGGGTGATTTGCCATTGGTGGAGATCGCTATTTTAAGATCGCCCTTCTGCACAATAGAACCGAGGTAAAAATCGCAGTACTCGGGTTTATCAGCTACATTCACCAGCTTACCATACAAACGGGCTTCATCGCTGATGTTTTGCGCGGTAGCGATATCGTTTACCGCCACTATCACCAGATCAGCATCGGTTAGATCGGTAGGGTGAAACGGCCGCTCCTGCAACCGGACATAGGGATGATGCGCCGCTAAATGCCGTACCGCATCAGACAAGCTGCTGGCTACCACACTAATTTCTGTACGGGGTGCATTAGCCAATACCGCGTTCAGTTTTTCCAATGCCACAGGCCCGCCGCCTACCACCAGCAACCGCAGTTGCTCGAGTTTGATAAAGACCGGAAACAAACGGTTGCCGCCCTTTTCCTGCTGCGGTTGCAGCACATCATCCGCTAATGTCTGTGTACTCATTTTTTCTTCAGATTATAGTCAAATACAATAGTGAGGTAGTATAAACCACCAATCAATGGGCCGCCTTCGTACTGGTAATAAGCACGGTTAAAGAGGTTGCTGGCGCCGAGTTTGAAGCGGGTATATATCGATGGTATCGCATAACTCACCTGCGCATCTACCACACCATATTGCGGAATGCGCCCGTTGGCCAGCGGACTTTGCCAGTCAAACGCGCTCTGCCATTTCCAACCAATGTTGAAGCCTGCGTTTTTAAACACTTCCCGGTTGCCTACAGATATATTCGTAATCCACTCAGGTGTATTAAAAGCGGGGATCAACGCGTCTTTCTCCGACACATTTACCAGCGTAGCATACGACACATTACCGCCGAGTGTAAACTTCTTCCATACCGCGTAGCTCACGCCAATGCTGGCGCCCTGGTTGCTTACAATGCTGCTGGAGTTGGTCCACATGCGGTACACTTTCGATTGTTGTTTGTCGTAAGCATAATACGCAGTGCTGTCGTCTACACCAATCACACCCCGGTTGGGTTTGGTAAGCTCTACCTGGCCAATAAAATTGCGGTACACATTGAAGTAGTAATCCACATCCACAAACAATTTACCATCCAGCCATACGCCCTTGTAGCCCGCTTCGAAAGAGTTAATGTGCTCGGGTTTGATGTAGGTATAATTGCTTTTTTGCAACACACCTTTGTTCTTCTCAATAGCCGCATCCTGTGTAAATCCATTCTTATTCACATCGTTGTTTACCGCTGCTATAAAAGCATCCTGCGAGCTGCGGATATAGGCGTTTTCAAACACCCCAAAATTTTCTGCCAGCACCTTGAGTCCGCCCAGGCGTTTGATGCCACCATTGTCTACGTACGAAAACCCTTCAAATAACGTGGGGTAGCGGTATCCATTCTGGAAAGAAACCCTGACATTTTGCTGCTCTACCGGGGTAAACACCGCTGCAATACGGGGATTTACCGTAGGGGTGAAATACTCAATCTTATCGATCCGTGCAGAGCCCACGAGTTTCAGTTTGTCGTGCAGCAACTTTTTAGTGACCTGCACAAATCCGCCATAGCTGTAGTAATTAAAAGGCTCGTTGGTCTGGCTTACATCCGAAAACGAAGCGGGATTTACATAACTGTTACCATCGGGGTGAATGATATAATTGCGATAGTTGAAACCCGCCAACACCTGCGCCCAGGGCAGCAGCGATGAAAAATCGTATTGGCCCTCGGCGTGCACAAACCCCGTTTTCATCACCAACGCTGCACCTTTATCCCAGTTATTGATCTGAATCAGCTCGGCTTTTTTCTGGTCAAAAGCTGCTGTGCCCGGCTGGTATCTTCCCGCATCTGCAAACGTACGCGCAGCAGTATGGGCCTGCGCTACTCCTACTCCCTCATTCACCGATTGCAGGTATTGCTGGCTGTAATCGGCATACCACCGATCATTGCTCTTAAAAGCGAGATCCATGTTCTCGCCCAATGGCCGCAGGTTGTATGACTGCCCCGTTTGTTCTGCGGTGTAATAGCCTTTCAGGAAAAACTGCTTGCCCTTATACTCCAGTTTGTGTTGCTGGATCTGCAACCCATCGAGCTGAATGCGATTGCCCCGCTGGTACAAATTGCTTACTTCGCCAATGCGGTACGAATAAGATATTTCCTGATCCTGTGTAGGTTTGTAATGCAACGAACCATCCAGCTTGAGGTTGTGCAGGTCATAGTTTGCAAGATCTTTTTCGGCATATCCCGTTCGGGCCACCACATATTTTTTACCGTTTAGTGTAACGGTTCTGCGGTCGCTGCCTTCATCGCCATACGTGTTTACCAAATCTTTACCCGGATTATCGGCACCGGTAAGGCCTGTAGAAATATTGGCGCTTGCATTTTGGTCGCGCTGATTATCAGCTATCCAGTCATAACCCCGCGAATAGCCTGCATTAACCTTGAAGGCAAATTTTTCGTGAATCACCTTAGCAAAACGGATAGCGGTTTCGGTAAGTGGTGTAGCGCCGTGCGCAGCATCATTAATATGGTTAACCCCTGTTTTCTGATACACGCTCAGGCCTTCGTATTGAAAAGGCGATTTGGTTTTAAGATTGGCAATACCGTTTACAGCGTTTAATCCATACAATGCAGAAGCCGCACCGGGAATGAGTTCTACACTCTCAATGTCCAGCTCGGTGGGGCCTACCGCATTGGCAACGGGGGCGCCAATACCTGGTGAAATATTATCTACCCCATCTACCATTTGCAGGAAACGGGAGTTGGTGGTGCCGCTAAACCCACGGGTATTGGGTACTTTGTAGCCCAGGCTCAGCGTAGTCATTTGTACGCCTTTTAGGTTTTCCAAAGCATCGTAAAAAGAAGGTGCCGGCGTTTCACGAATGGCCCGCACATCCAGCTTTTCGATACTTACCGGCGATTCGAGTATGCTTTCCGAAACCCGGGAGGCGCTTACCACCAGTTGGTTCATGAGCACTTCTTTGGGTTGCAGGCTGATGCTGATGGTACCCACATTTTGCTCATTCAGGATAAATTCCTGTGGGGTGTAGCCTACGGCAGAAACAACCAGTAAAAGCGGAAATTTCTGTGGCGCTTGCAGGCTAAACCAGCCCTGGTTGTTTACGGCAGTGCCGATAGAAGTTCCCTTAATGCTAACCGTGGCACCAATAAGCACCTGCTGGTTAGAAGCGTCCAGGATTTTTCCCGAAACAACGTAAGCGTTATCGGCCCATACGGTAATGGCCGGAGTTAGTGCCAGCAATGTGGCGAGGGTATATGTTTTGCGCATGTTTATAGTGTTTGAAAGATTACAGAATAGTGGATTCTGAAGCGGAGTCCCCGAAGGGACAAACTTTGTAATCTCTGCAAACACGCTGCGTAGCAATTATGAATTTCATAACAGGTTGTTGGATGGTGGTAGTGGAAAATATCAGCTTCCCCATATTTTGCGTAAAGTGAAATCGCCGAATGTTTCTCCGGCTGTTTTTTCGGAGGCGTATTGCCCAAACCAGGTGTCCAGCTCTGCCAGCAAGCCTGTTTCATTGAGTGCCTGCTTATACATTCTGTTCAATCTTGTACCAGCCTGGTCGCCACCCAGGTGCAGGTTGTAATGCCCATACGATGTACCTACCAGACCAATCTCTGCCACATAAGGCCGGGCACAACCATTGGGGCAGCCCGTCATACGCATAATAATTCCCTGCTGGCTCAGATCGTATTTACCCAACAGTTCTTCTACCTTGGTTACCAGCTCTGGCAAGTAACGCTGCCCTTCTGCCAATGCGAGCGGGCAGGTATTGAGCGCCACACAAGCCATGGCATTCTTTCTTACGCTACCCGCATTACGGGTATGTTCCAGCACACGGTACCGCTCCAGTATTTCGTCGATACCGGCCTTATCGGCTTCTGCCACATCGCTGATGATTACATTCTGTTGCGCACTGAACAAAAAATTGCTTTTACCCGTTTTAGCCACTTTGAGCAATGCGGTTTTCAGCAACACCTCTTCGCTATCCAGCACACGCCCGTTTTCTACAAATGCGGTGTAATACCACAGCCCTTCTCCGCCCTGGTGCCAGCCATAATGATCGTGCCTGCTGGTTAAGGTATAAGGCTCCGGCTTACCTAAAGCAAAGCCCACCCTGCGTTCCAACTCATCGCGAAACCATTCGGTTCCATATTTATCTACCGTATATTTAAGGCGGGAGAACTTACGGTCGCTGCGGTTGCCATAATCGCGCTGGATGGTGAGTATCTCGTAAACAGCTTTCAACGTTTTTTCCTTTGTATCTGTAAAAGCGATTACAGAACCCAGCCGTGGATAGGTATCTGCATTGCCATGCGTAGCAGCCAGGCCACCACCTACAGCGATATTGAAACCTTTCAGCTCCCCATCCTTGATAATCGCAATCAGTCCAATATCATTGGCCAGCACATCCACATCGTTATTGGGCGGAATAGCAATTGCTATTTTGAATTTGCGGGGCAGGTAGCGGTCTTCGTACAACGGGTCTGCTTCCTCCTGTTTATCGGCCAGTTTTTCTTCATCGAGCCATATTTCGTAATAGGCACGGGTTTTAGGCATCAGCAGTTTACTGATCTCATCGGCATAGGTAAATACCTCGGCATGCATGGGCGATTCTTTGGGATGCGCGCTGCACAACACATTGCGGTTAATATCGCCGCAAGTGGCAATAGAATCGAGCTTGGCCAGGTTAAAGGCCTGAATAGTGGGCCGGATATCCGATTTGATGAGCCCATGCAACTGAATGGTTTGCCGCGTGGTCACTTTAATTATACCTGTGGAATAGGCATCGGCTATTTCGTTGGCGGCCACCCATTGCGGAGCCGTAAGAAAACCGCCGGGCAAGCGCAAACGGATCATAAAAGTGTACAAGCGGTCGAGCTTTTTTTCTGCCCGTTCTTCGCGCTGGTCGCGGTCGTCCTGCTGGTACATACCATGAAACTTGATCACCGCCTGGTCGTCTTCTCGGATAGCGCCTGTTATTTCATCCTGTAAACTTTCGCGGATGGTGCCCCTTAAACCGTCGCTGCCCGTTTTAATGCGTTCTACTACGGATAATTTGTTCTGATTACTCATGCTGTCTGTATTTTTTGTTGCCGTTAATACACATCCTTGCGGTAGCGGCCTTCGGTTTCGAGTTGTTCTAAATAGTGGCGGGCCTGGCTTTCGTCCAGCTGCCCATGTGTGGCAATGATTGTAAGCAGCGCTTGTTCTACATCTTCGCTCATGGGCTTTTTGCTGCCGCATACGTAGATATGCGCGCCCGATTCGATCCATTGAAAAACTTCCCGGCCCTGCTCCAGCAATTTATGCTGTACGTATATCTTTTGCGCCTGGTCGCGGGAGAATGCCACATTTACGAGGTTAAGCACGCCTGTTTCTACCCATTGCTGAATTTCGGTCTGGTAGAGAAAATCGCTGGCAAAATGCTGTGCACCAAAGAACAGCCAATTGTGCCCCGAAGCGCCTACTGCATCACGCTCTGCGAGAAAAGAACGGAATGGCGCTATGCCCGTACCCGGCCCGATCATGATGATGTCTTTATCCGCATCCGGTAACCGGAACTGGTGATTGCTGTGGATGTAAAACGATACCTCCTGCCCTGCATACAGCTCGCTTAACACACCAGATGCCAACCCTGTTTTTTCGTGCCCGTCTACCTCAAAAAAGTCTTTGGCTACCGTTAGGTGAATCTCGCCCGGGTGTGCATTGGGCGATGAAGCGATGGAATACAAGCGTGGCGTAATGGGCTCGAGTATTGCTACCACTTCCGCAAATTGCGCAGCATCTTTTAACGGATAAATCTTAAGCAGATCCAGCAAGTCGATACGCGTTGCAGGAATATCCTGCTGTACAATGGCCGCATATTTACGCACCACCCTTTCGGGCAGGTGCAACACACTTAATTTTTCGCGCAGCAATTGCGCTGCAGGGTACGTTTCTCCCTTGTACCCTACCGTTGCATCGGCAACTGTATTGGCCTCCGCAAGTATGGCCGCTACCAGCTCCGCTGTGTGGTGCGGCACCAAACCCAAAGCATCGCCGGGTTCATACACCGCATCTTCAGCTTCCAACTCAATATGGTGCGTGGCTTTATTGGAACCTCTGCCATTCAGGTTAATATTGGCCAATACCCTTCCGGCATATTGCTGCCGGGTAGCTGACTTGGGTACTGCAATGGTTTCTAACACTGGCACTGGTGCATTTTGCTGCAATGCCTGCAATACATTGTTCATCCATTGCTCTGCTGCTGCGGCATAATCCACATCGCATTTTTGAATAGGCACTATGCGGTTGGCGCCGTTTATAGCCAGTCGCTCATCAATATCTACACCCGCCTGGCAAAACAAGGGATAAGCCGTATCGCCCAGGGCCAGCACCCCATAATTCAGTTCTTTTAATGCAATGGATTGCTGCAAATGGTCATACAATTTCTTAGCGGCTTCGGGTGGCTCGCCATCCCCTTGCGTACTCACCAGCACAAAGAGATATTGTTCTTTTTCCAGATCGTTTAAACGATACTGGTCTGCTCCCAATACTTTGGCGGTAATGCCCGCCTGCTTAGCCTTTGTGGCAAAAGCGGTAGCCAGTTTTTTACTATTGCCCGTTTCGGTTCCATACACAATGGTGATCTTGCCTACAGCGGGTTTAGCCGCTGCCGGGGTTGTGGCTGTAGCGGGCAGCCCCACCACACCTGCCAGGTAGCCGTTCATCCAGATGAGCTGTTCGCGGCTGGCATTGGCTACGAGTTCTTTTAACGTTTGTAATACAGGTTCTGCTAGCATATCAGGCTACTTTAGGTTGTTGCACCACCAGGGCAGATGCCTCGGTGATGGGAGGAAAATAGTGTTCGTCGCGGTTGCTGTCGGGCAACCAGCCAAACCGTTCGTGCAGCGCCGTTACTTTGCCCACAATGAGCAGCGATGGCGATTTCCATGCACGGTTGCGCCAGGGTTGCTGCGGATCGTACAGGTCAAATACCGTTACCTGTTGCAAAGGAGTGGTGGCCTGTTGTATCACTGCCAGCTTTTTAGCAGCATCGATACCATAACGGACCAGGTTGGCGGCCACCACTTCCAGTGTTTCAGATGACATGTAGAATACCAGCGTATCATTCGTTTGCGCCAGCTCTTGCCAATAGGCTTCGGGCACTACATCAGAAGTATAACAGGTGAGCAACCTTACCGCGGTAGCATATCCTCTTGCGGTAAGCGGAATGCCTGCGTATGCAGCAGCACCCAAAGCGGCGGTAATGCCCGGCACAATCTCATACGGAATGCCATGTGCTACCAATGTTTCCAGCTCATCGAGCACATTGGAGAAAACCGACACATCGCCCCCCTTTAACCGCACCACCAGCTTGCCCTGCCGGGCATACAACACCATGAGTTCGTTAATGGTGGGTTGCGGCACCGATAGGCCTTTGCGGCATTGCTTGCCTACGTAAATACATTCCACATCCGGCCGCGCATGGGTGGTTAAAATGTCCTCGCTTACCAGTCTGTCGACCAGAATAACATCGGCTTTTTGCAGGTATTGCGCAGTTTTTAGGGTGAGCAATCCCGGATCGCCGGGACCAGCGCCCGCGATAATCACTTTTCCTGTATGCATGATGAGCTTACTTTATAGCGTGTAATTAGAAATGGCCAATAGGTTTACCACCAGTTTAGTACAGCCCTTCTACCGAGAGATAGCGCTCTCCGGTATCATAGTTGAAGGTTAATACTTTGGCGCCTTTGGGAATAGTTTCGAGGGCTTTGGCCACAGCAGCCAACGCAGCTCCGGTAGATACACCCGCCAGCACGCCTTCGTAGCGGGCCAGTTTCTGGGCGTAGTCAAAAGATTCATCTTTGCTTACCTGCACTATGCCATCCAGTATAGATTCGTTAAGCACATCGGGTACAAACCCTGCGCCTAAACCCTGCAACGGATGCGGGCCCGGTGCGCCACCACTCAATACAGGCGACAGCTCCGGCTCCACCGCCAGCACTTTAAGATGAGGGAATTTCTCTTTCAACACTTCTGCTACACCGGTAATATGGCCGCCGGTACCTACACCAGTAATAAGGTAATCGAGCCCATCCGGAAAATCGGCCAGTATCTCTTGCGCGGTGGTTTGGCGGTGCACTTCGGCATTGGCTTCGTTGCTGAACTGTTGCGGCATCCAGGCACCCGTGGTGACCTCTACTATTTCGGTGGCTTTTTCTATAGCACCTTTCATGCCTTTTTCGCGTGGGGTAAGCACAAACTCGGCGCCGTACAATGCCATCAGCCTTCTGCGTTCTACGCTCATACTTTCGGGCATTACCAGAATAATTTCATATCCCTTTACGGCAGCCACCAAAGCCAGACCAATTCCTGTATTGCCGGAAGTGGGTTCTACAATCACACTATCTTTCGTTAACAGTCCTTTGGCTTCTGCATCTTCGATCATTGCCAGCGCAATGCGGTCTTTAATGCTCGCACCGGGATTATTTCTTTCCAGCTTGATCCATACTTCATGATCGTTACCAAAAAGATTGTTGATGCGTAAATGTGGTGTGTTACCTATGGTCTGCAATATATTATTGGCTTTCATTTGTCC
Source organism: Chitinophagaceae bacterium (assembly GCA_031546985.1). Lineage (GTDB taxonomy): Bacteria > Bacteroidota > Bacteroidia > Chitinophagales > Chitinophagaceae > JAVBJN01. The sequence continues at coordinate 92,619 of JAVBJN010000017.1, forward strand.
TTATTTTAATTGTTGTATAGAGGGGTGGTTGCTGCTGCAACCGTTTCAAATTAGTTGCATGTTTATTGTAAAAGCAGTGCACCTACCGTTACATGACTGGTTTCATCGATCAGGATGGCGCCGCCATTGCCCCGCAGGTCTGCATACGCATCAAACACCAGGGGGTTGGCGGTTTTGATGCGCACCCGGGCTATTTCGTTCAGCTGTATCTTATCCGGAGTTGGCTTTTCTTCGAGCGTGTTTACATCTACGAGGTAAACCAGTTCTTTTACAATAGCCGGCACAACCGTACTGTTCAGTTGCAATTGGTAACGGGCACCTGTGGTGAGGGGTTTCTCTCCCATCCAGGTTACAAGGGCTTCAATATCCTGGGTAACATGCGGCTGGTCTGCAATGCCTGCTATCACATCGCCACGGCTGATGTCGATATCCGCATCGAGTTGCAGGATCACACTCTGCGATGCAAAAGCCTCTGCCACTTCTACACCACCCTGCTCAATACTTTTGATGGTACTGCTAATGCCTGATGGCAGTACTGTTACCGCTTGTCCTTTGCGGTACACACCGCTTACAATTTTACCGGCATACCCCCGGTAGTCGTGCAGGTCTTCGGTTTGCGGACGCACCACATACTGCACCGGAAAACGTTGCAGATCGAGGTTCCGGTTGTTCTGCACCGGTACTTGCTCCAACCATTCCAGCAACGAAGGGCCTTTGTACCAGGGCGTTTTTTCAGAAACAGCCACAATATTATCGCCGGTTAACGCGCTGATGGGAATGAAGAAAACTTCTGTCAGGCCAAGTGTTGCAGCAATAGCGGCGTATTCTGCCTTAATGTTTTCAAACACCTCCTGGCTATAATCTACCAGGTCCAGTTTGTTTACGGCTACCACCACCTGCGGAATTTTGAGCAGCGATGCAATGATGGAGTGCCTGCGGGTTTGCTCCGAAATGCCATGCCGCGCATCTACCAGTATAATGATGAGATCGGTGTTGGAAGCGCCGGTAATCATGTTGCGGGTATACTGTACATGCCCCGGTGCATCGGCAATGATGAACTTGCGGTTGGGTGTAGAAAAATATTTGTACGCTACATCTATCGTAATGCCTTGTTCCCGCTCTGCTCTTAACCCATCGGTAAGTAATGCCAGGTCTATCTCGCCAGCTGCTTTATTGCGGGTTTGCTGTTCAATTGCTTCCAGGTGATCTACCAGGATCGATTTACTATCGTACAGCAAACGGCCTATGAGCGTGCTTTTGCCGTCGTCTACACTGCCTGCGGTTATAAATCTTAGTATGTCCATGTTGTTTATTTTCTAAGTAATTGAATCAGAAATAGCCATTCTTCTTACGGTCTTCCATGGCCGCTTCGGATACCCTGTCATCAATACGGGTTTCTCCCCTTTCGCTGGTGCGGGCCGCAGTTATTTCATGAATAATGGCATCGATATTATCTGCGCCCGATTCTACTGCTGCGGTGCAGGTCATATCGCCTACCGTGCGGTACCGCACTTTGCGGGTAGACACTTCATCGCCCTGATCGATGCGGATAAAATTGGATGTAGCTACCAGCTGGCCCTCGTGGTGCAATACCTCGCGGTTATGTGCAAAGTAGATGGAGGGCAACGCAATGTTTTCGCGGCGTATGTAATGCCACACATCCAGCTCTGTCCAGTTGCTGATGGGGAACACCCTTACGTTCTCGCCCTTGTTGATGCGGCCGTTGTACGTGTTCCACAACTCGGGGCGTTGCAGTTTGGGATTCCACTGGCCAAACTCATCACGTACCGAAAAGATGCGCTCTTTGGCCCTGGCTTTTTCTTCATCTCTTCTGGCGCCGCCTATGCAGGCATCAAAACCAAACTCGGCAATGGTATCGAGCAGGGTAAAGGTTTGCAGCGCATTACGGCTGGCAAATTTCCCCTTCTGCTCGGTCAATCCTTTCTGGCGGATGGTATCTTCTACCTTACGTACAATCAGTTTTTCGCCCAATACAGCGGCGAGTTCATCGCGAAAGGCCAGCGCTTCGGGAAAGTTGTGCCCCGTATCGATATGCACCAGCGGAAAAGGAAATTTACCGGGGCGGAAAGCCTTTAAAGCCAGGTGCACCAGCGTGATGGAATCTTTGCCACCGCTGAACAGTAAAGCGGGGCGCTCAAACTGCCCGGCTACTTCGCGTAAAATATGGATGGCCTCAGACTCCAGGTGGTCGAGATAATCCAGTTGGTATTTGCTCATGCTTACTTTGTTTTCTGATTTATGACTGGCGGATGTGCAGGCCGCATTCTTTTTTACTGTTATCCTCCCACCACCACCGGCCGGCTCTAAAATCTTCGCCGGGTTGGATGGCCCTGGTACAAGGCTGGCAACCGATGCTTACAAATCCTTTTTCGGTGAGGGGGTTATAAGGCACATGGTGCTGTTTGAGGTAAGTCGTTACATCTTCGGTAGTCCAGTGCAGCAGCGGGTTAAATTTGAAAAGCTGGTTGCCCTCGTCCCACTCCACCAGTTGCAGATCGTTGCGGGCAGGGGAATGCTCGGCTCTTACACCTGTGATCCAAACCTTAAATCCTTTGAGTGCTTTTTGCAAGGGCTGCACCTTGCGGATAGCGCAGCAGCTTTTGCGCAATTCCGGAGAATTGTAAAACGCATTGGGTCCATTTGCGGTAACAAACGTATCCAGTGCCACCGCATCTGGTGCATAAGTTTGAATGGAAATATGGTAGGAGGCCAGCGTAGATGCCCATGTAGCATATGTTTCGGGAAACAAACGGCCCGTATCCAGTGTAAACAACCGGACAGGAAGCTCATGGGCAGCTACCTGGTGGGTTATAACCTGGTCTTCGCTGCCAAAGCTGGTAGAAAACACTACTGCCTCGGCAAACTGCTGTGTGAGCCATGCAATAGCCTGTGATACAGAAAGTCCTTGCAGGCGCTGCGATAATGCAACGGCCTGAGCATTTGGAGAAACACTCATGGGAATAACGTTAAAAAGGACGGTGCAGGCAGGAGGCAAAATGCCTTAGCGGAAAATACCGGATGCAGCCGGAATACGGCAATACAAAGCCTGGAGCACCAAAAAAATTTATAAAAGGGATACTATGGCTGGAAAGGAATTAGTTGCAACAACAACAAGCCATATCGATAGAACAACAGCACATACATGAGCTGGCAGCATTAGGAGTTGCTGTAAAAGGAGAACCTGTGATGTTAGTTACCTTGCTCATGGTGAATAATTTTTGTTGTCTTTCAATGTTCCGCAATGTGCCAAAAGGTGGCACATTTTTCTGAACGGAACATTGCAAAGGTAACGGGAGTGCTTTCAGAATTCCAAAAAAAATTTTCCTAAAATTTCGAAACGCACATTCCATAAACGAACAAAACCCTTACAGGGTAAGGGTTTTGTCATATTTTATTTTTTAGGTTTTGCACGTTCATACTGCTCATGCCAGGGCACATCTACGCCCAGCTGCCAGGCAGCGTGTAGCGGAAAATAAGGATCGCGGAGCAATTCCCTGGCCATAAAAACGAGGTCGGCCTGCTGGCTGGCAATGATCGATTCTGCCTCCTGGGCGGTAGTGATTAACCCTACGGCTCCGGTCATGATACCCGATTCTTTCTTTACCTGTGCCGCCAATGGCAATTGGTACATAGGCACAATGGGTATACGTACACCAGGAATATTTGCGCCAGAGGAACAATCTACGAGATCTGCCTCCATTGTTTTTAACACATTAGCCAACTGTACAGAGTCGTCTACCGTCCAGGCACCATCGGTCCATTCTGTAGCGGAGATGCGCACAAACAAAGGCAATTCCACGGGCCACACTTCGCGTATAGCCGTTACAATTTGCAACAGCAGGCGAATGCGGTTTTCAAAACTTCCGCCATAATCATCGGTGCGGGTATTGCTGTAAGGCGATAAAAATTCGTGTATGAGGTAGCCATGCGCCGCATGAATTTCGATTACTTTAAAACCGGCTTGCAAAGCTCTTGAAGCTGCGGTGCGAAATGCGGCCACCACCGTTTCAATTTCTGCTACAGATAAGGCTTTGGGCGCATGATCGGTTTCGTAATAAGGTAGGGCACTGGGCGCTACGGACTGCCAGCCGCCCTGGCTTACAGGTACTTGCCCCTGTGGTTTCCAGGGAGCGTAGGTACTGGCTTTTCTTCCGGCATGTGCCAGCTGAATACCCGGCACCGAACCTTGCGCAGTGATAAAATTGGTGATGCGCTGGAGTGGCGCTATTTGTTCGTCATTCCAGATACCCAAATCTTCGGGCGAAATCCTGCCTTCGGGCAACACAGCAGCAGCCTCGGTAAATACCAATCCTGCGCCACCTACCGCCCGGCTGCCCAGGTGCACCAGGTGCCAGTCATTGGCCATACCATCCTGAGCAGAATACTGGCACATGGGCGATACTACAAGCCTGTTTTTAAGGGTAATGCTTCTTATCGTGAGGGGAGAAAACAATGCAGACATACATAACGGTTAAGGCGATAAAGGTAAATCAATCGGCTGCAACGTACAATCAGAGCTTGTTTACCGTAATCTTCTGCTCCATACCATCGGCATTGCGGATGGTAAACTCTGCTGAGGTCTTTTCGGTACCCGCCAGCACATTCTTCCCGGTGTACATATCGCATGCCGGAATGGAATCGGTATCCTGCCCGTCAATGGCAATAACATAGTCGCCTACCGATATTTTGCCTTTGAGGTTTTCGTCCCAAACATGCCCTACCACCAGCTTACCGCCAATATAGGTAACCACCACCGACCAGCGTTTTTCACCAGCATCGGAGATGGATGCAAAGGGTTCAAAGTAAAATTTCTTATTCGGAAAATCGAGGGTTACTACACCATAGTCAAGCAACTTAGATCCCATCCGGCTATCGGAGCCAGGCGAGGTAATGGCATCGATATGCGTAAGCACACCTTTCCCCACCATCAGTTGCGGAATAGCAATGCGGTAGGTCTCGGTATTGGCATCGCGGCCATGCAGGGAGTAACTCGAGCTGCCAAAAGATTGCCCGGTGGTTTGGAATACCTCCTCTGGTTTCAGTTTGCTGTAATGCGCATTGTTAATCGTGTACAGCTTGCCATCGCCGGTATCGAACAATACCTGCTGCCGCACTTTTTTGGTAAACCGCACCCAAACATAAGGCCGGCTTTGCATATCCAGTTGCATATTCATTTCGTCGCTGTCATTTACGCCTGCGTTGGCAATATCGTCTGTTACCAGCATGGTATGCGTTCTGGAATCGATACGCACCACCGATTTGGAAAACATATTGCTGCCCAGCAATCCATCTGCCCCAAAGCAGGAAAACATACCGGCATCCAGGGTTACCAGTGCCGGTACATTGCCAAACGTTACACCATTGAGGTTAAATGAAGCCACACGCACCATATCCATAGAATCGCGCTTACCTCCCGCGTCCCGCACCGGCAAACTGGTAATCAGCGGTGCTTTGAGCTCTTGCTGCACCGCATTTGTAATGATATTGGAAGCGCCGGTATCGAAGATAAATCTGCGCTGCTTACCCTCCACATTTATCGTAACCACCATCTTGTTGTTGATGTTTTCGTAAGGGATGGTTATGGTGTAGGTTTGCGGCGAAACAGTGTATTTATTAAAATTGAGCCGCGATTGCGCCTGCATAGCAACCGTGAGGCATACCGGAACGAGAAAGGCGATTATTTTTTTCATACCATTCAATCAGGAATAAGGTAAAGGCAAAAAATACGCTATTAAAGATAGCGCATTCCCCCTATCTCCCCATCCATATTAAAATTAAAAGCGCTCAATAAAATCGGCCTCAAATACAGTTCCGATGTTGAAATTAAATCCTCTTAAATCCGTTACGGGAATATTCGTTTTGCTTCCTGCTACATTTCTGCAATCGGCAAAGAGCTGAAGCCCATTGTACTGGAATATGAACTTAACCCCGTAGTTAAAAATGGTGCGTTTTAAGCTGCTTACCTTAAACAACTCCAGGTAACTGGCTTCGTATTTTTCCGGCACATGAATAACAGATAATAAGGGCATTGCAGAAAAACTAACGTTTTCATTATCGCCTTTAAACCAATACGTGTACCGCACGCCCAGGGTCCAGTTGGTGGTTACAAACTGCGCCACACGCTCAGACAAACTGTCTTTAACGGCGCCTTTTATCGTTTTAATGGCAAACTCGCCCATCACCGAACCCATGTGTATGCCCGACTCCATGTTTTGCCCAAGCAGGATATGCGTCCACTCTGTATTTAAAGAAAAGGCATTACTGCCGGCATCGGGAAACAAAAACGTACTTACCAGCAGGCTATCGCTATTGGAAGCATTTTTATTGGCCGCGAAATTGAATGTCAGAAAATCTTTGCTGGCAATTCTTGGCCTGAAAAAGCCAGACAACTTGCCTGATGCATTTACATTTTGTAATGCTTCGGTATTCAAATTTCCCAGCCCGTTAATCCCCCATTTTGCCAATGTACTGTCTTCGGTAAAATCCCATGAAGGAGCATTATTACTCCTATCCAGTTCAAAAGCATTCCGGCGCGATTCAAGCCCTTTAAGATCTTGTTTAGTGCTGGCAATACTTTCCTTTATTGCTGCTCTCCTGGCATCTAAATTCACAGCTTGCGGGTTTTCTCTCTCCATTGCCGTCTCCTGCCTTTGCGCGTCATTTAATTTTTTAAGCAACATTCGCTTTTCATTGCTCAAATCGTTCCGCTGCTTCGATATTCCGCCTGCCAGTTGCTTTTTTTCTATAACCGTTGATGAAGCCCGCCTGCTGGCTCCAAAAATAACAGGCGCACTTCCCTGGGCCTTTAGTTCCTGGCTACACAAGCCAATAACGGCGGCAGTCATAATGACAATATTTCTCATGGTTTCTCTGATTTTAAACACTTAACCACAAGATCCAATATTATTTGAATATAATATAATTAAATAATTTTAGTATTTTCAAAATGTAATTATTCTGGTATACACGCGCCCCAAGAATGGCAAACCGGTGCAATACACCATGGCGGATTTACACAACATCCAACCACCGTAAGCAGTATGAAATTCATGATCGGATAGCCTCCTGGTAATACCATATTAGCCCAACAAAAAAGAGCGCCATCCAAGCGCTCTTTTTGTTTAATAACTATTGCTGTGTTATTTCTGTTCGTAGTCGTAGTTTACCATCCAATTAATGCCAAACTTATCGGTAAACATACCGAAAAAAGCACCCCAGAATGTTTTCTCGAGCGGCATAGTAACGGCGCCACCGGCAGAAAGACCATCAAACAATTTACGGGCTTCATCCTCACTTGCGGCATTGATAGATACGGCGAAGTTGGTGCCTTGCTGTATGGGAGGGCCAAAACCTTCCAGTGCATCGCTGCCCAATAAAAGCGTTTCCTTACTGATGGGCAGGGAAACGTGCATGATTTTGTTGCCTGCATCTGCAGGTAAAGGGTGCTCCGAAGGCATTTCACTGAACCTGCCCAGGTACTGAAACTCCCCACCGAAAACGGATTTGTAGAAGTTAAAGGCTTCTTCACATGTACCTTTAAAATTGAGGTACGGGTTAACTGCTGCCATAATTCTGATTGTTTTAGTTAAGTAATACGATTTGATTTGTTGTAATACTACCGGCACGAAAATAATTATTTTCCGGGCTCGGCACATAGGTTCAAATGTTATGCCATTGCTAATGATTCCTTGCTTTTTTAAACCATTATGTCCAATTGAAGCATTATTCTGACGGTTTATGCACAACCCGGCATTTGACCGATCTGGTGCATATGCCTGCGGGTGTGAAACACTACAAATGAAACCATCTCGAAACGGGTAAGCGTGCCTAATAAAGGATGCGTACAAAGGGCATCCGGAGGCAATGAAAGCACCACTTCTTCCAGCTGCTCGGCTGTGTTTTGTACCATGCGCAGCAGCATTTCCTTATCACAAGTCTTAAACTCCGGCTCCAGTTGCGGAGGCGCTTTCATTTTGTGATCAAAATCCAGGAAGATCTTTCTAAGGTGTGCCACATGTGCATCCATTGCCCGGTCTGCAGGAGCGCCGGTTTCATGCAGGGCCTGCAATACCGAAGCGCCGGAATGCATCAGGTGCATCACCACCTGTGCGGGCGTCCAACCTCCCTGGGGCGGCACCAGGTTCAGCACCTCTTCCGGTATTGCCTGTACCAGCATTACCAATGCCTGGTTAGTCTGTTTCAATTCCCCGGCTATCGCTGCCGGCCATTGGGTTTTGGTCAACATACTTTTTTATTTTCAAGCTCCCGTTTTCCGGAAACTGCTATTGCAAAGGTAGCGCCACCGAACAGGTTTTGAGTGGTGTAAATACGGCAACTTGAAGGCCAAATGCGACAAATATCGCAGACGCAAACAGCCCCCGTATAAACGGAGGCTGCCTGGGTGCGCTATCCTGTATTGTTTACATCTTTGTAACCTTTACATGGCTGTTTATTTGTCCGTCGGCAGTATACAGGTTAATCACATATTGTCCGGCAGCCAGCGCAGGAACCGGCAATTGTAATTGCTGACGACCCTGCACCACCTGGAATGTCTGGTGGGTCAGCAATTTGCCATCTACCCCTATCATACGCACTTCAAGGGTAGCAGCACTCATTGCCTGCACATCCAGCGTTACCGATTGCTGCCCGGCATCGAGCAGCGTGGGGTATACGTTTACCGTACTTGCCGTTGTTGCGGCAGTGACACCTTTACGGTAAAAATCGGGAGAAGGGGCACCTTTACAATCATCAGAAGTACTGGCTACACCGGCTTCGGCAAATGCCAGGGCAACTGGCGATACAATAATAGGCTTTAGGGAATAAGGCTCAGCGTAGAATGTTGCAGGGTACACACCACTGGTAATGGGAAAATGTTTAAACCCGCAAGCCTCCAGATTCTTATCTGCACTAATCATCCTAACCGCGGTTGTGCTACCTTTTTCCACAAAACCCATCATGGTGTATCGCTCATCGCGGCCGGTATGGTCTGGCAATGACAGCAGCGGCGTCATGAGGTAATAATTGCTTCGGGTACCAACGTTAAACTTGCTATACTCCACTGCATTAGGTGCGAGCCAGGGTGCGGTAAAGGCCTTGTTTAGCTTGAGCATGCTTTGTGGCCCCAGACCGGCGCTTTCTGACATGCGGCTCCAGCAGGAAAGTACATAATAACTGTTATCAAGCGATACATCCAACCCTATGGAATGCAGCTCATCGCCGCCATCGGTGTACTGGTACTCCACAGCCGCACCACTTGCCAGATCTGGCGTAACCGTACCTGCCGCCGTAAATTTCTGCATAGCCACAGCCATGGTTGCTGATGGCCCGGCCAGATTAGACCCTGCGGTATATGCCAGCACAAATTTGTGCGTTGGAGAGCCAGAACCATCTGCCTGAAAATCTACAATGGCGTGGTGGTTGGCAGCACCATAGGTATTCATAAAATGGTAACCCTGGTTAATGCTTCCATCATCGTTGATAGCCATGTAAAATGCAGCATAACCTAATCCCATTTGAATGGCCCAATCTACCCCACCCGCAATAAAACTCTTACCATCGCCATTGGCCAGTGCGGTAGGCATTGTATTGATGGCCATAAGCTTTGAACTGCCAGTATAAGGGAAAGGCGACATAACAGCATCACGTATTGAAAAAGGCATATCATATTTATTGCTCCATACGATAGATCCTGTGTTTCCGTTAATGCGCAGCGCGGTAACCACAGCATCGGAAGAATAAGCCCCACGGACACCCGGATCTTCGGGGCTGCCATTGGTTACAATAATATAATCGTTGGTACTGCTCTTGATCTTGGCGATACTCACTTTTGCGTTTCTGCCGGCATTCCAGTCGCCGGTGCTGCAAGGGTATTCAAAAGCCCATTCGGCCGCACTATGCCCGCCGCTTGCGGTAAACTTGGCGGCAAAAGGATTAATCGTTCTGCCACGCAGTATCCTGCCCACCACAATAAAACCTTTGTCTTCGGTAAGCACAAGCTTATCGGGATAAATAGAAACACCTCCGATAGTAATATTCCACAATCGTTCGAAATTAATAGTCCCGTCATCAGCAAAATTGGTCAGGATCAGCCCTATGGGTGGAACAGCGGAGGTATACTCCGACGACAGCATCACAGATTCGCCGGCAGACTGGTTGCTGATATGATCGACCGCACTTACGTTTGGACCGGCACTGCTGTAATACGTTTTATTGTAGTAATAAGACTGCGCCACTGCGCTATGGCCATACATTGCCATACCCAGAAATAGCATAAGCGTTTTTTTCATCTCAGAATATGCCGGTTGGTTTAAACGGCTATACCATTGTTTAAGAAATAAAAGACGGTTCGCTACAATACCCGTCATAACGTACAACTCAAACCAACATGCATAGTGCATTAAAACGTTTAATTCTTATAGCATGACTAAGTTATCAATCCCAATACATCCAATCGGGCCATAAACCCGTTCAATCGGGTCTTCTTACATTAATCTTAGTAACGAATTAACCCGTCTTACGTTATAACAATACAACTGTTTACATCAACCCAAAACCAACTATTCTACTATGAAGATCGAAACCGTTATTGACTGGGATTTTGCCGGCAACTGGGTGCGCAATTGGTGCAACGATGCCGCTATGCAGGTATTTAAACCTGTGCGGTTGGCATCGCAGGGTTGCAAATTTGCGTTTCGCACGCCAGATAATACCATAGAGCATATTGAACTGGTGAAAGACCAGATGGCCATTGTGTTGTATGATATGGCGCTGACCGATACCATGTCTGTTCGATGGGAGTCGGCACTCCATTTTTTCGGAATGTATTTCGATTTTAGCGACGAGCCCAGCCTGAGCGCCGATATTCCGGCCACCAGTGCCAGCGGCCAGTATTTTATCGGGTACAGCTCTTCATTTTTTAAACCCACTTTTACATTGCAGGCCGCAAAGCGCATGAAAGGCATCAGTCTCATTATATCCGAAACCTTGCTGTACCAGTTGCTGGAGGAATATGATGAGGAAACCCTGCAATACCAGGCGCTGTTTAATTGGGAATCATTTGCCGGGGCCACTGCCATAAACAAGCATATGGTGCATATTTACCGGGAGGCTACGCATAAAATGTCGGTATCGGCAGGCGAACCTTTTAGCAAGATATACCTGCAGGGCAATGCATACCGGTTGTTTTCGGTTTTTCTCACCCAATTGCTGAGCGAGTACAATAAGGATTATGCCAATGCGCCACATGAAATGCGGCAACTGGTATGGTTAGATCATCAGATTATGCAACACTTTTTGCACCAATTACCCAATATGGAGCAAGCCGCACAAATGGTTAATATGAGCACGTCTAAATTTAAACGGGCTTTCAAAGCCGTGTTTGGAGATTCTTACTATCACCACTACAAAGACATTAAGCTGGAACAAGCCAAGGCCCTGTTGGTAGAAGGACACCTGAACATTAAAGAAATTGCCACGCAACTGGGCTACCGCTCAGGCGACAGCTTTGCAAAGGCCTTTGCCCTTAAATTTGGCAAGCAGCCCAGTAAAGTCATGAGGTGAACATGCGTAACACTTTTACCTGATACTACCTTTTGGTAAGAGAACGCTACATCTTGATAATGTTTTCGGAAGCCAGGGGCATTCCGTCTTTTATCACTTTTATAATATAGGTAGCCGATGGCAGCTTTGAAATGTCAATCTCGTCTTCCGCCGTAATATGCGGAACCGTTAAAACTTTTTGCCCTTTGTTATCAAAAACAGCTACATCAGCAAATCCAGTCAGGCCCTCAACCCGGATGTTTTTGCTGGTGGGGTTGGGTACAATTTTAACCACAGACGGGTTAAGGCATATACCGTTAACCACCTTTACATAAAAGGTTTCAGAATCGCCGTTCATATCCGTTTGCGTAAGCCGGTAATATACCTTATCCGCATTGTACCGGCATATGTTATGGTCCCTGTACTTATAACCGGCTTCTGCGGTGTTGCTCTTTTGAGCGGGTACTTCTCCTATGCGATTAAACGTATGCGCATTTATACTTTGCTCTATAATAAAAGCTTTAGTATTTTCTTCTGCTGCGGTACGCCATGTTAATATGGCATCCTGGCCAGACCGGGTTACGTTAAAAGAAAGTAACCGCAATGGAAGTGAAACGGGGTCAAGTATTTTCACTAACACTTCGGATGTATCGCTGCATCCCTGCGTGGTGGCACCTACAATGTAATATGTGCCGTCAGTA
>JAVBJN010000048.1:0-13556 GCA_031546985.1 Chitinophagaceae bacterium
GAGGTGACGCAAAGGGTATTGTTAGAAAAACTTAACTGTCATCCTGCCGACGAAGGAGAGCAGGATCTCTTATGAAGATGGTTTAATCAATCGCTCACGGCAGCCTGCCCCGCCTATGCGGGGGCACGGCGGCACGGCGAAAAATACTTTGTTTGCGACTCAATCCGCCAATTCGCCCATCCGTAATCCAATATTCATAAAAAAACCGGCCCCTTGTGAGGCCGGCTGTTTATATGTTATTCCATCGGGATTATCCCAGGTTGTGGAACACTTTCTGAACGTCTTCGTCTTCTTCGAGTTTGGCTACCAATTTCAGCACATCTTCTGCCTGCTCTTCGCTTACTTCCATCGTATTGCCAGGAATCCATTCGAGCTCGGCGCTGATAGGGTTAATGCCTTTATCTTCCAGCGCTTTAGACATATTGCCAAAGTCGGAATAGCCACAGCGCAGTACCAGCACCGCTTCGTCTTCTTCTCCTACACCTTCGCCCAGTTCTTCCAGTCCGGCATCAATCAGGTCCATTTCCAGCTCTTCAGGGTTCAGTCCGGCAGGGTTCAGTTTAAAAACACCCATGCGGGTAAACTGGAAACTTACGCTACCGCTGGTACCCAGGTTGCCACCACCTTTGTTGAAAATAGCGCGTACGTTGGCCACGGTACGGGTGGTATTGTCGGTAGCGGTTTCTACCAGCACGGCTACACCATGTGGTGCATAACCTTCGTACAGTACTTCTTCGTAGTTAGAAGTGTCTTTGCCCTGGGCACGTTTGATAGAGGCATCAATACGGTCTTTAGGCATGTTGATGGCCTTGGCGTTGGCAATGATGCGGCGCAGGGCAGAGTTGGTTTCCGGATCGGGACCACCGGCTTTTACAGCAATTACGATTTCCTTACCGAAACGGGTAAACTGTTTTGCCATACGATCGTAGCGGGCAAACATTTTGGACTTACGAACTTCGAATATACGACCCATGAGGTGTTTATATTTATTTCAGATTTGAAGAATGATAATGCCTGCATTCAAGGTATGCAGGGGAGCAAAAATATTAAGTTTATTGCAAATTCCGAAGCAGGAAAGAACCCGTATGGGTTTTATGGTTTCTATGCTGTGGTAAAACACCAACCGCGATCGGGTAAGATCGCGGTTGGTAGTATCATAAACTTAACCTTTGGTGCTGTGAGCGCGACGCAGGTAATAATTAGCGTAAAACAGTATGTGTGCGCCGGCCATGATGTAAGAGAACCACATCAGCCCGGTATCGTCTGGCGTCTGCTGGTGGTGAATGGCGGCGATAACACCCAGGCCAATCGATAACAGCAATCCGCTCATAGCGCAAATTTTAAAATCGCGCGCAGCCAATGTGCCTTTGTTCAGAATGCCGTTGCGCATACCGTAAACCAGGTAAATATCCATACCAATCATCATCCAGGCAATGAGACGGATCCAGGTATCCAGCGGCAGAAACACCATCATAAACAGGCAGGTAGCCACACCCAGTAACGGGATCAATGGTACCAGCGGTGTTTTAAAGGAGCGGGGTGCATCGGGCATGCGTTTGCGCATTACAATAACACCCAGGCATACCAGGATAAAAGCAAACAGGGTACCTATACTGGTCATTTCGCCTACCACACGGGCGGGAACGAAAGCTGCGAATATGCTTACAAACAGCATAAACAGCAGGTTCGATTTAGCAGGTGTGCGGAATTTGCTGTGTACTTCAGAGAATACTTTTGGCAGCAAGCCATCTTTACTCATGCTAAAGAATACACGGCTCTGGCCCATGAGCATTACCAGTATCACCGAAGCGTAACCGCCCAGGATAGCCAGGATAATAGCTTTATTGAGCCACGGATAAGCGGGAACGATCTTACCATCTGCACCCATCTTACCCATATGGTCGATGGCTACGGCCACAGGAGCAATACCATCCTGGCCTTTAAAGTCGGTATAATGCGCTACGCCCGTCATAACGTGGGCAAATAAGATATAGAGAATAGTACATACAAAAAGCGAGAGCAGGATACCGATAGGCATATCGCGTTTAGGGTTCTTCGCTTCCTGGGCAGCGGTACTCACCGCATCAAAACCAATGTAGGCAAAGAACACGATAGCTGCAGCACGTACGATACCACTAAAACCAAACTCACCAAAAGTGCCGGTATTGTCCGGAATATAAGGTTGGTAGTTGGCGGTGTTGATGTAACCCCAGCCCAGCACGATAAAGATGATAACCACCGCTACTTTAAGGGCTACGATGATAGAGTTTACCGTGGCCGATTCTTTGGTACCACGCATGAGCACCAGCGACATGACCATAATAATGAACACCGCGGGCAGGTTAATGAAACCCGATACGATGGTGCCATCTGCCAGGGTAGCCGTGTCAAAGGGCGACATGGTCATCTCCGGCGGCAGGTGTATGTTGAAATAATCGAGAAATTTAACCAGGTACCGCGACCAGCTGATCGAAACCGTAGCAGCGCCTACTGCATATTCCAGCACCAGATCCCAACCGATGATCCAGGCAATAAACTCGCCCATGGTAGCATAGCTGTAGGTATAAGCACTACCCGCTACCGGAATCATAGAAGCAAACTCTGCATAACACAAACCTGCGAATGCGCAACCCAATGCAGCTACGATAAAGGAAATGGTAATGGCAGGACCAGCATTATTTGCAGCGGCACCCCCGGTAATGGAAAACAAACCAGCGCCAATAATGGCCCCGATACCCAGCGCTACGAGCGCTGTAGCACCCAGCGTACGCTTCAGCCCTTTTTCCGATTCGTCGGCCTCTGCAAGCAGGTTCTTTAATGGTTTTCTGATAAATAAACTCATACGGTTGGCAATCTTCTTTTTTGATAGACGTCCAAATATAATACGTTAAGCTAAAAATTGCACCCCATGGGGCAAATAATCACGCATTAGCAGTATGTTTTACGTGTTATGGAAATATTAAGCCTTAGATTTATGGTTAAAGGATTCTATTTTTGAAGCTTTTTCAAACAGCGGAACATATATGAACAAAAGGAATACCGGATTGCTCGCATTTGTGGTGTCTACCATTGTAGCCATCATATTGGTATTGCACCATTACGAAGTTATGACCTTCGACGATGGTCTGTTGAGTGTGTTGCGCTGGGTAGCCATTGGTTCGATAGCCTTGTTTGCCATTTTTAAAAGATCGCTTACCACCTGGATATTGGTTAGCATGCTCATGGGGATTGAGATTGGTCTCGATTTTCCGGATGTGGCCATCAACCTGCGGGTAATGAGTAAAATATTCCTCCAGCTTATCAAAACCATTATTGCACCCATCCTGTTTGCCACCCTGGTAGTAGGTATTGCAGGGCACAGCAACCTGAAGCAGGTGGGCCGCATGGGTTGGAAATCGCTATTGTATTTTGAAGTAGTAACCACCATTGCACTGGCTATCGGGCTTATTGCCATTAATATATCCGGAGCGGGCCACGGCATTACCGTTCCTGCCGGGTTTCATGAAGAGCTGCCCGATGTAAAGGCGCAGGGCTGGCAGGAAATCGTGCTGCATATTTTCCCCGAAAACATTGCTAAATCCATTTACCATGGCGATGTGCTGCCCATTGTGGTGTTCAGCGTAATATTTGGTATAGCCCTGGCCATGGTAGAAGAAGGTAAGCGTAAGCCTATGCTCCAGTTTTGTGAGAGCCTGGCCGAAACCATGTTTAAGTTCACCAACATCATCATGTACTTTGCGCCGTTTGGGGTAGGTGCTGCTATTGCCTATACCGTAGGTCACCTGGGTATTGGTGTGATGTTCAACCTGATGCACCTGTTGCTTACTTTATATGTAGCCCTTATTGCATTTATTGTGCTGGTGCTTATTCCGGTAATGCTCGCATTTAGAATACCGGTAAAAGCATTTTTTAAAGCGGTGATGGAGCCGGTTTCCATCGCGTTTGCCACCACCAGTTCGGAATCGGCGCTGCCCAAAGCCATGGAAAACATGGAGAAAATAGGGGTGCCGCGTAAAATCGTATCGTTTGTATTGCCTACCGGTTATTCCTTTAACCTGGATGGTACCACCTTATATTTATCACTGGCGGCAGTGTTTGTAGCACAGGCAGCGGGCATTCACCTTACCATTGGCCAGCAGATACTGATGGGTTTTACCCTTATGCTTACCAGTAAAGGGGTAGCGGGTGTGCCTCGTGCATCACTGATCATTCTGCTGGGTACCGCTGCTTCTTTTAACCTGCCTACCTGGCCTATTCTGGCTATTTTGGGTATCGACGAACTGATGGATATGGCCCGTACCTCGGTAAATGTGGTGGGAAATACTCTGGCCAGTTGTGTAGTAGCCCGTTGGGAAGGCGAATTTGACGATGAAAAAGCTAAAGAATTCTTAAATACGCCTTTAGAGTAGCCTTTCATGCCGGATTCTTAAACAATCTCGCTACTTTTACAGACTTTATCATTTTATAATCAATCATGCACGAGTTTTTAGCTTTTCTGCACAATCTGACCGATCCGAACTGGATCATGCATCACGGAGGACTTTATATTGTAATGCTGATCATTTTCGCGGAGACAGGTTTGTTTCTTGGTTTTTTCCTTCCCGGAGATTCCCTTTTGTTTATTACCGGAATGATCATAGCCAACTCGATGCATCCTTTCGATAGCTCTATCGCCAATCTGGCTTATTGGAACATTTTAATCACCATTTGCGCAGTAGTGGGCAATTTTGTAGGCTATTGGTTTGGCCGTAAATCGGGTCCTTACCTTTTTGAACGGAAAGACAGCCTGCTGTTTAAGAAGAAATACCTGTTTCAGGCTAAGGAGTTTTACGAAGAAAAAGGCGGCGGAGCCATTATTGTGGCGCGTTTTCTGCCTATCGTAAGAACTTTTGCCCCCATTGTAGCGGGTATCGTTAAAATGGAATTCAAGAAATTTGCCTTCTACAACCTTATTGGTGCAGTAGCCTGGGTAGTGAGCCTGGTATCGCTGGGTTATATTCTTGGCGAAAACGAGTGGGTTAAAAATAACCTGGAGAAGATCGTAATTGGTCTGGTGCTGGTTACCACGCTTCCGGTGCTGTACAAAATGCTGTTCAGCAAAAAGAAACCCGCCGTACCTGCCAAAGAAGAATTGGGTACCAACCATGTGCCTAAAGACAGTACCAAAGAAGTAGGCGAGGAAGTATAATCACTGCTTTTCACTCTGTTAAATAAGAAAACGGCCGTCAGCAATGATGGCCGTTTTTTATGTGCTTGCTTCGGCACTTCGATACTTCGACAGGCTCAGTAACCGAAGTATGGTGACAGAGAAGTATGGTGCCAGAGAAGTAAGTTCAGACCTGTCAGGTCTGGGTAGCTGGTCGCCGCGAGCAACCGTTCCCCGCAGATCAAAACACGCAGCTCTCGCAGATATCCTTCACGAGCAGTACACATTGCGCTACTTTGCGCATGACTGTATTTCGTTTTTTGCGCCCCGGATAAGGCGACATAGGTCGTTGTGAGCGATTGATTAAACTATCTTCAAGAGAGATCCTGCTCTCCTTCGTCGGCAGGATGACAGTTAAGGGATTTTCATGTAAAGAAACTCCCTCATTTGCCGTGTCCCCGCATAGGCGGGGCAGGTCGTCGCGAGCCTATCCTTCTCCGCGTTGCTGCGAGAAACAGGTATTTTATTTTCCCGGCAGGAGAACACTTGCATTTTCTTTATTATTTTTCGTTCCGCAATTTTCAGCGCATTTCCGTGCTGAGATTAACCAGAGGACCGATAAATCATTTCATGGAACACGTTGCCACCGCATCAAAAGAAAAAATCTTTAACGCTACTGTATTGGTAGCTGCACTGGGTTATTTTGTAGACATCTACGACCTGCAATTGTTTAACCTGGTCAGTAAACAAAGCCTGGGCCCATTGGGGCTTAACCTGAGCCAGGAGCTGATAGACCGGTACGATTACCTGTTGTTTCTCTGGCAAATGGGGGGTATGCTGGTAGGCGGTTTGCTCTGGGGTATACTGGGCGACAAATTAGGCAGAAAGTCGGTGCTGTTCGGTTCCATTCTTATTTACTCGCTGGCCAATATTGCCAATGGTTTTGTTACCGATCTCAATATGTATGTGCTGGTGCGGTTTATTGCCGGTTTTGGCCTGGCCGGAGAACTGGGTGCGGCCATTACATTGGTTTCGGAAATATTGCATCGCGAAAGCCGGGGCTGGGGTACTATGATTGTGGTAACAGTGGGCGCTTTAGGTGCTGTTGTGGCCAATATTATTGCAAGAACCACCACCTGGCAAGTGTCTTATTTTATAGGTGGCGGGCTCGGGTTAATGTTGCTGCTGCTGCGCGTAGGTACGTTCGAATCCAAAATGTTTGATTCCGTAAAGCACAGCGAGGTACAAAAAGGCAATTTCTTTATGCTGTTTACCGACCGGAAACGGTTTCTCAAATACCTGTGCTGCATTTTGGTGGGGCTTCCGGTGTGGTATACCATTGGCATTCTCGTAAAGTTTGCCGATAAATTTGCAGCGCATAGTGGTGTAACCGGCGAAGCCATTAAAGTGGGCAACGCTATTATGTATGCCTATATCGGTCTTTCGGTAGGCGATTTATTCAGCGGCTGGCTTAGCCAGATCTGGCGCAGCAGGAGAAAGACGGTGTTTTTCTTCCTGGGGCTTACAGTAGTACTCGTTTTTCTTTATTTATACTTACACAACCTTTCTTCGGGTGCTTTTTACTTCCTCATTTTTATGCTGGGTGCCGCTACCGGTTTTTGGGCGCTGTTTGTAACCATTGCGGCCGAGCAGTTTGGTACCAATATCCGGGCCACGGTAACCACTACAGCGCCAAACTTTGTACGGGGTGCAGTTATTCCATTGGTGTTGGGTTTCCAGGCTTTGCAACAGCATTACGACCTGGTTACGGCCACTTTAATTATGGGCGCCATTAGTGTGGGCTTATCCGCATTGGCTACCTGGTACCTGAAAGAGACTTTTGGCAAGGATTTGCAGTATACGGAATAAAATATTACGATTAATATGCATTTTAATTCACCAATCATTATTTTGTTGCGGGTATAAACAATTGTGAACCATTAACAACCATCCCATGAAAGACAAAAGCATTAACGATCCGTTTTATTTACAAATCCAGCGCGAAATAGACCGGGTAGAGAAAAAAGTAAATACCTATACCTGGTTCTTTTACCTGATCAGGATTTCGCAGATTGCTTTTACGGCGGCCATAACCATCTTTTCTGCATATACAGATCTGGATCGCATTTGGGTGGTCGTATTGGGCGCTATAACCACTGCGCTCATTGCGGTAGATACTTTATTCCAGGTAGAGGGTAAGAAAAATACGTATAAACTGGTGTTGTTTGAGCTGCGTTCTATACGTTCCAAACTGGTGTATTACAGCTATACCAATAAGGCTGACGATCTCGCGCTCCGGGAAGGATTGTTTGAGCAGTATAAAAATGCCAATGCCTATGCACGCGACTTAATCGGGTCTGACTCCGAAAGAAACACAAACGACAGGCAGGCCGAGGCTACTGCATAACCAACGCCTGAAGCGGTAACAAATGGATTACACCAGCTCTGCCACTACAAAGCAACTACCGCAAACAAGCACCATATCTTCGGGTACGGCCTGCTGGCGTGCAGCGGCAAAAGCCTCGGTTACGGTAGGGTATGCCTGGCCGGCTAATTGGTGGTCTGCCGCGCTGGCTTGCAGCTCTGCTTCGGGAAGCGCCCGGGGTATTTGCGCGCGGGTAAAATAATAGGTAGCATCTTTTGGCAGCAGGGATAATACCGCGTTTACATCTTTATCCTTAACCATGCCCAATACAATGTGCAGGTGCAGGTAGGCAGTTTCCCTTAACTGGTCCAGCACCACCTGTATGCCTGCAATATTGTGCGCTACGTCCAAAACCGTGAGCGGGTGTTGGTGTAGTACTTCCCAACGGCCTTGCAAGCCGGTAAGTTTTTTTACCTGTTTCAACGCGTCTACCACATGGTTCCAATGCAAATCCCACTCATCTTTAAGCAAAAGATAAGCCGTGAGTACATTGCGCACGTTTTTAAGCTGGTATTTGCCGGTAAGGTCAAGTTCCAGCTCATGCAGGGTATGGTTGGTATTGTCTACCACTTTCAAAAACTGGTGGTAAGGGCTTTTATGTGTGAGCACTACATCCCACACGCTTTCGGCATAAATGGGAGTTACGCCCTTGTGTAAGGCATTGAGGAAGAAAACCTGTTCTGTTTCGGGATGGGATTCGCCAATAATGGCCTGCACGCCCGGCTTAATGATACCCGCTTTTTCTTCGGCAATCTCTGCCAGGGTATTGCCCAAAAACTGGGTATGATCGTAGCTGATGTTGGTAATAATACTCAGCAGCGGATCTATAATATTGGTACTGTCCAGGCGGCCGCCCAAACCCACTTCTATCATCGCAATGTTTACCTTTTGCTCTGCAAACCAGGCAAAGGCCATTGCCACCGTTATTTCAAAAAACGAAGGCTGTATATTCTCAATCTCCGGTTTTAGTTTTTCTACAAAAGCGATTACCCATTCCTGCGGCACCATTTCGCCATTGATCTTGATGCGCTCCCGAAAATCGGAGAGGTGGGGCGATGTGTATAAACCGGTTTTGTATCCTGCCTGCTGAAAAACCGCTGCCAGCATATGGCTGGTGCTGCCTTTCCCATTGGTGCCGCCAATATGGATGCTTTGAAACTTCTGGTGCGGATTATCGAGCAGCTTACACAGCTCAATGATATTATTGAGTCCTTTTTTGAGTGCAGAACCACCGGTGTTGGAAAAAACGGGCAAGCGGCCAAACAGGTAATCCAGCGTTTGTTGGTAAGTCTGATCGGCAGGAGAAACAGGATTCATAAAAATTATCGGGTAACTATGAATTGGAATGTGATGTTGCCGGATTGCTCGGCAGGCGCTTCGTCATTGGGGTTGAAACGTACTTTTTTAATCTTTTGCTCGGCCAGCGCCTTGAGTTGCGCATTGGCAGCGCTTACCACACGGTAGCGGCTAATGGAGCCGTTACGGTCTACCGTTACACGCAGTACCACTTTGCCCCCTTCGCGGAACTCCGCATCGCGGGGCGGGTAGGCTACAATACTGCGGTTGGCCAGGTTGTGGCTTACGCCGCTGCTGCCGGTACCGCCACCGGTATAATTAGTAGCATCGGGATTGCCATCCGGACGGCCCTGGTCACCGGGCTTGCCGGTAATGCCTTCTCCGGTCGATTTATTGCTGGAGGTAGCGTTATTGCCACCATTGCCGTTCTGCTCACCGGGGTACAGGGCTTTTACCCTTTCGGTACTCCGGTTATTGGTAGATACATTGGTCTGCTGGTTACGGTTGCGGTTATCGGTAAGGTCCTGACCTTGTTTTTTGTTTTTATTTACCGAAGGGGTTACGCCCGGCGCACGGTCGTCGTCGGTAGAAACATAGTTGCGGGCTGTAGGCGTATTAGCCCCGGAAGCTGCTTTATTAATAGCAATAGCTTCGCCACCGGCGTTGCCTTCAATAAGCGGCTGTTCATCGCCCATGCCATCATCGCTATTGCCGAGGTTTACTTCCATACCCATTTCCGGGGTAGGCTCCATAGCCGGTACCTGGTAGCGGATAAGCAGGAACAGCAACAGCAATACAGCGTGTACGCCAATGGTAACACTGGCGGCTTTCATATTTTTCTGTTTGTCAAAAACGGTCATGCGGTCATTATGCTTTATGCCTCTCCTGCAAAAACGGTGCTGGATTGGAGGGTTTCGCATCGTGAATTTATACACAATTGCCGAGGTGGACAATACCAGGGGCTTATTAAGCTGTTAAAACTTACGGAAGGGCTACTGAGCCCAGCTGTTGTTTCTGTTCGTTTTCGAAAACAATCTGCTTTATTGTGGGGTCTTTGGCTATGGAAAACAGGGCCAGCGGGGTGATGGAAAACGATTTTTTAGCAGTTTCGGGCGTTGCCAGCCGAATGGTGAGCGTGCCGTTTTCTACAGCGCTGCTTAGAAAAGTAATGGTTTCCATTTTATCGGTGGCAGAGTGTATTACAGCTATAATGATGTTTTTCTCAAAATCGGGTGTGGATATTTTATTGTTCATGGTTTGGGCCATGCCAAATAGTTTGTCAAATTCCTGCTGGTTGGTAGGGTGCTGGGTAGTGTAGCCTTCGGGTAGCTGCACGGTATTGTTTACAAAATAGCCGTCCAGTTGCTCAATAACGGTGGCGGTGATCGAAACCTCGTTGTGTACCGCAACGGAATCGTGGCCCGGGCCATTGGAAGCAACATTATTGCCGGTACAGGAAGCCAGCGTAGCGCCTAACAGGATGGCAGGAATTACTTTATACATGGGTAATGGTTTTATGGTATTTGTAAATATAAGGGAATTAATGGTTGTGGAATGGGGAAGGCTCACGGCGGCGCGGCGGCGCGGCGAATGAGGGAGCTTCTTTATATGAAAAGCCCTTAGCTGTCATCCTGCCGACGAAGGAGAGCAGGATCTCTCATGAAGATGGTTTAATAAATTGCTCGCAGCAGCCTGCCCTGCCATATGCGCGGCGCAGGGAAAATCTCATTCACTTTTCACCTCAGGTGCCTGAGCCCCGCATGGGCGGGACAGGCTCTGTCGAAGGCTTCACTCTGACTACCCGGTCTCTTCAAATCAGCGATCTGTTGCTATTTCATTTTCCAGCCTCTCAGGAAATCTTCGGTTAGCATTCGTTTTTTGCCTTCGAGTTGCAGTTCCTGCACATCGATAAAGCCATCTGGCGTAGCAAATTTGAGGTAGGTTTTATGATCGGTTTCTACGGTGCCGGGTGCCAGGTTGTGGCTGGCGTTTTCGGGTTTGCTGCGGAATACTTTCAGTTTTTTATCCTGCAAACTGGTAAAAGCGGTAGGATAGGGCGAGAGGCCACGAATCATATTGTGCACCTGCTGCGCTGGTTGGTCGAACCGGATGATGCAGGTTTCGGTATGCAGTTTGGGCGCATGTTTCAGTGAGGCTTCGTCGAGGTGGTCTTGGGGCTGCTCCTGCAAAGTGCCTGCGGCTTGTTGTTGCACGGTTTTAAGCAGCAGTTGCGCGCCTTTTTGCATCAGGATGTCGTGCAGTTCGCCAGCGGTCATATCGGGGGTAATCTCTGCGGTGTCCTGCAGCAGGATATTGCCGGTATCGATCACATGTTTGAGGCGGAATGTGGTAACACCACTCTTTGCCTCGCCATTGATCACCGCCCAGTTAATGGGCGCAGCGCCACGGTATTGGGGCAGCAGTGAAGCATGTACGTTAATGGTGCCCAGTGGAGGCATGTTCCACACCGCTTCGGGCAGCATTCTAAAGGCGACCACCACCTGCAGATCGGCATTAAGGGCTTTGAGTGCTTCCAAAAATTCTGGGTTCTTGAGGTTGGTGGGTTGCAATACCATCAAACCTTTATCCAGCGCATATTGCTTTACAGCGCTCATGGTGAGTTGCATACCCCGGCCCGCAGGTTTATCTGGCGCAGTAACTACACCCACTACTTCGTATCCGTTCTTAACCAATATATCTAAGGTGGCTACCGCAAAATCGGGCGTGCCCAAAAAAACTATTTTCATGTTATTGTACTGTCGTTTGTAAGGGATGAGCAGTTATTCAAAATCGGGGTACAGCAGGTATTTTTTGCGCACTGTTTTAAAAGCGGCTACATCTTTTTGCCAGCTTTGGCGTATCTCCGGCTCTGTGCGGCCTGCTTTAACCATGGCTTGTAAGGTTTCGTTACCCGCCAGTTTGTTGATAAAAGGAATAAAGAACTTGTCTTTATCGGGAAACGCTTGGTAGGCCTCCAGCAGCCATTGGAGTTGAATGCGGCCGTTGATGGCCTCCTGCGCAGCTTCGGGCGTTTGGGCTATCAATTTGCCATGGCACAGCTCATCCATCAGCGGCGGGGTTTTGGCACCGGTCATAGATTTGGGGGTAAAGCTGTAGGGAAATGTTTTGGCGGGCAGATCGGGATGGCCAAACACCTGGAAGGGAGTTTCGGTGCCCCGGCCCAGGCTCAGTACTGTGCCTTCAAAAAAGCAGGTAGAGGGGTAGAGGTAAATGGCCGTCATCGATTTAAGGTTGGGCGATGGCGCCACGGGCAAACTGTACTTTGTATTGTGTGTATAGCCTTTGCAGGGAATCACTTCCAGCGGACATTGTACTTTTTTATCGAGCCATTTTTCGCCATTCAGCATTTTGGCGTATTCGCCTATGGTCATACCATGCACTACCGGAATGCGCTGCATGCCAATAAATGTTTTTTGGGCAGGCTCCAACACCGGGCCGTCTACATAAAAACCATTAGGATTGGGCCTGTCGAGCACCATAACGGTAATATTCTTTTCGGCACAGGCTTCCATTACGTATTGCAGGGTGCTGATATAGGTGTAGAAACGGGTACCCACATCCTGCAGATCAAACACTACAATATCTATACCCGCCAGTTGCTCTGGCTTGGGTTTTTTATTGCTGCCATATAGCGATACTACGGGCAGCCCGGTTTTAGCGTCTTTCTCATTATTTACATGCTCGCCCGCATCTGCAGTGCCTCTAAAGCCATGCTCCGGTGCAAATACCTTAACCACATTAACCCCGCGTGCCAGCAGGGTATCGGCCAGGTGGGTATGGCCGGCAATGGAGGTGGGATTAACCACCAGGGCTACTTTTTTATTTTTGAGTTTAGGCAGGTATAAATCAGGCTGCTCTGCCCCGGTAAGCAGTTGTGAGGTAGCCTGTGGCACTGCTTTTGTGTGGGTTTTGTGCTGGGCATAAACGGGCGCAGCCACTCCAAAAATGGCCATACCGAGCAACAAGCATATGTTTTTTACGTACATAGGTGTAAGATGGTGTTAATTACGGTTGCAAAAGTAACCGCTGTTGAAAAAAAAAGCTACCTTGTGCGGCAAAAGTTTTAAATTAATTAAAAAGCAAACTATGCAACAAGTTAAAAAAGGCGATACCGTAAAGGTACATTATCATGGCAAGCTGACTAACGGTACCACTTTCGACTCTTCTGCCGGACGTGAGCCTTTGCAATTTACTGCTGGTGCAGGAATGGTGATCAAAGGTTTTGATGATGCAGTAATGGGCATGGTGATTGGCGATAAAAAAACTGTACAGATTCCTGTAGAGGAAGCTTATGGTCCTAAAAGCGAAGAAATGATCATGGACTTCCCACGCAACCAGGTACCAGAAGATATGAAACCTGAAGTGGGTATGACCCTGCACATGACCGATGCTGGTGGAAACGTAATGCCAGTAGTGGTTGTAGACGTAAACGAAGAGTTCCTGAAACTGGATGCTAACCACCCGCTGGCTGGCGAAGCACTGGTATTCGATATCGAACTGGTAGAAATCGCTTAATCCGCTAACGGATGATATGACTAGTCCTAAAAAATCGATACAGGATTAGAGATAAATAAAAATAGCATTTAAGCAGTAACAAGGCTAGCCTTGTTACTGCTTTTTTTATAAGTTCTCATTTTGATGCGGCACTGCTCATGCATTTGTGCAGGG
>JAVBJN010000052.1:0-5473 GCA_031546985.1 Chitinophagaceae bacterium
CGGGTGTTAAAAGCTGGTCGGGTTTAATGGAACGGAGTGCTTCGGCAGTATAGCCGCACACAGCACAAAAGCGGGGATTGGCGTATAACACCGATCCGGAAGTATTGATGATGGTTACCGGATCTGAGATGTGCTCGTAAAGGGCCAAATAATGCCCGGCCAAAAGATTCTTTTCAGTCACCATATGGGGTTCTCATTAGTATGGAAAACAACGACCTGATACCGGTTTATTTCAAATCCTGGTTACAACAGCACTTTATCTGCAACAGATAGCTGTTCAAAGATAGGATTAATTCATATGTAAATGAATATGAATGTTTTGCCCGGTTGTCAAATAACAATAGGGTTGTATACTGCAAAGTTCTGCACTTTGGAGAAGAAGAAATACCCCTGTGCATCATATTATCGTCCCGCAAAACATTTTTGTGGCAGTAGTGAAAATGCGGAGTGATAAAGAAAAATGCCAGTAGCGCCTGTTTCCGGGTAGTGGTATGGTTATATCGGGTAACGTATTGCCCTTGTAGAACATTTTTTAGGCCCGCAAGCAGCATTGTGCTTTAGGGTTTGTTCAGGTTTAGCAAGTTGGCTTTTAAGAGCTGTTTAAGATTGCCACGCGCGCTTCCGGCATTACCGTTGATGAGTGTGTTATTGCCTTTAACCGTTACGGTTATGCTGCAATGGTCGGCATCTGCAATGCGGTATTCTGCGTTTTTATTTCTGAAACTCAAAAGGGTATGTCCGTTTATCGTAGTAAGGTTAAACCGCTCCTGCGCTGGTTCTGCACCGGCAGGGTAGGTAAACTCCAGTTGTCCGCCGGGGCGCAGCAGTGCGTAATGCAGCAAGTCATCATCCAGGGTAAAGAGCAGCGCCATTTTACCGTTTTTCTCCAGCGTAAAAGCATAAAGCGTTTTGATAGCTGAAGTATCCAGTATCTCTTCTGCAGTGGTTACCATACGGGTGCCATTCCAGGTTTGGGTAGTAATGGTGCCAAAAGGAAAACGCATGAGGTCTTCTTCAATGATCTTTACCGCTTTGGGTGCATTGTTTTCTACCACAAACTCAGAGAACTGGTGCCAGCAGCAGCCGCTTTTAGTCATGGTTTGAATACGTTTTGTAGCTGCATCTATCGAAAACATGCCGCAATATTCCTGCGCCAGTCTCGAGAAAGCATCACTATAGGCAAATCCTTTTTTTGAACCCAGGTAAATCACAAAAGAAGGGCCGTGGTAGCAACTGTTCTGCCCGTTTTCAATCGCAAAATCCTTAATACCGTCGAAGTTAAAATCCTCATACATCACCAGGCTTTGCTCGCCATAGGGCAGCTCCTTTACGTTGGCAATGGCCTGGCCGTCGTGCAGTGATAGCGCCAGCTCTTCCGATTCAACTTTTATCAATTCTTTATTGGTATGACTGTCGTACACGGCAATCCATCCGGGGCTAAATACCTCATCCGGGTTGTTAAGGTAAATGCGGGCATGGTAATCTTTGGAGAATGCCTGCACATTTATAGTGGTTTGTGCAAAAGACGGATGTATGATAAACAGGCATAGGTACCACCAGATGTATTTCATAACTGCAAGTTATTATAAAGAAAGTTGAAATATGTAGTGAGGGGAATGGAGGATGATAATAGAACTAACCCTTGTGGCAAAGTAGGTGCAAAGGTAAAGAGTTTGGTAAGAACAAAATACTCCTATAGAACGTTTTTTAGTCCTTATTGATCAGAAATGGATGATAAAAATTTAATATTGTATGTTTATTTTATGCATTGTTATTGCAACTTTATTTTAATCATATCTCAAAAGTGTTGGCTGTACAGTGTTTGGCGGGTGCAATGTAGCATTGGGCTTTACATACAGGGGCAAATATCGCACGCTTAGCCGGTAGTAAAACGGTTAAGAAGTGTCTAATTGGACGATAAAATGTCTTAACGGGGTATTTTATGTTTGGCCCGGAAGATAGTTTTGCTATAAGATGCCTGTGCGTTCCGGTTTTTTGCATCAGACCGGGATTGTAGGGCATTGTTGCAACTATCATACCTAAATTCTGCACCTATGTTTACTCACCCATTGATCCTGAACATCAGGCCTTCCGATTATTTCTGGGAAGGCAAAATTATTCTCCCGTCCTGGAAAGGATTCCGCTCCTCTACAGGATTTAACGAAGTGGAGCTGGAAGAATCTTCTACTGGTTCTTTTAATACTTTCATCGACTATCCCGGCGATGTTAAAGGCGCTTTTCCTTCTGCTGTGCAGCAAGAAGCAATCGACTTGCTGGGCACACAGGAAGCTGGTTTGTTCAAAGCTGTTTTTAAGAAACTCATTCCGTATTACAAAGAGGTTATGACCCGGGGCGGAAAACACATCGCAGATATTTCTACACCCGAAGATCTCAAGAGCATTATTGGCGTTAACGCTGTGCATATTCCGGATGGCGATCTTCCCTATATAGGCTTCGAGCTGGGCGCTAGCTGGAATGGAGAAGACGGTTTGGGCGTTTTATTGTGCAAAGACAAAGTTGTGGCTATAGGCACTGCCGAAACCAGTTTTGAACTGCCCTGATTACAACGCGCACACACGCTGATTTTAGATTAATGTATAGTACCGATCTGCTTTATGCGGGCAGGCGTATGCATGCCTGCAATGGTAGGGTGAAGGTATCTTTCTTCTCCACTTAAATTCCCGACTGATGAGTAATCTCCCAACCCCTGTTTTTGATCTTTTTACCGGCCCGCCGGTATTTGAAAAACTGAAGCAAAATTTCTTTATCAGGCATCATAAACTAAGTTATAAAATGTGGTATAACCTGATGGTGTGCTGGAATTTTGAACGGGAGCGCCCGGTTCGTGCTTATACCATTAATGATGTGCGGGGGTCGCTCCTTTTTTTGCACCGCAAAGGCCTTATCGATTACGGATCGGTTACACTGGATGATGGCAGTACTGTAAAAAGTACCCGCATTTCTGATGAAGGATTGTTGCTGATGCAACATGTTTTGCAGGCGATGGCCAAAATTTACCCCGAATATAAAGATTGGCTTAACCGGTGGGGTATGGAGCCTTCCCGAAAGGTATAATGCGGTAAATATTGTATAAACACATGATTTCTAAATAAATATCCGAATTTAAATACAAGCGGCAACGCGTATTTCAACGCAGGTGGGTAAATGATCCACCTGCGTTTTTTATAAGTTTTCTGGTCAATCGGGCTGTTTTTTTTTGCGTTAGGGGTGATATTTTGGCTTGTTGGATGATATGTGTCATGTTTCCATGGTGGGTTATTTGCGAAATAAGCAGGCCGCGAAAGTATCAGATAGGAGAAACTTTTTTAGTGTAAAAGGATGGCTGCTTATACATTTTGGGTTAGTTCCAGATAGTTATGTTAGCTTTTGTAAGAAAGTTGCTTCCGCAACTTTTGTCTGCAACAGCGCTGGAGATTGGTATTTACAGCTAGTAAATGAAATATGATCCATTGGAGTTAAAATATGTCTTAAACGGGTATTTTGCCGTTGGTGGCGGCGGTAATTTTGTGGTTCGAATACAAGGAAAATTTGAAAACTACAATTATGAGAAAAAGAATAGCCTATGCAGTGGTGCTAATTACTGCATTTACCTCTTTTCGTGCGGGGGCGGCATGTAATGCGCCTACCAATGCCACGGTCACACCCACCAATATTACCTGCCGGGGCACCGGTGTTATTACCGTGAGTTCTGTATTAGACGGTGCGTCGGTTCTTTCCCTAACCGATTGCCGCTATTCAGTGTATGATGCAACCAACACTACTAATGTAAAGCCCGATCAGTCCAGTCCTGTTATTACGGGCCTTGATGCTGGTACTTATGTGCTGCACATTAAACAAATTTGTTTGCCATCTGGTGTAAGTGCCGATTATACGCAAACGGTAACCATTGGTGGTACTTATACCGATCCTGTTTTGGGTACGCCAACCATAACCGCTCCTTTATGCGCTCCGGATAACGGTAGCATTAGTATTACCGCCAGTAAAGGATATGGAACTTTCCAATATTGCATGGTCGATTCTCTGAATGCACCAGCTACTCCGGCGGGGTATGTGCGTCCATTGCAGGGATCGGGTACTTTTATCGGTTTAAGTGGTGGCGATTATTATATAAGGGTTTACGACCAATGTAATGGTTTTGTTACTACTAAAGTAACTGTGCCTGCTGCACCGGTTCTCACCAATCCGCTTGGCAACAACGTTCTTAATTTCAGTTGTTCCAACTACCTTATCTATCAGGGCTTTTCACGATACATTCCCCGTGCTGCAGGCACATTGTGGATAGATTTCCCCGATGGTACACACGATACACTTTCCGGTACCTATCCTGGCAACGAAGCCTATTTTAACGTGCCGGTAGCCAAACTGGTTTCGTATCCTGCTACTGTGGTGATTCATTTTAAAGATGAATGTGGCAATATTTATAACAGACCTTATACTTTTAATACACCCGATTATGTTAAGTCTGGTAGTTTTGGTGCGGTACAATACAGTTGCACCGAAGGTAAATACTCTGTTGGTAGTCCTATTCTGACAGATAACAACAACCCGATATACGGTGCGCATCCCTGGGATGAGTATAGTGTGGATGGTGGCATTACCTGGAAGCCCTATAACGCGAGCGATACCATACTGGTACCTAAAGGTGGCTCAAGGCCGGTAATGTACCGTGGTTGTGGTGGTACCATTACCTATACTGCTACCGTTTCTATGGCAGCAGGTCAGAAAACACTTGATATCGGTCTGGCTCAGATCGGTGGCTCTGCCTGTGATGGCAATGCAAGTATCCGGATAGATGCCAACACCTGGAATGGTGATGTGAATAAAATATTGGTGCAGGTGATAGCACAACCTGCTGGCCAGCCGGCTATTGCAGATTTTTACTACTACGCTGATCGCCCTAGACAAATGATAAACCTGGTACCTGGTACTTACACCTTTAAATTTACCGATGAGTGCGGTGCCACGTTAACAAAAAGCATTACCCTTACACCTGTTACCCGTACTATAACAGCTACTCCGGTAAATATTTGCGGATCAAACAAAGTGGGTATTTCCATTCAATACAAAACAAGCAAGGGTGGCGCGAGCGAAACTTTTTACTGGACTATTACCGATAAAAATGGTGTAGTGGTTGTAAACAGTAGTGCTTATATGGGTAATCCTCCTGCCGGATTAACTACAACGGGTTATGTGGTATCTAATCTCAACCCTGGTATTTATACCGTACGCATGAGAACCCTGGATTTTGGCGGATATGTTAGCAGCGATAGTATTTGTCCGGCAGTCTTTACCATCGACGCACGCTTGCCCGATCCATTGTCGCTGAACAAGAGCATTTTTGCACTTTGTACCAATGATGCGGCTACAGGCAGCATTGTGGCACTGCCACAGGGTGGTGTATCGCCATACACTTATACACTGTATAAAGGTTCGGTGAGCGCGGGCAACCAGG
>JAVBJN010000119.1:0-24178 GCA_031546985.1 Chitinophagaceae bacterium
AGCAGGAGCTCAGCACCGCGCATATGGCCAGTCCCGCGCTTATATTTTTAAACCATTTCATCGTAGGCATGGTTAGAATTTAAAGTTGTAAGTAATAGAAGGCACCCATCTGAACAATGCAATCTGGTAGGCTTCGGTTAAGTTAGGGTTGGTCTCGCTCTGGCGGAAGTTGATGATGTAAGGGTTTTGACGGCCATACACATTGTACACACTAAATGCCAGCTCAGAAGAGAAACGCTTGCGCTCTCTCAGTTTCAGCGTAGCACCTACATCCAGGCGGTGGTAGTCGGGCATACGGTATCCGTTACGCTCAGTGTAGTAAAACACTTCCTGCCCGTCTACATTATACTTACCACTAGGGAAGGTAATGGCATTGCCGGTATAGTACACAAAAGTGGCAGAGAACGTCCATTTCTTATTCAGTTCATAAATACCTACTACAGAAATATCATGCGTTCTGTCCTGGCGTGCAGCGTACCAGTCGTTGTGGTTAATGCCATTGATCTGTTTTTCGGAACGGGAAAGCGTATAGCCTACCCAGCCGCTAAACTTACCTACTTTCTTTTTTACGAGAAATTCAATACCATAAGCACGTCCCTGGCCAAACAGCAGTTCGGTTTCAGACTTATCGGTATTGGACACATCGGCTCCGTCTTTGTAATCGATCTGGTTCTGCATGTACTTGTAGTACGCCTCTACGCTGAACTCAAATTTGTTGTCCAGGAAATTGCGGAAATAACCAACCGATCCCTGGTCGGCGATCTCTGGTTTTACGTTATTGGAGCTTGGAATCCATTTATCGGTTGGGTTCGAAGTGGTAGAGTTGCTGATCAGGTGCATGTTTTGCGTAGTACGCGAGTAAGCCGCTTTAACCGACGATACGCCATTAAGCTGGTAAGCAGCCGACAAACGGGGCTCCAGGTTTACATATGTTTTTACAAACTCACCGGAGGTATAGCTTTTTACACCCACTACCTCATGGTTGGCATCGAGATCGTAGAAATCGCCTTTACCCAAAATACTGAAGGTAGACAGGCGCAGGCCGTAAATTACTTCCAGCTTTTCCGATGCCTTCCAGGTGTTGGAAGCATACAGCGCGTTCTCCCATGAGTAGCGCTCCTGCAATACCGGTGGGGTAATGCCGCTGCCTTCAGAAGCCGTCATCTGGCCCGGTACTACCGTGTGGTACACCGACATTAAACCAATGCGGATAGAGTTGCGGGGGTTCATAAAATACTGAAATTCCTGTTTCAGGTTCCAATCGCGGATGCGCGATTTGATCTGGAAATCGGTACCGCCAAAATCCACATTTACTTTATAGCTGTAATCGCTGTAGATCAGGGAGGTATTCGAAAACAGTTTGCTGTTCAGAATATGGTTCCAACGCACGGTTCCGGTAGCATTACCCCAATCCAGGCCAAACAGATCCTGGTAGCCGAGTTTATCACGGCCAAAATAACCTGATACATACAGGCGGTCTTTATCAGAGAAAATATAGTTGGCCTTAGCGTTTAGATCATAGAAGTAAAGCGTGTTGTTGCTAAAACGGTCATCGCCGCTCATCCTCAGCAGTGCATCGGCGTAGGTACGGCGGCCGGTAATGAGGAAAGATGATTTATCCTTCTGGATAGGGCCTTCCACATTCAACTTGGCAGAGATTAAACCAATACCACCACTCACATGGTAATCCTGGTTGTTGCCTTCATTCATGCGTATGTCCAGCACCGATGACAGGCGGCCACCGTATTGCGAAGGCATACCACCTTTGTAAATGGTAGCATCTTTAATCGCATCGGAATTGAATGTAGAGAAAAAGCCCAGCAGGTGCGAGGCATTGTATACCGGCGCATCATCGAGCAAGATCAGGTTCTGATCGGCAGCGCCACCGCGTACATAAAAACCCGTGTTACCTTCGCCAGCGGTTTTAATACCAGGCACCAGCGAAATGGTTTTGAGCACATCGCGCTCGCCCATCAGCACCGGCAGTTTATTAATTTCTTTAATATCCAGTTTTTCAACGCCTGCCTGCGGATTACGAATATTTTCGTCCTGGCGGGTAGATTTTACCACCAGCTCATTCAGGTCTTGCGAATGGTCGTCAAACGCCATATCCACCTTCACATTCTTGTTCAGGTTAATGGTTTTGCTTTGGGGTTTATACCCTACATAGTTGAAGATAACAGTGTAGTCGCCCTGCGGAATGGTGAGCGAGTAAAACCCGAATTCGTTGGTGGTGGTGCCCGTGGCTTTAAGCTCTTTGATGCGTACGGTTACCCCAATCATACTTTCTCCGGTCTTTTTGTCCTTGATGGTTCCGCTGATGGTAAACTTCGCCTGCCCAAAAACAGTAGAAGTAAGCATCAGCAAAATTCCCAGCAGATAAATACTGCGATTTGGTCTCATGCAATGTTCTGATTTAGCTTATTAATTTAATTACCAATACATCCGGTCTGCACTTTTCTTTTTCCGCGTATAAAAACTACCCGGTGCCGTTTTTATTGCGTTATCCAAAAATTAAACCCAAGCTGTTGCCCGCATTCCGGCAAGCCAAACAGGGTTTTGTTTAATTTTTGCCCCGCGAAGATCGCGTATTTTTTCTGCTTGTCTCCCCTACGGTTACCACCTGGGAGCATAAATTCCATGAGCGGTAATTAATGTTCCGAAAAGGCTTTAACAAAATTGTAACGGTACCGATGGATTACTTTTCGCTCCCCGGAGGGATATATCATTAAATCGATAGCCTTATGAAATACTCCTTTCTCCTGATACCGGTGCTGGCCCTGGCCGCTTGCGGAAGAGCGCCCCGCAATGCAGAAATGGCACCTGAAAGCACTGCCGCACAAGAAAACAGCTCTGTTAAGACAACCGTAAGCGCCAATACCCCTACCGATAGTGCAAAAATTATTCGCACGGCCGATTTCAGCATCGAGGTGAGCGATGTTTTGGGCACCACCACCCAAATTGAGCGGCAGGTAAGACTAGCGGGTGGCAAGGTTACAGAGAGTAAAGTAATGCAGCGACCTTCGGCTTACGAGAGCTACCCGGTAAGTGCAGACTCCATCAAACAGGTATCGAGGTACACCGCCACAGCCAGTTTGCAGGTGCAGGTACCCAGCTGGCAAACCGATAGTTTCCTGAACTATATTGGCAGCCTGCCGGGCATTACACATGTGCGCAATACAACAGAAACCGATGTAACCATCGACTACCTTGAGAACCAACTGCGTGCCCAAAGCCGTCAGAAACTGGCAGATAAAAACCCGGCTCCTAAAACAACCAGTATCGGCGATCTTGCGGACCTGAATGACGCGGCCATCACCAACCAGGTAAGCAATATGCACCTGAAAGCGCAAACGGCTTATACTTCCATCTCTTTTGAACTGGAGGGCAAGGAGCATATAGAAACGCAGATCGTACCCAATTGGGAAACCCTCTCCCGCCCTTCTTTTGGCACAAGGGTTAAAATGGCCGGCATTCAAAGTATTTACGCTTTTGGGCAGGTGATGCTGGGCGTTATTTACCTGCTGCCTTATGTATTGGCTGTATTACTTGCGGTGCTTATTTTCCGTAAAAGACACATATTGGGCTGGCCTAAAAGTTGGAAATAGGACGCTGATGTGTCTGATTAGTCACATCGTGCCAACCTGGCTTCAGCGCTCATTTCAGCTTCCTGCTACTTTTTTTTGCGGAAAAAAGTAACGCAAAAAAGCCGCCCGAAAACGGTTACACCACGTTTTCGGTTCGCTACCCTGATTCTGCTGCCGTGCTACTGTAACCTCAACTTAAACGCCCATGATCAAAGCTGGCAAGATATCCAGATAAAAAAAGTCCCGGCATTGGGTAAATGCCGGGACTTTTAAATATCGAAATCAACCGATTATTGTTTTACCAAACGGGAAGTTTGTATCGTACCCGTTTCGTCTTTTACCACCACCAGGTAAATGCCGGCTGGCAGTGTGGCAATGCTGTAGTTTTTGCTCATTTGCGGTACGGTTACATTCCACTGGTCTTCGAGGTACATTCTTCCGGCCATATCCATAATCACCAGGCGTTGCTGGTGCGCATTCCAATCGCTAAACTCAATAGTAATGTTATCGTTGGCAGGGTTGGGATACAGTTTAAAGCTGGCTTTGGCAGGTTTGTTTATTTCGCCAATGGCCATAGCCGGTGCAGGATCCCAGGCGCGATCGGTATCTTGTTTAAACAGGTAAACGCCTCCCTGGCTGTTGCCCACAATCATTTCGTATTTACCATCGCCATCAATATCACCTACCGCGGGCACAGCACGGCTGCCTACAAACAGTTTCTGCGGTTGGGTAACGGAATCCATAAAGGTATAGCTGGCTGTAGGATTACTGCCAATATTGGTATAGCGGTAAATATAACCGTCGTTGCAGCCCACCAGCAGGTAGGTTTTGCCAGGTGTACCCAACGGGGCAAATACCGGCGCGGCCATACCGCCCAAACTGTTGGTAGCAGGCACCCATACATTGCCGAGCACATTGCTTAGCGAATCGAAGGTTACCGTATTGGGATTGGTCGTAGTGTTGAGGTAACAGATAAGGCTGCCATTGGAACGGCCAGCTACCAGGTCTTTTTTACCATCGCCGTTTACATCATACAAAGCGGGTTTGCTTACCGTAATGGTATTGCGGTTGTCGAGCTTATGCGTTACAAAATTGTAAGAGGGTATTACGTTATTGGAAACGGCGGTGTTGCGGTAATAAGAGAAAGTACCATTGTCTTTGCCCAAAACAATATCGTCAATACCATCGCCATTTACATCGCCAAAAGCAAGATACGCGCCATCAAAGGTATAACCGGGGCTGCTTTTGAGATCCAGAAAATCGGCATTGCTCAATGTAAACTCAGGATGGCCGCTCGTACTGGTATTGAGGTAAAGTGCTATGGAAGGTTTGTAGCGGGCCGTAACCGGATCGTAAATACCACGGCCCCCAATAAACAAATCGAGCTTGCCATCTTTATTGTAATCGTACAACACCGGATAGGCATCGCTGCCGGTTTCGATCATTTGATTGGTAAGGATCGTATCGCTCTCAAACACATAAGGTAAACCTGCCCCTGTGTTCTTTTTATATTGGGTTATGCAATGGTAGTTGTTGGATACATCTTCTTTGCTGGGCGCAAAGAGAATATCATCGTTACCATCATTGTCTACATCGAAATGAAAACCGCAGGGCTGTTTAGCCAGGTTCAGCACATGGCCGCCCTTTTGAAACAAGGTATCTTGTTTGGTAATTAAGGCATGTTTGCCACTGGCGCCATTAATCAGCAACTGAATGTCGTCGAATTTCTGGTTGCCTATCAGCATATCCACATCGCCATCGCCATCGTAATCGAGGTCGCACATACAATCGCCGGCATCACGCTTTTTCATCGAAGGCACATAGGTACCGGTATTGATACAAATCAGTGAATCACCGTTGGAGTAGGTCGCACCCTGGAAAGAACGGTAAGCCGACTGAAACACTTTGCCCCAGCAGCCGGTTGCAAAATTGATGCGGATCGAATCGCAAGGCAGTCCCTGCTCTTTGGCCATATTCTGGTAAAACTGGATAAAACCACCTGTAATTTCATAGGCCAGCACATCCAGATCGCCATCGCCATCCACATCGCCCACCACCGGAATATCGCCATTGGCATTCACATACACATTAATCTGCTGCCCGGTCGGATTGTTGGGATTGGTAGGATAAAACAAGGGCTTATAGGGTGCAAACTGCAATTCATTATTCTTATAAAAGCCACGGTACACCATTACACCGGTTGCGCCACGCGTAAACAGATCGGGTATATTATCGCAGTTGTAATCTTTTAAAATAGCGTAACCGCCTGCTGCGGGAAAGAAACACTCGTAGCGGGGCGCATATTCGTAAGAGGCTTTGCCGCTCACCCCTTTGTTTAAAAAGGTTTGGAAAGCGTCGTTCGATTTGTTGTAAATGATAAGGTCTTTCTTACCGTCGTTGTTGAGGTCTGCACTTTGCAATTGTGGAATATTAACCCCGCCGCACCAGGGCAGCTCCAGGGTTTTGCCGTTCGATTTTACAGTAATGCCATCGTAGTAGTTGTAAAACAGCTGATTGCTCTGCCCTACCGCTATGGTTGTACAAACCGCGCTGATGATTAATCCTGCAAATGTGCCCCTTTTAAACATGTCGATCATTTTATTGCTTAAATATACCAAATCCGCTTTCTAAAAGACGGTAAAATGCAATAAAAAGTTGGTGCACAATGCAGTTAGAAAGGATAATCGATCGCCAGCTGAAACACAATATTTTTGCGCCAGGTAGGATCGCCAAAGTTAAAATCCTTCAGCACCCAACCATCGTTGGCCATTACCACAGGGTTTTTGATAGGCACCCCAAAGTCGCCACGGATTACCACAAAACTGAGCAACGCACGAATGCCCACCCCGGCGCTCAACGCCACATCGTGCCAGAGCTTTTCTGAAAATTCGAATTTAGAACCCGGACGGGGATCATTGGGATTGATGCTCCAGATATTACCGCCATCCAAAAATACCGCGCCTTTCATATCGAGAAAACCGGCAAAGAGTTTAAACATATCGAACCGGTACTCGGTGCTGAATTCGATTTTAATATCGCCCGTCTGGTCTACAAACAGGCCATTATTGGCAGCATTGGTGGCAGAGGTATCTTTGTAGGAGCCGGGGCCCAGCGTTCTAAGCCGCCATCCGCGAATGCTGTAGGCGCCCCCCACAAAGTATTGCTTTACATAAGGCAATACCTGCGAGCTGCCATAAGGCACGCCAATACCTACCGAAAGCCTGTTGGCATACGTCGCTTTACGGCGGGTAAAATAATACCTGAAATCACCATCAAACTTTACATACTGCGAAATATCGGCCACACCCAGCACATCGGTAATGGAGTTGCGGTCTTTGGTAATGGAACGGGTGGCCCAGTCTACAGCGCTCATTAAGCCACCTGCTTCTTCTAAGCCCAGGCGTATATAGCCGTATCCCCGCTTGCTCCGGCCCAGGTTATTAAAAATATAGGCTATGTTTTCTCCCTCAATAAAAATATCCTGGTAGCTCTTGGCCAGGTAAGGGTTGGCATTCAACCGCTCCTGGAAAGACTCCGAGACGTTAGTTTTTTTAAATACGTTAAAGAACACCGGGTTTACCACCCACATCTTATATTGGGTTTCTTTCCAGGTATAACCAAATGAGCTACTTACGTTAGAAAGGTTAAAATAATTGGTGCGCGAAATATAGTTGTAACCCAGCGATATCTGCGTTTTGGGAATATCAAAACGGTTGGTCTCTACCCGGAAAGGCACCAGGAATTTAGGAAACAGCAATGAGAAATTAATACCCAGCTCGCGCGCGGTACCGGTCTTAACCTGGTCGTACGTAAACCACTCGTAACCCAGCTTGGGAGATATGGTAAACATGTTTGCCCCTTTCCAAAGGTTACGGTTCTGGTAACTCATACCTATATTAAAACCATTACCGTTGGATGAGTTTACAAAATCGAGCGTAGTATTTACAAACCGCTTGGTGGCGGGGGTAAGCACCAGGATGTAATTCAGTTTCTGCTGGGTATACCCGGAGTCGGGCAAAGGCCGGAAAAGCGACCGCACATTTTGAAATGCGCCCAGCGAGTTCATGCGGTTAAAGGTGGTAACCTCACTAAACTCAGAATAATAGGTATTGGTATGAAACAGGATATTATCGTTAAGCACCTTGGGCTTGATAAAGCGGCCGCGGTAATAGAAATGTTTATCCTCGTAAGGAATCACCTGCATCACAGTATCGCCTTTATTAATCTCGGCCTGCGTAAGCCCCAGCGCATACACCCGTATGTCGTTAATCACATATTTCTGGTGGTTAATGGTATCCGGATCCTGCACCAGTATATCCACATCCATAGAGCGTTTGCCTTTGTGCTGCTTTACCCCCATACTGTTCATCGCCAGCTGAAAGGGATTGCCCACATTGGTGAGGTAAGATTTATCGAGCGTATCCAGCTCCACGCTAATGTACTGCTCATTAAAAGCATAATAGCCTTCGTTGCGTATCAGGTGGGTTAGCCGGCTGCGCTCGCTTGTAGCCTGCGCCATGGTATAGGGCATACCTTTCTGCAACACCGTTTCGTTCTTATGTTTTACCAGCAGCGCCAGCAACACAGAGTCTTCGGCATAGAAGCGAACGGTATCTATCACATAATTAATACCGGTATTGATACGGTAATGAACGGTAGCTTTTTTATCCTTAATAGTTATGGTATCGGTTACCCTGGCGTAGAAGTAACCGAGGTTAAACAGCAGTCTTTTAATATTCTCACGCGATTTGTCTATCTGCACCGAATCGAGAATAACAGGCGCCTCTACCGTTTTGCTTTTCAGCTGAAAGTTGTCGGGATCATTTTCATACTTCTTGCGGCGCACATTATACAGCCACAGCTTATAGGGAAATACGCCCAGTATCTTCAGGTTGGGCCGGTGGTTAATAACAGAAGCGATCTGATCGTCGACAATGCCTTTGTCCTTTATTTTTTGGGGCGATTGTACCTCTACCTTGTTATTCCAAAGCAAATATTTATCGCCGGGAAGGTAACGCGTAGTATTACAGGCGCTTAACGCCAGGAGCATACAAATCACCATCCAGCCTGTTCCTATATGTTTCTTAACCGATTTAGCCATGTACTTACCTGAATAGCGCAATTTGTGATACTTTTGCTTTCGTCTAATTTTCAATATGATATCTAAAGCGCAAATTAAATATATTCAGGGATTAGAGCAGAAAAAACACCGCTACGCCGAAGGAAAATTTGTAGCTGAGGGCGTAAAAGTTGTGGAAGAAATGCTGAACAGTCCGCTTTCTATTCACCACATTTATGCTACGGAAGAGTGGGCGACAAACCACACGGCCTATCTCAATGCCCATCCCGGCAACGTTACCGTTGTAACCCAGGAGGAGCTGGAGCGCACCAGTTTTCAGCGCAATCCCAACCAGGTGCTGGCGGTGGTTAATATGCCGCAAACACAAAACGACCTGCTTATAAGCGGCGAAGTGGTGCTGGCCCTGGATCATATCAACGACCCGGGAAACATGGGTACTATTCTGCGCATTGCCGACTGGTTTGGCATCACCAAAGTGTTTTACAGCGCCGATAGCGTAGATCCTTACAATCCCAAAGTAGTACAATCTACTATGGGC
The DNA here is from genome assembly GCA_031546985.1 of Chitinophagaceae bacterium. Taxonomy (GTDB): domain Bacteria; phylum Bacteroidota; class Bacteroidia; order Chitinophagales; family Chitinophagaceae; genus JAVBJN01. Next base: position 9,206 of record JAVBJN010000119.1, read on the forward strand.
AGCATTGCCCGCATTGCGCATATGGAATGCAGCCTGGCCGCTCTGTTGCAAACCAACCATGCAACCGTACCCATACTGGCGGCGGTGCTGGATGGTAAGCCATTATCGAAAATGGACCGCTTAACGGAAGGGATCATTGTAATTGGCAGCGAATCGCACGGTATTGACGCAGCGCTGCTGCAATGGTGCACCACCGGCATTACCATTCCCCGCATTGGTCAGGCAGAATCTTTGAACGCTGCCGTAGCTACCGGCATCATTTGCGCTCACCTGTTATCGGAACGTTAAGTCTCCCTGAAAAACAAAGTATGGTATGGGTGTTGAATCATACCTGCTAAAGCCACTATTATGAAAAAAATATTACTGCTTACTATTTTGGCTGCCGCCGCATTAAATACCCAGGCACAAAACTCACCCAAGCTCCCTGGCGTAATCCGCATCCGGCTGGATGATGAAAGACCAATCGTAGTGTCTATAGACAACCGACGCTACGATAAACCTGGCCGCCGCATTACACTAGACCAGGTAAGAGCCGGCAGGCACGAAATAAGCGTGTACCGCTACACCGACAATGGCAATGGCAACCAATCTGCTAAAGCCAAACTGGTGTACTCTGGCTCGCTTAAAGTAAAATCAGACCATTTATACGATATTATAGTAACGCCTTTCTCCGGAATGGACGTAGAGGAAAAATGCTGTGTGAGCGAACGCAACAACCAGCAGCCCCCTACCAGCCCCAAACCCTCCGGCCCGGCTTACGACAACCGCATTATGGAGGCTGCCGCTTTTCAAACCCTGCGCGATAACCTGAGAAACCAGATTACCGACAGTGGCCGTATGGATTTAGTTAAAGCAGCGCTCAATAATAATCGTATCAATACCGAACAGGCCAAAGCCTTAATCATGGACCTCAACTTCGACAGCAGCCGGGTAGACCTTGCCAAGTGGATGTATCCCAAAGTGGTAGATCCTAAAAACTACTGGCAGCTGAACGATGCCTTTAGCTTCCAAAGCAGTAAAGATGAATTGAATAATTTTCTGAAAGGAAAATAGCAACAATCGATGATGTCTGATTTTATGATGTCTGATCTAAACCTGTCAGGTCCGTAGGTCCTCCCAGGTTTATTACGTTTTATCACATTCTGGATAAATCAGACATCAGCGATTTGCAACATACATTTTCAGATCCCATAAAACAGAAGTGCTGCGGGTTATCTTATAGTAAGTATGCACATTACCGCCAAACAGGCGAAAGAAGCGCTCTACCGAAGGCACCATACTACCTTCAAAATCGAAACAGGGTATATCTTTTTCTTTGGCTTTTTTAATTGCATGCCATAATAAAAGGCTCATGGCCCCGCTACCTTTAAGGGCTTCGTTTAAGCCACCGGCAAGGTAGTAAGCGCAAGCATCATCCCACACCAGGAACATAGCTGCATGCACCGCTCCGGTTGCGTCTATGGCCATTAGCACAGTACCCTGGCCCCGTTGCACTGCCGCATCCAGCAGTTGCTGCACCAGTTTTTTATTGTACTTAAATGCTGCGCCCTGCCGCCGTATGCTTTGGCTGTGCAGGTCAAAGAATACCGATGCATCTGCGGTTTCTACAACCGTCAGTTCCTTCTCCGCGTTTTTAATCTGCCGGCGAAGCGTAGGTTTGCACTGTTCCTGCAATACCTCCAAACCGGGTTTCAGATCCAGCAGGTAAGTCACCCTGGGCGTTAATGTATAACCCGCATGTTTCCAGGGCAGAAAGAAATGAAAATCGGGCGGCAGATCTACATCCGTATAACTCACCGCAGGCATAGAAGCCTTTAAACCTTCCACCACTTTTTCCTGAAAAGAAGTCTGGTTGCGTGCCCCCAAATCAGCAGGCGGGTTAAGCACCGGCCCACTGTAAGGCGTTAATGGCGGGTTGCCCAGCACCTTAAACCCATAGGTATTGTAAATATGATAGGGCCAGGCTGCCAGTATGCCCTGCCCGTTTTGGAACAATGCTACTTGCCAGCCGGGCGCCACAACATCCCACCACCAGTCGTTCATATACACTGGCATCGGGCGCGTTGCACACCATTCTCGATATCGGGTTACAGTATCCAAATACGGTATTAAAGTTAAAAGATTAATCGAACCGGATGGCTTTTAAAGGCGTGATTCTCCGGATAATAAGTGCGGGCAGCAACATAACCATGCCGCAAAGCAGCACCGTACCAAGGTTTACAGCCAGTACCGCCAGCCAGGGAATAGCAATGGGCGCCGATGAAATATAGTAGGTTTCTTCCGGCAGTTTTACCAGCGAGGTATATTGCTGGATAAGCGCCAGCCCAAGCCCAATCAGGTTTCCATAAAGCAATCCCCGCAATAAAATAAACAGGCTCTGCGTCCAGAAAATGCGTTGAATGCCCCGGTTGCGCATCCCCATCGCTTTTAGAATACCAATCATATTGGTACGTTCCAGAATGAGGATGAGAATGGCCGATGCCATATTGATAAGCGCCACAATCACCATGATGATGATGATGATGCGCTCGTTCATATTCTGCAGCTGCAACCAGTCGAACAGGTTGGGATATACTTCCCTTATTGTTTTTACCGTAAGCGGCGGATCTATGTATTGTTGGTACAGCCGTCCTTTTTCGGCTTCGGCCTGGTCCAGGTTTTTAAGGTTAATCGTATAACCGTTAATGCTGTTTTGGGGCAAGCCGGAATAATGGTTCACCAGCCGGTAATCGCAGATAGCGAAGAGCTTGTCGTAGTCTTCCAGCCCGGTTTTGTAAATGCCCGCAATACGCACTTTGGCCGCCCGGGGCATATCCTGGCTGTTTTGAATAAAGAATACCACCACGCTATCGCCCAGCTTGAGTTGCAGGCGGTTTACGGTATACTCCGATAGTACCACCTGGCGGCTCATACCGGCTCCGCCCAATTGCAGTTGTCCATCGGTCTGTTTCAAAAACTGGTGAAAGGCAGATGAAGTAAAAGCACTGTCTACCCCACGCAGCAAAACACCATCCAGCCCCTGACCATTGCGCACAATGGCAAAACGGCTGTTGAAGAGGGTTACGCTCTGCACAGCTGCATCGGCCCGCAGTTTTTGCACCAATGCCGGATCGTAATCAAAATGCTCGTCTTCCGAAAACACACCGGCTTCCGGCGTATGGTACGATACCATTAAATGCCCCCAGAAATCGAATATTTTATGGCTTATAGCTTTCTGAAACCCGTTTACCAGCGACAATGCCAATATCATTACCGCCACACTAATGGCCGTGGCCCAGGTAGCGAGCCGCAGCACCGAGCGCGAAAACGACCGCCCTTTGGTGAGCGATAGCCGGGTAGCAATAAAATCGGAGAGGTTAGCCATTAGAGAGCATGAAAATAGTAAAAGCAAAAAAAATCCCGCAATGGAATTGCGGGATTCGTATACAGGAAAAGAAGTTTAGTTCATTTTCTTGGCATCTTCCAGGAATTTAGCCAGGCCGATGTCGGTAAGCGGGTGTTTCAGCAGGCCCAGGATAGAATCCAGCGGGCAGGTGCACACATCAGCACCAGACTCTGCACATTTCACAATGTGGAGGGCGTTGCGGATAGAGGCAGCCAGTAATTGCGTTTTAAAACCCTGGATAGCGAAAATGTTGCTGATTTGCTCAATCAACAGCATACCATCCCAGCTTCCGTCGTCGATACGGCCAATGAAAGGAGATACGTAGGTAGCGCCCGCTTTGGCAGCCAGGATAGCCTGACCGGCAGAGAAAATAAGCGTACAGTTGGTTTTGATACCGTTATCTGTAAACCATTTAATGGCTTTGATACCATCTTTAATCATAGGCACTTTCACCACAATATTGGGGTGAATAGCAGCCAGTTTTTTACCTTCTTCAATGATACCAGCAAAATCGGTAGATACTACCTCTGCACTCACATCGCCATCTACGATCTCGCAAATGTCTTTGTAGTGCTTCAGAATAGCAGCTTCACCTTTAATGCCTTCTTTGGCCATCAGTGAAGGGTTAGTCGTTACACCATCCAGGATACCTAAATCATAGGCTTCACGAATCTGGTCAAGATTAGCTGTATCAATAAAGAATTTCATATAAAAAGGAAGTTTTGAACTTTTGGAACCGGTTTCATTCCGGGTAGCCGATGATGCTCCAAAACCCGAAAAAAAGAAAATAAAAAAAGGCAAGTTACTTATATCGCACCGCTACAACCATCTACCCTTGCTGCATTCCTGCCCTGGGGGATTCAAAAGGAGCTGGTCGTATAAGACTTGCCGGGCGCAAAGATACGACGGGTTTCGATTAATGCAAGCCGCAGGTTAAACTATTTTTAAATTTCTGGCATATTTTTTTGTGTAATTCATGTGATTCGTCGTTTCTACTGCATATTAATGCATACCAGACTCAACGAATTGACGTTATATCCATATCATTGTAGCATTTTAAACCAACCCACCAGCGTGTACAGAAGTCTAATTATAATCAGTATAGGCATCATTGCTTTTTCGCCGTTCTTCAGCGTGGGGCAAAAAGCAGCCAAACCATCCCTTAAATCGTCGTATCGCCTTACAACCAAAGGAGATACGATTAATAAGATAGACCGGCACGGCCATGCGCAGGGCAACTGGATTGTGGAAGTAAAACCCAATAAGGGAGAAGAAGGCTACCTGGAGTACGGTAATTATACCGATGGTGCCAAAGAAGGCATCTGGCGCAAACTGTCGGACGAAGACCTGCCGCTGGCGATCGAAACCTATAAGAAGGGCGTACTGAATGGTGAGGTTAAATACTTTACCAAAGGCCGGCTTACCTGCATTGGGCACTACCGGGGACTTAACCCTTCCAACAAAATGGATACCATTTGGGTAGAAGACGCCATAACGGGCGAAGAGCTGATGCGGGTGGTAGAAAGCGAAAAAGGCAGCCTCCGGCACGGCCAATGGCTGTATTACGATGAGCTGAACGGCCGCCTGCTGCGCGAGGAAGAATACCAGGTAGACGATCTTATTGCAGCCAAAGACTTTGAAACCGCTGACAGCGCGGCGATCCAAAAAAGGATCAAAGGGCTGCCACACAATGATAAACACGCCAAGACACCACCTATATTGCCAACCAGGAACCGGAGATTATTCTAAAACAGCGAAAGACAACAAGCTATGAAAAAACACCTCTACACCCTAACAATGGGATGTTTGCTGCTACATGCATGTACCGACCCCAAACAGGTCTCTTCCATTCAGGATCTGCATTGTGATATTCTGGTAGACAACATACCCATATCCGAAAACAGCACGGTGTTAAAAGACACTTTTACCATACGCGGCTACCTGGTTCACAATACACTCATCGCCGCCAATTGGTCGTTTACCAACAAAGCCTATGCCTACTCTCCTGCAGAACCAAGCATTAAAGTATTGGAAAAGATTACCGACATCAAAGTATTTACCGTAAACGATTACAACAGCCATTATGCCGCTGGCACCGACATTTCGGATTCCTGCCTGTTTAAGGCCAATACGTATTCGGATTACGATTATTCATACAATCCCACCAAGTACGAAAGCAAGGCTAGCTTTCTGAAAAGAACCAGCGATGTGCCCGATGATTTCAGCACGAGCAGCATTAACAGTTTTAAGGTAAAACCGCTTACCTATGCCACCTCGGGCACCCAACAACAACTGGTGGTAATGCTTGTTACCAGCCGCAATACCATGGTACGCGATACCACCATCTCATTCCATATCCAATAACACAGCAACCGCTATGATTAAATCATTACTCCTGCTGTCTGCGGGTATACTTACCGGCATATCAGCCACACAAGCCAAAGACGGCGGTTCATTCTCGCCCTACATTTCCCTATTGGGCAATATGAACATATCCGGCACCAGAATAGCCAATAATACCACGCAAATGCTCAGCACCACATCGGGCTCTACTTTCACTTACGGTGGCGGTGGTATAGAGCTGGGTATCAAACGCCGCACCTCTTACAATATGCTCCTCGGGTTTGCAGCACAAGCCGCATTCTCGAAACATGATATGAAACTCATCACCGATTTAAACAAAGCCGGATGGGCCAACCAATCGCCGATAGTTAGCAACTACCAGTTTCGCCAGGCCGATATTGGACTATCGTTTTATAATGGCTGGTATTTTCCGGTTAAAAAATCGGGTATTGACGCAGTGTATGGGTTAGATGCGTTTATTTCGATGAGCAATGATGTGCAGTACAACATGACCTACCGCGATGTGTGGGATGCTGAAACCCAGCAATCCTATGCCAGTCCGGCCATGTATTCGGCATTTAAAAATGGCGATGGCCGCGTAGCCGACAACACGGATAACCGTACCCTCATGCCCTACTGCAAAGCCGCGCCTTTCCTGGCCGCTTACTGGAACCAGCCTTTATCCGCCACCAGCAACGGAGCCAAACTCCGGGTAGGACTAAAAGTCATTCCTGCCATTTTAAATGGCACAGAAACCGACCGTATAAATTTTGCCGTATTTGATCCCAATAAGAATATTGTACAAAGCGGAGTTGTATCCAACCCTACCACGGTGATTCAACTATCGGCGGGTATTAGCTTTTAACACTTATAACCGGCGCCGCCTTTAAAGCATGCCTTTGGCTGCCCATCTGGCTCAACAAACTTACTGCTGCACAACCGGCCATTACCGCCACCATAGGCACAATGGTACCGTTGTGCAGCATACTTACCGCCGCGGAGGCCAGCGCTCCTGCCACCATTTGAATGGCACCCAGCAATGCCGAGGCGCTGCCCGCATATCGGGTAAAGGGTTGCAAAGCAAGTGCCGTTGTATTGGGGCTCAGAAAACCCAGGCACAACAAGAAGCACCATACCAATCCCATCACCAGCCATTGGGCCTGCCAAAAGCCTGCCAGTACTAGTAATCCGGCAACAGCCATTAATACTATCGCCAAAGCCAGCGCAATTTTTGCAGGCGTATATGTTTTAAGCAACACCCGGTTTACCTGGCTGCCCGCAATAAGCCCAAAGGCATTGGCACCAAAAGCCCAACCATATTGCGACTCGCTTAAACCAAACAGCTTCATGTATACAAAAGGAGAACCCGATATGTAGGCAAACATGCCTGCCGATGCAGCGCCGCCTGCAATGGTATACCACACAAAACTCCGCTCTTTCATCACCTCCAGGTATTCGCGGCAAATAGCCTTAATCCTGAGCGATACCGTTGCATCCGGCGTTTTACTTTCGGGCAGGTACCGCACCACTGCCACCAGCATGAGCAAAGCAATAACCGCCAGCACTACAAAAACATATCGCCAACCCAGGTAAGCAGTAACATAACCACCCACCGTAGGCGCTATAATGGGCGCAATGCCCATCACCAGCATAAGCGTAGAAAAGACACCGGCGGTTTCGTGCACCGGAAACACATCGCGCACCACAGCCCGGCCCGCTACCATACCTACGCAACCGCCCAGGGCCAGCAACAACCGCATACCTACCAGCCACCACACGCCCGGCACTACCGCACAACCTATAGCTGCCAGTATGTAAATAACCAACCCAATAACCAATGGCTTTTTACGGCCAAACCGGTCCAGCAACGGGCCACAGATCAGCTGACCTACCGAAATACCTACAAAAAAACTGGTAAGCGATAAGGTTACATGTGCAATATCGGTATGCAGCGCCTCTGCTATGGCCGGAAACGCTGGCAGGTACATATCTATGGAAAAAGGGCCCAGCGCAGTAAGCGCGCCAAGTATCAGGATGATGGAACGGTGATTTTTCAACATAACAGAAAGTAAGCGCCGCAAAGGTTGGATTTAAAACAGCCGCGAAATAGCACAAATATGCACTTTGGTGGCACTTCTGTTCAGCGGGCACCTTAAAATTCCCGGTTACACAACAGTTTTTCCAGATTATAAAACCTGGGCAACCGGTTTCTGACCAATTTTGGTTCAGAAATGCCACAATTCTGCTTTTATAATCATTATAAAATAGTTAAATTGTAGCATATACCGGTACGCCAGCCGATTATAGCCGAACTTTACACCTTGCAATAACCTTATCATGGAAGCTTTGTATACCCATCAGAAAAACCTTGTGCATGCAATGAGCGGCAAGCACAAAAGGCGTCATCCTTTTTTGCACCTGCTGAGAAAAACCCGAAACTGGTTCCGGTTGAAAAAACTGCACCTTACGGCACAAACCATACACCAGCTCCGCGAAGTGGTTCAAACGACTTCGGTACCCTCTTCTCAAAAAGGTAAATTATATTTCGAATAGAAAAGATGGAGATTAGTGCACCGGCCTCATACCGCCGTTCTGTTCAATTTCCTGAACAATGAGTTCAATATCCCGGTCATTGCCCTGAGGGTCGTATCCCCGCTTAAGGTTGTTTTCGAACACCAGGGCTATGGCCTGGAACACTACAGCCGAGAACCCGCCCTTGAGTTCGCGGATAATATCATAGCAATTACGCCCGGTTTGCCGGTTTATCAGCTTCACCAGGATCTGTCCCTGGCTGATGGTAAAATTCTGAAGTTCGCCCTTAAAACGGCGGTTCAGCTCATCTTCTTTACGTTTTTTATAGGCTTTACGGGCATCTTTGCTATCCAGCACAGCCAGGTCGCTATCTACATCTTTAAGTACCTCAGCAGCCGTTAAGGCATAAGGGTATACTTTATAAACATTGTAGCGCAATTTATCCATAGCAGCACGGTAGCGGCGTACGTAATAAGGCATTTTCTCCACCACCTCCACAGTTTTGAGCCATTTAGAAGGCACCGTGTCGCCATTGAGGATTACAGCCCCCATCAGAATTTTTTCCTGCTCCTGGCCCCGGGCATGCCCCGCACTGGCCGCCAAAAGCAGCACAGTTACGATACGAAATAATATTTTGCCCCGGCTCATGTCTAAACGGTTCAGTTACAGTGAGAAAAAACTTTTCTAAACTAATATTTTATCCCAGTATTCGTGCCATCTTTTTTTCCTTTCCAGGAAGGGGTGTAACACAGGCGTTTCTTACGGGGATGCATAGTGGTTATCCTAATACAAATTTAAATTTTTTGGTACACTTCACGATTCTATACCTATATTTGCGGCCTTGAAATGCTAAAGACACTACAAGCAAATAAGACCCAGCTTATCAAATTCGGCCTTGCCGGCGCCTCCGGCGCTGCGGTAGAGTTTTGTCTTTTCTATTGGTTTTCACACGTATTTCCTTTTTTTAAAGGCGAATACGGTTACCTGCTCGCCAATCTCGTGGCCATTGTTTTTGCTACCATTATCAATTACATCATTTCAGTAAAATGGGTATTTGAAGGTGGTAAATACTCCCGCAGAAAGGAATTTGCCATGTTTATGCTCATTTCCCTGCTATCGCTGGTACTTAACCAGGGGTTGATGTACGTTTTCGTAAGTATGCTGGCGCTGAATGTAATGCTTAGCAAAGCTGCCGCTATTGGCCTCGTAGCCATCATCAACTACATCAGCAAGAAATACCTTGTATTTAACGGGTAATTCAAGATTCTTCTCCCGCTGCGGATTTACTTTCTAATGTGCTAATGAAACAATGTGGAAATGGCGTAATAAGCCATTCGCCGCGTCGCTATGAGCGGTCAATGGTGGCCTTAGACAAGCCTGTCCCCCACGTGCGGGGCTCAGGCACCTGAAAGGTCAATGGTGAATAATCAATAGTGAATAGTAACCCCTTGTGTCCTTTTCTCGAGTTGGAGCTTTGCGCCTTCCACCCTTGCGCCTTCGCGTGAAACCATCTAACATTGTTTCGCCGTGTCGCCATGAGCCCTCATCTCCCCAACCACAATTCCCCTTCATTTGCCTGTGGCATGGAAAATGCTATCTTAGTACGATTAAAGCAATTGCAGATGGAACGGATCAAATACCTTATCAATAAGCTGAATGAAGCGCAACATGCCAAGGGCCAGCGGAATATCATCGAAATAGACCTGATGCTGGATTACACCCGCGTACTCTACGCCGATTTACTGGAATGGCGGGGCCGTCTTTTACACCAGGAGCAGCCACCTGCAGAACCTGCTTTTTCAATGCCGGCAGCACCTGCACCAGTTGCACAACCCTCCAATACTGTAGTTGCAGAAGCCCAACAACCAGAGGCAGCGCCAACGCAACCAGAACCAATTGCTATGCCTGTTATGCCTGCAGTGGCAGACCATACTGCGGTTAAAGAACCCATAACCGAGAGTTTTCCTTATAGCACCCGGCAGAGTTTTACCACACCAGGCACAGCGCAAACATCTGCCAGTGATACACCGGCCGACCTAAAACAACTGGTAGGACTTAACGATAAATTCCAGTTTATCAGCGATCTGTTTAAAGGCAACACCCAAGCATTTCATGAGGCGATGGAACACCTGAACCACCTGCCCGATTTTAATGCAGCAGAGCAATGGGTTGGCAACAACCTCATTCAACAATACGATTGGAAGGAAGAAGACCCTGCCGTAGAGAATTTCTACAGCGTACTTAAAAGACGGTTTTCTGTAATATAGTTCATAACCTTTTGTGTGGCGCCTGCATGCTGAAACGTGTAGGCCCTTGCATTACGGCAGGTTTGTTCATAAAGACTTTCCTGTTGTAATGCTTCCATCACACGCTCAAATTCTGCTCCGCTGTTTATTGCAAAAGCGGCTTGTTCCGCTACCAGCTCTACCGCTTCGTGAAACTTACGGTAAACCGGACCAATAATAACCGGAATGCCATACACACTTGCTTCAAGCATATTGTGAATACCGCCTTTTTCAAAACCACCGCCCACATAAGCTACCCTGCCATATTTATACAGCCGGCTCAGCATACCCATATTGTCAACAATCAATACATTGCTGTTATTGGCATGAGCAGCATTCCATTGCGAAAAACGCACACTACCCGGAAACTGCTTCTCAATCGCTTTGATATGCGCTTCATGTATTTCGTGCGGTGCTATAATCAGTTTCCAATCCGGGTGATGGCTTAGCCATTCCGACAACATATTTTCATCATCAGGCCAGGTGCTACCGGCCACCAGTACATGCTCACTGCCAGTTACAAAAGCTTCTACCTGCGCTACAGGCGTAAACTGCCCGGCAATGGTAATAACCCGGTCGAACCGGGTATCGCCACCTATCACTACATTATACAGTCCAATGCCCTGCAACAAGGTTTCTGAAGTTTTGTTCTGCACCATCAGGGTAGAGAAACAAGCAAGCATAGCCCGGTGTAAGGCACCCCAACTTTTAAAGAAAGGTTGCTCTTCCCTAAAAAGTCCTGCTACCAGCATTGTTGGAATGGCACATTGCTGCAAGGCCGCGAGGTAATAATACCAGAATTCGTATTTGATAAAAATAGCCAGCGAAGGGTTTATGGTATCCAGAAAAATACGGGCGTTCTTTTTACCATCCAGTGGCAGGTAACAAACCAGGTCGGCACCATCATAATTTTTGCGCACTTCATATCCCGAGGGCGAAAAAAAACTGAGCACAATAGCCGTATCCGGGTAAGCTTTTTTAACAGCTTCCAATACAGGGCGCCCCTGCTCAAACTCGCCCAGCGAGGCGCAATGCATCCATAGCACTTTGCGGTGGCGCAAGCCTTCCATACCAGACAGGAGCCGGGCCTGCCAGTCTTTACGACCGGTCTTCCACAGCCGGGCTTTGGCATTAAAAAATGCCGCTATCGAGATAGCAGCATTGTATGAGTGTAGAAAAAGATTATATAACAGTTGGCTCACCAGCATTAGAAGTAAATTTCGTCTACCTTGTTTTTAAACACAGGAATCATCCATCCCACCCGAATGCCAAACATCGCATCATTGCGGGGTTTGGTATCTGGACGGTTTACATCAAACAGGTAATCTCTGCGGCCCTGGGTAAAGCCCCACGACACTTGCAACCCTGCATAGAAATTAACCAGGCGGCTTTCTGAGAAAAAGGCATATCCTATAAACTGGTCTAAATATATACCGTTGGTTAAGCGGTCGTAACCTTTGCGGTAATCGCCTCTTACCTGCGGCACCACATGATCGCGGTCAAAAATATTGATCTTATGTTGTATAAAACCTACCGAAGTAAGCGCCATGATACCGGAGTTAAGATTGCGGTCGTGCAGCGGAAAAATCTTGCCCACCTGCCCGGCAATAATATAACCTCTTTCGTACAGCGGCAATTTGGTACGGCTACCGTTCTGGTCTATAAAATACCCCTGTTTATCGCGCACATTGATCAGCAGGGAGTCTTCTTTCATTTTGTTGCCAAATATAAAATCCAGCTTGGCGCCGATAAGCCAGTTATTGGAAGTTTTGTACATCACAGACGGGCCCACACGAAAACTGCCGCCAAAACGATCGGCCATATCAGCCAAAGGAATATCGTAAGCACCATTGGCCGAAAAGATAAGGCCCCGGGAAGCTTTGGGTGCGGTACTTGCCGCGTCCTGCGCTTTAAGCGTATTGCCAGTAAGGGCTGCCGCAAGGGCAAGTATCAGAAAAGCAGGTTTCCGGTATAACATGCGCATATGTCAAAATAAAGGCCGTAAGATACAAAGGATTTAGCAGCCAAACATATACAATAATTTGAAACATATTAGCGTTATAACCACCCCAAACAGGGGTAAAATTGTATGCATTTCTTGTGAATATTGCTGATTTAAAGTACGTTTGCAGGATTAAAAAACCAGATATTCTCTACATATGGGCCCATTGCAGATGGTTGACCTCAAAAGTCAGTACCACCACATCAAACAGGAAGTTGACCAGGCCGTTCTCGACGTACTGGAATCCAGCGCATTCATCAACGGAAAACCTGTTCAGCAGTTTGCTGCCAGCCTTCAGGAATACCTTGGTGTAAAGCATGTTATTCCCTGCGCCAACGGAACCGACGCCCTCCAGATTTCCATGATGGCCCTGGGCCTGCAACCCGGCGATGAAGTAATTACCCCTTCATTTACCTATGTAGCTACTGTAGAAGTGATTGCCCTGCTTAAACTCACCCCGGTGTTTGTAGAAGTAGATCCGGCCACCTTTACAATCGATCCCGAATCTATTCGCAAGGCCATTACGCCCAAAACCAAAGCCATTGTACCTGTGCACCTGTACGGTCAGTGCGCCGATATGGAAACCATTCTGGCCATTGCCAAAGAGCATAACCTGCACGTAATTGAAGACAATGCGCAGGCTATTGGCGGCGATTATACTTTTAGTGATGGCACGAAAAAGAAAACCGGCGCGATGGGTATAATTGGCTGCACGTCCTTCTTCCCATCCAAAAACCTGGGATGTTATGGAGATGGCGGCGCTATTTTCACCAACGACGATGCATTGGCCGAAACCCTGCGCATGGTAGCCAACCACGGGCAAAAAGTACGCTACTACCACGACCTGGTAGGTTGTAACTCGCGCCTCGATACCATTCAGGCAGCCGTATTGAACATTAAGCTCCGCAACCTCGATAAGTATAATGATGCAAGGCGCCAGGCAGCCGATTTTTACGACAAGGCTTTTGCCAACCATCCCAAAATCAAAACGCCGTTCCGCCACGCCAATAACACACACGTTTTTCACCAGTACACACTAATCCTGGAAAACAGTAACCGCGATGCGGTGCACCAGGAACTCGCCGACAGAGGCGTACCTTCCATGATCTACTACCCGGTACCCTGCCACAAACAAAAAATGTTTGACAGCCTGGGCTTACCTGCCACCAACCTGGAAACCACCGATTGGCTTACCGAACGTGTTATTTCGCTGCCAATACACACAGAAATGACCGAAGAAATTTTACAACATATTACGACCCAGGTTCTCGAAGCCGTTGCAAAACACTAATTATCCCTCATGAACATAGCCGTTGTAGGAACCGGTTACGTAGGCCTGGTATCAGGTACCTGCTTTGCCGAAACAGGTAACCACGTAACCTGTATTGATATTGACGAAAATAAAGTAGCCCGGCTTAAAGCAGGCGAAATTGTAATATACGAACCAGGGTTGGAAACCCTCTTTGCACGTAACCTTAAAGAAGGCCGCATGCAGTTTACCACCAACCTGGCAGAAGGCATTAAAGATGCTGAGCTGGTATTTCTGGCGCTGCCTACCCCTCCGGGCGAAGATGGCTCTGCCGACCTTTCTTATGTACTGAACTGCGCATCGGATATTGGAAAACTGCTGACTGATTATAAAGTGATCATCAACAAAAGTACCGTGCCCGTTGGCACTGCAGAGCTGGTAAGCAATAGAATTGGTGAACACTACAAAGGAGAATACGATGTGGTATCTAACCCAGAGTTTCTTCGCGAAGGCATGGCGGTAGAAGATTTTATGAAACCAGACCGTGTAGTGGTAGGTACCAACAGCGAGCGTGCACAAAAGCTCATGCAATTGCTGTACGCGCCTTACGTGCGCCAGGGCAATCCTGTTATTTTCATGGACGAGCGCAGCTCCGAAATGACCAAATACGCGGCCAACGCCTACCTCGCTACCCGTATTTCTTTTATGAACGAACTGGCTATTCTTTGTGAGCAGGCCGGTGCCGATGTAGAAACGGTACGCCAGGGCCTGGGTACAGATGGCCGTATTGGCAAGCGCTTCCTTTTTCCCGGTTTGGGATACGGTGGCAGCTGCTTCCCCAAAGATGTAAAGGCACTGAATAAAACCGCTACCCAATACGCGTTCGACTTCAAGATCCTGAAATCGGTGATGGAAGTGAACGACCGCCAGCGTGCGCACTTTATCGACAAAATTAAAAGTTACTTCAATCATAACCTCGAAGGCAAGCACATTGCCATCTGGGGCCTGGCTTTTAAACCCAATACCGATGACATTCGCGAAGCTCCGGCTTTGGATGTGATTGCAGAACTGGTTAAGGCAGGCGCTACCGTTACAGCTTACGATCCTGAGGCTATGCCCAATGTGCAACGTTATTTTAACGGCAGCATGGAAGGCAAACTCACTTATGCAGAAGATG
>JAVBJN010000079.1:0-4753 GCA_031546985.1 Chitinophagaceae bacterium
GACTAGTGGAAATGAAAAACCTTCATAATCATCCAATGGATGCGCAAGATAGTGTGCAAGTAACTCCTCTTCACCGCTAATTATAAAATCGAGACCATTGGTGGTTAAATACATTTCCTTTTTAGTTAGGTAGCTAATAAAATCTGAAGCTGTATCTAATTCGTTAAGCAAAATATCAAGGGTTAACTCGTCTAAAATATGGACAAATTCACGATTCTTTAATGGCCACCCTACCATAAATGGATGTTCTTTATGATTATCTCCTTCAATAAAAGTATTAATTACCAAACTACTAGAACTTCCATTACCCCAATATCTTGCGGAAGCATCAGCAGAACCTCGAGTAACAGCAACTAAATGTATTTTTAACTTATCAGGCGAAGGAAGTGGAATTGGTAATGGATAATTACAGCATGGATCTATAAATATTCTATGTGGAAACCTTTTAATGAAAGATGAAGCCCCAGATAATTGCCTCACGGATTTGTTGATTGCGCTCCGGTACCATCTAAACCATGCTGTTTTTTGATCATCAATTTTTGGAAATTCGCAGTGCTTATCGGAAAAAAGAATAATATCGTTTCCAAAAATGACCATGAAGTCGCATAATTCCCTTCCTCCGTTTTCGTCGGTATGTGGATTCGAATAACTCCATAAATTAAGAAAAGTTTTGTGGGCTAATTTTGCAAGATATCGCTCGGATTCTGTCGCTCCCATTTCTAAATCATTTTTATTCCATATGGAGGGAAGAGTCTTAATCATATAGATTGCACCAATCAATTATTTTGAGTTTTTATTAAGTTAGTTATGCCCAATCACAGCGCTTAGGACAAAACTAAGATAGATTTTATTCAGAATTCAGTTTATCAAATAATTTGTCTGTCTGTGAATCTCTTCGGGTGATCTAGATACTTCATTGCCATTTCTGCTTTAAATAAAGCGTCCGTTCCTCGCTCGTTGCTATCAGAGATTTCCTATCCTTGTATTGCCCTGTGTCAGGATCAGATATTAGGGCCAATAAAACTTATCCCGTTACTATTTGCTGAATGCTTCGTTGCTGTAACAACTAATGCCGCTTTTTCTCCTATTGCTACTAGGTACATAGATTGTAGGCAACTCCTTGCAAAGGTTTGTTCACGTTTTTACTTACAGATTGGAGTGTTATAATAAGGAAAATACAAAGATAATGGTGAGCAAAAATTGTCCGAAGACTATATTGACCTGGAGCGAACCTTTCATGAGCTTTCACTAAAGAGCGAGGAAAACGATGAGTTTAATTTTCGTAACCTTCTTTTTGGTAAAAGATTAAGCTGGACGGATCTACTTGCTGGATACCGAACAGTTATCTTGTCTGAAGCTGGGGCGGGAAAGACCGAAGAGATACGTCATTCTACCCAAATGTTGCGTCAGGAAGGAAAAGCGGCGTTTTTCCTGCGTCTTGAGCATATTGCCGACGATTTTGACATCGCCTTTGAGGAGGGGAATCTTGCGGAGTTCGAGCAGTGGTTGGCATCTTATGAAGAGGGCTGGCTATTCCTTGATTCTGTCGATGAAGCACGGTTACGAGAACCGCAGGATTTTGAACGTGCCGTTCGCAAGTTTGCTACCCGTCTGTCTGTTGCTTTGCAGAGAGCACATATTGTACTCACTAGCCGAGGTACGGCATGGAGGCCAGTGACAGATCTAAAACTCTGTCAGCAGCAGCTTCGATATATTGAACCTGCACAGGTTGCGGAGGAAAATCAGAAGGTCGACGCGATAGATAAATTGGATGGATCTTTTAGGATTGTGGCTTTAGATGATCTTGGCGCAACGCAGGTTGAAAAGTTTGCGAGAGCTAAAGGTGTCGTAGATCCTAGACCATTTATAGATGCTATTGAGCGAGCGGACGGCTGGTCGATGGTTGCGCGTCCAGATGACCTGACCGAGCTCGTGGAATACTGGAACAAGTACAATCGTATCGGCAATAGGCTTGAATTAATGCAATCGAGTATTGCTAGACGATTGGCCGAACGCGACCAGAATCGCGAAGAAGCACTGCCTCTTTCGATCGCAGATGCGATGGTGGGTGCACGATGTGTTGCGGCTGCAGCGACTATGATCCAAGAATCAACCATTCGTGTCCCAGATGGATCAGGTAATACGAAGGGTATTGCGGTTGCCGCGGTTTTACCCGACTGGGATAGCAAGAAGTGTATCGCACTGCTTGCTCGTCCGATTTTTGACGAAGCAATTTACCAGACCGTGCGATTTCACCACCGTACTGTACGTGAGTACCTGACCGCAGAATGGCTTAAAGGGTTTCTCGATCGTGAAACTTCACGGCGTAAAGTTGAATCCCTACTATTTCGTGAACAATATGGTCAAACAGTGATCGTACCGATAATGCGGCCGATTTTGGTTTGGCTCATTTTGATGGACGGCAAGATTCGTGAACGAGCATTGACTCTCTCGCCAGAGCTTATTTTTGAAGGAGGCGAACCGAAAGCATTGCCGCTAGAAACACGCCTGAAAATTCTACGTGATGTGTGCGAGACCATGCATACAGATATTGTGCGAGGATCTACAAACGATTATCGAGCTGTCCAACGCTTTGCTGATAAAGATATTGCACCCGAAATAAAGGCGTTGTTCGTGAAGTATGCGTCGAGTGATGAACTTCAGTGGTTTCTCTAGCGTATGGTCTGGCAAGGGGAGTTATATGATGTGTTACCAGAGGCAAAGGGAGTCGCTCTAAACCGCAAATCAGGCCATTATGCGCGTATTGCGGCTTTTCGTGCAGTAGCTGTAATAGGTACAGATGCTGATAAGTTGGAGATCCGTGAGCATTTCCTGCAAGAAGCGTCAATTCTTAGTCGCGAGTGGTTCGCGGAGTTGCTAGAGGGGTTACCACCTACCAGACAGTCAATTAATTGGGTTTTGGCTTGCATCGCCAAGCTTAAATTGAAAGACAGTCATCGCGTCGATGGTTTACCACAGGCATTCGACACCTTTATTCAATCGCTCAGTCTCGATCTCCAAGTAGAGCTGCTGGAGGGAATGTGCCCTCTAATTTCTAAACGACCAATTTTAGAACGGCACTATTGCGAGATTTCCAAACGGCATAGCTGGTTGATCAAGAGTGCTGCTATGGTGGTAGAGCAGCTCATCGTTGCCCGGCATCCGGCCGCATTGCAGATATCTACTCTTTCGGTTCTACAAAAACTACCTTCTGTACAACACTCTTCTGATTGGGATTTGCGCGAGATCCGTTCGAAAATTCCTACACTGGTGCCCTTGTGGTCAGAACTGAATTATGCCTTATTTTGGTACGAGCTCGGCCAAGCTCGTCGAATTCGGCAGAAAAAGAGAAAAGAGCGGCTGACTAATTTTTGGCAGGTAAGTTTGTACGGCTCCTACTGGCGATTTGAACCCAATGACTTCGACCAGATTCTTGTAGATATAAAATCACGTCCATTGCGTGATGATAAACTTGTAGCTCTTTCATTGGCATTTCGGCTGTATGTTCAGGCTAAGCGGCCAAGGAAATGGCTTCAGGCGTTGAAAGTAGCTGTTACGAAAACTCCAGCTCTTCGAGACGCTCTGTACACTTATCTACACCCTCCCTCCAACCCAGAGCATCAACACTGGAAGCAACAGGAAGCGAGATGGAAACGTCGAAATAAGATACGGCAAACTGCCGATACAAAACGTTTAGAGGCGTGGAAGGACACTCTATCCAAGAATATCGATAAGATACGCGATCCTCAACTGCCCAAGCCAACCGATGTTTCAAACTGGCAATATCTTTTATACGAAAGAATGCGTCAGGTAAACACTAGGTCTTCCCATTGGACAGAAGGGCGTTGGGAGGTTCTTAAAGCAGAGTTTGGAGAGGAAGTCGCACATGCGTTTCGTGATGGTGTGGTGGCCTATTGGCGTCGCTATCGACCAAAACTTCGTTCTGAAGGGAAGATGAGTAACAAAGTATCATTCAGTGTGATTTTTGGACTTTCTGGCCTCTATGTTGAGGCCCGCGAAACAGAAAACTGGGCTTCGACATTGAGTCAGGACGAAGCTGAAACAGCATTTCGCTATGCCATGAATGAGTTGAACGGGTTTCCGGATTGGATGCCTTTGCTGGTCGCGGTATTTCCTGAACTTATTGAGAAGCTATTATTGTGCGAGGTGGATCGAGAGCTGCGAATTGAGAAAGTCAAAGTGGATAGCTACTATGTTTTGGCTGACCTTAGTTGTTACTGGTCATGGGCTTGGGCAGGTATAGGTGTGGGTATCTTCGAGCGACTAAAAGCACGCGAGCCAAAGAACCTGAGGAATCTTGGCTACATGCTCAACATTGTCCATACTGCGGGGATAAGTTCGGAAGACATTGCGCGGTTAGCGGCAATCCGTAGCACTGATCGACGACTCTCTCATGCGGCTCACTGGTATGCTGTGTGGGTCGGATCTGAGAGCCAAAAAGCGATCCCAGCGCTCAAGGCACGGTTGAAGACACTTAAGGAACCAGCAAAACAAACAAGGTTCGCTATGCAATTTCTCACCAGTTTACTGGAAGGTCGCCGAAACACAGTGAAGAACGGAGACAGTTTTCGTACTCCTGAGCATCTCAAGAATCTTTATTTACTCATGCATCACTATATTTGCGAAAAGGAGGATATTCAACGTGCGAATGGAGGTGTTTATTCACCGGACCTACGTGATAATGCACAGGACGCGAGAAACCAACTCTTTACGTTACTAAAAGAGATACCTG
>JAVBJN010000013.1:0-42531 GCA_031546985.1 Chitinophagaceae bacterium
CACCATTGACTTTTGACCATTCACCATTCAAGACCTGCCCCAAGGGAGCCTGAGCGTCGGTAACTGAGCCCCGCATGGGCGGGACAGGCTTTGTCGAAGTTGTCGAAGGCCACTTTTGACGTTTGACCTTTCACCTTTGACGATAGAGATTCGCGGGGGATTATTCGCGCCGGACCTTCAACTGCCCTGTCTCCCTACCCAGACCTGACAGGACCTGCGGACCTGGCAGGTCTTTCCCACACGCGCCCATTCACCATTGACTATTCACCATTCACCAATGACTATTAGCCGCATCGTAGGTCATCAACAAAAAAAGCCACCCCGAAGGATGGCTTTCTATACTAAAGTAAGCTGTTGTTATTTAGTGATGTCCAGTAACTCTACATCGAAG
Source organism: Chitinophagaceae bacterium (assembly GCA_031546985.1). Classification (GTDB taxonomy): domain Bacteria; phylum Bacteroidota; class Bacteroidia; order Chitinophagales; family Chitinophagaceae; genus JAVBJN01. The sequence goes on from JAVBJN010000013.1 coordinate 392, forward strand.
ATCAGGATCTCGTTAGGACCAAATGGTGCGCCCGGAGGAGGATTCTGACCGTAAGCCAGTGAAGAAGGAATGAACAGGGTTGCTTTGTCGCCTTTTTTCAGCGCCAGGAAACCTTCATCCCATCCTTTGATTACCGCACCCATACCTACTGGGAATTTCAGCGGCTCTACGTGCTGGAACTGAGGATCGATGTTGGAATCGAATACTTTACCGCCCATGGTTTTACCAGTGTAGTTAGCTACTACAGTCTGACCATTGGCAGGATTAGCGCCAGCACCTGGTTTGGTGATCACATAATATACGCCACCCGGAGTTTTCTGGGCAGTGATGTTGTTTTTCTTGAAGTAATCCTGCAGGATACCTTCGTCTACACCGATTTGTTTAGCAGCAATTGCTTCCTGCTCTTTCTTCATTTCGTCGGCAGTACGCACTTTTACCATTTTCACACGGAACTCAGCAAAATCGCCGGCTTTAACCCAAGATGGTTTCTGACCCATTTTGGTTACAGAATCGGCAGGCACGCGGAAAACAGCGCTGTCGCCTTCGCACATCAGCACCAGACCTTCAGCAACATCGCCATTATAAGCAGGTTTTGCCACCTGGTAAGGAACCGGATTATTGGCGTTCATGGTGTAAGAGTTAAACACGGTAGAGTCTCCCAGTTTAGAGACAATGTGCATTTCTACGAAATCACCTACCGCAGGCTTACGACCCTGGTTTTTACCAATGATCTTATATTCCAGACCTGAAGACAGTTTCTTGAATTTGTTCTGAGCATTGCAGCTGCCGAAAACTACGGCCAGCAGACCCAGTGCTACTGAGATTTTTCTCATAGTGCTTTAAATGTTTATTGTTTTCAGTATTGTTTTAAATTTCTCTACAGTTTGCTGGAAGCCAATATCAGAACGGCCTCCGGCCGCATTAAAATGTCCCCCGCCATCGAAATGGCTACGTGCAAAGGTGTTTACATCAAAATCACCTTTGCTGCGGAACGACATCTTAACCTCATCGGCTTTTTCAGTTATGAAGGTCGAAAATACAATTCCTTTTATTCCCAAAGGATAATTTACCAATCCTTCGGTATCGCCCATATCGAGGTTAAACCGGCGTGCATCCTCTTTCGAAATGGCGATCAGGGCCGCTTTTTTATCCGGGAACACCTCCATTCGCTGGCTCAGGGCAAAACCCAGGAATCGCAGGCGGCGTTCTTCAGAGTTGTCGTACACCTGCTCATGAATCTGGGCATGGTTCAGACCACGGTCTTTAAAATCGGCGATCATACGGTGTACGCTGGCCGATGTGCTCGGAAAGCGGAACGAACCGGTATCGGTCATGCTGCCAGCATACAGGCACTGGGCCATATCCAGATCTATCAGCGCGTTGTCGCCCATCAGGTTAATAAAATCGTACACCATCTCGCAGGTACTACTCTTTTGGGTATCGCTTTCGCCATAATCAAAATCGGGTGCAGGCTGCATGTGGTGGTCGATGAGCACCTTAGGCTGGGTAGCCTGCAACAAATGCGGGGCCAGTTTTTTGGTACGATCGGCATGGTTAAAGTCCAGGCAGAACAAAATTTCTGCTTCGGCCAGTACTTTAAGCGATGCCGCTTCCTGTTTTTCAAAGTTCAGTACCCCGCTCATGCCGGGCATCCAGGCCAGGAAATCGGGAAACTCGGTAGGCGAAACCACCGTTACCGTATGCCCTTTGAGCGTCAGATAATGATACAATCCCAGCGAAGAGCCCAGTGCATCAGCATCGGGTTTCTGGTGGGTTGTAATAAAAATTCTCCGGGGTTGCTCCAAAAGGGGCTTAATATCAATAATGGGTTTCATCTGTTCCGCACGACAATAAAGCCGCAAATATGATTATTTTCAATGCATTCGCAAAACTTTTTAGGAATAATATGAACAAGCGCTATCTTTGCCGCGCAAATCATGCAGACTATTATGACAAACAGAACATTTACAATGATTAAGCCCGACGCAGTAAAAGCGGGCCATATTGGTGCCATTCTTGCCAAGATTAACGAAGCAGGTTTCCGCATCGTAGCGATGAAAATGACCAAACTGAGCATGGAAAAAGCCGGTGAATTCTACGCTGTACACAAAGAGCGTCCTTTCTACGGTGAGCTGTGCGAGTTTATGAGCAGTGGTCACATCGTAGCAGCTATCCTGGAAAAGGAAAACGCTGTTGCTGATTTCCGTACCGTTATTGGTGCTACCAACCCTGCAGAAGCTGCAGAAGGTACCATCCGTAAAATGTTCGCTAAATCTATTGGCGAAAACGCAGTACACGGTTCTGACAGTGATGAGAACGCCGCTATCGAAGGCAGCTTCTTCTTCTCTGGTCTGGAAAAATTCTAATCTGAACAGATAAGATAAAATGAGAAATCCCCGCAATGCGGGGATTTTTTTATGCCCTTACTCTATCTTAGCGGTTAGAATCACCCAATCCTATGTTTAACCGCCTCCGGCCACTGGTTTATCTTTCTTTGCTTTGCGTACTGTTGCTGTCTGTTTCCTGCAGTAAAAAGAGCATTCCCCAGCAAGGCGCCGACCAGCCGCTTACTACCCAGGATATTAAGGCGAAGTATGCGGGAATGATAGCAGTATCGCCCAAAGACATTAAAAACGAACCTGCCTACCGCTTTATCGACACCTGGATGGGTACCCCCTACCGCTACGGTGGCACCAGCAAGCTGGGCATAGACTGCTCGGCTTTTACCCAACGCTTTTACGAAGAGGTATACCACACCAACCTGCCCCGCACTACGGTTGAGCAGATTACCCTTATCAAAAAGAAGAAAATGCGCAAGCTGAAAGAGGGCGATCTCGTATTTTTCACCTTTGGCAAAAAGCGGAAAAACGACCATGTGGGCATTTACCTGCAAAACGGCTATTTCGTACATGCCAGCAGCGCCAAAGGCGTTACCATCAGTAATCTCCAGGACAAAGCCTATAAGGAAAAATACTGCAAAGGCGGAAGGGTGAATAGGAATCGCTGATGTCTGACTTGATGATCGCTGATTGGGATCAATACGAGTATCCGGAACAAGATATTTTCCCGCAGATTTATGACACAGCAAAACATCTGGAGAGAAAGGTCAAACATGGCCTTCGACAACTTCGACAAAGCCTGTCCCGCCCATGCGGGGCTCAGTTACCGACACTCAGGCACCCTTGAGGAGGTCTTGAATCGTGAATGGTAATTTCTTGCGATTCAGCGTGCAACCCTCTCGCGTTAATCCGCTGCGTCGCCGTGCCCCCGCATATGGCGGGATAGGCTGTTGCGAGCAAATCCATCACGAACTTTCCCGCAGATTTCCGCAGATTAAAAACCACCGCAGATTACGCAGATCTCCTTCTCGAGTATTTCTGCTGTGTCCCCGCATATGGCGGGGCAGGCTGCTGCGAGCAAATCATCGCGAACTTTCCCGCAGATTTCCGCAGATCGAAAACCACCGCAGATTACGCAGATCTCCTTCTCGAGTATTTCTGCTGTGTCCCCGCATATGGCGGGACAGGCTGTTGCGAGCAAATCCATCACGAACTTTCCCGCAGATTTACGCAGATTAAAAACCACCGCAGATTACACAGATCTCCTTCTCGAGTATTTCTGCTGTGCCCCCGCATATGGCGGGGCAGGCTGCTGCGAGCATCATTTCTTTGCGTCATTATCCCTCTGCGTCTTTGCATGCAACTCACTCAAGCTGATCCGCTGTGCCGCCGTGAAAGTCCACCCTCGCTTAGACCTGACAGGACCTTCGGACCTCGCAGGTAATAAAAAAAAGTCCTCCCGGCTTTTGACCAGAAGGACTTCTTTTTATAAGGAACATTTACAGGGTTCTGTCTTATTTTAAATCAGACATCCTCAAATCAGACATCAGCGATCTCATTAGTGGTCTACCCACACGGTTTTGATGTTTACAAATTCGCGCATACCAAAGATACCCAATTCACGGCCATAACCGCTCTCTTTGACCCCTCCAAATGGCACACGCGGATCGGAACGTACTACCCCGTTTACAAAACAGTTGCCTGCTTGTAATTGAGTAGCAGCAATGCGCTCGCCTTTGACCAGATCGGTGGTAAACACTGCCGAACCTAGTCCATAGATCGAATCATTGGCAATGCGGATAGCATCTGTTTCGTCTTTGGCATAAATAATGGCAGCTACAGGGCCAAACAGCTCTTCATCATAGGCTGGCATTCCTTTGCGCACATCGGTAAGAATAGAGGGTTTATAATACGCACCTGGCTGGGCAGGTATTTCGGCACCAATCAGCACTTTGGCACCGGCGGCAATGCTTTTTTGCACCTGCTGGTGCAACTCATCGCGCAGGTCTACCCTTGCCATGGGACCAATATTAAAGCTACCTGCCAGCGGAGCGCCGTAGGTTTTGGTTTGCATTTGTAGCAACATGGCAGCTTCAAAAGCCTCACGCACTTCTGCTACCACTACAAAACGCTTGGCAGATACGCAGCTTTGTCCGCTGTTGTTGAGCCGGCTGTTTACACAGGTTTGCGCAGCTTCTTCGATATTGGCATCGTTCAGAATTACGTAAGCATCGCTACCGCCCAGCTCCAGCACACATTTCTTGAGTACACTACCAGCAGCGGCAGCTACTTTTTTGCCCGCGGCAGTACTGCCTGTTAGCGTAATAGCTGCAATAGCAGGATCTTTTATAATGGGCTCTACTTCACTGCCCGGTACCAGCAGACATTCAAACACACCATCTGGCAAGCCGCCACGGCGAATAATATCTTCCATCGCTAAAGCGCAACCCGTTACATTACTGGCATGTTTGAGTACATAAGCATTGCCCCCCATTACAATGGGTGCAAAACTGCGAAACACCTGCCAGTACGGAAAATTCCAGGGCATAATGGCCAGCACCACACCCAATGGCTGAAACGATACAAAAGTTTTGGTGGAGCCTGTATCTACCGGTTCATTGGCCAGAAATTTTGCTGCATTGGCCGCATAGTGTTCGCAAACCCAGGCACATTTTTCCACTTCCGCAATGCCTTGCTTTACGGGCTTGCCCATTTCGAGGGCAGCCAGCTCGGCCAGGCGCTGTTTTTCTTCTTTCAGCAAGGCAGCTATACGGTTAAGGTATGCCGCTCGCTCGTCAAAAGACAGCGTAGCCCAATGGCCCTGTCCTTTTACTGCGGCTGATAATCGTTGTGCTATGGCTTCTGAAGTATGAACAGGGTAAGATTGTATGAGGGTATTATCGGCTGGATTAACAGATTGCAGTGTTGACATATCGCACAGTGGTTTAAGTATTCAAATGTACATAAAACCAACCTTGCGATCATGCAACAAGCCCATAGCCGCCGGAGGATTAACAATACTTTAAAGCTGGCGAACCAATTTCTACTTTTAACCTGCTGCGCGGCTTGCAGGATTTGAATAGGAAGATTTATAAAACCGATTAAGCTACAATGCTACTGTAGCTTCAGCTAAAGCAACTTCTTCAAGCGGTTAATACCAGTTTTGCAACTGGTGCAGCACTTTACTTACCGGCAAGCCCATTACGTTATAAAAGCAGCCTTCAATACCTTTAATGCCCACCACTCCTATCCATTCCTGGATGGCATAGGCACCGGCTTTGTCATAAGGCTTGTAATGCGATACATAATAGCGGATCTGCGCTTCGGTAAGCGGGTGAAAATGCACGCGGGTTACATCAGAGAAAGTATGCGTTTCTGCACCATTCAGCATAGCTACACCGGTAATCACCGTATGCGTTTGCCCGGAAAGTGCCAGCAGGGTTTGTACCGCCATTTCTTCATCGGCAGGTTTGCCAATAATGCGGTTATCGAGCACGACCACCGTATCGGCAGCAATGATGATGGCATCCTGGGTAAGCGTTTCCTTTACCGCCATTGCTTTTTCGAGGGCCAGGAACGCGGGCACCTCTGCTACAGGCATGGTATCGGGAAACAACTCTTCGGTATGCACGGTAAGCACTTCAAAAGCCACTTCGGCCTGCTGCAACAGTTGCTGCCTGCGGGGCGATTGCGACGCGAGTATGATTTGCTTAGGGTTGGGAGATGAATTGAACATAATAGACCAGCATTGATAAAATTCCGGCAAGGGTAACCCACTTAATGCGGGCGCTTACCTTATGATATTGAGCAGAAGTATTGGCTTTGTACAGCTGCCAGCCTACCAGCAGCATGGGCAATTGCACCAATACTATAAAATACACCATCAGCCAGGAGCTGTTGTGCTGCATGGCAAATGCCTGCACACTAACCAGCACTGCCACCAATAATGCGATAAGCACATAAATGATTTGCTTCGTGCGGCGTATGCCCCATACAATAGGCGCGGTGCGGCAGCCAAACTGCGCATCGCCCTTAAAATCTTCAATATCCTTTACCATCTCGCGGATAAGGGTAATAAGAAAAGAAAAGAAGGTATAAAACAGCAGCAACCGCATAATGATCCACGCGGCAGGTGCACTGGCCTCGATAAGACTTTCGCGGTAGAGCTGCGGCTCATAAAAGCCGATGGTAGCTACGCTCAAAGCAGCCAGCACAGCTATTACAATATTGCCGGTGAGCAATTGTTTTTTGTAATCGGTAGAGTAAAAAAACAGCAGCCCCACGGTTAAAGCCTGTAAAGTGGCCAACCGGGTACTTCCAATTTGGATGGCCAGTGCCAGCGCCAGTAAAATACCCAGCGCGCTCAGGGTAATATGCGTACCCATAGCCCAGCGGCGTTTGATCACCGTTTCGAGCATTACCTTATGCGGTTTGTTAATCTGGTCTATCTTAATATCGAAGTAGTCATTAATTATATACCCCGCACCTGCAATAAGCACAGTAGAGAGTACCAGCATGGAGTATTGCAGCAGGTCGAGGCTGGGTTTAAGCCCATAAAATCCCAGCAAGGGCATCAGGATGCAGAAATAAATAAGGTACTGGGTTATCGCCAGAAAGGCAAGATTGCCCACCCGCATCATCTTAATAAAGGCGGCAATCACTTTCATAGGTTTCCGGCAAGGGTATAGGGGTTAATAAATGCATGAAAATTAGGGTGTTGTTAATACCACGGCAAATATACTCTGCCGGTGTTAAGATAGTGCGGTAAGGTTTAATTTTCCTTGCGGTGCAGGTGCGCTATGCTCTCGCTAATGCTGGCATACAATTGTTGCAACTCGGGCTGGCTGGCCATTAAGGTCAGGTGTTTGTCCATCGTTTGCGCATCGCCACGTATGGCAGGGCCGGTTTGTAATTGTAGCGGCAGTTGTTGCGTTATGCCCTGCAAGCCGCCCAGCAGCAGCGGCCTTATTACCTCAAACGACAGGCCATGTGTTTCCATCAGCTGCTGCGCTACCGCCATCATATGATTGGCAAAGTTGTTGCCCCATACCGAAGCCAGGTGCGTTATGCTCCGCTCACCATCTTTCATGGGCGTTACCAGTTTGCCCTGTAAGGCATTGGCCAATACGGTTACCGTTTGCAGCGCTTGTGGCGTAGCGCCATCTACCGCCCACACGACCTGGCCCCGGGCAGGCAGGTTTTCTTTGCGTATAGAATATACCGGCCACAGCACACCACGTGCATCGCTTACACTATCCAATACATGTACCGAAGCTGTGCCGCTGGTATGAATCACCAGCTTACCGGGCAGCGACAAATGTGTATTAAGGCTTACCAGGCTGTCGTCATTAATAGCGATTATATATATATCTGCCGTTTTGTCCAGCATATCAAGCGTACCGCTTTTGGCTATTCCGAACCTTGCCGCCAATGCCGCCGCAGACTCCGCACGACGGGCTCCTACTTGTTTTACAACAAATAAGTCATTGTTTCTCAACAACTCCAGCAAATAGGTAGCTACATTACCCGACCCTATAATATTTATGCTGTGCATTGGTTTCATGGCGTATAAAATAGTAAAATATGATACCCTTGTTCACGTTAATGAAAAAGCGGCACATTTTTTTTTGTTATTGTAAAAGTATATACTTGCAACCATCCGCTACCAAAATACTTAGTAAAAAGCGGTAAACACTCACGCATGGCAAAGAATTTATTAATAGTGGAGTCGCCTGCAAAGGCAAAAACCATCGAAAAAATTCTGGGCAGCGATTTTGAAGTAAAATCCTGCTACGGACATATAAGGGATCTTGAGAAGGACGATATGGGAATTGATATTAAAAACAATTTCTCACCCAAATACATCATTCCCGAGGAAAAACAAAAAGTAGTTAAAGAACTTAAAGATACCGCGAAGAAATCTGAAGAGGTTTGGCTCGCAACGGATGAGGATCGCGAAGGGGAAGCCATCAGCTGGCACCTTTGCGAAGTACTCGGCCTTAATCCCGACAACACGAAACGCATCGTGTTTCACGAGATTACCAAACCTGCTATTAAAAAAGCGGTAGACAATCCCCGGTTGCTGAACATGAACCTGGTAAACGCCCAGCAGGCCCGCCGTGTGCTGGACCGCCTGGTGGGTTTTGAACTGTCGCCCGTATTGTGGCGAAAGATGAGTATGAAAAACTCACTCTCTGCCGGTCGTGTTCAATCAGTAGCCGTACGCCTCATTGTAGAGCGCGAAAGGGAGATTAACCACTTTACCCCCGTAAGCAGCTTTAAGGTAGAAGCCTTCTTTAAGGCCGATGACCTTAATAAAAAGCCCATTACGTTTAAAGCAGAGGGTCCTTCTAAACTCGATAATGAAAATACCGCCCGTCAGTTTCTCGAAAAATGCATTGGCGCGAGTTATAAGGTAAAAGACATACAGGTTAAACCTGCACGCAAAACACCTTCGGCACCGTTTACTACCTCTACCCTGCAGCAGGAAGCCAGCCGTAAACTGGGCTACTCTGTAAGCAAAACCATGTTGCTGGCGCAAAAGCTCTACGAAGCGGGTCAGATCACCTACATGCGTACCGATAGTGTAAACCTGTCAGAAACCGCGCTGGAAGACATTCGCAACGCCATTACCGGCAACTACGGCGACCGTTACCACCACCAGCGTGTGTACAAAAACAAAAACGAAAACGCGCAAGAGGCCCACGAAGCCATTCGTCCTACCTATATGAACACCACTAAGGTAGAAGATTCGGATTCGCAGCGCCTGTACGACCTGATCTGGAAACGCACGATGGCCAGCCAGATGAGCGATGCAGAGCTGGAGCGTACCATTGCCAAAATCAATATTTCTACCGCATCCGAAGAACTTACCGCCAGTGGTGAGGTGCTTAAATTCGATGGCTTCCTTAAATTATATATGGAAGGCCGCGATGATGAGGATGAAGACGAAGAAAACGAAAGCATGCTGCCGCCCCTTACACCGGGCCAGATGCTGGAGCTGAAAGAAATGAAAGCGCAGGAGAAATTTACCCGTCCTGCCCCACGCTATACAGAGGCATCGCTGGTAAAGAAACTGGAAGAACTCGGCATTGGCCGCCCTTCTACCTACGCACCTACCATCAGCACCGTTCAAAAGCGTAATTACGTGGAAAAACGCGATAAAGACGGCGACAAGCGTACCATGCGCACCCTTACCCTCAAGGCCGATCTGATAGACCAGATCAGCTACGAAGAAACATACGGTTCGGAGCGCAACAAACTGTTCCCAACCGATCTGGGTATGGTGGTGACCGACTTCCTGAGCGACCATTTCAAAAAAGTAATGGATTACAGCTTTACGGCTAAGATTGAAGAAGAGTTTGATGAAATTGCCCGCGGTGAAAAGCAGTGGAACAAAATGATCGACGAGTTCTACAATCCGTTCCATAAAGATGTAGAAGATACCCTGCTCAATGCAGAAAGAGCCAAAGGCGAGCGCCTGCTGGGCGAAGACCCCACTACCGGTAAGCCGGTATCTGCCCGCCTGGGCCGTTTTGGACCCATGGTACAGATTGGTACCGTAAACGATGAAGAAAAGCCCAAATTTGCCAAACTAAAGCCTAACCAAAGCATCGAAACCATTTCTATGGCCGAGGCGATGGAACTCTTCCGCCTGCCCCGCACATTGGGCATGTTCGAAGAAAAGGAAGTGGTGGTAAACATTGGCCGTTTTGGTCCTTATGCGCAGCACGACGGCAAGTTCTACAGCCTTAAAAAAGAAATGGACCCTTACGAAGTGGAGCTGGACGAAGTGGCCCCGCTGATCGAAGAAAAACGCAAAGCCGCAGCAGAAAGCACCATCAAGATTTTTGAAAAAGAAAAGATTAAAATCCTGAAAGGTCCTTATGGTGCGTACATCAAGAAGGGATTGCGCAACTATAAGATTCCGAAAGACAGGCTGGAGCAAGCTGCCGACCTGACCCTGGAAGAAGTGCAGACCATTATTGCCGAAGCACCGGCCAAGCCTACCAAAGGCGGAGCCCGTGCTACCAAAGCAGCGGCAACAAAAGGCGCCAAAAAGAAAAAGACCGAAGAATAACGCTCCTGTTATTACTTATCATATTTAGCAACGGCCTCACACAACAAAAAAGTTTTGGGGCCGTTGCTGTTTTTACTGAACGGATTTTATTGTAGATTAGGTATAGGATCAACGATACGGATATGAAACCAACGAGTGAAATAAGCGCCTTGCTTAACCTGATTGACGATCCGGATCACGATGTATTCGATACGGTGTCGCAACGGATCATAGACTACGGAAAACCCATTATTCCCAATCTTGAACATTTGTGGGAGCAAACCACCGATGAAGTACTGCAGGAACGGATCGAAGTGCTCATACACCGGGTACATTTCAGCGACCTGGTGCGCGACTTTGACCGTTGGGCCAAAAAAGGCCAGCCAGAGCTCATTGACGGGGCTTTAATGATGGCCCGCTACAACTATCCCGAACTTACCCGCGACCTCATTGTAGCCCAGTTTGAGCAAATGCGGCGCAATGCCTGGCTGGAGCTTAACTACTACCTTACCCCGCTGGAGACCATAAATGTGGTAAACAGCATTTTTTACAACTATTATAAGTTCGAAGGGCACGAATTGCAGCCCGGCCAAAACCATTATTTCTTTATCAACCAGGTGCTGGAAAGCAAGCAGGGCAACTCCTACTCGCTGGCGCTTTTGTACCTCTCCCTCTGCGAGCTGCTGGATATACCCGTATTTGCCGTAGATGTACCCCGCCAGTTCCTGATGGCTTATTTCGACAACCTGCAGCATTTTATGCAGCCCGATGGCGAAACCACGCGTAAGATCCAGTTTTTTATAGATCCGCTCAATGGTATGATCTACACCCAAAACGATGTGGATGTGTACCTGAGCAAATTGAAGGTAGAAAAGACCGAAGAGATGTTTGAGCCACTCAACAACCGCGAGGCCATGCAACGTTGCCTCAAAGCCCTGCTCGCCAACCTGGACACCGAAAAAGAAGAATACAAACTGCGCGAGCTGGAAATGCTGATCCAGCTGCTGAACCGCCGCAACAATGAAAAGAACGGAAAGATCGAATAAGAACAAAAAATATTCAAAAAGGATTTGCAAGGATCAAATTCATGCGTATCTTTGCAATCCCAAACGGGAAAAACGCTGGCTGCGTAGCTCAACTGAATAGAGCATCTGACTACGGATCAGAAGGTTTCAGGTTTGAATCCTGACGCGGTCACAAATACCAAAAGGACACTGAAAAGTGTCCTTTTTTCGTTTACACTATGCCTGGCGTACTTCCCAACTACCAGCATAAGAAACGTCGCTTTATCTCACTCACTGTGCAGCTTTAAATGAAGGAATATGCTTCAAAGTATCTTTCACGAAACGGACAACACCTTCCCTGTCTTCAAAACAGGATTGGTTAGAGTCTATTAGTAATTTTTTGTACGCATCGGCCTGTGCGCTGTAGGCATTCTTTATATCGGTAGGATTTTTATTGAATATGATTGCTACTACACTATCTGCCACCATATCATAACGCAGCTTTTTGGCCACTAACCGGTAGTCATTCTCGTTTAATTTTGAATTAGGCTCCGTGTTTAACGCCATTACTACCGGAGGATTTACCGGTGCCGGCTCGGGCTGCACCACTGGTAATGTATCTGCTGTTATTGCCCCTGATGTTGGACCACCCAATGCCTCCGTTTCGGACCGGGTAAAAAACAAAAAGTACACCAATGTGCCTACCCATAAAAGTAGCAGGGTTAGGGCTACTACACCATATACACCTGATGACTTCTTTGGCTTACTTACCTGGCTCTTATGATACTCCTGCGGTGCGTCGCTCCACACCGGCTGGTAATTGGGCTGAACAGGCCCACCTGTATTGGCCTGGGTTATACGCTGTAGCATCTCAGGTTTATTGCGCCCATTGAGGGCTGCCAATTGCTGCATACCATCGTTAAATCTTTGCCTCACCTCCTCCGGTCTCCCTTGCAATTTAAGCTGGTTGATCAGCCCATCTATTTTCTTCGAAAAATCGGCGTAGGACTTGTTTCTTTGTTCGAGATCATGCTTCTGTTCCTGGATTTTTTTACCGTTTTCGGTGTGCATTCTTTCATTATACGCTATCTGGGTCTTGTGCTCTTCGTTCTGCTTATGCTTTTCGTTCTCCAGCTTATATTTTTCCTGCTCCAGTTGTGTAATCAAGGCTTCAATCTTTTTCTTTTTTTCCTGCTCCAGCTTCCTGATCTCTTCTTCAAAACCATCCATTTGCACCAGCAGGAAAATTCCCTTTTGATGTACAAATTCCGCTACTTCACTACTGGCCGTAAAATAGATCGTATCGTACACATTCAGTAAATCCAGCGACCGATGCAGCAGCCTGGCAAGTTTATCAGGTTTTATTTCGCTATATACCACCAGGCTGCGGTTGGTATAACGGGTAAAATCGATATCGGCAACCGGCTTGGCATTGAATACCAGCTTGGCAAAATCTTTGGGCTTGCTTACAGAGAATTGATCGGAATGCGTAACCCGAATAATATCGTTCTGAACATTTTTGCTCACCAGATCTTCATGAAATTCATTAAGCTGATTAATGATAATATTTTCAGCAGCAATGCCCCGAGCTAGCATAATACCTGAGCCAATAAAAGTACCGCTCCTTTCAGAATGCTGCTCTTTGGCATGCGAATAAACAGTGTATGAAACAATGTTCTGCCCATTTACATGCTCTTTCCTTATCGCATATAGCTTGCTTTGGGTAAACAGCTTGATGGCGTTCGTGTTCAGATCGAAGGTCTTGACGTTTTTAACGAATGATTCATTAACTGCGCCAGCAAAGAATGATTGTTTGAAACCATTGGGATTTCCAAAGGTACCAAAGGCTATCAGGTAAGATGTGGTGTTCATTAGCGTTGAAAGCTGAATTTTATACGTTCCCAAAAAGTACCTTCATAATCCAGGTCATATCCCACAATACTCCGATAGAGCCACTTAGACAACACTTCTGCCGTAGCAAGGCTTAAGCGGGTAATCTTTTCCTGATCGGAATCCCTCTTCTCAATGGTACCAATAGTGTAAAATGTCTTGCTTAAACCATACGTATTTATCCGTTGACTCGTCATACTCAGTCGGTCATTTACAAAACTTTCAAACTCTTCTGCATTGTCTACATCTATCCTGCCGGATTTGTCCCACTTGGAAACCACCAGTATCAGGTTCACCGATTTGAGGCTTTTACCCTTTCGTTCCAGTTCGTCCAGAAACGCGTAAATCAGTGCATCGTCCCGGTGTGCGGTATCATAACTGGTTACCACAATAAAGGTCAAAGGAATATTGCCACTGAGGTACAAATCAATGCTGCTGTGGTAACGCCCTCCACGCCTGATCTCGTTATGATTTTCTCCCGAGGTTTCGAGAAAAGTAAGGTTAATGGGCGGCACCTTCTGCGACCGGTTATTGGGTTCAAAAACCAGATCCATTCTTATAACCTTATCACGGGAGCTTCGGCTGGGTAAAATACCTTGCCGCATATTTTCAAAAAAATCGGACAGCAACACTTGCGCCTCTAGGTCATTAGACGTACCCAACCTGGGGCGTAAAACACCCACCTGAGAACTCAGGTAATACAACATAGATGATAGTATCACCGATTTACCTGACGCACCTGTTCCAAAAAAGAAAACAAAATTACTATCCTTGTTCTTCACCTCGTTGGTGGCCCCTATGACCAGGGGAATATGGTCTGAAGGCGGTTCCTTTTTTTGTTCAAACGAAAGTGGGGCCAATTTCCCTTCCCTAGGCTCAAACGAAAGAGGTGCCAGCCCATCGTTATTGTCGTCAAACGAAAGTGGTTTTAGTTCTTCATTATCGTAGCTCATGCTCTTAACTATTGTGGGATTAATGTTTTTCCGGTACGCTTACTATTGAAAACACTTCCGTTGCTACGGCCACCTCTGTTATCGTCGGTGCGCGTTACTAATAAAATGATGATCACAATCACAAAATCCAACAGAATACAACCGGCCAGCACCACAAACTGGTACATACCAAAGTTTTTAATGGCATGCTCAAAAGCGTACCCGATTTTGCCAATATCCTGTGTTTTGGAAAGAACAGGCACGAACTTAAACTTGTCTTCTCCTAAAACGGCATGTGCCCGGCTGCCCAATTTGTTATATTCAGCCAGAGACTCGTCAATTCGTCCTTGTGCCATATCATCGATATCCTTTTTCGACAAAGCCAGCAAGTCCTGTATTGCTTTGTTCCATTTAAGTACAGCATTTTTAACATCTGTTTTTAATGCCTGCTCTTCTGGCGGTAAGTCCGTAACCATATTATCAATTTGCTTCCCCATTCTTTCTGCGAGATCCTCATAGTCACTGCCAACAGGAGTCAACAAGTCCACCTTTTGACCGGTAAGCCTTTCAATATCACGGATCAGTGCCTGCGCCCTGGTACCAATACCTTTATTGGCCGGGTCTTTAATCTGTTCCATCATTTGCTTTTTCTTAATCTCGATATTCTGGGTAATTTCTTTATTGTATTTATAGCTCAACTTACCTCCTATATCGCTTTCAAGGTTGTTGAACCGTTCGTTAATTCCCCTCAGTTCGGTAGTATAAATATCGGTGCGCATAAACCTGGTGTATAGCGCATTGAAATTGGCTATAAAACAAAACGATGCGATAAAAATGTAAATTCCCAACAGACTAGAGGTAGGTCGCCCTTCCATTTTGGCCGACCGCATTAGCCAGCACAGAAAAAGCAGCAGTAAAGACAGTACCAGGGCTATCACAAAAGACGCCGCACCAAATATTTGCTCCAGTCCTACCCAGGTTTGGTAAAAACTCACACTTATTAACAATATGGCCAGAACTGCCAGAAACAAGTCGGCAGCAGTAATCGATTTCTTCATCTAAATTTTTTTAGTTGGTAGTATGATTATCATTAACAATATGATCTTTTATGCCTCAAATGTACCCTCCTCCGGCAGCGGCCTATATACCTATGGGTAGGTATATTTAATGTTCTGACAAAGGATCCCCTGTTTAGTACAAGTTTGAATGCCCGGTTGCGTTAGATGGGATTAACCGTGTAAGTCTTAGATTTGTATGACCACCAGTTTTTCTGTTTTCTCTAGTACTCATTCAACCTTTATAATTATGAACTGGAAAAACGTCATCACACGCCTGCTCAACATACCATATCCCATCATTCAGTCGCCCATGTATGGCGTTACAACGCCGCAAATGGTTGCATCAGCTTCCAATGCAGGATGTTTGGGCTCATTGTCGCTGGCAGACCTGAATGCCGGGAGCTGTGTCAAACTCATTAACGATACCCAAAAACTGACAGATAAGCCTTTTGCCGTCAACATTTTTGTAAATGAAATTCCGGAAATTGATGATGCACTTACCCAACAATACGGCAAGACCAAAGCTTTTATAGAAAAGCTGGCAAGCGTTAATGGTATGGTAGTAATTTTGCCAGAATTGGATACTTTAAACATACCCGATTACCACGAGCAGGTAGATGCCATCATTAGTCAGAAATGCAAAATATTAAGTTTCATTTTCGGGTGCCTGGACGATGATGCTATAGCGCTTTCAAAGAAAAACGGAGTCCTTTTAATTGGCACTTGTACATCTGTAGAAGAAGCTAACATGTTAGCAGAAAAAGAAGTAGACCTCATCTGTGTTCAAGGCATCGAAGCCGGCGGACATAGAGGAAGTTTTAGCCCGCAGCATGTTCCCCAAATAGGAGGTTTATCTTTGCTGGCTCAAATATCCGAAAACGTAAAAACACCACTTATTTATGCTGGTGGCATTGACAATGCCAAAACACTTTTGGCCGCCCAGACCTTGGGCGCAGCAGGGTTCCAGGTAGGCAGCCTGCTTTTAGGGTCTGCAGAAAGCGCATTAAAGGCATTTGAGAAAAACAGGCTAAAATCGGTTCGCGAAGAAGATATAATACTTACCAAATCCTTTTCCGGAAGGTATGCCAGGGGAATGAAAAATAAATTTATAGAACAGATCGAACATTCAGATTATATTTTACCTTACCCCTACCAGAATAAGTTGACCAGCGAATTGAGGAAAGTCGCGAAAGAAAAAGAACTGGCCGATTTTGTAAATATCTGGCTCGGGCAATCGATAAACGGTTTCAGTGGTAAATCTACCGGTGATTTACTACGAGATTTAATCAAAGAAACCGAAGAATTTCATGTATAATAACAGCAATAAAACACGCTGCCTGTCATCATAAACCAATATTTTTTTACCTATCACATATAACCTATGCCTGCTACTGCTCCCGACCTTGTTTTACGCACCACTATCCTCTCCGATCTCGAGGTATTTTTTTTCAATCAATCGGATGAGGAAGCCTGTTACATGGCGGCATTTACGGCCAAAGACCCTAAAGATTACCCTGCTTACATTGCCAAATGGAGCGTTCATGTCAACGATGTGGCGATGCCCATGGTAACCATCCTGTTGAATGGCGATATTGTGGGCAGTGTGCTGAGTTATGAAATGGAAGGTGAGCCACAAGTATCTTACTGGATTGAAAAAAAATACTGGGGTCAGGGCATTGCGACAGAAGCGCTGAAACAGTTTATACCTACCCTCTCTAAACGGCCTTTGTATGGCCGGATAGCCAGCGATAACATAGCATCCCGAAGGGTTTTGGAAAAATGCGGATTTACCATAGCCGGATACGAGCAGGGATTCGCCAATGCACGCGGGCAGGAAATAGAAGAAATCGTGTTTAAGCTGGATTAATAGCAGGGTGCTATCTGCTTATACCTTCATTTTTTTAGCAGGATAATTTTTTCTCTTGCATAAATAAACAGAAAAATGTAAATTGTGTACAGTCGCTCAACCAAACGATAAGCCTTGCCAACCCGCAACGTATTATCGTGCAACAGTAAGTGCTAAGGTTTTAGCCTGAACCCGCACTACATCTTAAAACGCTCTTCCCTCCATCAGGAAGAGCGTTTTATATTTATACATAATTCAAAATAAACATACGAAAACAAACACTGAGGTTCCGATTATTGCAGAATCGCGCCAATCCAGCATTTCAGCCTTTCCGAATACCCGAAACAGGCTTCAACACTACACTTCGGGTAAAATAATTTCGTTTTTTCCGTCAAGGGGGTTGCACAAAAGAAAAACGCAACGTATCTTTGCAATCCCAAACGGGAAAAACGCTGGCTGCGTAGCTCAACTGAATAGAGCATCTGACTACGGATCAGAAGGTTTCAGGTTTGAATCCTGACGCGGTCACCACTTAGCCTTGTAAGTCATTGATTTACAAGGCTATTTTTATTTGTCATGTGTCGAAAAGTCCCCCTTTTTCACCCTTTCTACCCCTTTTGTTGACACTTTTTTGACACACGCTATGACACACAAAATTGCAGTGCCTAATACTGCGAAAAAACAACAAACACGCCGTGAAAAAACACGGTTATCCTCCTTCCCTTTTGGCAGTTTTTTTACAGACAAAATGGCTCAATTGACAGCGGTATTTTTATTCGCAGAAAAAAATGTTTCTGCACCCTTTTGCTCCCTTTTTCACCATTATGAAAAAAAGCATTTTTCCGGCATGCACATTATGTCGCTGAGCTGGATTATGGTACGCCGATTGAACACTTTTCTTGTAACCTCTAAAAACTGAACCCATGAACATGTTAGAGAGGCGCAATAAAAAAGGGGACAAGATCACTTTCTATTATGATTACGGAAGGGGACAGGGACAACGCCCGTCAACAGGGATATTCATCTATACCAAACCCAAGGATCAAATTCAAAAAAACCACAATAAAGAAGCACTGGCTTTACTCGAGGTAAAGAAGAGCCAGCTTATCATCGAAAAACAATCTATTGGCAGTGCTTTTATTCCTACCCATAAATTCAAGCTCAACTTTCTGGAGTATTACCAGGAATATGTAAAACGCATGACCAATGATGGGAATCGCCATTACACCAATAGTCTCACGCAGTTTAAGCTGTTCATCCAAAAAGATTTTATTTCTCCTTCGGACATTACAGAAAACCTGTGTAAGCAATTCAGGCAATACCTGCTGAACAAGTATAATGGAGAAACACCTCAGAACTATTATTCCCGGTTTAAATGCACCATTGCTGCCGCTACAATTGACAAGTATTTTCTTATCAATCCCACCGAGCATGTAAAATCAAAATGCAATCCTACTTTACGATTAAAGGAAAACCTGGAAACCGATGAATATGTGCAGCTATTGCTTACTCCTTGCCTGAATGAGGAAGTAAAGGCGGCTTTTCTGTTTAGCTGTTATACCGGCTTGCGCTGGGTAGATGTAAAAAAGATGCAGTGGGATGATCTGAAAGGAAATACCTTAACTACAAGGATGATACAGGCCAAAACAGGCCAGCCCGTTGTGTTAACTCTCCATCCTATTGCAAAATCCTATTTGGATAAACAGAAAGAAAAGACACTGGTTTCGCCCAAACGTGGTAGCCATGTCTTTCTATTGCCTACCGCCAATGGGGCCAACAAAGTCCTTGATCTATGGATGGAAGCTGCAGGCATCAAAAAGCATATAACTTGGTCCTGCGCCAGGCTCAGTTTCTCTATACTGTTGCAGGATAAAAATGTGGATGATGCAACCGTAGCATACCTAATGGGACATACTACCACCAACCAGGTAAGGAAAACATATAAAAGGCATAGACCCAAAGATCAGATGGAGTCTATTTCTTTACTGCCCAATCCTTTTATGGGAACTGGCTTCAGGAACTAATTTTTCTTTCAGAACGCAGAAAAGGTTGGCCGGTAAAGTCAACCTTTTCTGCGTTCAATGTATACCTGTACACCTTAATTTTTTCTTCGGGGGTGAGACGTACTTTCATAATACAGGTTGGGGTTGATTGGTTATTTACAATGCACAATAATAATGAATCTGCAATATAATAGCCGTTTATAAACGACTATTATCGCTTATAATCGCTTATTTTTCAAGCCCTCTACAACCGCCAGGTGACGTTTGGAACACGAAGAACTACAAAAGGCAATAAAAACCAGCGCTTGGGCTATAAAAAGAAAAAGCAGGAGGTTATACCTCCTGCTTTTAAACTATTAAATGCGGTTTGAATAATAGAGAACCAAACTATTACGCTTATAATTTTACTGCAAGCTACGTTTGGAACACTACCGAACACGAAGAACTACAAAAGGCAATAACAACCTGCGCTTGGGCTGTAAAAACAAAAAGCAGGAGGTATTACCCCCTGCTTTTAAACTATTAAATGCGGTTTGAATAATAGAGAACCAAACTATTACGCTTGTGATTTTACTGCAAGCTACGTTTGGAACACTACCTATTTGGGCAGGAATGTAATTTTTACTCTTAAGCTCAAGTGTATTACCCATTACTTGATATTTCTCTGAATAATCCCAGATTGGGTACAATAACTTGTCTCCTGTTTTCTTTGAATAAAATTGCAATACATCTACCACGAAAGGCATTTCCATTTTACGATAAAACTTTTCATGTTTAAATGAACCACAATCATCATCACCTCCATAATCACTCCAAACAACTATTTGAAAACCCTTATAAGTAAATCCTCCCAATACTCTACTAAATACATCTCCATGCATTTCTGAAGAATCTAGTATTCCAAAATTATTCGTTGAAATAATCTCAATAAAACTATTCCCTTTTTCACATTGCACAGACATTAAAAGGAGTGGAATAGTCCTTTTGTCATAATCATTAACCTGAGTCATTCTTGCAATAAATGAATCCAAACATTCTTGTAAGAAAACATTTTGGATGTCTACAACATAAATAGTCTCTCTTAAAGTATCAACCCTGCTCCTTTCCTGCCAACTGTTCTTCTGTTGAGACAACCCATTTTTAGACACAGTACAAGAACAAAAGAAACAAAGACATCCAAGTATCCAACTAACATTAACGTTGTTTATGTAGCTCACCTTTCTCATAGATATAAAATATTGAATTAGGTTTTTTACTTCTTATCAACTTAAAGAAATCATTATCTGCGTCAGAACGCCTGCCATTAAATCCAGGCTCAAGACTTGTATGAGGGTGATTATGCATTCCAACAATTTGCTTAATCCATGCCGCATTACTTAAACTCACCGCATCCCTAGGCCCAAAAATTTCTTCGTCTTCAGAATGGGAAGTATATAATGCTGCATTAACTTTTGAGTTTTTATCAGTACTGCTTAGAAGAGTAAATTCCACATCAGTATTGTTAGCCAAAAACTGGAAAGTTCGATTTGCGAGATCCTCTTTGTCATTAAAAGGAATATACCAACCTTCATACTTTGTCACATTTCCGTTTTCATCCTCAATTGTTTTTTTCATAGATGCTTTTTCTGACAGAATGCCTTTATCTATGCTCATCCAATTGTTTTTCAATCCACCTTCTTTATTATAAGAATATTCATCACCAATGTTCTTTACACTAACCAACCTATCCGTTTCACTATCCGTCTTTTTATTCCATTCAATTTTACCTTTCCTATTCACTACATAATCATCATCACCTAAAGGATCAACTTTCAGGATAGGACTATTAGATAATACAGCATAGTTACTAATACTCACCTGATCTACCGGGTCCAGATTCCACCTTCTGCCCAACCTGGTATCGTACTCCCAATACATTGCTGTATTATGGTTTCCTAATCCCGCTATCTCGTTTACCTTTTCCTGTCCGTTAAACCCGAACCTATATTTATCGGCATTGCCAGACGAAATTACAAATCAGCAATACAATCTCATCACCCAGGTGAGACATATTCTAATCATAATTGCCCCGAGATTCTTAGGGTTGTATTACATTACTTAGGTGACGTTTGGAACACGAAGAACTACAAAAGGCAATAAAAACCAGCGCTTGGGCTACAAAAAGAAAAAGCAGGAGGTAATATCTCCTGCTTTTAAACTATTAAATGCGGTTTGAATAATAGAGAACCAAACCTTTACGCTTGTGATTTTACTGCAAGCTACGTTTGGAACACTACCAACACTACCTATCAATCTGCAAATAAAACAAACTATAATATTTTGCATAAATATCATACATTAGTTTATACCAATGCTTATCCGCGTCCACTAACCTTAATCCATTTAATACTATTTTTTTATCCTCACTATTTTTTAAACGTACATAATCGAACCCTATAATATTACCGTTGTTATTCTTCAGGTATTTCGATTTACAACCAAAACGTATACTATCATTTGGTGGTATAATAGTTACAAAAAGCTCGTTAGTTCTGGTATACCAATGATTGGATATAACGCCAGCTTCAATAACATTATAATCCTGAAAAAAGGGGCCTCTGGTGGCAATGAAACATTCCTCACATACTGGAAATATCATCGTATCCTTAGTAATGTTCTTCACCGTTGCCCAAACACGAACAGTATCATCAATGGACTCAGAAATATTAAACCTGTATTTAATCTCATTATTATCAAATAAAAACGTCTGAGCTTTAGAAAAGCCAACAATAAACAGACACAGGATGGTAAAAAAAATAGTACGCATTATTCTTCTTTTACTTGCTAAAATAAAAATCATTGATCTGAGGAACAGGAAGAGTCTTATCGGTTTCGTCATGAGCAGGAAGATATTCCAACCCATCTTGAACCCTTTTCATATTTTCCCTCAATTCGTGCATTATTAATTGCTTTCTTACTTGTATAAAAGTTGGAACAGGTTTTGTTTCTCTCGACATTTGAGCAGCACCATTTACAATTTTAAATTCCTCTGTTGTCTCCAATCTGGAACCTTGGTGAACCGCATTCCCTGGTGCAATGGCGACTTGTCCATCATAACCTTTTTTCGGCAATAATTGCGGCGGTTTTCTACCAAAAGCATCTTTTCCGTATGGCGTTTTTGCAGCATTAAAAAAATACGCATAAATGGGAGTTCCAACTTTATTAAGAGCATTCATACCCTTGGTTATAGAAGGGTCAAAATTCACTTCATTACCATTTGCTGCGTCTGTAATTCCTGTAGGTTCAAAATTTGATGAATAATAAAAAGCTTCTTGTGCATTTACCAAATCACTTACCAACTTTAGTCCCTGATTCTCACTCAACAGTTTATCTATTTTTTCCTGTGTCATATTTCCGTAATCTAGACTAACACGTCCACTTTCAGAAACTTTCGCATACTTACCTCCCAAGCTTTTAACATCCTTTTGGGTATTTGCATCAGTAGCAACATCCCAAGTATCACCCAACACATCATTCCTCCAGATCGGGTTATTTCCAAACGCTGCATAATCAGAGATACTGATCTGCGGTTTCGGGTCCAGATTCCACCTTCTACCCAACCTGGTATCATACTCCCAGAACTGCGCGGTATTGTGGTTTCCTAATCCTGCTATCTCATTTACCTTTAATTGCCCATTATACCCCATTGGGTATTTATCGGCATTGCCGCTGCTAATATAAGAAGTTACTACCTCTGCTGTATAGGTGGTGGTAAAGAAGCTGGTATTTTTACCTATAAAGATAATGTTGCCGCCGGTAGGCGTGCCCGCAGAGCGGTCTACCGCTACTATGCGCAACTGCACATCGCTATGCGCCGCTGTGCCGCTCAGCGATACCACGCGGCTGCTCTGCACCAGCATACTATTAAGCACCGTGGCGCCGCTGCCCGTGCCGCTCACCAGCTCTACCATGGCGCTGTAATTGCCCATAGGGTTTACGCTTAGCGTGGCTGTAACCTCGCTGCCCGGTACATAACCACTGGTGGTTAGGGCTACGCCATCGCCCACCGCCGTAGGCATAAGCGTGAGCCCGCCTGCCTCGTAGGCTATGCGCATACCATTCATAATGGCCAGCGGCAGGTTGGCCGCGGGGGTCCAGTCGGTTATATCGAGCTTTACTACCCGCTTGGGCACCATTTGCACGCTGGTAATGGGCGTAGTGCTTACCGTGGTATCCTGCACCAGGCGGCCCGGCATAAGCATACCAAACGGATAATAGTCGTAGGCCGCTCCTGCATCTGCATGGAAGTGCCTGTAGGTATCTGCTGCGCCGCCCTGCCCGGCCACCGTGCCGTAGCCCGTGCGCCGGTCCAGCACCGTGGCGCTTACATTGCCCAGGTGGTCGGTTAGCTCATACTGCTTTTGCCCTATAATGCGGCTCGCTACCATACTGCCCGCATCGTTTTGCCCGTAGGGCTGCAACTCGCCGGTTTTAATCAGGTTATCGAACTGCACGCTGTACCACGGCAGGCGCTGGTTTATGCTGGCTGCGCCTATTTTTACAGCGCTATCGGCCGTATTGCTCCAGTTGTATGAGATCTGGCCCGGCCAGTAGGTTTTTATACCCAGGCGGCCGCTGCCATACATGTAGTGCTCGCCCAGCGAGTACACATCGCTCTCCATCACATCCATAAGCTCGGCATTTACCGCTGGCTCCAGTGTGGGGTCGTACCGCACTATGGTGCCCCCCAGCGAGGAGGCGGTGATGCCCGGTATGTAACCCAGCGCCGCAGAGGTGGCCGCGGGGGGCAGCGATGCTACAAAATCGTTGATATACGCGGTGGGGTTTTTCCAATACAGCGTTTGTATCTGCTGTGCTACCGGTGGCGTGGTGCCTCCGCCGCCGCTGCCCATCCAGGGCGCAAAGAAACCTTCCAGCCCGGCGCGGCACCAGGCTGCATCCTGCACCGGCTGGCCCTGCCAGGTTGCCTCCTGCAATGCGTATTGCAGGGCCTCGCCTGCTACGTAGCGGTAGGCATTGTATACATTGGGATCGGCCATATCGGGGGTATGCACATGAGCGCTACCCAGCAACCTTTCTACATAAGAGCGCAGAGAAGGGCTGCCCAGCAGCATTCCCGGCTCCTTTTCGGTAAGGTAGAGATACAGTTTGTTGTACTCCTCATCGCTCATATAACTACCCAGATCGCCCAGCGGGTAACCCATCAGGTGCGTAAGGCCATAATCCTGCAGGTAGCTCGTGAGCACCGCAGGCACCGTTACTGCAAGCGTTTGCGGCACCAGCTGGCGCCCAGAGGGGAACTGAACATGATCGGACTGCAAGATCAGGCTCTCATGCAGCTGCCGCAGCAGCAAACCCGGCTTATCGGTGGGCGTAGACGGGCTAATGGTAAATGCCTGGCCCAGCAGCGATACATTATCGGTGCCCAGGCGGCTGTAGTAGTCGTACTCCCCGCTGCTTACAAACGAACGCAGCTCGCCCAGGGTGTAGGTATCGCCGCCGCCCGTATAGTTCATAAAGAAACGGCCCAGTTTGAGCATATATCCATCGAGATCGTTTACAGGGATATTCTGCCACGCGCTCTCCCACGTGCCTACATCGAGCAGTTTTTGGGTGATAGCCTTAAACTCTTTCGCAAAATCGGGATCGGCTTCGCTGCCCATTACCCCGGGGTCGGTTACCAACTGCGTGCCAAAGCTGCTAAAACCATCATGATCGCTATACCAGGCATCGCCCTGCGCGTTAACCAGGTAGTCGTACAGTTTATCGTAACCACCATTGCCCAGGTTATTGGCTACCTCTGCCTCCGGCATGCCCTGCAGCTCGCTATAGCCGTAATTGGCCAGGAAATAGGCCATCATATCCGGCCGTGAGCCATACAGGCTTCTTACAATGGCCTGGCGGGCCGCCGGATAACTTACTACGTTGGTCTTGTAAATGAGACCATCGAGCAGCATTTCAAAGTACTCTTTGGGATTGCCGGGATAGACGCTCACCGCCATTATCTTACCCAGCAGTGTGGGTTTTTGCGCAATCAGCGCGCCGTAATAATCTATATCGCTATAGATAAGGCTGCTCAGATCCTGCGCCGGTACCTCCGGCTGCTCGGCGGCCAGCTTGGGATTGAGCCAGGCCGGGTATTGCTGCGATACCGCCGTGAGGCCGTTTACAAAACTGCCGTTATCGCCATAGCCATAGGCCAGCGCGCCGCCCAGCTTGCCCGGGCCTATGCGGGTATACAGGTTAAGCACCAGATCGGGCATAATGGGCCCTATCTTGCGGAACGTCATATCGCGCTTATACGTGGCCAGGATATTGCCCGTGGCATCGCGTACATAATAATCGGCTATCTGGTGCAGGTTGCCATCGGCCATCTTGCCGCTCCAGGTTTTGCTTACCCGGTTGCCCATGCCATCGTATGTAAAGTTGAGCGTGCTGCCATCGGGGTTCTTTACATAACTCGTTTTGTTATACAGGTTCCAGTATATCGTATCGTTGTGGCTCAGCGCATCTTGTGTAAGATTGCCTATGGCATCGTAACGGAAACGGATATTGGTACCCGTGGCGGGCTTTTTAATCTCGTTGGTGTAGGCGGCGTTATCGTTGGCCGCTTCTACCACATTCTCCAGCCTGTTGCTTGCATTACCGCTGGGGTAAGCATAGCTCAGATCGTCCATCACCCGGGCCGTACCGCTTATCTTATTACCATTGCGCTTAAGTTTTTGAATGTTGCCATCTGCATCGTAAGCATAGCTATTGGTAAACTCTGTGGTGGGCATGGCTGCAAAACTCGCCGCGTTTACATCGGCATAGCCGGCGTAGGTAATGCGGTTGAGCTGGTCGTATTTATACAGCTTATTAAGCGTGCTAAACGGTGCTACTGCATTGTTTTCGCTTATAATATTGCCATTGTACAATCCTTTGGCCAGCGCGGGCATGCGGGTAACGGGTGCACCATTTACCGGGCTGTAGTCGCCTTTAAAATAATCGAGCGCATGGGCGGCAAGGTCGCGGGCATATACACTGCTGCCCACAATACCATCCTGCCCCATATCGAGGGTAGAGTCCAGCACATCGGCATTAATGGCCTTGAGCCAGCCTTGTATGGTATAGGCATAGTCTACCCCCTGCACATTAAGCGCGCCCAGCGCCATACGCGCCAGCGGGCCGTGCTGGTAGTAGCTGTAGGCCGCATCTCTATCCCAGATAATGCCATCATTACTCGTTTCTGCTTTGGTAATGCGGTTATCGGCATCGTACTCGTAGCGCTGGTAAAACTGGTCGGTATGGCCACGGTTGTAGCTAAGCATGTTTATTTTGCCGCTCAGCAGGTCGTAATCATAATCTACCCTTTTGTAGCGCTGGCGTGTGTTTTGCAACGCGGGCATATCCTGCACCAGCGTTTTTACATTGCCAGATATGTCGTAGCTGTAATGGGTGGCATACTCATAGGCAATATTGGGCCTGTTCATAGGTATAACAGGGGTGTATTTTACCGCCGCTACCCTGTTGCGCAGGTTTTCCTGTGCATCGAGCCCTTCGTTTAGATTATCGAGTTGGGTAAGCGCGGTATCGTAAATGGTACTTACCACCTGATCGCGGTTTTTGGTCAATACCCACGCATGAAGGTCGCTGTAGACCTTGCTGCTCGAGAATATAATATTCTCGGGCAAGGGAGAGGCCAGCCGCGAGCCATCGCTGAGGTAGATTACCTCGCCGCAAAAATCAACCAGGGTATCGGAGGCCTTAGTTACTACTTTGGGCTCTTTATATACCCGGCAGGTGGTTACGTAAATCTGCCCGGTTTCTACAGGGCGGCTCAGCTCATCGTACAGTGTGTACGAAACCTTGCCTTCGGATGCCTGTTTTTCGTTTTGGGCAAATACCTGGCGCCCGGCCCGGTCGTAGTAGTAGTTTACATTACCACCATCGGGGGTGTATTGGTACACGGGCTCATTGGCCGCGTTATAACGGTAGTTGGTCTTTTTGTTGTGCATGGGCACACCGCCAACTGTTACGTTTTTATTTAACCTGTCGGCATCGGCATTGGCGCAAGCGGCCAGCCCCATCATATTAACCCCACCCGGCGATACGGTGTGGCTAAGGTTGCCTGCACGATCGTAGTAATACAGGGTAACGTTAAACTTCTGATCGGCGTAGGTAAAGTTGAGCTGCTCGCTCACATTGGCATTTAAATGCGCCATAAAGCCGGTAGCATAAGCCAGGCGCACAGAGTCGAAATACTGGCGGTAGCGTTGCTTACCCTCTTGTATGGCAGCGGTGAGCACAACACGCTCACAGTTCATGGTATCGGCAAATTGCTGTGTGGCAAATATATCGTTGCACAGCATTACATTGCCCAGCTTAATACCTGCGCCTACCGCAAAGTCGGTATAGCCGCTTGCGGCAATTCTGGCGGCAGGGTTGCCCACAAGGCTAAATACCGGTTTAAAGCGGTATACATCGCCATTGCCCTCGCCTACTTCTATATGGTGCAGCAAGAGGCTGCCGGAGTTGGCCACTGTGTAGCCCTCGGGTAGGGTTATATACGCGTTGTATAATTTATTATCGTTAGAGGGGTCGAAATAACGGTACCAGAAGATATTATCGCTGCAGCGGTATACCGTAAGCGCCGTACTGGGCGCCATGCTGCTGTTGAGGTGAAACACCGTACCTCCCCATGCTGCCTGGGCTACGTTCAATATCGCATTAAGCTTGTCGTACCCCTGGTGCCCGGTTTGGGTTTTGGCAGAAAGGTACAGATTGCTCTGGTTGCTGGGCACGAACGGATCGGTATAGCTTACATTAAGCGAATTATAACCCGAAACACTCGTTTGCAGTTGTGGCACTTCCAGCGCTTTCATAATAGCATCGTGGCTTTTGATAGCCGGGTGCTGCTGGTAAGCGTAAGCGAGGTAATTCTTTTTCTCTGTCAGTTCATTATCTTCTGCATCGGAACTGTTAAACCAATAAAAAGATCGGATAGGTGCACCCGTTTGCGCTACCCATGCTTTTATCTTATTGATATATGTATTGGCTTTAATAGGCGTAACGTTTGGAACCGGTATATAATATACCGTTACAGGCATACCATTCTGCCCATACATATTGGTACCAGGGCGTGATGCAACTGTAAGATCTCCTGTAGAGCCAAAATCGCCGGCCACTGGTGCATATGGCTGCCCTACTGGTACAAACAAGAAAGCTAATATATTTTCAAAGCTGGCCTGGTAGATCTTATTCAGTATGCCAGGGGCATTAAGAGCCAAAATGTAGTCACGCATTTTAACCAACTCATTGGTATTGCCGGTAAGGGCTACCGGACTGTAGTCTACCCATACCTGTATTGCTCCAAACACATCTTGCTTAGTAACGGAGAAACTCATAACCCCAGGCATATAGTTGTAAATAGTGTTTAAGGCACTATTGGCATTGGCAAGATTGTTAAAATCGAGCCGGAACATGCTAAAGTTATTAGGCATAAACAAGCTATCTGCATAGCGGCAGCTGTTTATGAAGGCATTGTAATCGTAATCGGTAAAGTTCTTACCGGTTTTAAGATTCAAAAAGCTGCGCAGCATCTGATTGTACATGGGGTGGTTGGTACCCTTAATGCCATATGTAGGCAGCATTTCTCTAAAGGCTTTAAAATACGGGTACAATTCGGCGCAGGAAATGCACTCTGCCATGGGCGATGGCGCGGCCGTATCGCTCAGGAGCATACGATCGTTCCACAAGCCCCAGGTGCAATACGTGGTATCGTAAATACCGGCGTTATTACGAATGCGTCCTATTTCTGGCAATGCAGTATAGAAATTGATATAACCCGTCTGGTATACCGGCTGTGCACCATCGAGCAGGCACGATACCTTGCTAAAGAATATACCATCGCCATTGTTAAGCGGAGCTGCACACAGGCCGGTATTGCTGCCTGCATTGAGGTAAAACCGGATGGTTGTGCCTCCGGTGGCTTTTTGCAGGGCTATGGTATATACCTTATCGGTGGCATTATAACTTATCCCGGCATTAAGCTGGGCACCCTGCGCACTGCCCAATTGCAGCATAAGCGCTGCCTCAAAAGCATTGGCGGCATCGGGTATAAAACTGAAAGAACCAGCATTGCCATTAGTGAGTGCCGATAACAGCGGCCCACGGTTCATAAAGTTTTTCATACCGGTGTAGAAACCGGCATCCTTGCAGCGCATAGCATCTGTCTCAAAATCGCTGCCGCCTGGCTCGGGCACATAATCTACCAGGTAGGGGTTACAAAGGTCGCCAACCGCCAGGCCCGAGCCTGTAATGGCCTCGGTAATCTGGGCCGGGGTCAGTTTAGCGCCTGCGGTAAGCTGCGCGCAAAAATGGCTGCGGATGTAAGTTTGAATTACCGTAATCTTATTGGTATCTACCGAGCAGTTGGCCAGCCTCTCGGCAATGGCACGGGCTCTTGCATCGCAGGCGCTGGCCTGCATGGCTTGCAGGTAAGTTTGCACTACACCCAATAGGTTGGGGTCGTTGGCATCCATACCAAATATATTGCCCGAAGCGCCCAATGTGGGCACAGGATCTGCATTAGGATCATTATTGGTTGGGACGTATGTAAAGGGGCCCGCATTACCTTGAAATCCTGGAATATTAAGCATGGTTTGGGTAGCCTGCGCACTAAACACCGGAAACACGGGTGGCGCTACCAGCGTCATCATATCGGCCTGGCATGGGCCACATTTAAGCGCGGTTTGGTTATCAAGCATTTTTTGCTTTAACCGGGAGCGGTTGCCAATATAAAGTGTAACCAGGTTTTCGTAATAAGTATTGGCTACATATGGTATAGACAATATTTTATCGCGCAGGTTATCGCTAAAAATGGTTTGGATACAAGTGTTGAACTGCGCCGGGCCTGCAGAGCCCTGGCAGTAAGCCATTGCCAATGCCATAGAATCGATACGCATAGTAGCGCCCATCATAAAACGAAGGCTATCGTGTATCATTCCCTGCGCCAGGGGATCGTTGGTTATAATATCGGTCAAAGAGGCGCGGCCGGCAGCAATGGCATTAGCATAAGAACCTATAGCCATGAGCTGCTCTTCGTAATCGCCGCCACAATTGATAAGCTTGCAATACTCGGGGTGCAGCGGCAGCAATGCCTCGGCTATAGCATCATTGAATATTTTAATAAAAGTCTCTACCGGCAGGTTGGCAATATTGGTGTATGTGACACCCTGAAACACTACCGAAGAAGGCATGGTAATGCCTGTACAGTTCTGGTAGCGGTATTTGGTACCTGCTTCATTATTAGCCTTATCGAAAATAGAAATGCCCTTGTTGTAACCCATAACCACACCGCCAGACATATAATACTTGCCGTATTTATTGCCGGGGTATAATTCCTTTATCATGGCCTGTTTCATACGCGAGCAATGATCAAAAGGCACATCTGTAGATGGGCAGGGAAAGGTTTTGCTGCGCACAGCCTCTTCTATAAACTGATTTTCGGTTTTTACACATGTACCCGGCAGTTTCATAAAAGCATCTACCGCAGTATACACATCATTTAAACCCACCGTAAGGGTTTTGTTGAGGGTATACTTACCAGATTTCAGGTTTTTGGAAATGGTGCCCGAATTATACTGTAAAGGTGTATTGCTGCTTATAATTTCTGTTGTACCTATTAACCCCGATTGGTTTACTACAGAGGTACCACAATCGTCGAACAGCTCATAGGCGTATGATGATTGCACTTGCAGGTACTTATCCAGGTTAATACAAGGATGGTATGGCGGATACGACACACTGTAGGTAAGGTGGTGCAGCCCTTCCTGGTCTGCAAACCAGTTTTTGCTAAGCTTGCGGGTACCATTGTTCATGGTTTGCGCTACACCCTTAAGCAGGTCTTCGGTTACATTAATGGCATCTTTGGCTTCGGGCACTACCTGTAAGGGATGCCTTGTGCTATCGCCCATACCTATCATACCACTGGCAACCGGCTTGCCGGAATGATCTTTAATACTAAACGATAACTGCTGGTTGGGATCTTTTACCACCGTTTTGCGGTAATAATCCTGGTAGCCGGCCTCAGAACCAAAGAAACGGTTAAGCTCCATCTGGCCCGGTGTTACATAATCGTAACGGGTATCGTGCCCAAAGCCTACCTGCAGGCTATCGCCTGCACCACCCTGCCGCAATATTTTTTCGCTATTGTCGGGAGACAACATGCTGTACACAAACGGGTACCCTTTGGCATCGGGCACAAATTTCTGGTAGCCAGTGCCGTTTTGGGCTGGTGAGTAATAGGTGTATGCTTTTGAAGTAGATTTCAGTGGCGCGATAATGGGCACTGCAGGGCACACCGCGCTGCTCAGCTTATCAAAATCTGCCGCCTGGTAACGCAGGCCTGTTGTGTTATTGATAGCCACGCCTGGTATATACTCCAGCTTAGCCTGGTTTACCGGTGTAGGCAATATGGTAATGGAAGGGCGGCCTTCATAATCCAGCACACTTTCGGTAACCAATACCTGGTTGGGCGATGAGTTGAGGCGGGTTACACTCTGGCGGTTTTTAAGCGCGCCATCGAAATAGCTGGCTACCTGCTTGTACTTGCCACCTTCGGCAAAACTTACGGTATAGAGCCAGTTGGTTTTATCGTTAAGGTGGGGGGTGGCTATTTGATAATACCTGGACCCGCCAGATGACAGGCTACCTACCGTGCCTTCCTCTACCGTATTAGACCAGGCACTGTATACAGGGTATTTACCCAATGCCTCATCTGGCCATACCGTACGTACCCGGTATACCAGGTAGCCTTTCTCATATATAAGCGGTATCTGGTAATTGTTGGCATCAAGTATAACCCTGGTGGCATTTTGTTTAAAACTATACTTAACCTGCCCAATGGGGAGTGTGCCCCCCGTTACATTACCATTCGCGTCAATAGCCGCAGTGTAATTGTCTACATAAGTCCACTCCAGCTCGTATTGCGCGGGCGAATAGGTTTTGCCACTATAATCCCATGAGAGGTCCAGGGTACCTTTGGTAGCTACATTGGCGGTATTGGCATATACCGATAAAGGGGTTGTGGTGCTGTATCCTTTTTCATATGGGTTTATCCATACCTCTCCTTCTATTACAAAGTTCTTTTGCTTAAACGCTGCTACGTTTGTTTTGAGAGATACCGGAGCCACAAGGGGATTCGTAATGTCCAAAATGTCGTTAATGATAATATCCATCCGGTGAAATCCGGCATATTTACGGATACAGATATCCTGGTATTTTTTTAGCGAGTCTGGCTGGTAACTGATCACCAGAGAATCACCCAAAGTAACATCGGCAAGCGCGTTATTTGTGGTGTTGGCCACATTGGTCCACCCCCGCACCGTATACATTACTTTATAAGTGTAAGCGCTGGTTTTGATGCCATTGTCGTGAGCTATTTTAAGGCGCACCAGGTTTTGAATGCTGAATATTTTGTACACATTATTCCAATTCGGATTGCTTTGCATATTGGCAAGCAACCCATGCGATACGTTCTTAACAGTATCGGGCAGGCCATGTGTAGCTATTGCACTGGCGGTTTCTACCTTCGGAAATCGTTGGGTGTACATCCTGAACTGCTGGGCTGTTGCGGGCAACACACCCGCTACCAACAGGCTGGTCAGCAGCAGTATCGTAACATAAATTCTTCTAACCGGGTTCATATCTGCAGAATTAGGCTTAGGAAACAAGTTTGTAATGGTTGTATTTTTTGAGCTGGAACTTTCCGTTCTTTTCGCTGAAATAATTGCTGAGCGCCCATTTGGCATACGTATAATCGTAGCGCAGGTGCTCCATCATTATTTTTTTGGTAATGTACCTTTCCACAGGCACAGCGTCGCTCTCGTCATCGGCAAGATCTACCCAAAAAGGCGTCTCATAGGTAAAACCATACCGGATAACTGCAAAACTGGTTTTGTGCACTTCTAGTACCAGATCACGAATAAGGATATCTGGTGCAAACTGGATGGCAAACTCGATAGAACCCCGCTCTGGTATATCGCGATGGGTTATTTTACCATATTTCACGATCACACTATCGGGCAGGAAATTCACATCCGTAAGCACCGTCATATCTTTCGTTTGCCGGTTAAACCAGGCCTGTTCCCTGGCCAGGTTGCGAATGATAAGCGTACGGTTTACATGATCGGCCATGTAATACCAGTCGCGCGTTTGTATGAGTAAGTGCTCAGCGCTGCTATCGACCAGTATCTCGCCACGCTTTTGCGCATAAAACCCTTTTACTTTTGCCGTAGTACTATCGGCATTGATTTGCTCACCGGTATACTGGTAGGCAATATTGGTCTTGTCCTGCAGCTGGCTCCTTACCTTCTGAAACCAGTCTATCACCAGCTGGTGCGCCGAGGCCGCGGGCAGGCAAGCCATCATGACATATAAGAACAGATATAACTTCTTTTTCATACTGTTACTTTTTAGGGTTTGCACCACGGCTTTCCTGAATGGTGAGAATACCGCGCTCTGTCTCTTTCTTTTTACGGATAAGCTGGCCTTCGGCGTTGTATTCATAAAAAGTGGCAAAATTGTTTTCGTCTAATGTAGCTGCCAGCCTTAGGTTGGCAGGGTTATAAACAAATGCCTTCATCGAAGCCTTGGCCGGAGAGATGCGTATATCATCGTAATAATAACCCGACGGCAGGTTAAGTATTGCAGACTGACTGCTTGCCACAAAGGATACTGTGGTTTCAAACAACTGCCAGTTATCGATCCGGTTAGAGCGGGCTTTAAATGACGTGTTAATTCCTAAGTGAGAAATATTAAAGTTTGAAGGACTATATACAGCAACCCCATCTCCAGGATTGTTCACAGGTTTTATCCAGCAACTAATAATATAAGGCTTACCAGCCTCCAGCCTAAACTTATCAGGTATATTGGTGCTACCCGGCGACATAATCGTAATCGAGAAACCATTAGCGGTGTTTACCCTAAGGCTAGAGCGGCCACTGTGGCTCTCGTTGCTTACTATCTGCAAATTGTTGCCGGAGGTACTGGCATTTTTATACCTGTAATTGTTATTGGTAGCCAGGTTGGCAAATGCAAATGCTGAACGGATAAACGAGAACTCAAAGGTGCTCAGCGGCATACGCTCCAGGATAGAGAAATCTTCAAACCCTTCGGCCAGTATTTCAAAAGCCCTGGCATTGCCCGCCACTGCAGTGGGCAACAGGTTGTTGTAGCCAAACTGCGCGCTCGAAGATATGTCTACCGCATTTTTGTTTTCCAGTTCATTACCATTGGCATCAAAATGCGTTACCTCTTTTAGCAAGCGCCAGATACCGGCGCCACCACCAGCACCAACGGGTGCCATTATTGAATAATTGAGCGCATCGCAAGTGATTTTAGTAACCCTATCAGGTTCATTTTCATCAGCATTCTTTTGACCAATTGTCCAAAGTACCTTACCCATCATATCGAACAAACCATCCTGGCGGCTATGGCCTACATAATTGCGCGGGCCGGTGTATTCAAATTCGCGGTCTACCCTATGGTTGCCCCGCACACCGGTTACATAATCGTTGTATTGTGCTGTAGTGCCAGTACCAAGCATCCAGTCTACCTTTTTATCGCTATAAGTGCGCGCCTTAACCTGGATACCTTTAGTAAAGCTAGCTCGCAGGAGCTTAGTGGTGTCGTTTACCGGATTTTCCATCACGCTCGCTTCTTGCAGGCTGGCCTCCAATATATTTTTGCGGCCCGAACGGATAATTTTAGATTGCACATTGTTTTTTGTACCCATTGCTGCAGTAAACGAAGCAAGCACACGAGGTACAACTTTGATTACAGGCATGGACACACTCTGCTGTCCATGAGTACAAGTATTGGGAATTGTGCACGGCGTTCCATGATCACAAAAGAGGACATTGCACGGCTTTCCCAGACTACAATCACCTGGGATGATCTTCGTTACCAGACCACAACCTGCAACCCAAACTTTGATAGTACCTACGCCGGTATTAAGCATCAATTCATCACCCTTACTATAATTGCCTGCAAAGCGCGTAGAAAGGTTGGCATAACCTGCCTGGTATTCCATCGTCATGCTATCTTCTTCAAAGCCCTGGTTAGAAGAGGCGGCACCCATGCCACTGTACCCCCAATACGCCGGGTAGGTTACATTGTACACATCATCGCCAAACTCGTTGTTTACCTTCGATACCAATACCTGCCCGGTTTGCGGATCGTAATATTGATTGGTGGTAAGGAAACGGGCACCCTCGTTATAGGTCTCTACAGATTTCAATACCGCGTATTTCTGTATCACCTTGGTGGTAACCACAGAGCTGAATGCCTTTTTATCGGCCTTGTCAGAAAAGAAGAATGTAGGTATCGGAATGTTTACCGCCAGCCACTGCACACTGTTTACATTCAGATTGTATGTTTCTACGGTCGTCTCCTCCCTTCGCTCACGGCTATCGATGGTTACATCTGCCTCTACCCCAACTGTTGCAGTACTGGCTTTTACTCCTGCAAGTGAAGCATTCAATACCGGCACCACGTTATCGGTGATGGTCATACCCGGTTGGGTCTGGTATTGGTACACCTGAGAAGAGATCAACTCTCTGCGGGTATTGTCATTTAGCTTAATTACATACTGGCTGGTAGATTTAGGCTTGCCATGCATATCGTTCAGCAAGAGCGTATACGCTTGTGCCAGCCTGTAAATATCCTTTTGCTCGGTGTGGAAGAAGCCAAATTTGTATCCGTTATCTTTCTGCACTACATCAATGCCTTTGGCTTTTACCTCTACAGGGTAATCTTTAGCGGTATAATACTCATGCACCTTTACCGTTTGCGCAGAGCGGGCTATATCTTTATTGATACTTTTTACAGTTACTTTACTGTACCCCACACTGGCACCAGGATACAAAGATTCGCCCAATGGCTCTTCCTGGTACAACTCTACCGGATCGTTAGGCGGCACGTTGCTTTTAGACGTAGCAAAATAAGTTACCGGCCGCTTAAAAGGACATTCGTCTATGCCCACCATAGGCTCATAACTGGCCACACCGCTACTTATTTTCCCATATTTAGGATCATCTATAGTATAATCATACTCCTGCCCGTAGTTGGCAGTATTACCATCGTTAGACGACATATTGTTCCAATCATCGCTTAACACTACCGATTTCACACGGTGGCCACCACCTTTTTTGGCAAGGTTGGGACTCATGAGGCGCACATAAGATTTGTCTTTGTTAAAATACTTGGCCCGCCCTTTATCGACCAGAGTTACCAGCGGATTTTTCCAAAGGTTTTTAAGCTCGCTTATACTTTCCTTTATTCCTTTAAGAATGTTTTTAGCGGTGCTTTTATCAGGATCAGAACCGGGGAACAGGATATGCGGCAGGTTATACCGGGCCACATTCAGCCCCACATAGGTAGCCGGGTGTAAGGTGGCATTGGAATTAACCGGATTTTTAGGCACCAGTTTAATATACCCTACCGTATCGCCGGCGGCCCCATCGCACTTACCCACTTCACTTACCTCTGCATAACCTTTAATTGGCTCATAACGATCGTTTCCTGTTACATCAATGCTGAAATTGTAATACAACAGGTCATCATTTTCGAGATAAGAACGCCTTAGGTTGGCCAGATCAAATTCCTGGCCTACCCTTCGTTTGAAGTAAACATAAAGGAAAGGTGTTTTCTTATCTTCATATAACTGATAAATACCTGGCTGATAGCTTTTGCCGGGACCTACCCCCAAAACCTTGGTCATTTCCATGGCACGGCGGTTTTGTACAAATGCATAATCATCTGCCTCATAATTCACCGTAATATTACCACCCGATGGCAGGTATATTTTTGTCAGCTGCCAGGCAGCAGCATACTGATTGTTGTTGGGATCTGACTGGTTAGTAAATGGAAACTCGTAGTTGGTGCAACCAGGCTCACTTGGCTTATAATTGCCCCATCTGTCTTTGTTAATAAAGCTGTAACCATACTCCGGAGGGTTATTGTAATCGAAACGGTAAGGGCTCAGCAGATTTTTTTCTGAAGTGCCATAAGACATGTAAATGGCTTTCAGCGTAAGTTTACCTTTTGTAGCTGCTGTGGAGTTGGGTGTGCCGGGACAAAGAGAATAATCATACACAAACCGTACTTTCTTTATCGGTATTGCAGCATTGCCATTCAGGAAACGATCGCTCTTGTTATACAATACAATGGAATCGAGTTTAAACGATTTACCAGCCGCAGACAAAGCATTGTTATAGATACCATTTGCATATTCTGAGTTGGAAGGTACTACAGGAGCGGTAACGCCCAAGCCATCTTCCCGCTCAGAAACATAAAACTCCGCCACATAGTTTTTGCTCTCGATAGAGTGCAGATGCCAGATTTCTTTAGAGCCAATTACATAACTGGCTTTATCATCACGCTTATCTGATACAAAACCCGGACTGTATTGCGCACTGTCGCCTACCTTATCGTAAGGCGCGCGCCAGCGGTAATCCGTATCTTTTAAGGAATAATTGAATTTGGTATAAGAGCCCAGATCATCTTCTGTAGTGCCATCGCCTTTTACATCTACATAATCATTAGACAAAATAGAGGTAAGGAAATAACTATGCGCATAAGAGGGCGTTACCGTACCGGAATAGTATTCGTCTATACCTTGTTTATTGTTTTCACTATCCCAATTGCCTTTTTCGATGCGTGCAATGCCTTTGGATTTTTCTGCATCACTAGGCTCTGGAATTGTAAACGTTACTTCCTTCTGCAAGTTATTCATTGCCCCAATACCATAGATATAGCGGGTACCATCGGGGTTAACCTTAACCATTTCCGAAGCCTGATTTGCTCTGCGTTTGGGTTTGCTCTGCGCCTCAACCCGGTTAATTGACATGGGATTTACAGTACCATTGCTAAAGCTGGTTACATTATTGTAATCCTTTATGGTTGCAGAACTTCCAATGTCTGCATTTGAGGCCTCGGCTCCGTCCAGAAAATACAGGTAACTGGCCCTTGTTTCTCTACTGTTAGCCGCTCCGTTTCTTTCATAAGGAATATCGCCACCAGTGTATTGCTTCTCCGTTACGCCCCCGATTTCATCGAGATACTTATTATTGGCTGCCGTCAATTCACCAGCCTGTTTGAAATAAAATTTTTCGTACAAACTATTTTTGCGGCCACCGTGGAATGGCTGGTACGCATTAGCCCAGGGGCCGGAATATAACTTGGTTTTGTAAGATGAATATTCGCCCCCGGCTTCAAAAAGTTCACCAAAACCTAATTCTATGTTCAGATCATCACTTTCCTGCGATGTGATAGGATTATCAGCTAATTCGGGATCATATACCGTTCCATAATCATTGCGGAATGGTCGGAATACGCCACCTGTACCCTGACCAGATACCCCATATACATCATATGCCATATTGCCCATGGGCAGGTATCCCATCGTTTTGTTGAACATACCATCCTTATCGCGGGTAAAATCTACAATATCATTTTTACCAGCATTCTCCAGATAAAAATAGCCGTAGCCGTTACGAGACCCCTCGGCATCAAACTTGGTGTTAGATACCATCGCTTTGGCCCAGGCAGAACCATAGAGGTAAAAGAATTCGAGTCCTCCTTTAATCTGTATCTGATATGACTTAAACGAGCTCGGGTTGGTTACCACCGGCACATAGTTTTTAAGGCCTATGGGTACGCTTGCATTCATGCCTACACCTACGCCAACACCAGAACCTGATGGCTTGGAGTTAGTACTACCAGGCCCACTCACCTGCATACTCCTTGCATTGGCTTGTAAACCTAACCCGATATCTTTAAGACCATTGCGGGAGTTCCAGCCATGCGATGCGCCAAATGATGCCCCATAAGAACTGGAAGAAACCTCATTAGCAGAAACGGTTAAGGCACTTTTGCTGGTTGCAGTTACAGCAGCATTGTAATCAATATCGGCTCCTGTCTGGGAACCAACACCAATGTTTACCCCCGCCGATACTGCACCAAACAGGCTCACGCCAAGCCCCACATTAAAGCCAGCGCTTACACCTTTATAGTTATTTACATTAACCTCGGCACCAATAGAAAATTTGCCGGTGCTTTTCTTTTTACCCTGGGTAACCTTCTTCGACTGTTTTTCAAAACCGGCAAACTCAACACCAACCCCTACACCAATACGAACATTGTTTTCAGGTTTAATATGAAGCTTTTTTTCAATTTTCTCCCCGTTAAAATCATCGGGCAGACCTCTAACATTGTGGTTAATTACGCCTGGATTAATATTCCAACCCAAACCTACCCAACTTGCTTCCTGTTCAATATTTGCCCCACCGTGGTATGATATGTTTACAGGATACCCCTCTACATCGAGCAAAGGAATATTGTATACAAAATCGCCGCTAAAAAGATCTACCATATCGGTAGTACCTACCGGCTCAAAACTTTGCACTTCCGGTTGGCTGGGTCCCGAAGTAAGGGCCCAGGCTACGCAAGGGAAGAAGGTTTGGTAAACAACAGCGAGCAACAACACTCTGGATATACCCAGAACATAACTTTTCTTCATGTATCGAGATTAAAAACCGGGAACGGGTATTTTTTTAATATTGGTTGTACTGAATTTGAATTTTACAATTCCATGATTCAGTATCTTATCTGCATAACTTAATGTCATATCATTAGCTGCCATATCTGTAACGTTGGGTTCAAAAGCCACTACCAGTTTATCGAACGGAGAAAGCCCAAAAGCAGGTTCCAGATGATAAACTACAGGCTCATATGACACTCCATTGCATTCCAGTGTAAAGTTTTGTTTCATTCCTTCAGACATAAACTGCAGCCATTTTTCGTATTCCTGCGCATCTTTGCTGATCACTTTAAGAAACGATTGCTCAGATTCAGTATTCCTTATATAGAAGTTAAAGCATACCATATCCTTTAATTCTTCTAGTCTTTGAGCGGTTTGTTTTGCATCTCTCTCCGCTGCCCCAACGCTTTCACCAAGCATGATATAAGCCGAGGGTTTATATTGAACATCATACAGCCATTTGTCTATTGTCTTTTGCTGGTGTAACCCATTATCAAGACTTTCTACATAAGCTTTATAATCTCCAGGACTTTTCTTGCCACTGCAAGCACCTAGCAAACACAGCGCAAGCATCCATATACAAATCTTATTCATACTTGCTGTTTACAAATTTTATAAGGTCATTGGTATAGTCCATTGCCTCATCACCATACAACACTGTACCCATGCCATTGGCACCAATCAGTAATTTCACGCCGGATTCCTTACCAAAATCCGTCATCAGGCTATTGAGCCGGGCCCAAACAGCCTTATTTACACGCTCGTTCTCCTGATCGTATGTTCTGGTAAACAGTTCACGTTGATCGGTAATTTGTTCCATCAACAGGTTTTGCCTGCCGCTATTACCCTGGTTGCCCTTTTGTTCTAGCTTTAGCAATACAGATAGGCTGTCTATCTGCTCCTTAATAGGTTTAAGTTTTTTATCGCTCTCCCGCTCCATCTCAGCCTTCAGTTTGTAACTGTCGAAGACTTTCAATGTATCCACAAAACCAATTTTATGTTCTTTCCGGTTCATATAAAACCATTGAAAGATCTGGCCCGCGGCCAACACTATTACCAATACGAAAAGTGCAGATTGTTTCTTCATGTTCACTAGCCTTTAATGAGATCCTGATTGATATAAATAAAATTCAGATTATACTTGCGGCCTCGCTCTGAGGTTATTTCTATACGGTAAGTTTTCATATGACGTAAACGTTCGGTTACCGCAAAGTCTATCTTAAAATAGTTGTCTCCGATCACCACATTAGTTTTAGGAATGTCAATTGAAACCTGCTTACCTTTTTCATCGAAAATGGCATAAGAAAGTACGTCAGCATTAGCGTCATTGAGGATATACTTAAGTTTAAGTCCACCAACAGCGTATAACTTAGCCGCATTTTTAGAATTCACAACATCATAGTAAGGCTGATCTGGTGAAATAGCTATTTTAAAAGTATCCTCAATAATGGTAAACATCCAGGGCTCCGCACCACCCAGCAATACATCTTTGTAATACGCATCTACCGTCCAGGCGTAGGGTTTAAACTTTTCCAGTTCGCGGGCAGTAGCAGGATACATTTTGGCCATTCCGGAAATGTTCTTTTCGGTGTAAATGGCCGGGTTGCGCATAATGGCATTGGCTTTGTTCTGCCCTTTTTGCATGGGCGCTACACGCAAGCGGTAGGTGAGCTGACCTGCAAAGGGGTAGTTTACCGTCCAGTTGAAGTTGGGATGCGTTTCGAGCAGTTTGGCATCGTCTTCGGGCTCTGCCAGGCTAATCAGGAAAATATCGTTTACCGTCTGGTACAAACATTCGTCAATGGATGGCCCTTCGGGCTGCTCGCCGCCCTGGATAATGGGTTGCAGCGATACACAGTATTCGTAAGTGCCTTGCGGCAGCTTGCTATATTGCTGAAACAGTTCCTTTAACCCATTGGAAGAAAAATTCCAGGTTGCATGCGGATTGAGCTGACCCAGGATGTTCATACCCGGTTGCACCGTAAGGGTGGTCTGGTAGCTAAACTGTATATTCTGCTGACGAAACACTACCGTGCCGGTCAGTTTTACACGCTCGGCTTTACCAGCGTTATTTACCACCTGGTAATTGAAAATATTATCGGGTTTAAGCTCTATGCCATCAAGCGGAGCCAGGTTTACCTGGTACGATTGTGCTACAGCGCCTAAACCGCTGAGCAACAGCAAGGGTAATAGTAAACGGGTCATGTATCTTTTCATATGCTTTATGCTGCTTATTGTTATTTGAATCCTATTTTGCCAATCATCATATCGAAGTTGTAGCCTACACCCAGATCAAGGCCCACTAAGGGTTTCCAGATAGCGGTTTCTACATCTTTATAATTCACACCACGGCCATTGGCACGCAGGGTAATACCTTGTTTTTTGAATGTTTTGTTTACGCCCAGGCTCACACCATAACGCAACA
>JAVBJN010000069.1:0-11036 GCA_031546985.1 Chitinophagaceae bacterium
TCGGTAGCGGTTTTAAGTACATCATCGATCTGGTTGGTGCTTACTTTTTTGCCGCCCATCAAATACTGGTAGCCGTATAGTTTGTCGCTCTGGGCCGTTTCTGCATTGATCCGCTCCTTTACCAGATCGGCAATGGTTTCGGGATTATTGGCAGCATTATACAAGATCACTTCAAGTTGCTTTTGCTGAATCGCAGTGAGTTCAGCTTTCTGCTCCAGCAGTTTTTTTGCAGTTTCGATATTGGCTTTGCTGCCTGTAAACGCAGCAAATGCTTCGTTGGCTTTGCGCGTAG
Source organism: Chitinophagaceae bacterium (assembly GCA_031546985.1). GTDB lineage: Bacteria > Bacteroidota > Bacteroidia > Chitinophagales > Chitinophagaceae > JAVBJN01. Next base: position 293 of record JAVBJN010000069.1, read on the forward strand.
CAATGGTATACGTGCTGTCGCCTTCTTTAATGTAGATAAGAGAATTCCAGGAGGCTTCGCTCGATGCCGTGTACAGTTTTACGTACTCGGTCGTGTATTGGTCAATGAACTGCTGGGCTTCCTGCTGTGACGGACTACCACCGGTTTTGTTGTTGCAGGCCCATAAACTCAGGGCCAGAGTGCCGGCCAATAAGGTTTTGCGCATAGTAGGGATATTTACAGTTTATCAATAAAATTAAGGATCATATCGGCAACCTTGTCCATATTATTGAGACTAACGGTTTCCGGTTTATCGTACACATCGTGGTAATGCCCCTGGCCACCAATGCCAAATATGAAAAACGCGGGTACGCCTTTTTCATAAAACCAATGGTGATCGCTGTTGGATGCTTTGCCACCTTCGCGTACTTCTTTAAAATGATATTTTTCGTCGCTCAGTTGTTTGAGCAACTGGTAGCGTGCGGGAATTTCTTTACCGTTGATCACCGAAATACCATCAGTTGCATCGCCCATCATATCAATATTGAGCAGGAATTTAATCTGCGACAATGGGAACATCGGATGTTCGGTATAATATTTTGAGCCCAGCAAACCTGCTTCTTCTCCTGCAAACAACATGAAAACAATATTGCAAGGCGGCTCATGCTTGCTGTAATAATGGGCCAGCCACAGCAACATAGAAGTGCCGCTGGCATTATCCATAGCACCCGGAAACAAAGCCTGGCGGCCCATACGGCCCAGGTGATCATAATGCGCGGTGATAACCACACAAGAATCGGTCCGTTTACCAGGAATCATGCCCACCACGTTTCTGGCCACAAAAGAAGGCATAAACTTCTGCTGGATCAGGAAGCTGCCATTGACCGGGTTTTCGGGCAGACTCTTGCGCAGCACAGTAAATGCTGCCAGGTTTTTAGGCACCATTTTCGATGGCGTCCAGATAAGTTTTTTACCTGTAGCTACCAGCACCATACCTTTCAGGGTAGAGTCGGCAAAGAATTTTTTATGAAAAGGCAGGTAACCCACGCTATCGGGCAGGTATACCAGCGCCGCTTTTCGATTGCTGAATGCCATACGGAACCGCTGCACCAGCCGGGCAGAATCGGCCACTACAGAAGAATCGATCACATCCAGGTCATAACTGCCTGCATAATTGCGGGAGCTGGGCCATACAATATAATCTACGCCAGGTTGCAGTACTTTACCATTTACCTGCAAGGTCAATTGCCCCGGAAAACTGTTGGCAGGATATTCAAACCGTTGAAACCAATCGTTGCCCACCGGTTTCAGTCCCATTTTATCAAAACGGCTAGCCAGGAAATCAGCCGCTTTCCACATTCCACTATCCACATATCCACGGCCCGAAAAAGTATTGCCGCACAGCGTATCCAGCTCGGCACGCATAAAGGTCTTAATATCCTGAGCCGTGGCAGCAGCAGTGATGCCCATGCCTACAACCCATCCCGCGAGTATTTTTTTGAACATTCCGTTTTATTTGGAAACGCTAATCTAAGCAATAAAAAAGGGAAGCCTTAGCCTCCCTTGCTTTTATCGTATGAATGGTATTATCCGCACTTATTCATCTTCATAAAACTCCAATGGCAATCCATCGGGATCGGAAAAGAACGTAAACCGCTTACCCGTGTATTCGTCTACCCGTACAGGCTCGCAGGCAATATGGTTTTCCTGCAAATGTTTTACGGCCTCATCCACATTCGCCACCGAAAATGCGAGGTGCCGTAGACCACGCGCCTCAGGAAAAGAAGGCCGCGCCGGAGGGTCGGGAAAAGAAAACAACTCAATGACATAGGTACCGTTCAACTCCAGATCGAGCTTGTAAGAATTACGGGCTTCGCGGTACACTTCCCGAATCACTTTGAGTCCCAGTACTTTGGTATAAAAACGTTTGGAGCGCTCGTAATCGGAACAGATGATGGCGATATGGTGAATGGATTGCAGCAATTGCATAACACGATTTAGGATTGGATGATTTAAGATAGAGCAAATTACAGATTCATTCCAAAAGAAAAGAGCTCCCTGCCGAAACCTGACCGGACCTGTGAACCTGGCAGGTCTTAACTACCCAACAGAAAGCTAAGGTAGCTTACCGCAAAAGAAAAGACCAGGCAGGAGCATAGCTTCCGCCTGGTCTTTTAATCATTACATCACGCTGTACCAATCAGCGATCAGATATCACCAAATCAGCGATTACTTAACGGTCATTCCCAGGTTGTAGAACACGAACGACCAGATGTCGGTGTATTCATCAATGATCTTGCTGGTGGGTTTACCAGCGCCATGACCGGCTTTGCTGTCGATGCGGATGAGCACAGGATTGTTACCTTTCTGGTATTCCTGCAAGGTAGCTGCAAACTTAAAGGAGTGCGCAGGTACTACACGGTCATCGTGATCGGCTGTAGTTACCAATGTTGCAGGATATTCTACACCCGCTCTAAGGTTGTGCAGTGGCGAATATCTAAGCAGGTAACCAAACTGGTCTCTATCGTCGCTGCTGCCATACTCTACTACCCAACCCCATCCTACAGTAAACTTGTGGAAACGGAGCATATCCATTACACCTACCGCAGGCAGCGCTACTTTAAACAGATCGGGGCGCTGAGTCATACAGGCGCCTACGAGCAAGCCGCCATTAGAACCACCACGAATAGCGATTTTAGAGGGGTTGGTATACCCTTCTTTAATCATATACTCTGCTGCACCAATGAAATCGTCAAACACGTTTTGCTTATTGTTGAGCATACCGCTTTTGTGCCATTCCTCACCATACTCTGCACCACCGCGCAGGGTAACCTGGCAATAGATACCACCATTCTCAATAAATACCATATTGGTTACAGAGAAGGCAGGGGTAAGACTTACGTTAAATCCGCCATAACCATACAGCAATACCGGATTGGTACCATCTTTTTTAATACCTTTTTTGTGGGTCACAAACATAGGCACACGGGTGCCGTCTTTGCTGGTAAAGAACAATTGCTCGGTTTCGTACAGGCTGGGATCAAATTTTACTTCGCTCTGCTTGTACAGCTCCGATTTACCGGTTCCGATATCATATTTATAGATAGCAGAAGGTGTGGTAAATGAAGTGAAGGAGTAGAAGAAACTCTTATCTTCCTTCTTGGAGCCAAAACCGCTGGCAGTACCGAGGCCTGGCAGTGTAATATCGTGCTCAAACTTACCGTTCAGATCATATTGCATGATTTTGGCAGTAGCATCTTTCAGGTAAGCGGCAAACATTTTACCACCACCGGTGTTCAAACCTTCCATGGGTTCTTTTTGCTCCGCAATCAGCAATTTCCAGTTGGCAGGCGCAGGGTTCTTAGGATCTACCAATACAGCTTTATAATTCGGTGCGTCCAGGTTGGTGAGCACAATCAGTTTATCGCCTACATTGTCTACCACATTGGCGTTGGTTTTAAAACCAGGCACCAACACGGTAAAATCTTTTTGCTTGGCATCTTTCATGTCTTTTACACGAATTTCAGAACCATCTGTTCCTTCAGAAATGCTCAGAATCAGGAAACGTTCGTCTTCGGTAAGACCGGCGCTCACATAACGCAGCGGATGTTCCTTGTCTTCATAGATCAGGATATCCTGCGACTGTGGCGTACCAATTTTGTGGTAATACACTTTCTGGTATTCACTTTTAGCGCTGAATTTGGTCTTTTCGTCTTTGGGTTTATCATAACCACTGTAGTAAAAACCGTCTTCACCTTTCCAGCTGATGCCGGTAAACTTCACAAAATCTATCTTATCGCTCAGCAGTTTTTTCGTTTTTACATCCATTACGTAAATCTCCTGCCAGTCGCTGCCCGATGCCGATACGGCGTAGCCGAAATAAGTTTGTTTTTTGGAGAAAGCAGTCGCCTGCAGGGCCACGGTACCGTCTTTAGACAGTTTATTGGGGTCCAGCAGTACTTCGGGTGTACCGTTCATCCCTTTCTGGATATAGGTTACCGCCTGGTTTTGCAGTCCGTCGTTTTTAGAGAAAATATAATATTCGCCCTCATGATAAGGCACACCATATTTAGGATAGTTCCACAATTGCGTCAAACGCTCGCGAATAGCGTTACGGTATGGTATTTTATTGAGATAAGCCTCTGTAACCGCGTTTTCTTCCTTTACCCAGGCCTCTACTTCGCGGGCGGTATCAATTTCGAGCCAGCGGTAGGGGTCTGCAACTTTAGTTCCGTGATAATCCTCTACCACATTATCTTTCCGGGTTACCGGATACTTCATTTGCGCCTTTGCCATACTCATAATTTGCATTGCCATTACCGACAACATTAACGATTTCTTCATAGCGGCATTTAATTTTTCTGATTTAAGAAACGAATAAAAATAGCCAAACTTTTTAAGTTTACCTTTACATAACCATTTCCCAAACACATGAGTAACATCAAAAATATTGCAGTTATGACGTCCGGGGGAGATGCTCCGGGCATGAACGCATGCATCAGAGCAGTAGTACGCACGGGCATTTTCCATGGTTTGAATGTGTTTGGCATTATGCGCGGGTACCAGGGTATGATTGAGGGCGACATCTTTCGGATGCAGACCCAGAGCGTATCTAACATTATCCAGCGCGGGGGCACCATTCTCAAAACCGCACGCAGCAAAGAGTTTACCACCGCCGAAGGTCGCCAAAAAGCATACGACCAGCTAAAGTCCCACAATATTGACGGGCTGGTACTGATTGGTGGCGACGGCACCTTTCGTGGCGCGGTAGAATTCTTTAAACAATTCAGCATTCCGGCCATTGGCATTCCCGGTACTATTGATAAAGACATGGCGGGCACCGATTACACCATAGGTTTCGACACGGCTGTAAACACTGCTGTAGAAGCCATTGACAAAATCAGAGACACAGCCGATGCGCACGACCGCTTGTTTGTGGTAGAGGTAATGGGCCGCGACGCGGGTTATATTGCCCTGCACAGCGGACTGGCCTGCGGTGCCGAAGCGGTGCTGATTCCCGAAATCCATACCGATATTGATTCGGTGATCAACCAGGTTAATTTCGACAATAAACGTAAAAAACTAACGCAGATACTGGTGGTGGCCGAGGGCGATGATTTTGGCGGCGGCAATGAAGTGGCCAAAACCATTCAGAACAACCTGCCCGATGCCGATGTGCGGGTAACCATTCTGGGACATATCCAGCGGGGCGGCTCACCCAGTTGCCAGGACCGCATACTGGCAAGCAGATTGGGTTACGCAGCAGTAGAAGGTCTGCTGCATGGCAAATCGCAGCAAATGGTAGGTATCATCAACGACAACATCCATTTTACCCCGCTCGAAAAAGCCGCCAAGCAAAAACAAAAGTTGAAAAAAGACATGATCGATATGATCAAAGTACTGGCAACATAAAAGCGTAACGCATTATAAAAAGTCAAATTACTGACATGGTTCAACATAAAACGAAGGTTATTGCCACGGTAGGTCCGGCATGCAATACCTACGAAAAATTACTGGAGCTGGTAGAAACCGGCGTAAACGTATTCCGTTTAAATTTCTCTCATGGCGAGCACCAGGCACACCTGGATGTGATTAACCACATTCGCCTGATTAACGAAAACTTCCCGTTTCACATTGCCATCCTGGCAGATCTGCAAGGTCCTAAACTGCGGGTGGGCGAAATCGAAAACAACGCGCTGCCGCTGGCTGCCGGAGACATTATCCGGTTTACCAACGAAAAATGCGTAGGCACCAAAGAGCATATCTATATCTCATATCCCAATTTCCACAGCGATGTGCGTATTGGCAATAAAATACTTATCGACGATGGCAAGATCGAGGTAAAAGTGGTGCGCATCCTGCCCGATAACAGTGTAGAGGCAGAAGTAACTGTAGCCGGTGTGCTTTCTTCTAAAAAAGGCGTAAACCTGCCCGATACCATTATATCACTGCCTTCGCTTACCGAAAAAGACCTGGCCGATCTCGAATTCATCATTACCCAGCCTATTGATTGGGTGGCGCTTTCTTTTGTGCGCAAGCCAGATGATATTCATGAACTGCGGGCTATCCTTAAATCGAAAGGCAGCAATGCCAAGATTATAGCCAAGATCGAAAAACCCGAAGCGCTGAACCACCTGCGCGAAATCATTCTGGCATCTGATGCCATTATGGTAGCCCGGGGCGATTTGGGTGTAGAACTGCCGGTAGAGCAGATTCCGATGATTCAGAAAAACATTGTGCGCAAATGTATTCACCGTGCCAAGCCGGTGATTATTGCTACGCAGATGATGGAAAGTATGATAGACCGGGTAAAACCCAACCGAAGTGAAATTACCGATGTGGCCAATGCCGTACTGGAAGGAGCTGATGCGGTAATGCTGAGTGCAGAAACCGCTGTGGGCCAGCACCCTGCCCTGGTGATCAAAACCATGGTGAGCATCATTGAAGAGGTAGAGAAAGAAGAAATTGTATACAACCGCAACCTTACGCCGCAGCCGCACTCTCCGTCCTTCCTGAGCGACGCACTGTGTTACAATGCCTGCCGCATTGCAGAAGACATTCACTCCGATGCCATCCTGGGTATGACCCAATCGGGCTATACCGGGTTTATGCTCTCCAGTTTCAGACCTAAATCTAAGTTGTACATCTTTACCAAAACCCGCAGCCTTATTAACCAGCTGAGCTTAAGCTGGGGCGTACAGGCCATTTATTACGATAAGGAAAACAGTATGGATGAAATCGTTGCCGACCAGATCGATATTCTGAAAGGAATGGGCCTGCTCAAAACAGGCGATGTGGTGGTAAACACCGGCAGCACGCCCATACAGGAGCACCTGCCCACCAATATGCTAAAGATTACAAAAGTGAAATAGTAAAAAATCCCCCGCAGTGCTGCGGGGGATTTTTTTTAGGCTAACGTTTTATTACATCCTGAATAAAAACCCCAAAATAAAGGCCAGCACATATAAACTTAGTAGAACGATAGTTGAAACACCTATAAACTTGAAACACGATTTCAGGTTCTCAAAAGCGTTGTCTGTAGCCCGCTGGTTCTGAGCCATTAGCCCCATTTTCATTTGCTGGGAGAACCGGTACAGGTAAAGGCAGGGAAAGAAATAAAGAACCAGCATTCCTATCAGCAATACAATATTTATCACACCAGCGTATTGCGATGGGTGGCTTGCTTCATTGCCAATACGAAACGTACTTGTTCCGCTCCCCATGGTTATGGCTACCCCCGCGATGACCACAATTATTCCCCCAATACCGAGGAACATAAACCCAACAATCGATAAGAAGCGCGACCATTTAACAATTTCAGTAAGATAAACTGAGGAACGATCCTCAATGCGTAATTCCGGCCCAGATTGAGACAGTTCATCCATTATTGCAGTAGTTTAATTTAAACAAAAAAAACAATATACAAAAAACATACTTCCCTAGTATATGACTAATGAAAAAGACGTTGGCATTTGGCTTGCTATTGAACAGATAGCGTTACCTTTGCCTATTGATCTTTTCGCACCTCAAAACCAACTACTATCGACGTATTTATACCCTGAATTTTCAGATAACTAACCGTCCATAAAACACCTTTTATGTCATCATCCAATAAACGGATCGTTATTATTGGGGGAGGGTTTGCGGGTATACAATTAGCCAGGAAACTCAAAAATTCCCCTTATGAGATCCTTTTGATAGATCAGTACAATTACCACCAGTTTCAACCCCTGTTTTACCAGGTAGCCACGGCGCGCCTGGAGCCCGCCAGCATCTCTTTTCCGCTGCGCAAGATCTTTCACCGGGCCAAAAATGTGAAGATCCGCATTACCAAAGCCACGGGCGTTACCACAGCTACCAATACGGTACATACCGAGATCGGCGATTTTCATTACGATTACCTGGTGCTGGCTACCGGCTGCACCACCAACTTCTTTGGCAACCAGCAACTGATGAAGTATGCTTACCCGATGAAGTCGACCACCGAAGCCGTAGCGCTGAGAAACCGCATTCTGCAAAATTTTGAAGATGCACTAAGCGCTCCGCCGGATGAACTGGAAGGCATTATGAATTTTGTAGTGGTAGGTGGCGGACCCACAGGCGTGGAACTGTCTGGCGCATTGGCCGAAATGAAACGCAATATCCTGCCCAAAGACTACCCGGATATGGATTTCAGCAAGCTGAATATTTACCTGCTCGAAGGCAGCAACCACACGCTGAACAATATGTCGGAGGCTTCCAAAACCAAATCGCAGCAATACCTCGAAGACCTGGGTGTAAAAGTGTGGGTCAATTCTATTGTGCAAAACTACGATGGCCGGGTAGTAACCCTGCAGGACGGCCGCGCCATTCATACCAATAACCTGATATGGGCAGCCGGGGTAACGGGCAATATTGTTTCGGGCATTGAAACCGAAAGCATTTTCCGCAACAGCCGCTTTATTGTAGACCGCCACAATCTGGTAAAAGGCTACAACAATATTTATGCGCTGGGCGATATTGCCTTAATGGAAACGCCTAAATTTCCCAAAGGGCACCCGCAGGTAGCCAATGTAGCGCTTAACCAGGCCAAAGTACTGGCCCATAATATGCTGGCTATGCTCAAAGGCAAGCCACTCACCGACTTTGAATTTAAAGACCCGGGCTCTATGGCTACTGTAGGTAAACGCAAAGCCGTGGTAGATCTGCCTGGCTTTAGTTTCCAGGGTAGATTAGCCTGGTTTTTCTGGATGTTTCTGCACCTGATGCTTATCCTGAGTGTGAAAAGCAAACTCATTATTTTCATCAACTGGGCATGGAGTTATTTTACCAACGACACCACCCTGCGCCTGATCCTGAAACACAAAACACCTCCGGGCAGGCCCTGGGAAGCAGAAGAAGCGACACCTATCGCTGATGTCTGATTTGCTGATTTAGATTATTCTGATAACAAAAATCCCCTCAGCTGAGCTACGGGGATTTTTTATGAGTTTGAATTGATGAATGAGGCGTAGTTAACATGGTGCTATTCTAACTCCGACCTGACAGGAGCTGCGCCTGGCAGGTCGGTTATGCTCAGATCGGCGATTGTACTTCTGATATCGAACATCCTTATGACTATTCAATCTCAAAAGAAGTATAGTTTTTCAATTCGCCCAGGTCTACACTTACCCATTTCACTACCGATTCGTCCGGCCCCTGGTGGCACCAGATCATAAAATATTTTATCAGTTCTTCATCGCCTTCCGCTTCAATAAACACACTGCCATCGGGTTGGTTGCGCACAATACCCTTAACGCCCATGGCATCGGCCATTTTCTTGGTAGATATGCGGAATCCAACGCCCTGCACCTTACCACTAACCGTAATTCTATAATGTTTCAACTCCATAAAAAAAGTGGTTTCCCTTGTTACAAAGAAACCACTTTTCAAATCAATTTCAATATTGTTCTGCTATTGCACTACATACTTTTTAACCATTCGTTTGCTACCCGACTGGTCGGCCAGCATTACATGGTAAACGCCCGCAGCCAGGTTGGCATTAACGGTAGCATTACGATCGGAGGCTTGTTGCGATAACACTACCTGACCCAATGCGTTAATCACCTGGAGAGTAAGTTGCGCAGGCAACTGTTTGCCCCAGTTTACAGTAAAGGAGCCATTGCCCGGATTGGGAAACAATGACCAGTCTTCGGTTGTATTAATATCGTTTACACCAGCAGCTACCGAACTTTTAAGCACCGTAAGGTTTTGGCCGTTAATGTCGAAAAACACATTACCGTTGCCTTTTACTTTAACACGGCCGGTTGTGGTAGCCACATTAGGCACTTCAATTATTTCGCTACCATCGTTAGGCACATTGGTTTTGAGTAGAAACGGGAATGTTTTACCACCATCGGCAGAAAACAGGATATCTACAGTGGGTGTGCTGATAGGCGCCACATCGGTACCCGCTACATCCCAGGTTATTGTTTTTTGTTCAAAGCCAGTCCAGGTTTCAGACACCAGCTGGCTCGTTAATGCAAACGGACTACCGGTTTCTACCACGTTGATGCTCACATTCACATCCGAATATTCAAACGAACCCAAACCGTTGTTTACAGAGCGGGCTACCAGTTTAAACGTAAGGGCACGGGCATAATCCGGCACCAGCTCACCTCTTACCCGTTTCATATGACGCAGGACGTAGGTAAGTCTTGGAAACATACGATCGGCGCCTGTATCGGGCATTACCGAGCGAAACAATGGCACATTGCCCACCGGGCTGCTCCAGTCGCCAAAGCTACCACGGTCATATTCTTCCCAGGTATAGCTGATGGCATCGCCTTCGGGATCGGTGGCGGAACCTGAAAGTTCAAAAAACGTTTTGGTAGGAATGGCATAAGTGCCACCCGCCGCTACGACAGGCGCTCCGTTTGATGTATTGCTTTTCACAGCGCAAACATTGCCGTTGCCATTAATAAATGTGGTGATCTGATCGAGGCTGCGAATATGGAAATACGCATCGCTGTGCGGCTGCACATCGTTGGTAGAGCCACAAATACCCGCGTAAGCCATAATGGTAGTACCTGAGCCTGGCTCATAAGCCGAACCAGAAGCACCATTGCCCTGGCAGGAACCGGTATTGGCATTAAAAGTATGGTCGCCGCCAAACTGGTGCCCCATCTCGTGCGAAACATAATCGATATCGAAAGGATCGCCTACAGGGTTGGGAGAGCCGGTAGTACCGCGGGCCTTGCCCCAACTGGAGCATACAGAACCCAGTTGGGCTATACCGCCGCTGCCG